>JAYOCQ010000008.1:0-80112 GCA_038105525.1 Opitutales bacterium | reverse complement strand
CCCCATTTCTTCTTGAGCTTTCTAAGATCAGGCAGGCGGGCCATGGTGCCGTCCTCTTTGAGAATCTCACAGATCACTCCGCTTGGGTGCAGGCCGGCAAGGGAAGCGAGATCGACCGCAGCCTCGGTATGGCCTGCTCGCTCAAGTACCCCGCCGGAGCGGGCGCGCAAGGGGAAGACGTGACCGGGTTGCACGAGTTCCTCGGGGTTTCCTGCGGGATTGGCAAGAATCTGAATGGTGGAGGAGCGGTCGAAGGCGCTGATTCCAGTGGTTATGCCCTCGGCCGCATCGACGGATACGGTGAAGTCGGTGCGTTGAGCCTCGCGGTTGTGAGGAACCATGCTGGATATGCCCAGCTTCTTTAACTGATTGCTCAGCAAAGGGACGCATATAAGGCCCCGGGCATGGGCAATCATATGATTGATGGCTTCGGGAGTAACCTTGGATGCAGCCATGACCACATCGCCTTCATTCTCCCGATTTTCATCATCAGTGACAATGACCATGCGTCCTTTGGCAATTTCGGAGATCGCATCTTCCACGGGGTCGAACCCTGAGCTTTGGGGAGTGGGCATGATGAAAAGAACTGAAAAAGATATCTTTCTAACCGTTATCGATGATTCCTCAATCCTAATTCCCTAAAAAAGGAAGCGTCAGGCGGATTGCGGATCTTCGAGAAAGGCGAGAAACAGTGATTCATCGAGAACCGGAATGCCTAGCTTTTGCGCTTTTTCCAGCTTGGAGCCAGCGCCCGGTCCGGCAACGACGTAATCCGTGCGGGAACTCACGCTAGAAGAAGATTTTCCACCCAGGGCTTCGATACGGGCGCCAGCCTGTTCTCTCGTCATTTGAGAGAGGGCCCCGGTGACCACAAAAGTTTTTCCCTGCCAAGGAGCATCGCCCAGGCAATCGTCGATGGGCAGTTCCGGAGCAAGGCCGAAATCGGCAAATTCCGCAAGCAGGGCTTGGTTCGGTGCATCGTCAAAATAATCCCTGATGCTCTGGGCCATGATCTCTCCGATTCCATCGATGGCTACCAGGTCCTCCAAGGGGGCATCCGACAACTTGGTCAGGGAACGGAAGGCCCTAGCGAGGTCCTTGGCGGCGGCCGATCCGACGTGTTTGATTCCAAGGGCGCAGATGAGGCGCCACAGTTCACGCTCCTTGCTTTGAGCGATGGATCGAAGAAGGTTTTCCGCAGACTTATGGGCAAATCCATCCAGAGAAAGCAGTTGTTCAATGGTCAGACGATAAAGATCGGACGCCCGGCTGACCAGATGACGTTCCACCAGTTGTTCGACCACCGCTTCTCCCAAATGATCGATGTCCATGCACCCTCTGGAGGCAAAATAGCGCAACCTGCCCTTCACTTGTTCCGCGCAGTCGGAATTTGGGCATTTCCAGGCAGCTTCCCCCGCCACTCTTTCGAGCGTAGTTCGACAGCAAGGACAAGCCTCAGGAAAGGCGAAAGGAATGCTCGTAGAAGGCCTTTTGGAAAGGACTACTTCCACTACCTGCGGAATGATTTCTCCGGCTTTTTCAACGATTACCCGATCCCCGATACGAATATCCTTGCGCGAAATTTCATCGGCATTGTGCAAACTGGCGCGTGACACCTGAGTGCCGGCAAGCTGAACAGGGGTGAGCCAAGCGACCGGAGTAACCGCCCCGGTTCGGCCGACTTGCAACCGAACGTCAATCAGAGTGGTTTCCTGTCTTTCGGTTTCGAATTTATAGGCAATGGCCCACCGGGGGGACTTGGAGGTGGACCCGGCGCGGGCATGCTGGGCAAGGCAATCGAGTTTGATGACCGCTCCGTCGGTTGGATAACCATAACCGTGACGCAGTTCATTGAGTTCCATGATGGACCGCCAAGCGTCCTGAGCATGCGAAACCTTGCGAAAATATTCCACTGCCGGGGCTTTCCATTGCAGGAGAGCCTCGTGGAATTCCGAGAGCGTGGTGAAATGATTCTCTGGCTGGCAAGCGCCCAAACCATAGAGGGCAATCTCGAGTTTTCGCTGCTTGGCTTCCTTGGGGTCGAGCAATTTTACGGTGCCCGCAGCGAGGTTGCGGGGGTTGGCGTAGAGAGGAAGGTTCCTTTGCTCCCGCTCTTCATTGATTCGCTCGAACTCCTCGTGGCTCATGTAAATTTCTCCCCTTATTTCGATCAATTCAGGGACCGAGGGGCCGAGGAGATTTTTGGGCAGCCCCTCGATATGCAAGAGGTTTTGGGTGACTGTGTCTCCTTCGACTCCATTGCCGCGGGTGCAGGCGGTGGTTAATTTTCCTTTCTCATAGGTGAGGGAAATGGCGACACCGTCAATCTTAGGCTCCACCACGTAGGCGAGATGGTTGGTTTCGAAGATTTTCTGCAATCGCTGATCGAATTCGAAAAATTCCCGCTCGTCGTAGGTGTTGTCCAGACTGAGCATCGGTTGGAGGTGTCGATGAGTCGAGAAGCCATCGAGCCGATCGTCTCCAACCTCTGGCTCGACATCACCTGAACTTTCCCGATCCGCCCCGGCAAATAGGCCGAGTGGATCCAGTTCCGCTTGCAATCCATTCAGCTCCGACTTCTTGCGGTCATACTCCTGATCAGATATCTCCGGGAGGGCTTGTCGATAATAGAGTTCGTCGTGCCTTTTGATTTCGACCCGCAATTCTTCCAGCCTGAGGGATTTTTCTTTTTCGGTCCTGGGGTTGTTCATTCTTGGTTCAAGCCCGAACATGCTCGTTCCATGCGATCCAGGGCTTTTAGAAGCAATGCGCGCGAGCATCCGAGGTTGAGGCGAAGAAAGCCAGGGGCTCCGAAATCCCTGCCGTCGGACAAACCGACGCCATGGTTCTCGAAAAAGCCATGCGGCTCGTCCACGGGCAGGTTTCTCGCATCCATCCAAAGCAGGTAGGTTGCTTCGGGAGAGTAGGGCGTCAATCCCCTCATTTTTCCAAGGCGCTCCATGGCGAGGTCGCGGTTTCCGCGCAAATAGTCAAGCAGGGATTGTCTCCACTCCTCGCCTTCTCGATAAGCAGCCTCGGCCAGATGCAGGCCCATGGCGGCGGGATCGGGCACGATGCCAGCCATGGCGCTCTTGAATCGTTGGCGTAATTCAGGGTTGGAAATTACCGCAAACGAGCATCCGAACCCAGGAATGTTGAAGGTCTTGCTGGGGGCCATAAGGGTAATGGTTCGGTCGGCCGTATCGCGGTCGAGGTTGCCCAATGGCAAATGCCTGATTCCCTGTTTTAAAATAAGGTCGCAGTGGATTTCATCCGAGCATATGAGCAGGTCCCTTTCGCCCGCCCAGGAAGCGAAGCGGGCAAGCTCCTCCCTGGTGAAGTTCGTGCCCACGGGGTTGTGGGGATGACACAGCAGGAAAAGGTCGCCCGTTTGAGTCGGAGTGTTTTCCATAAGAGCGAAATCCATTTCGAAACGAGTGTTCGAAAGCCGGAGCGGCAGCCTGGCGCAAGAAAGGCCGAAGTTACCTGGAGCGGAAAGGAAGGGAGGGTAAACGGGAACGTGCGAAAGGACTTGGCTGGCAAGGCCTTGTTGCATTCTGCAGCAGACGTTGAGGCCGCATACCATGCCCGGCAGCCAGACGAGCCAATGCGCTTGGACTTCCCAATCATAGAGTCGATGCAGGTGATGCAAGACCGAATCGACCAATCCCTGGTGGGGCTTGGCGTACCCGTAGTTTCCGAATTGCGCTTCCTTCAGAGCGGCTTCGATCACTGCGGGAGGGGAGCGAAAATCCATATCCGCCACCCAAAGCGGCAGGACGTCCCTGCCGGCATATTTCCCCCATTTCAAGCCGGGTCGCAAAGACCGATCGGGGCAATCGTCAAAACAAGACGCTTCGTTCAATGCAATGCTCCAAACCAAAGGTGAATGAACCTTACTGCCAGGAATACAAATACCTCAGGGTAAATTGATTGTACTCCGATTCGAATTCCCGTTGGTATTCGAAACTCAAACCGTGGATGGCATCGAACCACCATCGGACCTGCAAATCGGCGGCAATTTCGTTTTCGTCGAATTGCGACCACGACCCCGTGAAGCGACTTCCAAGAAGAAACGAAACGGACTCTGCGGCCAACCACTCGGTTCCTGCAAGGAGGCTCCAGTTGAAGCCGTCTCGAACCGATCGAGTGGCAGTGGTTGCCCAGGCCAGACCGGATTCGACGTCCACGTATCCCAGTCCGGCGCCGAAGTAGGGCCGGAAACGAAAAAAACTTTCACCGAGGATTTCGGAACGAAAGAGGCTGTCGATTCCTGCATCCCATGAGGAAACGTTGGAGGAGTGGTTCTTGTACGATCCGTAATCAAGGTGGGCCGAGAGATCGCAGAAGGAGTTATAGGGCCCATGGGCGGACAAACGGAGAAAGTCCCCTTCGACGTTGTCTTTTGCGCCGAATCCATCTGCAGTTCCGTATCCAAATCCCAAGACGTACTCTCCGAGCAAGGCCTTTGCCGAAACACAGACCGTCGTAAGAGCGCACAACACGAAAAGGATCAGGATATTCTTCATTAATTCCATCAAACCAAGGCAAATGATTCCGTCAATCGACAACTATCGAACGAACTGAAAATCAGAATCTTTCTTGCCTTTGACACCCCCGTTTTAGTTGAACTTTCGTCCGCAGATGAGCAGCAAGCTGCGAAACGTTCAAAAAAAAGTCTCGATGAACGAGCAATCGATCTTGTTTCATTTGCGAAGGATGGTTTTTAATCCATGATCTTCCGCAGATGATTAGAATAGCTCAACCCTTCCCATGGATCCTATTGTGCGTCGCCTTGGTCTTTTCTGGCCGGGCCCCTCTTGCCGGCAGTCCCCCTTACGAATGGACGACCGATCACGTGCAGGTGGGCGTGCGCTGGCAGCCTTCCGCCTCACGCCCGTTGAACAATGCCTATGAACTGACCCGGCCGATTTTGGCCGAGCATAGCAGTTACGTCATGTTTTGGGTCCCTTGGGCTCAGATCGAGCCCAATTTCATGAATTGCGACTATCGGAAACATCCGTCCGGCGGGTTGAAGATGTTTGATGACGTGGTTAGCGCCGCCAACCGGGACGGTTTGTTCGTGGAATTTGTCTTTTATGGTTTCCCCGGGTGGGCCGCAGAGGTTGCCTCCAATGGCGAAAAACGACCCAAGCCCGATCAGTTCAGTGGCTTTATGAGCCGACTGGCCAGGCATTTCAAGGGGAGGGTCCATTCCTGGCAGCTTGGACACGAGACCAACTTGAAAAGCATTCTGCCCGGAGCGGACGTCGAATTCCTGCACAATGAGATTTTCATCAAAGGGGCGAAGGCAGTGCGCGGGGTCTATGACGAAGAGCCTGCCGTTCCCGTGCTCATCTCCACCTCGGGCACCTCCCCCTGCGAAGGGTGTCCCGTAATTGGCGGACTGGATGGTCGGGGAGGGAGGGCGGTCAATGATTACCTCGAACAGAAGGTGAAGAACCGAACCTTGATGGAATTGGTGGACTGCTTGAATATCAACGTCTCCGATCATCACGACGGATATGGAATGATGGACGGAAGCTTCGTTACCTCGACCTGGGGAAATTACGATCTTTTCCGCCGGAAACTCGATCGCGAGGGATATTGGTGGAAACCGATCGTCTCGGCTGAGGCCTGGGTAAACTGGGATGATGGCAACTTGGGCGCAATGGTGCTAAGCGCGGATGTCAATGGAGACGGGATTAGAAATGAAATCGATAGCTTTTGCAAAATCCTCACGCTGATGGGTAAGTGTATGGAGCGCGGGATGAACGTGATGAATTTTTTGTGGACCGACAATGAGAGTCCCTGGTCAATGGGGTTGACCAAGAGGAGGGATTACAACGGCCGGGTGGGGGAATTGCGTCCCGATCTGGTTATTCCCGCTAGTGATGGCGGACCGGCGGTGATCACCCGCAAGGTTTCCCTGCGCGGGGGAGACAATGATTTCAAGGTGTCGGACGGGCAGGGAGAAATTTTCACGATCGACGATTATCAGGTTCCGTCGGACCCCAATCACTTGATGTTCTACGTTTGGCGATGGTTTTCTCAGGCAGGCGGCGGACGCGATGAAGTCATTCGCCACGCCCTGGCTGGGGAGGTGGGCAATGATCTGATTGTTTCCGGACAGGGATTTACCGGTAACGAACGCTACCGGGTATCGACATGGAACCGTACCCAAAGGAAGTTTACCAACCTGATTTATTCAAGCGGTGGTTCGGGCAAGACTCCGGCAGAAGTTAGTATTCCTGCGACTGTACAAGAAGGAAAGCGCTTCAATCATTCCAAGTCCCGCCACTCATTTCGGGGAGAGGGTTTTAAGAATGGAGCTTTTTACAAGGTGGACGTCGTCACCAAGAACATCAATCCTGCCACAGGTGAAGATGAGAAAGTCGAGCTTATGGAACTGGGCCCCTACCAGGTAAAAGACGGTGCCCTGACGGTCAGGATTCCCCGACTGAACAAATTTACCCGGGTGGATTTCATACCCGCGAAAATGGGCAGGGGTAGAAGACAAAGATGAAGAAAGCAATTAGTTTGATTTTATTCTCAGGGCTGGCCAATGGCCTGATCGGGCAGTCCGTCCGCCCGGAAAAACCCAACGTTCTGCTCATGCTGGTGGATGACCTTGGCTGGCAGGACGTGGTCAGTTATGACGTGGATGAGCCTTGCCCTTACGAGACACCCAATATCGATAAACTGGCTAAAAGGGGAGTGCTTTTTACCAATGGATATTCGCCTTCCCCGGTGTGTAGCCCAAGTCGGTGCGCGATCATGAGCGGAAAACATCCTGCCCGAACCATGAGCACTACGGTGGCATCGGGCAAACCGCCCATGCCTCATCATCCTCAGAATTCCTTTATCTCGCCTTGGTGCAGAGGGGGGATGGACACAAAGAACGTGACGATTGCAGAGGCTCTCAAATCAAACGGATATAAAACCGGTCACGTCGGCAAGTGGCACATTGCGGCAAATCATTACGCCTTTCCTCAGCCGGTTGACGAAGGCTTTGATTTTTCCAGTCACTATCACGGGAATTCGCAGGCAAGAGGAGTGCAGAATGGGATGCCCAACCGCTTGGAAGGATTTGCCACGAGGGAAGAGAAGGACCCTTACCGATTGGATGAGAATGGATATCCGCGGGATCACGTGACGGAAGAAGCCCTGCGTTTTCTTTCTGAAAACAAAGAGGATCCCGTGTTTCTTTATTACGCAAGCTGGTTGGTGCATACACCCATCCAGACAAGGAGCAAACAGCTACTCGAAAAGTACTGCGGGAAACTGGGTGTTGATTTCCCCAAGGATCCCAAGGGCTGGACGTTGGAGGGGCAACGCAACCCATACTACTGTTCGATGGTGGAAACACTCGATTATTACGTGGGCAAGTTAATCGGGTATTTGGAAGAGACCGAAGATCCCAGATGGCCGGGGCATAAGCTGATCGAAAACACCTTTGTCTTGTTTTCCTCGGATAATGGCGGAATGGAAGGATATTCCAGTTTCGTCTTTACGGACAATTATCCTCTGGACAAGGGCAAGATTCACGTCCGCGAGGGTGGAATACGCGTGCCCTTCCTCATCTCCGGTCCTGGGATCGCCAGTGGGGTAAGGAGCGAGGTGGTGGTCAACGGGCTCGATTTTTATCCCACGATCCTAGGGTGGGCAGGCGCCCCTGATTCCGCCAAGCAGATTTTGGACGGGAGTGACTTGGGTGTCTTGCTCCGAGAGGATCCAACCGATGGGGACAAGGTTCTCGATCCAAGGACGAAAAAGCGGAGAGAGTCGATGTTCTGGCATTTTCCCAATGGATACTGCCAGCAATCCGCCCACCTTAAAAATGGGTATAAATTGATTTACAATCATCCCTATGAGAGGCAGCGCGTCGAACTTTACCAACTATCTGATGCTTCGGGCAAGCGGGTGGACTGGGAAGAGGCCAAGGATCTCAGTACGGAAAGGCCGAAGCTTACCCAAGAGATGACCGAAGAACTGCTCGCTTTTTTAAAGGGAATGAATGCAGGGATGACCAATTACAATCCAAGTTGCACGAATGTGAAAATGCCTGGTGCGGGAAAATTTGTATCGGTGATTGATCAGCAGCGAACCAACCGACGGGTACGTTTGCGATACCGGGAAAATGGGGCAAAACTGGTGCAAGCCAGAGTAATTTACTCTTTCAATGGCGAAAGCAAGGACAGCGAATGGTTTCCCTTGGAAGCAAAGATCATCCCTGCCCATGAAAAGAATGCGGCAAGAGTGGAGGCGACTCTGCCTCCCAAGGTCACCCACTATGCGTTCAACCTTATCGACGAAAACAATTTCATGGTTTGTTATCCGGAGCTCGACAAGGCTGATTTGCCAGGTACCTCGCTTTCGATGATTCCATGACGTTGAAATTTCGTCCGGATCAATTCCCGGATCAGAGCTTCAGGATCGGAACTTCGATTCGAATGATTTTTCAGAAGCTTCGCTACCGATAAGTATGATTTCTCCGTTTTCGCAAAACTTGTCTTCGGGGGAGGGTGTGATGATGGTGCCGGCATCGCCCTTTATGGCAACGATACTGCAACCGGTCTTCTCGCGAATCTTCGAATTCTTCACCGAAACACCGGAGAGTGATTTAGGGGTCTTTTGACTGAATACGTCAAGCCCTTCGGTGATCATGAGGATTTCCGCTCGGTTGAGCAGATTGAAGATGGTGTTGGCTCCCATCCAGTCCTGAGACATGACAAAGTCGGCCCCCGCTCGATGGAGAGGTTCTACGTTTCGATGAAGAAAGGCACGACTGACGATTTGAATGTCCGGTCGAAGCTTTCTGCAGTATATGGTCAGGTATATGTTGCTCTCGTCGTTGTGACTGGTGATGACCACGGCCGGAGCCTTGTTGATCCCGGCGCGTTCGAGCACCGCTTTTTCAGATGCGTCCCCCAAGATGGAGTTGTCCACCATCCCGGCTTTCTTTTGATCGGTTTCTATCACTCGATAGGACACGTTCATCTCTTGGAGGGTCTTGGCGGTTTCACGTCCTACGCGGCCTGCGCCGATGATGATGACCGGAGCCGAGTTGTTGGTGAAGTTTCGAAAGTCATGATCGTACTTGTCGAAGCTTTCCTGAGTGCCGGCAAGCAGAAGTACGGTATGATTGTTGAGCATGGTCGAGGGGGAGGGAGTCTCGAACCTGCCTCGCTCCCAAATGCCCACCACGTTTACGCCGTATTCCTCTCGCAAGCTGGTTTGCTGGAGTTGTTTGCCGACAAGGGGCGTGCCATGAACCGTAGCCTCTGCGATCAGCACCTCTCCAAAAGACCCGATGACGTGAGTGTTGTTGTCCGTACAGGAGATTCTGCGGGCAAGAAAGCTTCCCATTTGCTTGGCGATGCGAATGACGTGGTTCGCTCCTGCCAGTTGAATGATGTCTTCGGAACTTTGGTTGTTGCAGGTTCCCACGATCGGGAGCTTGGCATCCATGTCGCGAGCCCGGAAGGCGACGTTTACGTTGCGAATGTCATCGTCAGTGGCCACAACCATGGCCGCATTCTTGATTCCGGCAGCTTCAAGCGTGTCGGAATCCTCGATGGAACCGAACATGACGGGAATGCCCATATCGTGGTATTTTTGCGCTTCCTTGAGCTTGTCGATGACCAAAACGAAGGGATATCCGAACTGGGTGAGTTTTTCCATCAGGGCGTGACTGATGGAATCGTAGTGGGTGAGAATGACGTGTTTTTGATCTCCTGGTTCGTACCTCTTCGGCACGCGGGCGCCCGATTGATATTCCACGAACGGTTTGTAGAGAAATTCCATGAAGGCAAATGGCAGAACGATGAATAGATAAAAGACCCCGGTGAACATCACCGCCATGGAAAAAAGCCTGCCCCTGTCCCCGCTGAAGGTGATGTCGCCATATCCCAAGGTGGACATGGTGGTGAGCACCCAATAAAAAGCCTCTATCCAGCCAACGGCTTGTCCCTCGCGTTCGGCGCTCATGAAAAACCTGTACAAGTTCATGTAGACGAGGACGAACACCGCAAGGACAAGAAAGAACCTCAGCAGCCTGGTGGCGTTTTTTCGCCTGTGGCGTTCCCTGAAGACCGAGGGCATGAAATGGATGGAATCTTTCACGTCTTTGCATTTTTGTATATGGAATCTCGCTTGGGAGCGAGAATGTTTTGCGATGTTTGCAACAGAACTGCAAACTTGTCGGTTTCGGGTTGAAGTGAGGCAAAAGATCGAAGATTGCTAGTGGCAGTGAGCTTTGATTTTCGAATACGCTTTCCTTTTCTTTTGCTTGCGCTTGGGTTCGGGTCTGGATCCGCTGCGGATCGTTGGCAAAGGTTCGCTGCACCCGCTCCCCTTCATTCAAAAGCTCAATTTTCCTCTTGGCCTAGGTTCAATGGTCCGTCTGACGACGCCAAATCTCCCGAAAGCCGACTGCTGGAGGAGTGGTCCGATTCCGGGCCTTCATTGGTTTGGTCGCTGGAGAAGGGCGCGGGTTACGCATCCCCTGCGATTTCCGGAGACGTCCTTGTTCTTTTTCATAGAATGGAAGACCGTGAGCTGGTGGAAGCTCGGGCGGCTGAAACCGGCAAACCGATCTGGGCGCATTCGTATCCGATCGTTTACGAGGACAGGTTCGGGTACTCGCCGGGACCCCGGGCCAGTCCGGTCATTCATGAAGACAAGGTTTTCGCGCATGGCGTGACGGCATGGTTGACCTGCCTTGATCTTGAAAGCGGTCGAGTATTGTGGAAAAGAGATTTGGAAAAGGAGTTCGGAGTCCCGCGATATTTTTTCGGCAAGGGCTCGAATCCGATCGTGGCTGGCAAGAACTTGATTCTCAACGTCGGGGGTGGGGCGAATCAATGCATGGTCGGGTTCGACTTGTTGACCGGTGAAACCAGTTGGATATTGGAGGATTCTTGGGGGGCGAGTTATTCTTCTCCCGTGTTGGCGAGGTTTTACGATCGCTTGGTATGCCTGGCCTTGACCGGGGGAGAGAGCAAGCCGCCCGATGGTGGTTTGTTGATTCTGGATCCTCTGACCGGCGAGGCTTTGACCCGTTTCCCCTGGAGGTCAAGGCAATACGAATCCGCCAATGCCTGCCCCCCCGTGCCGTTGGGCGAGAACTGCGTCTTTCTTTCCGAGTGTTACGGACAGGGTTCGATCATCCTTCGAATCGCGGATGATTTTAGCGCCGAAGTCATTTGGAGCGATGCCTCGCTGGGAATCCATTGGATGACCCCGGTGGTGAAGGATGGAATGATCTTCGGGGTAAGCGGCAGGCACCAGTTGGGCGCGGAGGTCTTTTGCCTCGATTGGAGAAAAGGAGCGGTCTTGTGGCGTGAACCGATCGTATGGAGGCAGGAGATATCGGGGGTCGATCGTTCCCTGCAGCTTTTTCGTGGAAGTTGGTTGTTGGCCCAGGAACGCTTTTGGTGTCTTTCGGAACTGGGGTCTTTCCTCCGTATCGACTTGAACTCCGAGGGGTGGAGGATCGAGCAAAGCTTTCAGCCCTTTTTTGCTCCGGAGACTTGGACGATGCCGGCACTCAGTCGCGGGTTGCTCTACCTTATGCAAAATGAAAAGGATCGAGCGACCGGCAAGAGCAGTCGCTTGCTTTGCTTTGACCTGCGTCAGCAATGAAGAAGGCGAATCAACTCAAAACCAAGCCTTTTCTGGTAGAGGTTCTTCCCCTGGGAGGCTTGGACAAGGCGCTCACCTACGGGGCGGAAGAGTCGTTTGAAAATTCTCTTAAAGTCGGAACCTTGGTGCGAATCCCTTTGGGAAGGAGAGGGACTCTGGGAATCGTTTCCTCTCTTGATCCAATGCACGTTCCCGACCCGCAAAAGCTGAGGCAGGTTTCAGCGATCGTGCAACCTGAGCCCGTCCTCAATTCGGAACTGGTGAATCTGGCGAAATGGATAGCCGCTTATTATTCAAGTACCTTGGAAAGCGCTCTTGGGGCGATGATCCCCGCCTCCGTACGGGATGGCATGAGCCCCAAGATCAGAAGGTTCGTTCAAGCGGTTCGCAAAGAGAGGAAGGAATGGGAGAAAGTTCTTTCGCGCGCTCCCAAACAGCTGGCAGCTTATGAAGCGCTCGCTCGAATGGGTTCGGTTCCGGTCGATGCCCTTCAATGGCAAGCCGAGTCCGGTGTTTCCTCTGCGGTGATGCGAGCCTTGGTGGAAAAGGGACTGGTCGCTCAATCCGAACGCTCCCATGACCGAGACGCCTACCTGGATGAATGGTCCGAGGAGGTTTCTTCGGAGGAGCCATGCTTCATCGAGTTGACCGAGGAGCAGAAATTGGCGACCGATGAGACACTTGCGGACATGAGGTCGGGTAAGTTCGCAACTCGCCTCCTCCATGGGGTGACCGGATCGGGAAAGACCGAAGTCTATTGCCAAGCGATGCAAGAGGCCCTGTCCGAGGGCGGCGGCGTCTTGTTTCTCGTGCCTGAAGTCGCTCTTGCCCCCCAAACGGTGGATCGCTTGCGCCGAAGGTTCGGCAGGCAAGGAGAGGAGGTCGTGGTTTGGCACAGTCATCTTTCGGGCGGGGAAAGACTGGATGCATGGAGAAAATTGGCTCAAGGCAGGGCTCGAATCGTGGTTGGCGCCCGATCCGCGGTTTTCGCTCCCATTTCCAACCTTCGGCTTATCGTAGTGGACGAGGAGCATGAGCCTGCCTACAAACAGGAAGATTCTCCCCGCTATCATGGTAGGGACGTCGCGGTGTATAGGGCTTTTCTCAATGATTGCGTTTGTTTGTTGGGCTCCGCTACTCCTTCTCTTGAAAGCATTCATAACGTCGAGCGAGGGAAATACCAAAAGTCGATTCTCAGGGAACGCATAGACGATCGCCAGCTTCCCTTGGTCCATCTGGTGGACATGCGCAGGGAAGCGATGAGGCAAAAGATCGCCCCCATCTTATCGCAACCACTGATCGAAGCTTTGCGGCAAAGATACGAAAAACGCGAGCAAAGCATACTCTTTCTCAACCGCAGGGGGTTCAATACCACCTTGTTCTGCACGGAATGCGGAAAGGTCGAGCAATGCCGTTTTTGCAGCATCGCCATGACCTACCATCGAACCGACCACTACCTGCATTGCCATTTGTGCGGATACCGCAAGAGTTCTCCGTTTTTCTGTCCCAACTGCAAGTCTCCCGAAATACGAAGAAAGGGTCACGGCACTCAGAGAATCGAAGACGTGGTTGAGTCCGTTATGCCCGATTCCGCCAAGGTTGTTCGAGTGGATGCCGACGTCATGTCGAAGAAAAACCTATTTCGTGAAATCCTCAGGGATTTTCGCATCGGAAGAATCGACGTATTGGTCGGCACCCAAATGATTGCCAAGGGATTGGATTTTCCGAACGTCACGTTGGTCGGAGTGATCGATGCCGACTTGCCCCTGCGTCTGGAGGATTTTCGCGCATCGGAAAGAGCGTTTCAATTGTTGGTTCAAGTGGCGGGCCGGGCCGGGCGGGGAGATCGAGCGGGCGAGGTCTTGGTGCAGACCTACGCTCCTTATGAAAGTTGCATACAATTTGCAAGGCGAGCCGAAGTCGACGAGTTCGCCCGGGAGGAATTGTCTAGCCGTCTGGAATTGGCCTATCCTCCTTATCGTCATCTCATTCGTCATCTGTTTCGTGGGAGAAACCAAGAGAAGACTCGCTTTTACGCGGAGCAATGGCGGAAGGCATTGGACCTGGCGAAACCGACTGGTGTGGAGATCAAGGGACCGGCCTGCGCTCCCTTGGAGAAAATCAAGGGGTACTATCGCTACCATCTTTTTTATCTCACGCATTCCGTTTCCGGTGCCCTGACGCAAATCAATCGCGTCAGAGGGTCATTTCCTTGCGACAAAGAGGTGCATGACCTCTTGGACGTGGATGCGCATCAGGTGTCTTGAAACTTGTCGACCGCTCGTACTTCCTTCCCTAATCTTCAACGATCGAGCGCAAGGGGATGCGGGCAGAGGTGCCATGAGGATGCTTTCGCAGCAGCAGCATGCCTGCTCCTCCGGGAACGGACAGGTCGTTGATCGGGGCGTTGCCCCTGCCGAGCCTGCGCCATCCCCCGGGATGAACGATTACCTCGGGAGCTTCCAGATAAAGCAGTCCGCCTTTGATCAAGGAAATTGATGAAATCATTCCGTTGTTTACGATACCGGTTGCCAAAGCCCCGGTTCCCTTCCCTCCGAGAATCGAGAGCGTGACGTCCGTATCATAACCGGCGCCCGGATCCCCCGTGGACCAGCGAGCGTTCTCCGTGAAAACGAAGTCCGAATTACCGGAACAACCGATTAGTTCGAAAGTGTTCTCGTCCACGTAAAGCACTTCCCATTTTCCGTTGGCGGAAGAATCGACTACCAACCCCTCTCCGTCCTCGACTACCTCTGCGGAAGCGTCGATTTGTTCCTTGTTCTCGTTGGTCAACCTTCCTGTTACGCCGGAGATTTCCACGATGAATCCGCTTTTCAAACCGTGAGCGGCCGAAGTAACGGCTGAATTTCCGACTGAGGGGTTGCTCAATGCATCGATCGTCCCGGATTTCATTGAGAAATCGTCCACCGTGAGCGCTCCTCCGATTCCCGAACCCGGGCGGGCCGAGATACTTGCTGGCCTGGAGACTTGCAGGTTGGAGCCATCATGCCAGAAGGTGGACCAGCCCGAAGCGTCGATTACCTGGACGTTGTCCGCAAAGTCCTGATCGGGATGAGCCAGCCACAAGTGCCCTGAAAGGGAGGAGTTGTCTTCGGTGATCGATTCGCTTCCCAGCAGGTCGGATAGCATTACCCGCGCGGGGTAAGGGTTGCTGGCTAGTTTGCGCTTGCCGACAGCAGGAATTTCCCAATTTCCGGCATCCATGGATGCGATGCCGTTCAAGCGAAGGGAAAGATTGGCATCGATTCTTCTTGCTACGAGGATTCCTTCGTCCGGAGGAAGAAGTCGATCGGAGAGAATCGCATTTGGAGGGGTAACCGACTTCCATTCCTCTCCATCGTTGTAAATCGCCTCGTAGTCACTGGAATCGCCAGTTTGCAGGGATGAATCCTTGATGACGTAGAGCCAATCGGCAAGAGACGAATTGGCGTCTTGCCCAAGTTGCGTATCGTCGCGACCAAAGAGAGAGGCAATGGTCCACCCTTGAAAGATTTCCACTTTCGTTCCTTCGGCTAGAATCTGGGAAAAATTCAAGTCATCGGAATTTTCCAATTCCACCGAATCATCCGAATTGGAAAGGATTCTGAAGTAAAGTCCGGTGAAGTTGGATTCCGGATCGATGATCCTAAGATAGTAGGGGCCGCCGTCAATGGTGACGACCGGAGGAGATAGATACCCTCTGCCCGATTGGGTCACGATGATACCATCAATCATTCCGGTGGATGAGTTCCACTCCGCTTCCGCATGAGCTTCCTGAAGTTGATCCAAGGTGCCGTTGCCTTCGGTATGGGGAGCAACCATCACGGATGGTTTTCCACGGTACTGGCTTCCGGATGCAAGAAGCTCGATTCGATCGATCGAACCGTTTTCGTCCAAGTATGCTTGGGCTCTTGCCTGCGAAGTGTTCATAACTCCAAAGGGAAGGGGGCCGATCTGTACCGCCGGGTTCGACAAGTCAGGAATTCGGGCGAAACTGACGTTGCTTTCCGTGGTGGAATCGACGTTGCCCTGATAGAGGGATTCCCCCTTTATTCCGGGAGAGACAATTCGATAGAAAGGAGCTTCCTGCGATCCTGCATACAGTTCGATGGCTACCATTCCAAGAGGCTCGCTTAGGTCGCTTCCGTGGGATGGTGCAACCAGTCGAAAAAAACCGATGGTGAAGAACCATAGACTGGATCGAAGAATCGTTTGCAGCGCGGGCATGTGGGTCAAGGGAGTTTTGCCGAGATGAGCGAACTTATTTTTTGGCGACCTTTTGGCCAGCTTCCTTCCAGCCTGAAATTCCGGCCGACAAGTGCCTGACGTTGGAATAACCGAGCTTGGAAGCTGCTTTTGCTCCCCTCAGGTAGGCCTTGCATTGCGGACCCCCGCAATAGGCGACCACCAGTGTGTTCTTTTTCTTGGGGAGCAATTGACCGAGGTCCTTTTGAGCGGAGGAAAAATCGATTGCCCCGGGGATGTGTCCTTTCTTGTAGGAGTTGGGGCCGTTGACGTCGATGATGGCTACCTTCTTCGATTCGATGGCTTTTTGAAGATCTTCCACGCTGATGTCGGGAAAATCGACGGCAAAAACCCCGGTGGTAGCGAAGAAGAGAAGGATGGTTAGGATTTTTTTCATGATGATTCTTGCAGTGTGTGTTTCGATTGGGTTGAGAAGTTTTCGAATCGGAGAGGTTAGGGTGTTATCCGCAACCGAAGGAACCTTGTTTCCCCCGATTTAGGAGGTTCCGAGGAAGCGTAGACCACGCGCTCCATGCCACCGCCCGCATCGATCGAACTGATCAAGGTGACCCTTGCCGGAGCCCAAGACCTCAAGTTGACGCTTTCTTCGATGAGGTAATTGAAGTTTTCGCCGATTGATGACTGGGGGTCGGTGTAGCGCAGGAAGGAAATGAGAGGAAGACCGTTCGATGATCGCAGGTGTTTCGGTCGCAAGGCGCGATCGAAGCCAAGCGAATCCATTCCCAGGGCCCGTTCGAATCGGTTGCTGAACCCATCGCCGTCGGAATCCGCTTCGTCCTGGTCGAATTCGTACTCCGCCTGTTCGACGGTCCATTCGGGACGCTTGTTCAATCTGCGACCGACGAAGGCTTGTCGTAAATCGAGGTAGCGAGAATCCTTTTTTCGCTGGTTCAGCCAAGAATCCTTGGTTGGCTGGGTCACCTCCAAGGTTCTCGTTCGAGTGATCGCGGAAGCGAATTGGGAGCTTTCCGGAATATCGAAGCTGAGGGTGACCAGACCTGGTTTTCTAGCGATGATTTTGTTGCGTCCGACGACTTCGACGATTTGCGGATCCGAACTGGTGACAATGATTCGATCTCCGTTGCTTGCATATATTCCGGGAAGAACGATGGGTCGAGGAATGGCAAGGACGCCATCAAGCGGTCCCTCCTTCTTCATGTCGATGAAAAGAATGCTTGGACGGGTCTTGGTGGATACTTCGATCGATTGATAGACCGTGTTGGCAGCTCGTACGAAGGCGTTTCCGCTTTGGGTGGCGGAAAGAACGATGGTTCCCGGAGTGCCGTCCAGGGTGACCACTCCACGGGAGTCCAAAGTAGCCGGTCCCGATTCGATCTTCAGGGTAACGGGAAGGTTGTAGATCTTGTGCCGCAATCCGCTGGAACGAGCGGTGGCGGCAATTTGGAAAGGAGGGTCTTCGCGAACCTTCAAGGGCAATTGCTGGAAGGTTATGTTTTGATCGTCCTTCTCGAAGAGGGGATCTGAGAAGTCGACGACTTCAAGCTCCACGCTCTCCGGAGGTGCAGGGAAGTAGCGGGTGTTTCCGTTTTGGTATGCGGTAATGGTGACTTTGCCTACTCCCAGAATTCTCGCCTTGTCGCCGGATATGGAGACAACCGTGGGATCGCTGCTTGAATAAATGACGGACAATCCAGAGGATGCGAGCGCGGAAAGCGTGAAATCGGCATCCCTTGCCGCCTTGACCGGCAATTGGGGAGTGCCGGTTGAGGAATTTGTTTCAACTCCGAACCAGCTGATGGTTTGATCTCCTCCGAAACTGGGCGGAACGAGGAAATAGGGGTGGAAGGCGGGGAGGGAGTCGTTCAATCCCCACTTGTGGGCGAGGTAGCCTTCGATTTTCTGCCTGTTGAAGAAATTGACGAAATCCTCGAAAACCAGAACTTCGGCGATCTGACCGGAAAACTCGTTGCCGATTCGATCGTAAGCCTGAGGAATTGCCGAGCTTGAGCCGGAACCGATCAAATCCCCGTTGATCCAGAGGTTTTGAGCGTTGGGCGAGGTGCCCAGAGCCACGATCGTCAGGGAACTGCTCAAGTGAGAGGAGGAGATCAATGGGTTGCCTCCGTTGTATTTCATTTCGTATGCGCCGGTAGGAGAGGCGACGGATAGATCACCTCCAAAAAATCGTGACCTTGCGCTTTGTGATTGTCGAAGCACCAGCATGGTCATGGTAGGACTGTCGATGGGCAGTTGGAGCGAGAGGGATTGATTTGCATCGGAGGAGAATTCGACGACCGCTTTGTCTCTGATTTGATGGGGTTTCCATTTGGGCATACGCTCGTTCGTTGCCTGGACGGGGCTATTGTGATTTCCGGATTTATCTGCCCATAGGCTGATGAGATCGCCTGAAAGAAAATCGCTTTCCTCGTCCTTCAAGTTGTCGAAGTTGACGTCCACTGCATCGAGCCACAGCGATAGATGGGGGATCGAGTCGGAGAAAAGATTCCCGAAACCGATGGAGAAGGTTCTGGATACGGGTTCTGCCGGGTCGTATACCGAGTCTCCGGACTGCTTGGCGGTGACCGTTAGTTCTCCCGCGTTTCTGACGAATACTTCATCCCCCTTCAAACTGGCCAGTGAAAGATCGGAAAGGGTGAAGCTCACGGGAAGACCGGAGGTGGCGTTGGCTTCTAGGGTGAACGGGAAGTCTCCGACCGACCGATCCAACAGTTCGTTGAAATCAATCGATTGAGGGGCTTTGACCACCGATAGGTAAGTATGCGTGGGAATCGCCTTTTCGTAGGACTCGCTGCCGTTTTGTCTTGCGGTTATTCTTGTCTTGCCGAAACCGATGACTTCAAGGGTTTGATAGTCTCCTCCGCCTTGGCCGTAAATCTGGTTGATTTCGCTTTGTTTGAGTACGACCTGATAATACCTCAAGTCGTCGATTGTTCCCAAGAAGGAAGAAGCGGCGCCACCGACGACCAACTCGCAAAAGCGAAAGCCGTAAGGCAGGGAGCCGTTGGTTTCCAACAAGCCCGTTTTTTGAGTTGCAAGAACGCCGTTTGCGTACAGTCGGATGGTCCCCATGCGGTTGTCGTAGGAAAAGGCAAGGTGCGTCCAGTTTCCATCCTGCAACACTTCCTCCTCGAAGAAAACGATTTGAGTGTCGGACGCGTTTCCGTCGGGAAAGAATTGCAAGCCTAGGCTTCCGTTGCCATCTCTTTTGAAGAGACGGAAATGGTTCATGGTGGCTATGCCTCGCTTGGATAAAAGTTCCATTTCTCCCGCCGAAGTGGTGTTATCATCGGGCTTTACCCAAAGCGAGAAAGTCAGGTTTCCATCCAATTGCAAGGCGCCGAAATTCACTCGCCCGTCTTCCCCGTCAAGATGAACGGCATTGCCGAAAAGGCCTGAATGCCAGGCCTTGTCCTCGCCCACAACCGGCAATGCGAGCAGGGTGCCGGAATTGCGGGCTTTTTCGTCCCGGGCCTCGGCATACTTGGATTCGTTGAATTTCCAGTGTGAGCGCAGGGCGTCCTCTCGGGTGACGGTCAAGCGGGCGACGGAAGAATCATCGATTTCGTAATACAGAGGAAGACCGGTTGATTCGTTGGTATCGGCATCGATGGATTCTCCGGTCAGGACAAAGGGAGGAGACAAGGAAGAAACGGAAGACAGGTTCTGATCAAAGACAAGCTCCTGTCTTCTTTTTTCGCTGACCGTAAGAATGCCGTCGACGTAGCTGAGGAAGTACAAATCCGAGGAACTTCCGCCGGCTTGAATCGGGTACTCGCCCACTGCCGACGGATTTTCCGCAGATCCGTCTCCCACGCTCACGCTTACACTGAGGTTCTGATCCAAGATCGATTCGTCGTCGGGAAGAACGAACCCTCTCAAATCATAGGTGAGTTCGGGATTCGGCTCGGTGGTCTTGCGGTATTGATCATGCACCTGAACAAGCAGTTCTCTCTTGGCAATGATAAATTCGGCGATGATCTTTTCCGCCGGGGCGTAGGTGCTGTTTCCATCCCCGGGTTGAGTGGCTTGGAGTTTTACCAACCCCGGTCGAAGGATGGTCAGCGAGCAAGGCATCACGGTGTCGTTCAGGTCTACCGATTGGTTGCCTTCGAGAATTTCGATTTGAACGGGGAGCCCGGAGGTTGCAGTCCAGTTCAGGTCGATCGGAGGATCTCCATAGCGGAGCAATCCAATTTCAGATGCTAGTATGCTTTGCTCTCCGGGATGAACGTAAAAGGTGACGTTTTCATCGTCTCGTCCGGATGAATTCCAAGCGGAGAGAGTGACGTTGAAGTCTCCGACTTGTTCGGAAGCCCCGAAGATGATTCCGCTTTTGGGATCGATTTCCAATCCCGGAGGAAGGCCAGATGCGTTGTAGTCGGTCGGGCCGCGCAGGGTTTCAATCTGGAAGGAGAAATCATCCGCATAGTAGGTTACCAAGGGCGATCCCACGCCAAGGTAAGCATCATCCCTTTCCAGCGGAGAAATGGCGTGGGCATAGAAGCGGAAGTCGTCCATCGCTCCAACGTAGGATCCCGAGCCAAGCTCCTCTTGTCCGCCAAGGAAAATGATTTCATCCCCGCTGACCGCCCCTTTGGCGTTGATCGAGGAGGTGGTTTCTACGTTGTTGATGAAGAACTTCAGCTTGTTCCCATCCCACCAGAGAATGAGGTGGACCCACGATCCGAAGGGGAAGAGCACCGGTTCGATTTGTTTCCATCTGGAACCGACGTAGACCTGAGCGTTGAGGTAGCCTTCGGATATGAACACCTGAAATCGTCCGCAGTCGATCAGATCTGCATTGCGGTCTTCGGTGTTGATCCAAAAAGCGATGCTGAAGGCCGATCGAGCGGCGGCCACCTCCGGACTGCCCGACAACTTGAGGGTGAGGTTGCCGTCGAAGTAAATCGCGCCTTGTCGCTTTCCTTCGATTGCATTTTCGAGAAACAGGTCGAACTCCTCCTCCTTGTCGATGACCACGGCATGGTTTTCCAAACCGGAGGAGTCGAGAACCTCGGAGCCGTCCAAGGAATCGAATTTCCAGTGAACCACGGCATCCTTGGGGACGAGGATTTCCGGGACGTTGTCGAATACAGGCGGGAATTCCGCATAGACGTGGGTGCCGAAATCACCATCCCCGTTTCCGTACAGCTCGGTGACTTCGCTGGTTGAAAGCGTGCGGTTGTAGACCCTGAAGTCATCCAGAGCGGGAGAGAACCTTCCGCCTCCGACTCCACCGATGTTTCCGATCGATTCGATTTCAAGGGAGAAGGAATCGGAATACGCAGTCGCCAAGGATCCGTTGACGAACAAGTTGGTCGCCGATGGACTGGAAACCGCGACCAAGTGATGCCAGCCATCACTCAAACTGGTCAAGGAGAGCAGGTCCTGCTCGGGTTCCGCTTGAAAACCGAACAGAACACCAAGGAAATCCCCCGTGTCATTGACGTAAACGTATTGTTCCAGAACGGAATAAGTCAGGGCATGCCTCAATACGCTGAATTCGCTCGATACGATGGGCTGTTTGAACCAGGTGGAAAGAGACCAGGATTGGGAAACGCCCAGATCCAGTTTGTTGAGGGAGAGATCGATCTTTGCGGTGGTCGGTTCGATGTCGTCGAAACCGATGCCCGAGGAAAATTTGCCATCGGTTCCCAAGTCTGCATCAACTACGATTCCATGCCTTAGATCGAGGGAATAATCCTCGACCACGGATCCCCCGGTTTCGTTGAACGGATAGTAGAGGATCAACCCGTCTTTCACCGAAAATCCCGATTGGGCCAAATCGTCGAGTATGCCCCATTTGTGAGCAAGGTAGCCTTCGATCATCTCGCGTTCGGCAGGTTCGAGCAAGCGATCGAAGATCATGACTTCGGAGATTTTCCCCGTGAGCAGGCCGAACCCGCTTCTGGGATCCATTCCCAGCATCATTTGCTGCAGGGCGTCGTTTTCCCCCTTGAAGACGTTGAGTCGGTTGCCGGATCGCGCTTCCAAGGTCCACGAAGAGGAACCATCGTCGGCTCCAATGACCACTCCGGATCCTTCGGCGATGACGAAGACGTTGATTGGTCCGGAAAAATTGCTTACCGTACCGATGGTCATGGAATCTCCGGATTCGAACTCCACTGCGGGTTTGTTGCCGAATCCATTGGCCCGGTAGATCGGCATTTTGCTGACGATCGGTTGTACTGCATTCTTTTGGGTCAGGGACTTGTCGATCCACAGGGGAACGGGAGATCCTTCGACTATCGAATCCCTTTCCTCGTCTCCGTCCAGATCGGAAGCGTCGATCCAAAAAATCAAACCGTTCATGGTGTGCTTGGTGAATCGGGTGTCTATGGTTCGAAAGTCGAAGGTCTCCTCCGCCCATGTTTCGCCGCCCAGGTTGCGCGCATAGGCTCGGTAATAGTAAGTCGTGTTTTCTACCAAGTTCGAGGACAGCAGGTGTTCGAGTGTTCCTAGATCCGCGGAATCGCTCAACTGAATGACGTAATCCCATGAGGAATTGTCGTCCGGATCCGTCGAAGTGGAATTTTCCTCCACCTTCTCGTCGCCCCAAAACAAGAAGACTTCGGGCGGATCTCCGCCGAGACTTGTGATTTCGGAATAACTGCTTTGCCCACCGAAGGGAGAAGCCGAGGAATAGGCGTGATCGGAGGGGAGCGTTTCGTTCTGCAGGTTCCACTTGTGAGCGAGGTAACCTTCCAGTTGCGTGCGTTGCAGAGCATTCAGTTCGCCTGAAAAAATCATCAGTTCGGCGATTTCGCAGGTGGAGAATTCCTCTCCGGTCTTCCAACCTCCCACTTGAAGCACGCCCGGCGCGAAGTTGAGGTTGTTCGAGCCTCGGGATTGATCTGTGATGAGCACGCCGTCCTGCCAGAAGGATGCCGCCGGGTCACCCTTGTTGTCTCCAATGGTTCCGAGATGCAGGTGCCATTCCTTGTCCAACGTTCCATCGGTCGAAATCCAGCCCTCCGCATACCAGCGGCCAACCAAAGCCCCATGGAATCCAAAGAGGAAATTTCTCGTTCGGGAAGTGATCACTCTCTGGCTTTGCGATCCGGAATATCGGGCGAGGGATGCCATGGTGTATCCCGTATCGGTAAGAAAATCGAAGTCACTCCCCGTCCAAAGCAAGTCGTCGCCATCAAAGGAGAGCGTGGGTTTTCCGTTCAATCCGAAGGTGAGCAGCCTGGGGTTTCCCAGAACATTTTCAAAATCCCTTGCGTGTTGGGACTGATCCTTCCAATGAGAAACTCCCGAACCGTTCGCTCCCACCAAACTATCCGCCGAATACCATGCCTGCATGCCCGCAAAGGTTTCTTCCCTGAAGCTTCTGTCGGTTAGACTCGCGGATTCAACGAGTTCTCCCCCTATGGAAGTCACCTCCGCGCGAAGCAATGCCGAATCAGGGCGGGCTTCCAAAGCGGAAAGCGTGCGTACGCTCGGTTTCTCGATCGCCCGGAACTCGACGACCCCTGTGTTGTTGGAGTCGCCGAGATAAATTTGTTTCACTTCTTCGGCATTCAATCCGCGATCATAAATTCTGACTTCGTCGATGAATCCTTTGAATTTACCGAAGCCATTCAGGTTGAAACTGCCCTGATTGGAACCGATCGAAGGCTTTTCGTCATGGTTGGAAACCGTTCCGCTTGCTTGAATACGCACCGGTCCGGCAATCAATTCTCCGTCAAGGTAGAGGTTTAGATTACCAGGGTTTTCGCCATAGGAAACGGTCCAGTGGCGCCAGGCATCATCCACCTCGTTGGCTTTGGAGAGAGAGTCCGGGCCTTCGGGGGGAGCATCCAGATAGCTGTGATTGCCGGGCAGGTAATCGGCCAGGTTCCACTTGTGGGCAAGGTAACCCTCGACGTACTGACGATCGATCTCGGAAAGTAGTCCGTTCCATGCGATCAGTTCGCCAACGTGGTAATCAGGCATGTAGGTGTCGTTGCCGCCGGTTCCAGGAAAGAAGAAGGATCCGCCGATGTTGGTCGGGGCGGTGCGGGGACCGCTGAGTATGCTGCTTCCGTTTTTGTAGATTGCCTGGATTGAATCGGTTACGGAAAAATGCAGGCATAAGATCATGGGGGTGGCTGCCCCTCCGAGGTTGACTGCCTTGCGGTTGTCGGAGAACCACCAAAAGATCGATCCGTTGCTCCAGGGGAAATGGTCCCCCCAACCGAGGTTGAATGGGAAAGTCGTTCTGGCATGCGAGTCCACTTGGAAAGCGAGAAATATCGCGACGTCGCTTACACTGCCGCTGGTGGCTCCGTTGACCCCGAAGGGGTTGTAGGAAGCTCCGTTTCTGTACGCGTGCAGAGAGTCCTTGTTCGATCCGACCGTATCGAAATCTACGGAAGGAAGGAAATTCAGACCGGTGGCATCGTATTCGGGGCGTTTGGCGGAGTTGGTCTGTCCGAAGTAGGAATCTCCCCGAAGGCTGTCCCACCACTCCACGACTTCGCCGTTGTCCAGGGTCAGTTTATCCGGATTTGAAGCGTCGAGCCACCAAACGACCTGAGGCAGATGAGCCAGGCTGAAAGAGGCGGAGCTGCCTTCCTTTTCGATCAATCGGTTGGTGGCCACTTCCACCACGGTTCCGTTTTCGATCACTTGGGCCCGGATCGTGCCGTGGTCGTTTACCATGAGGAAGCCGTTTTCAGAGCTGCCCTCGTCGTAAATGACCTGCTTGCGGAATCCTGCGATCGTACGACCGGTCAGATCGTCGGAGGAGACTTCCCGCATGTCGTCCGTGGTTAGAGCGGTGGAATAGATGCGCAAATCATCGATTCGTCCGGTGAAAGAATCCTTTTCCAGTTCGTTGATTCCTCCAACCTGCCAATCGCCGTAATCCTGGAGGTCGAGGGATGCTCCTTCCGGAAACGATCCCTCTCCGACCAGCTCTCCATTGAGATAGAGACGAATGGCCGAGGAGTTGAAGTCGACGGAAAGACCGACTTGCGACCAGTTGGAATTTTGAATGGTTTGGTTTGATTCGATCAAAATGCTGCCCCCTTCGTTGACGTGCCGGTAGAAAAGCGCCCCCGAACCATCGATCCCCAATTGAAGCGGACCTCGACGAATCAAGGTATGCCGATTGGCGGTCAGGAACAGATCGGATTGTTTTTCATCGCCGGGATGGAGGGTGGTTGAGCTTGAGGGCCCCGACGTACTCGAAGGGGTGGAGAACTTCACTTCCAGGGATGCGTTTTCACTGATCTCTCCGTGGTAAATGGCCAATTGATAGAATCCCTGATTCAAAGTGATCGCCTGATTGGTCACGCCGCCCGTGGAATCGTCGGAGAAGTGCAGGATGCGCTCATTGGCATCGAAAAAGCCGTTTTGATCCAAGTCGATCCAGAGAGCGGCTTGATCGTCCACTTCAAGCAGTTCCCAGAAATAGGCCCCTGTTTCCTTTGCTTGGAAGAATCCGGTGAACAATGCAATCGCGTTGTCGTAGGAACCTGAGCCCAGATCGAGGTTGAGGAAGTCGGCATCCGTCTCCAGCTTGAGTTTCTTGATTCCGGCATCGGAAAACTCATCGCTCATGCCCCATTTTTCGGCCAAGTAGGATTCGACCTTCTTGACGTTTTCATTGGTCAATTCCTGATTGTAGACGAGAATCTCTCCAAGCGATGCCTTGGCGTACCTTCCGCCGATGTTTCTGTCGTTGGAAAAGTTGTTGGCCTGGACGTTGCCGGCGGTGACCAGCGAGTAGATGGAGAAATCCGTGGGCCAACTTCCGTAGAGGTCATAGGCGGAACCGTTGATTCTGAGGCTGCCGCCGGATTTGATGTTGCCGTGCGTATGGGTTGGGTGAAAGATGCTGTTCGCGCCGTTGGTATGAAAATGGTAGGAACCCGTGTCGCCAAGCAGGTACCAAAATCCTCCGTCGTAATCCAGGGCCCAAAAAGCGGAGCGGATGTCGGAAATACGATTGAAGGAGTGATAATTCCCGTCTGATCCGTCGTAATGCATGAGGGAAAGTCCGTTCTGATCCCCGATGGAGACGGTGGGTGATCCGTTTTTAAGCGCGTGATTCCCCAATCCCGATTTTTCGTTCCAAACGGAATCGGCGGAAATCAAATCGCTTGCATCCAGCCATAGACTGAGCCCGGGAATGCTGGAGGGATCGAAGGTATCGGGGTCGAAGTCGGTGAGGTCGTCGGTGAGCAAAGAGGAGTAATCGGGGACCAGTTCCATGAGGTTGTTTACTTCATTGAGGAAATAATCACTGGTCGAAAGTCTGAATCCGAAGGAGCGAAGCTGTCCGGAGTTGTATTTTCCGGGCATGGGCAACTCCGGATTCACCCAAAGGGAGATGGAGAAGGAATCCCGGTGAACCTCGCTCAGGGAGTCGCTGGCCGGAATGGACAGCAAGTCATCTGCCTCCACGAACCTTAGGGAATTGTAGAAGCGACCGCTTACCCAGTCTTCTCCGTTTTCCACCCTTGCCTCGAGTTGGTCGAAATTGGCGTCGTAGGCCAGGTTTCCGAATCCCGTATCCAGCGGAAAGTAGGCGGAAAGTTTCTCGTATTTGGTGAGCTCCGGCCCGACGTAAACCCGGGGGTCAATCTTGATCCAGGCGCTGAAGGTTCTTTGATCGAAGGATTCACCAAGGTAGGCGGTGTTTTGCGGATCCAAATCCAACCAGCTTTCGGCGCCGTCCATTTCAAGGGCTTTGCCTGACCGTCCTGCCGGGCGAGGTGTCGACGGATCTTGGTTTTGCATCGATGCATGCCGAAGGGGAACCACTGAATCGATGACTTCGCTGCCGTTGCTTTCATCCATTCTCCAGTAGGCGAGCAATTCGTCCTTGATCCCCGGTTCCCCGCTGGACCAATCCTCTCCGTCCGCGCTTTGAGCAAAGGCCCGGAAATAATAGCGTTGTCCGGGGATCAATCCACCGATGGTGGCATTGAATTCTCCCGTTGTCACCGGGTTGCCCGAATTGACGGAGACATTCGCTTCCCATCCGCTTGATTCGAATCCATTGTCGCTCGAACCGTAAAAGATGGTAATGATCGGATTGTTCTGATCCACGCTCGATAGTTCTCCCAGAAGGGTCAATGAGTTGTTGGCTTCCGGTTGACTTCCCGTCAGTTCCACTATGGGTGGCTGAGCGCTGTCCGAGGTTTGGAATCGAATGGTTCCGTCCAGGTACAGGGTGGCGATTTCCGATGAAGACAGGCTCCGTTCGTATATGCGAACTTCGTCGATTGCGCCGCTGAATTTGCTCGAGGGGTCGTTTCCGCCGATGGTGAGGTCACGCAAGGGGAGGGTGTCGATGCTGCGGGAAGAGAGGTCCTGGTAGAGGTGCTCGACGGGTAATTGCGAATTTAAGTTCCATTTGTGGGCGAGATAGCCTTCGATTTGTCCTGCCTCATCCTCGGAAAGTTCGGTAGAAAAACATACCGCCTCGGCCAAGTCCATGTCCATGCTCCAATCGGCCGAAACGTTGCCGATTGACCAAGTGGATTTAGCAGAGGTATCGTTGTCATTTACGACGATGCGCAAGATCATGTACTCGTTGATCGTACCCAAATCAAAATTCGAACTTGCAATGGACAGGCCGTTTTTCCACACGGCGTCAGGGTATTGGTTGCCATGAAAATAGGTGTTCGATCTCTCGAAGATGAAGTTGCTGTTGCGATCTTCGCCGGATCCGGAACCATCGTGTCCGATGATGCCTCCGTAGTCGCTCCAGGTAGAGTGGGGGCTGCGAAGGACGTAAAAATGATCTTTGATGAAAAAGGTTCCGGATATGGCCAGCTCTTCATCTCCCGTACTCGCATCTGCGAAGCCGCTTCTGAACTCGATGACTCGGCCTCCGTTCGGCCCGCCCGAGACGTTCAGTTCGGGAGTGCCTTTGCTGACGGTGGCGGTTCGTGAATTTCCGCTTTTATCCACCCAGGAAGACAGGGTTCCGGCAGGGCTGGAATCGTTTTCGAAATCACCGTCCAAATCGGATGCGTCAAACCATACGGCCGGATCCAGTTCCAATGGAGAAACCAGTAGCTCGCTGGATGCCTGCATGGGTGATCCGTTCAAATACAGGATGACTTCACCCAGGGTTTGCGCTCCGGCGGGAAAGCAAGCTGCCAAATGTTGCCAAGATCCGGAAGGAACGGTCTGATCGGCGAGAAGGACGATTTCCTTGTCAATCTGCAAGCCCAGCCTTCCCTCGATCAACACCAGGCTCCATGAAGAAGAACCGTCGTCTCCGCCCCAATCGAGCAAGACGGCCGACCGGTCGTAGGTGAAGATCCACATGGATACGCATCTTGGGTCGCTGCCCAGAACCCCCTTGTAGTTCTTGGCAGTGACTCGTTCCTCGCTCTCCCCCGAAAAGGTCATGCCCATTCCCTTGTAGGCGAATACGCGATCCTCCGAGGAAAGTCCTTCGAGCAAAACATCGACTTCGCCGGCTTGGTCGAGGATGCGATTGCCCGCGACCTCATCGAAGCTCCACCAATGAATCAATCCGTTTTCACTTGGCTTGCTCCATACTTGATCGACCACGGAATTGAACGCCTTCCAACGATAGTAGTAGGTTGAGTTTCCTTCCAAGTCATGGATGAACGAACCAACCCTGCCGTCGGAAAAACTTCCTTCCAAAGTGAGGTTGTGATCCCAGTCTCCGGGCTTTGTTCCGCCGTCATTGTCTCCCCAGAAGAGGGTGAGCGATACGGGTTCGCCTCCGTCGGACAGGATCTGGCCGAGAGCCTGGGCCCCGCTGGAACTGACGTTTTTCGGTCGCACGCTCTCCATTTGAGGCTCCGACTTGTCGATGAACAAGCGTATGGTTTGCTTGCTGGATCCGGCTCGGTTGGTTGCGGTGACGTTTAGATCGAAGGTCCCGATTTCCTCAGGCAATCCGAAGACTTCTCCGGTCGAGGGATCCAGAGACAGCCCCTTGGGAAGACCATTCACCTCGAGCGCTTCGTATTCTCCGTCGATCCTGATTTGAAATTGTAAATCGACGGGTTCGAGGAAGAGATCTTCGGCGGTGGAAATTGCTTGGATCTCTCCGTCGCTCAATCGATCGTCATAGACTCTCAGGTCGTCGATTCTTCCCCTGAAGAAAGTGTCCGATTGGTAGCTGGCGCGACCGATCAGAAAAGGTTCTGATTTTCCGGTCTCGATCAATCCTCTGGCCTCGGAAGAGACCAGTTCGCCATTGAGATGAACGGCTACTCTGGACCCGTCGTAGGAGTGAACGAGGTGCGTCCAGTTGTTTCGCATCTCGACCCCATGGGAAACCATCAGGTTCCATCCGTAATGCTCGCTGAAGAATGCGGAGTAATTCTCATGATCGAAGTTGCGCAAGCTCCAGTACCGATTCGATTCGTCGGGTTGCTTGAGATCGCCGTAGCCGTAGGGTCCGGATCTTGCGCTAGGCTGATAGGAGTCCACCCAGACCCAAAAGGAGATGGATCGAGGATTCTTTCCATCGATTCCCAAATCGGATGCGGTGGCATCGGTCCAAGCGTAGCCCGATTCGCCGTCAAGGAGAACCGCGGAGCCGATTCTTCCTTCCACTCGTTCGACGTTCCCGGCGAAAGTCGCATTGAAAGCGCCAAGGGAATCGAGCAGGGCGAATCCTTGATCTTCGTCCATCGGCCAGTACGCGCGTAGGTTTTGCGGTCTCGTCCCTACTTTCGTTCGAAGAATGCGATGGTTGGAATTGCGGTAGCTTAGGTAATGAATTCTATCTACTTCGATGGTTGGCGGAGTGACTCGCAAGACCCTTCCGTTGCCCGACTCGATGATGCCCGCTTCCACTTCTCCCGCGGAAGCAAGCAGAACCTGACCGTCTCCGGCGCCCCCATTGCCTCCCAATACTCGTATCATCCCTTCGTTGTAGATGTTTTGTCCGAAAAGATGGACGGCTCCACCGGATCCGCCTCCTCCGGGACGGTCCGGATCTTGGTCGAATCGACCGTTTCCACCCGACGCCGAGATCATGGCTCCACCCAAGAGGTGAAGGTTGCCGTCGACCTCGATTCGAATGGCTCCGCCTCCGGCGCCGGATCCTTGAAAGGAGCTGCCGCTGGAACCGCTTGATCCGGGAACGAGGGCAAGTCCGTCTTCGTTGTAATGGTAGATGCCTCCGACCCCGGCGCCATTTTCCACCGGCGCTCCCCCCGGTCCGTCGCCGATCAAGGCTTCGGAGCTTCTGCCATGCCAGGGACCCAGCGCGGCCCGACCGCCGTAACCATCCGAGCCTGAGGCATCTCCACCATCGAGAATCAAATCGGTTGCGGTGGTGAAGTCTCCCCCGGCGATGACCTGTATGATCAGGGCTTTGTCTCCCTTTAGAATCACCTCGACTTCCGGTCCCAACCGAACCGATCCGAAGACGAAGGTACAAGTTGCATATTCCCAGTTTCTTCCTTCGCCATCAAGGTAGCTCGTTTGGCGAATGACTCCGGTGCCGTGGGCGCCTCCTTCAACAGAAAAACAGCCTGATTTCGTATCGAAGGTAAGGGTTCCCCGATCCAAGTCCAGGGTGGATGCGAAGTGATTTCCTCCCACGTATACCGAGCCCTCCGAACTAAGCCACTCGCCTGACACGTCGACTTCTCCAACCGTGACTTCCGCAATTGCGTGTAAGGCGACGCGACCTCCGCCCGATCCACGAGTCTGGCTGGTCCCCGACAAGGTCACCCCTCTGCCGGCGCGGGCTTCGATGCGCCCCAGGTTCGTTACCGTCTGACCTTCCAGTCGGATCGCTCCGCCGCTGCCGGAGGCGGATGAGCGTACCCCGTTTCCACCATTGGCGGAGAGAGTGACGTTGGGCTGAATGAGAATTCGTCCGGCTGAGAGCAGGTGAATCGCTCCCCCTCCGGCGCCGGATCCGTTGTCGGAGGAAGATCCTCCGGAACTCCCTCCGACCAAGTCCGCAAGTTCAGCCGAACCGTAGGTTTCTGATTCGCCCGAGCCATGTCCACCATGAGCCGCTCCATGTCCTTGGTCGGAGACGAGTAGGGATCTTCCCGGACCTTCGCCCACCATATTTCCGGAAATCACACCGTCATAGCCACCCAGTATTCCCTTTCCGGCAAATCCACCGACTGTTTCGGCGGATCCTCCGTCGGCCCGAAGATCGGTTCCCAGAATCAGGTCTCCGGATGCCGCTTCGAGCAGCAATGCGCTTCGACCGCTGGTTTCGATTACCAGGCTTCCTCCGAGTCGAATTTCTTCGAAGACGAACTTGCAGACCGAGTACGACCAGACCGATCCGTCCGTATGCCGGTAGGCTCGATCTTCGATCAATCCATAGTATTGGTCGCCGCTGCTGTGCCTGATGATCGCCTTGCTGGTATCGATCAAGAGCGTGCCGGAGTAGTACACCAGATCGGCCTGCTCGATCGGTTGATCGAATCGGACGCTTCCTTCTGTGCCGGCGTCGACCCCCCCGCCACCTTCCGCGAAGAGGTTGTCGGAGCCCGAGTTTTCGAAGCTTTCCCTCCCGCTGAGAAAGATTCTTCCCCCCGCTCCGCCTCCGTTTCCACCGGAAACGTCGAGAAAGGCGTTCGGGGTAAGGGAAAGTCGATCCGAGGAAAGACGGAGAGCCCCTCCGGATCCGCCCCCGCTGCCCGACGCTCCCGCTCCGCCGGTTGCGACCAGGTATGCATCGATTTCCAATTTTTCGGTCGCTTCGATGGAAAGGGCTCCTCCTCCCGAACCACCTGAGGAATCAATGAGGTATCCGCCTCCTCCGCTTCCGCCGATGAGCGCGGTGATCTGACCGTCTCCGTAAGGTTTGCCGGAATTGAGAGTGGATCGCGCTCCGGCTCCGCCATATCCTCCTCCACCCGGGTTGGAGCCGGACAAACCACCGCCCGGACCAAGGCCTCGTTCGTTTACCTTGCCTCCCTTGAATCCGCCGGAACCGGCTGATCCAGGCGATTCGCTTCCACCCGCAGATCCGTTCAGGCTCATTCGAGCTCCGACGTATGCATTGCCGGATACCTGGATTTGCAGGGAAGCCTCTCCCGAGATCGAGATTTCGAGACTTCCGGCAAGGCTCAGTTGGTCGAAGTTGAAGGTGCATACCTTGTAAGGGTAGGGGTTGCCCTGATCGTCGAAATAGGTGTGATCGGTAACCTCTCCGAGACGAAGATCTCCGTTGGAATGTTCCCAAGTCGCCAAACTCGTGTTGATGAAGAGTTTCCCGGAGTCGTAAGACACCTTGTCTTCGGCTACGAAAGCCTTGGTTTCCTGAGCCCATACGGATCCACCCGAATTGGAAGCGAAGGCGCGGTAATGGTAAGTTTCACCGCTGGCCAGTCCGCTGGTATCGATTTCGAACATGCCGTCGTCATAGACCCAGAACTCAACCTCTCCCCATTGGTGTCCCCATCCCTGAAATTTCGGAACCAGCCGGACCGAGGAAGTGGATACTCCTTCCAGGGAAAATTCGATGAACTTTCCTCTCTCCACTGGGCCGGCAAACCCATTCACCGTTTCATAGAGCAGAAAGTTCATTTCGTCATCTGCGACGTAGACGTCGATCTCCTTGAGCTCGTCGTCACGGGAAAAGGGCTGAAAATAGATGCGAACCTTGTTCATGGGCCATTCCCTGCCTAGGTTGAAGGTTAGTTGTGGGTTCACCCCGTACCATGCCGTCCAAGTCGATCTCCAGCCGTCGGCCGGCAATTGGCCGTCGATGAGCTTGGAGGCCGGATAGGTCGAACCTTTGTCATTGGGGCTGGGTTCCGCCTTGACCACGACTTCCTCATTGGAGAGTTTTCGCAAGCCCACGCTTACCAATCCAAGCGATTCTTTGTTTTCCCAAAGATCGGGATTGGATCCACCGTCGGTGTTTCCCCAATAAATCATCAGTTCGGCAGAGGGATCGCTGGGGACAGGATCGTTGATTCTGTAGGGGTGGGAGAGAGTGAGAGTACTTTGAATGCCCCACTTGTGAGCGAGGTAACCTTCGACCAATCGTACGAAATTGCTGGGAAGAGGTTCGTTGTAGACCAAAAGCTCCGCAAAGGTTCCTCTCCAGTAGGTTTCATTGTCTCGATCTCTGGAGAAATTCGATGCCCGTACCACTCCGTCGGTAACCAGGCTGGTGATCGACATCTTTCCGGTCCCGTAATCCTGAGAGAGACCGTCTCTCCAGTTGCCGTTTTCTCGAATCGTGCCATTGATCAGGAATGGGTCCGTCCAGCTTTGGTTCCACATCGTGGTAGACCCGGTTTGGAAGGAATAACCGCTGGAATGGCCCAGGATGAAGCCACGGTTGCCGGGTTTTCGTTCAGCCACCAAGAAAACGGACCGAATTGCATTTACCGGATTCCTGAACTCCAAGACGTCGCTGTTGCCGTCGAATTGAACGATGGGCATGCCGTTCAAGCCATCGATCAAGTAGCCTGGGCGACGATCCTCCTCATTTTGTTCGGCGTGGTTTCCGTTGCCAGATCGATCGGACAAGGCGCTTAACGGAACCGGAGGAGTGTAGGTGGCGTCGAACGAGTCCTTGTAAGGATGCAAGCCGGGCAAGGCATCGCTCAAACCCCATTTGTGAGCGAGGTAACCTTCGATCTTTTCTCGCAGGACGGAGTCGGAACCATTGATCACGATCAGTTCGCCGATCTTTCCGTCGAAGGGGAGGATGCCGCCACTGGAGTCGAAGCCGGCTCCGATGAACATCGAAGCTCCGGTGTCGCTGGGAAGTCCGATCTCGTTTTCGCTTTCGCTTTTCGCTTGTTCGTTTCCGTTGAGAAAGAAAGCGGAAGTGTTGTAGTCCGATCCTGAGGTTCTGGCCCATGCTTGTATGCTTGCTTGGTTGGTCTGCGGTTCGACGAAGTTGACGTGCCCGTCGTTGAAGCGCCAACTGCCGGAGGCACCGGCGAGGATTCTCTTTCGACTTTTCGATCCGAGTTGAAAGACGCGGTTTACACTGATCCACTCCTCGGAATTGGGAATTCCAAGGAGTTCGACTTCCGCAATTTGCACTTGGTCGGTCGTGTTCCAATCCACGATCGAGGGAAAGGTCAATTTGTAGGTGAGGTAGGAAAGGTTGTTGTCGAAGGAAACCTGTTTGCGTTGCTTCCTCTCTGAAAAAGCGGGTACGGTTCCTTCCGCGATGGTTACGAAGGACGAGGTGTCGTCGTTCCACCCCTCCAGTTTGTAGCTGGCCGGATCTCGAGCCGGCATGTCATTCGCCGAAGTGAGAGACATTCCGTTGACGATCCCGCCGAAGGAGGTGGTTATGGTCAACCCGGAGCCATTTTCGTCATAATTCAAATATTTGGTGTTTGGATCGTCGTCGATTGCCAAGGTCGGGTTTTCGCTGGATGGCCAGTTGTTGCCGGAAGATCCCAGCCCGTTGATTCCTTGAGTCGCGTCCGTGGGTTTGGTGAGATCGACGCCGAGGCTATCCAGCAGGGTCACTGCAATCACCATCAAATCCGGATTCTTGCTCAAACCGAATCGAGAATCGATTTCCAGAAAATTTTCCAATCCGTCGAAACTGACGGCGGGCAATCCGTTGATGGCTTCCTGAAGGTAAAGGGGACGGGCGCTGACGTCTTCCTGAAAGAACGCGTTTCCGTTGGCGACGTCTCTCCATTCCCGGACGTAATTGGTTACGATAGTGGAAGAGTCGTTCGCATCGAACCAGGCCTGCAGAGAACTTTCGGAGCTTGGAAGCCAGGAATCGGGAGGATCGTTTGCGTAGGGGTGGGCGATGGGCAGGTAGAATTGCAGTGACCACTTGTGAGCGAGGTAGCCTTCTACCTTTTCCCGTTCGGATTCGCTCAGTTCCTTGTCGAATCCGATGAATTCGGCGATTTCACCCGTCGAAAACTCGGCTTTCGATTGCCATCCGCCAAACTGCAATTCCCTGGGCATGTACTTGTTTGAATTGTTGTTGGCTCCGTTGGCATTCTCGGTATTGTCGGTCAAGTCGAGCCAGGCGGTGGCGACGTCGGAAGAATTAAGGCTGGCGCACAAGAGATGGAAGTCGGTGTCGGACGAGAGTCCGTTTTGTTTCACCCAACCACTGAAATATTGCCTGCCGACGAGGGTGCCGTGAAAACCGAAGAGCCAGTTGTTATTGGTGCGGTCGGAAATCAGTCGCTGTTTTTTCCACCATTCTTCCGCGGCATATCGCGCGACCGCGAAAAAGGTGAAGGAACCGGTGGTCTTGTCCCATTGCTTGATGGAATAGAGGGAGTCTCCGCCGTCGTTTCTGTTTCCTTCGAAGCGAACGACCTTTGATTCCTCGTCGAGTTCGTAGGGAACGCGTTTTGGATTGCCCTGAGCGATCATGTCGTAACCGTTGCCACTCTTGTCGGTCCACCCGGGAACGTCGTCATCGCTCATGGTCAGGCTGCTTGAGTCGTTGGCATCCAGTTGCAGCACCAGTTCCTGGAGAACCCTGGGGGTCCAAGGCTGAGGCTCTTGAGTTGCATTGGTTTCGTAGGTTGCTCCCGTGGAAGCATCCAGCCACAATTGCAAGCCAGGATAATCCATTGGGGAGAAGGTTCCTCCGGTGAGGTTGCCCATGCCCGGATTGATCAATTGTCCGGTGAGGGTGGCCGAATCCTTTCGCAGGTTGGCTGGTTCGCGATTGATGATGATCGGAACGTCGGTGCGACCGGTGGATCCCACGGGGGTTGCTCCGCTGGTGGTCACTTCACCGAAGGATGGAGCTTGCGATGCCCAAGGATGGATGGATGGCAGTTTGATTCCCCACTTGTGGCCAAGGTAGCCTTCGAGCAGCAAGCGGTCGTCTTCTTCGATTTCGCCCATGAAGAAGAGGAACTCGGCGACCTGACAGTCCGATGGTTCTCGACCGTTGTTCCAGGCGCCGAAAGCGATGGTGCCCGGGCTGGCGATCCACCCGTTGGATCCTTGCGGTTTTCCCTTGTAGTAGGAACCGGCGACACCGTCGTTCCAAACCCGAGAAGTAGGATCGTCGTCTTCGAGGTAGGCTTGATGGGAAACTTCGAAGATGTGAAAGTTAAGATCCGATTGGAATCCCTGATCCACCCACCCGTTGAAATAGTAGGTTCCGATTCGGTTGTTCCAATGTCCAAAGAGCCAATTTACGCCGTCGGAGGAAGTGAATACCCGGCCGTTTCTACCACCGGTGTATCTACTGACCGCAAGAGCCGTGTAGCCGTTGTCCCTCCATCCCCATCGATTGAAGGGATATTTGGCCTGGTTGGTTTCGTTCCAAAAACTGTAGGCCGTGGATAGCCAGTCGTCACCGTCGAATTGTACCACCGGACGGTTTTCGTGGCCCTCGAGAACGATGGTCGGCGTTCCGCTGCCCGATCCGATTTCCAAGTGTTTCCTTTGAGCTTCTTCAGGATCGGTTTCTCTAGCCTTGTTCTTCCAAGTATCAACTAGCGTTCCCTCGGTTGGCATTGGACGGTCGTAGTCGTTCGTGCCCAAGTGGTCGACTGCGTCGAACCAGAGAAACAAAGAAGAGGGAAGTTGATTGAGTCCGATCTGTCGATTGACGAAAAACTCCTTTCCGGTCCAACACTCGCCGGCGACGTTCTTGGCATAGAGTCTGACGAAATAACGCTGATCCGCATCCAAGCCACCTAGTACCGCTGTTCCCGGACCGAAACCCTGAGGGCCTAAATGCATCCGGTATTTCCATGCATAAAGGTCGGTTCCGTGATCGACCAAATCGGCGAGGACGTAAAGTTCGGGATCGTCCCCTCCGGTGGCATTGACGTCGAATTCGATGACCAAGGAAGAGGTGTCGTTGGAAACGACTTGCGAGAGAATCACTTTCGGGGGAGCAGGGGTAACCTCCAGCGAGACGGTTTGGCGGGCAATGGAATAATCGAGGTAAATCGCCTGCAAGTCGATCTGGTAGATTCCTGCCTGCACCGGGGTGCCTGAAAGATTGCCATCGGTTGGATCCAGTCTGATCCCTCCAGGCAGTCCGGTTGCCAGAAAAGCGACCGGAGATCCGGTTGCTTCAATCGATCGTTCGAAGTATCGTTCGGCTGGAACGGAGTATTCCAGGGCAGAGGTGACGGCATTTTCTCCACTGATGGTTCCGATCGATGGGAAGGAAGTCGTTTCGGACTGATTTTCATAACATGCCCGCACCCAGTCGACGGACCGGGTTCCTCGGCTCAATCTGGTTTCGTCCAGGTCAAAGGGTACCGTTCCCCTGGCGAATTCCCAGGCGACGGAAGCAAGGGGATCTGGAATACGCTCAAGATCGAAGGATTCGCGAGCGATCAAGTCTCCGTTTAGAAAGGCTTCGACTCTGCCTTCCTCGGCGTCAACTTGAGAGACTAGGTGAACCCATTGCTGGGCGCTCAAGGTGGAGTTGCCTTCAGCTTGAACGGGCAGACCTGAGAGGCGGTGAGTGTGGCTGGGACGAGAATCCTGCAGGTCGAGTCGTTCGGTCGCTCCATATTGAACGAAGGTAAACGGACTGATCCGGTCGGAGAGGTTTCCGTCGAAGGTAAGATGGTGAAGTTTGTATTGGCCGGGGTCTTGCGGATCAATCGTGGTCCAGTTGTCGAAGCCCGCTTCTTCGCTGCGAAACTGAAGATGGAGAAATGAGTCGTTCGAACCGACCGGAGCGCCATAGGCGAACATGAGATTGTACGAGCTTGGTTCTTCAAGCTCGAGTAGAGTCGAAGTCTTCATGTCCGTTCTGCAAACCTGTTCGGAGGCTTCAAAGGAACCGCTTTTGTCGAGGTCGATCCAAAGAGTGAAGAGGTCCGGATCGGAGGTTAAGGCTCGAAATTGGTAATTGCCCGTGACCTGAGGAGTGAAACGGGAAAGAATGCCGATGGAAAATCCGCTGCTTCGCCCGATTCCAAGATTGAGGGATTGAAAGTCTTCCGCGGATTTGAAGTAAAGCCCCTCCTCGCCGGGACCGGTCTTGAGGATTGCCGAACCACTGGGTTCGAGACCGGAAAATTGGCTGGCGTCGTCAAATACCGAGAGCATGGGAATGGATTCGATTCCGAGAGCGAAGACGGCGTCGTTGATCCTCTCTTCCGTAAATGATTCAAGGCGAACCCAGGTGGAGAAGGAAAAGCTCGTCGCATCGAGTCCGAAAAGGGACGAGGATTGCGGGGCGAGCAGGGATTGATCGGGCTGTCCGAAGAAGCTTCTCCCTGACCCGATCCTGGAAGCCCAAAGCGTGCGACCGTTGTGATCCGTGAGGTGATTTCGGAAGGGAGATGAATCGGATAGGGTGTTGGTCAGTTCTGCTGGGCGAAAATGCCATACTCCCCGAAATCCTTCGCTCCACACGCTTCCGTCAATGGAATATTCCGGAGGGTATTCCGCCAGTTCCGGGTTGCCCCAGCAAGCGGTGAAGGTGGTGGAGGCGTTCAATTCCCCAACCAGCACCCAAGCCGCCAAACGGTTGCCGGAGAAGTCGAAGGTTTCCAGTTCGTAGGGCATTTCTTTGCCGGCATCGTCGAAAAACCTCAGGTCGTATCCCTGTTTCGATGAAAACAGGTGCAGGCTGAATCCGTCGTTGGAGGAATTCAGTTCCACCAGCAGAGGAAAGTTTTCCAAGGTCGAGGAACCCGAATAGTTTTCGCAGGAAATCGGAATTCGCTGGTTGAAACCGCCGAGGTCGTTGAGTTGCACGGCTATCGGTTGCATGGTCTTGCCGGATTGGTTTTCGGCAATTACCGTGACTGCGTAATTTCCGGCCATGATGGGAACGCCGCTGATCTCTCCGGTTGCTTGGTTGATGGAAAGTCCGGCGGGCAGACCAACCGCGGAAAAGGAAATTTCTGCGGGGAAGGCCGCCACGAAATAGGAAAAGGGCTCGCCGACGAAACCTTGACCAATTTGGTCTGGAGAGAAAAAGGGCGGGCCGACCACCGCTTCGAAGGTTAGGTAGGGTGGGGCGTCTGGCCGTTGGTTCTCGTAACTGTTTGCAATGAATTCAGGGCTTTCCAAATCGCTGGATAATCGGAGCTCGTCGATTTTCCCTTTCCACCAATCTACATCGGAGACGGATCCGCCCAGTCGGAAGGATTCCACGTTATTTCCAAAGGGGCGCGTAATTCCCGATTGATCCAGTTCCAGCTGGCCGTTGAGGAAGATTTTTGATCGACCGGCGGAAAGATCAACTTGCAGAACCCAATGATTCCAGGTTTCGAAGAAGCCGGAAATACCCAAGGAGGCGTCGTCGAGAGACCCGCTGCCGGTCATCCAGTGAATGGCTCCGTCCGAGCCGGGCAAAAGAACCTGCAGGTGTGAGCCCAGGTTGGAGGAAGCGTGCAGCAAGATGGAATCGGTCAGCTCTTCATTTTGAACGAAGGACCAAAAGGAAACCTGGGCCTGTTGCGAAGCGGAGCCGAAAAATGCGCTTGTGGGGAGTTCCAAGCAATCGCCCTGACCGTCGAGCAAGAGGGCTTTACCGATCAATCCGTCGCTTCGGGAAGCGACCGGTCCATTGGGAGAGGCATGATATCCGGATGCGAAATCGCGGATCAATTGATCGGATGATGAGTCCATGCGCCAGGACGCCCGATAGTTTTTCCAGACCGACCCGTCGCTGGCGTAATCGGGTCGAGTGACCGCTCCGGGATTGCCCCACTTGGCGACTATCGAAGTGTTGGTATCCAATCTGGGGAGAAGCGCCCAAAGCGAACTCGTGCCGTCGCGGTTCCATTCCACGATTTCGTAGGGAATTTCAGTCGATCGATCGGAAAGAAGCATCCGCAGGTCCGCTCCTTCGGGATCCGAGAATTGGTCGTAGTGAAACCCTGGGATCGAAGTGTTGAGCTCGAGATAGAGAGGGAAATCGAACAAGGTTTTCTCCCCTTGGTATCCGGAGACCTCGATCTCCAACTCGTATTGCCAGGAGGAATAATCGTTAATCGTGAAATCGAAGGATTTGGACCATGTTCCGGATTGGTTGGTCGTATGCAAGACAACCGGAAAGGTCCCCTTGACGGTGGGGGTTCCCGTCAGGCGGCCGGTCGTTTCGTCCAAGGCGAGTCCGGGAGGAAGGTTTTCAGCTTGGTATTGACTGGCGGATCGGTTGGTTGGGAGAACGAAGTTTTGCTCCAGTCCGAATCCCAGGAAAAACGGATCCGGCAACAGAATCTCGGAACGGTTTTCGAAAGAGGGCGGAGTGTCTTGGTGGGGATGCGCCAGTGGAAGGAAATCCTGGAGGCCCCATTTGTGAGCCAGATACCCTTCGAGCATTTCCATGCGCTCCTCGGCGAGGAAATTCTCGTAAAGGAGAATCTCCGCAACTTCGAACCGAGCGAATCGAGAAATTCCCTCCTGATCGATTCCTCCGAGAATCAGGTCTTGTCTGGTGGCGGGTGAAACCGACCCGGCGTCGAGCAGCTCGATGAGGGAAGTTCCGTTAACGCGCGTCCGTCTTCTGTCGGAATTCTTTCCCACCAAGAAGATTTGAAAATTCGAGCTCCAGGATTGAGGGAATGCGGATTCGTCGTTGGCCTGGGTGCCTCGCAAACCGAAACTGGGCATGCCCTGATCGTCGCTTCCGAAGATCCATCCGGAATGATCGTTCCATCCCTTGCTTAAAACTACGGCATTGTTGGAAAGGGATGCGCCGCGCATCACAAGAAAGAGACTGGCTTCGGAGCCAAGATCGAGTGAATGGGGCGAGCCGAACTCGTAATCGGAGATGCGTAGGAATTGTCCCACGCCGTCAAAGCTCAGGGTCGACTTTCCGTTGAGGGATCGGTAGGAAAGATCGGGTCCTTGTCCACCCGAAGCATGTCGCCCCCCGCCCGACTTGTCTCTCCAGAAGTCGACCGTGCCCCCGAAAGGTTCGTTGGCAAGGTTCCCGTCTCCGTTTACGTCGGCTCCATCCAGCCAAAGAAGAAGCTTTTCATCGATCCAAGTCTCCGCGGAGAGCTCGAAGTTTCCGCTGGAAAAGACTTTCGACTCTGCGGACCAATTCGCTCCGGCGTCATTCTCCGCCAGGAAGCGATAATGGTAGGTCTTGCCGAACTCCAGCCCATCCAGCTGAATTTCGAAGGGACCGATCCCTGTGGTCCCGAGTTCGATCCTGTGATCCCAAGCCGAAGGAGAAGACTGGTTCAGATCCATCTCCGTTCCACCGTCTTCGTCCCCCCAAAAGAGAGTCACCCGTGGATCTTGTCCTCCGATAAATCGATCTTCGGCAAGGTCTCCGGAATGAATTCGACCGATTTCGGCGAGGGGTAGGGCGCGATCGTAGATTCTCAGGTCGTCAACCAATCCGTCGAACAACTGAAAGGACGGAGGTGGCGTGGTTGGGGGCGCGTTCTTGTAATTGTGATCATCGGGCAAGAGGGAATCGAGGTTCCATTTGTAAGCCAGATATCCCTCGATCTTTTCCATCTCAAGGGTGTTGGGATAGTCCTGCAAAATGATGACCTCGGAAAACATGATTGCGGAGTGCTGAGCGACACTGGTGCCAGAGGAGCGCAATTTCCCCCCGATGGAAACGGGCGCGCTGGATGCGCTGGAGATGCTTCCTCCATCGGTTTGATAGGAGATCTTTTGTCCGTTGAGCCGGATGAGTCGTCCGCCATTGCCCAAGCTTAGATAAAGAAGGGCGGGATCCCAATGGTCGTAATTCCACATGTCCAGCCATTCATTGCCGTTGGTTCCCTTGACTACCCAGGTTGCGGCCCCGTTGCCGGGGTTGCGCAGAAGAACTTCCCAGCCGAAAGTCGAGTCGTCCCGGTGTCCCTTCGACATGTGAGTTACCCACCCGTTCCCGTTTGTTCGATCGTGAACGGAAACGATGGTGAGTTCGCTCCATGCATCGAAGTCGATCCTGCTTCCTTCGATGACCATGAGGTCGCTGTTTCCGTCGAATACGATGGCAGGAAGCTTTCCCTGAAAGATCGCATTTTGGTAAGTCGGCCGGCGATCGAGAGATTCCTCGAAAATCACCCCGTCGTAATTCAGTCCGCTCTTGTCGGTCCAGCGACTGATCAATTCGGATGAGCTTGCCGGCAAGGTTTCGTTGAGGTCGAGGAAGACGGTGGATCCGTCCGCGGCATCGAGCCACAGCTTCAGTTCGGGCAGATCCGCTGGACTGAACTCATCCATCCACAAGCGGTTCCCACCGATGGTGTGGTATTCGCGCCGAAGGCTCGGGGGAGCTTGAAGAGCGGCCGAGCTGAGGAACTCACCGTCCGAATAGAAATTGGTGGTTCCGTCCTCCTCGACGGAAACGGCGAGGTGTTGCCATTCGTTTAGCTTCCACAGGGAATCGATTCGGACTGAGGCCAGTTGGGGAGAGAAGTCCGAAGCGCGATTGCTGAAGGCGTAGAGGTGCCAGGTATGGGAGCTAAGGGGGTCGATGCTGAATTCCACCTCCGTTCCGATGGCGACGTAGGTGCATTCGACGAGGATGCCGTCCGTAACTTGGCCGTTGTATTGGTCTTGGTTTACGGTGATGGATCCGCTGAGGTCGGAACAGGACAGCTCGCAAGTGCGTTCGCCTCCCCAGGCCTGACCGTAAAGCGAGAAAACGTAAGCTTGGCCGTCGGTCAAGCCGGTCAGCTTGATTTTTTGCGGATCCCCATTGTACTTGAATCCATCGGTTAGCATGGTGCCGATTTCACCGCTGACTGTCGTCGAGTTGGCGTTGGCGACGCTGGAAAAGAAACCTGCGGTCAAGGCCCAGTTCGTCCCCGAGCTTGCCGTGGTTCCGATAAATTCGACTCCGTTGACGGTTCGGGTGGAGCCGTGCAGGTTGACGGCGACCGTGTACGCGTGGTCCGAAGAGATTCCGCTGTCCTCGTCTCCATTTAGACGCGAGGCGCTCCAACCCAGTTCCGAGCCGTTCCCCCAGCTGACGCTCCAATTTCCGTCGTTTCCGTCACCGGCGGAGGAAAGAATAATCGAGTTGTAGTCGCCGGCTTGTCCGAAGTCGATTGCCCGGAGGTTCTCTCCGAAGCCTCTGAGGTTGAACCAACCGCTCACGGTCATGGCGCCACCCAAGACGAAGGGGTCGAGTTCGACGTAGGACAATTCGCTTCCCTGCAGGGAGACTGCCGTATCCAAATCATCGGAAGCGGAAGGTTTCCAGCTGACCCCGCCACGAACCACTCCGGGAGAGGTGTTGGCAGTTCCATCATAGGCCTCGATTCCTTGTCCCTCGTCGAAGCGCCAGTGAGCGATCAGGCCATCGGCGACCAGGGGGGAATCCAGTGGCGTCCTCAATGATTCCCCCCCGTTGGAAAGAACCTTGCCACGCAAGGTTACCGAATCGATCCGCTGGGTGACCGGAGAAAGAGTTTCGATTTCTGGCAAGCCAACCATTTTGCCCACACCGGCATCTTCCGACCAGACGACCCAATCCGTAGTGACAGCGCGTACGCGGTAGTAGATCTTTTCACCTGGGCTTCTCCCGGAAATGCGCCACGTAGAGCTGCCTATGTCCGCAGGTTGACCGATTGCATGGCTGGATTCCCACAGTCCGGAACTTTTGCCCCGATCGATCGGCCCCCAGAACAGGGTCAGAATGGGTATTTCGCCATCGTAGGAAACCAACTCGTACCCCAAGGAGGCGTTGGAATCGGTTACTTCGCTCATCGGTCCCACCCTGACGACGGGAGGAGCCTGCGAAATCGAGGTGGTGAAGGATTCGACCGATTCGTCGGAGAAAGAGCCAAGGGAATTGGACAGCAGAGCCTTGAAGTAATAGGTGACGTTTTCATCCAGGCCGGTCAGAAGAATGGAAGCCGGACCATTCGTTGAAACCGATTTCGAAGAAGTCAAGGCGTCGAGGTTCGCGGGATGCGTCCCGTATGAGAAGCTGAGATTGGAATCTTCACCGCCGGTGTCGCTTACCAAGGCGTTCAGACGAGCCGAGTTCAAACCTATATGGGAAGCGGATTCGGTGAATACGGATGGAGCGGTGGGGAGAACGGTGAGCTCAAAGGTTTGGTTGGTCTCGCCGAATTGAGTGGATGCTCGAATCAGGATGGAGAAGACCCCGGCTTTTTCTGGAATGCCCGACAAATAAGGATCAGCGAAAGTCAGACCGGGTGGAAGACCCTCGATTTCATAGGATTGTCCACTGCTTAAATTGAGGTCGAGGTCAACCACCTCTTGCATGTAGGTCAGCTCGGATAACGAAAGAGTTGGCAGAGAGGGGCTGGTGGTGACGGCGACGATTCCATCCTGCCCTTGCAAAGCGGGCGAAAGATCGGAATTCGAGCCTCCGGAGACGTCGATCAGGCCCGTGATCAATTCGCCGTCGGCAATCAGCGAAACGCGCCCACCCCCGCCCGGGCCTCCGCTTCCGTTGGCATCGCCCCCGGTCGCTTCGATTCTTCCGTAATTGAGCAGGTTCTTCGCCTCGATGCGAATCCCCCCCCCGGAACCTCCGCCGGCGCTGCCTTGGACTCGCGAGAAACCGGCGCCGCCGTTGACTTGCAAGGAGGTGTTGGCTTCAAGTGTGAAGGTCTCGCCAACCACGATACAAAAGGCTCCGCCCCCTCCGCCGGCGTCGGCGAACCGGCCGCTCGAGCGACCCCCTCCGGAGCCGCCGACCAAATGAGTGAGGTTGTCGTCGCCGTACAACTCTCCGATGCGACCGGAATCAGCTCCCGGCGAGCCGTAACCTCCGAAGCCGCCGCCAGCGGATGAAGTCGTTGCGCCGTCAAAACCGATTCCCCCGCCCGGACCCATCCCGCCGAGGGCGCGGTGCGCACCTCCCGCCAAGTCGGAGTTGCTGATGGCGCGGCCGGAAGACCATCCGCCTGGGCCTCCCGTCCCGGAGTACGCACCCGAGTCGCCGCTTCTGCCGTTAAGGGAGAAATTCGCGCCGAGGGAGGCGTTTTGCTCGACGTTCAAACGAAGGGCGTTTCTTCCACGGATGAGCACGGATACCTCCGGTCCGAGGATGAGGTTGCGGAAGGAAAATTCGCAAATTCCGTAGCCGAAGGGTCGGTTGGAAACTTCAAGGAAGGACTCAATGGTCTCGCCCTTTCCACTGAGTCCGGATGAATGGCTCCAGGATCCCGCGGTATCGAACACCAGGGTGCCTGAACTCAAGTTCAGATCGATCGGGGTGGGCAAAGCGATTGGACCCAGGTACAAAGTTCCGGGATTTCCGGCCAGAGCGTCACCATTGCCCCGACCTCCTTCGGTCCAGGTCTCCCCGGTTAGGATCGATCCGTCGGAAAGCAGGGCGATTCTTCCTCCGCCTCCAGCTCCTCCGGCATGGCGCAGAAAGCGAGCCCCGGGTTCCCGCGGATCCGCTCCCGATGCGTCTCCTCCGCGAACGTCAAGGGAACCGAGGTTTTCGATGGACGATCCAAGCAAGCGGATCGCTCCGCCGGAGCCCGCCCCACCCGAGAAATTGGCGCCCACATCGGGGTGTACGAATACCGAGCCGCCGCGCATGGAGATGCGAACCCCGGGCAAAACGGTGATTTTCCCGGTGGCGTTGATCTCGATGGCCCCTCCGCCCGCACCGGCATCCCCTAGGTTTCCCGATCCTCCTCCCGACCCGCCGAACAAGTTTTCCAGCCCGGCGGATCCATATTGAATGCCAGCTGCTCCGGATGCTCCTGGTCCTCCTTCTCCTCCATAGGATCCACCGCCTCCGGATGCGCCTCCGGCCCGAGAGGATCCGGAGGAGAGGCCCTTGCCGGGTCCTTGAGACCCGGAATAGCCGCCAAGGCTTCCAACTCCGGAACGGGTTCCGCGAGTCAGGTCGTCCGCATAGTAGGCGTCGTGTCCGTCTCTGAGAAAGCTGCCGGCGAGGTGCGGGACGGAAGGAGAGGGTGATCCGATGAGGTTTTTGCCGATGGTTGCGTCTCCGCTTACCTTAACGACGAGAGCATTTACTCCTTCCAAGATGATTTGTTCGAGATTTGATCCAAGAACGAGATCGTTTGAAAAGGAAAAGACGGCCTTGGTCAGCGTCCAAGAGGTTCCGTCCGGAGCGAAATGGAGAGACTGCTCGAAGGTGGGAGCGAGAATCTTTACCTCGCCTGCGCCCAAGCCTTTGTCCCAAAAAAGTCCGGAATCGATTCCCGACTCGTTGGAACCGGTATGCAGCCGAAGCGTCCCCTGGTCGTAGGGTAGGGTGGAGAAGGAGCCCAGGTCGGACCATCCGATTTGAGAGTTGTCTGCTTTGAATCGATAGAAATATTGCTTTCCACTCTCCAGGCCGGACAGCCATACGGAAATGATTCCTTGGTCAAAGGAGCCCAGATCAAGGGAGTGATCCCATGATTCGACGCTTTGGTTTCGGTCCTCGCCACCGTAATGGATGGTGATCGAGCAGGAGGCTCCGCCACTGGAAAGGAGTTCTCCGAGAAGTCGAACCGATCTGCCTTCGACTTTTTGGGCGCCGCCTGCCTCCAGAATCGGCGAATCGATGGTTTCTTGGGAAACAAGAGTCATTCGAGTGGTCGAACTTCCGGCTCCGTTGGCGGCGGTGGCATTGAGTTCGAAGGATCCGGTTTCGGAGGGCGCGCCGCTGATGATTCCCGTTGCCGGGTTGAAGGATAGACCGCCGGGCAAAATGCCGCTCAAGGAATAGTATGCGGCGGGTGGTTGGCTGCGTAACTGAAAAAATGCCGATTGGCCGTTTACCAGCGTCAGGTTCAGGTCGGAGGGAAGAGAGGGCGCCTGCAGGTGTTCGATCCTTTGAGTGAAGAAGTTTTGATCGGGACGCTGACTTTCATAGGAGAGACGAGCCCAAGCGTGACTTCTGGGAGTCGTGGAAAGCCGAATTTCGTCAAGACCGCCGCTCAAGGGGGAGGTCGTATCGGCAAGAGCGCCGATGATCAGGTCGTTTCCGGAACCAGTGTTCACCGTTCCGTCCACCGAGGAAGCGGGAGCGTCGACCAGACGACCGTTCAAATAGATGCGTGTTTGATTGAGGTCGCTGCCGTTTCCGGTGTAGCTGACCAGCAGGTGGGACCAGATGCCGGTTCCAACCATGCCCGCTCCTTGGCGAGAACCGCCTGCGTTTTCGGTTTCCACAATGGGGCCCTGAGCGTTCCAGCCCATGTTCCACCTGTTTCCGGAGGTTCCCCAGCCAAGCAGACCGGAGCTCGATTGGGTGGAGTATACCCATGATTCGACGGAACGAGCGGCATCGGATTCCAGCGCCGAAAAGCCCGAATGATGGAGGTAGTCCCCGCTCCCGTCTAGCGTCAGATGACTACCGCTGACTCCGGATGGATTGATTTGCGGAGTTCCGCTGGCGGATATGGCTGAAAGGTTCTTGCTGGCGTCCGAATAGTCGGAAAAATGCCAAACCCCGGCGTAGTCGGTCCAGACTGCTCCGTTCGAGCGGTAAGGGGGTACGGAGAGGTTGCCTTCATTTCCCCAATAGGCGAAGATGCGAAGGTCGACGCTCGGTTGCATGGTTTTCACCCACAGGGTTGATTCACCCCCGGATGCGTTCCACTCGTCGATTTCGTAGGGCAATTCCCTTCCGAGCTGATCGCGCATGCGCAAGTCCGCTCCGGCGCTGGGGTCGGCGAAGGTATCGAGTGAAAATTCGGGATGGTTGCCGGCGCTCAGGCGTACCAGCATCGGAAAGTCGGAGAGTCCTTCGTTCATCCACTTGAAGCGCAAATGATCTTCAACCAACAGGCGTTCCGAGGTGGCGAGCGAACGATCGTAGAGAATGACCTCGGCGACTTCCGATTGGGAGAAATCTTCGTTTGCCTGAGCTCCTCCGACGGCAAAGAGACGGGGTTCCTGATGTTCGTTGCCGGGCAAGTCGCCGCTGTGAAGAAGAAAGCCGTCTCTCCAGAGCAGAACCTGCGATGAATCCACGACTCCTGAGATCAGGTGCCAATCGGTGTCCGAAGAGGGAGCCGATCCCAACAGGTCGACTCCCATCTTCCAATAGGCCGACTTGCCTTGGCCCAATCCGAAAGCCCATTCGCTGCCGATGGAAGCAAGGACCAGGTCGTCGTCACCCCCGGTGTGTCGTAACAGAGCGACGAGAGTGTATTCTTCGATCAGCTTTCCGATCTCGATGCTCGAATGAAGTTGAGAAAAACCATCGAAACGAACGACCTTGCGATTGCCCAGTTGCGGGTTGAGGACGACGGTCGGATCGCCTCGGTATTGGTCCAGGTGTCTGCCGTTGCCTGAAGTGTCGCTCCAGGAATGGATCTTCGACCCGTTTTCTTCGAGAAGAACGGAGGCATCGTAACGAGCGATCATACCGGGCAGGTTCTTGGGAGCGGAAGAGGAGAAAGGCCCACCCGGGAGCAGTTCGAGAAAAGATCCGAAGGCGGAGGGATCGAAAACCTCCGCCGAATGGGTCTGTTCGGTTGAGTGAGCGGGGTTGGACGCAGTGATTGAGAAACTCGAGGAATTTCCGTCGATCGGAGAACCGCTGAGTATTCCCGTGGTGGAATTGAACTCCATCCATTCGGGCATTCCGCTGACGGACACAGAGAGGCTTCCCTGAGTTTCGATTTGAAACTCGGAATGAATGCCTCGAGTCCAGCGTGAGATTTCCGGGGAGATAAAGGCTGGTATCGGCGGGCTGTAAGAGATGGCAAGATCGGCATCGGGGAAGGATTCCAGGAAATGCGCCGAATTTATGCCCGATCCATCGATGGAAAGGGTGAAGTCGCCGGGCGAGGCGTCGTCGGTGGGGTGGATCGACAAGAGGTAGTTTCCGACCGATTGCCTGGTTATGGAATCAATGGTTGCCGATCCGGAAGAGACCGAGACGTCTTCGGATCCGAAAGTTTCGTTCAGGTCGACCGGATATCCATCCTTGAGGAATCGGGCGGTGACCAGAATGGGGAGTTCATAGTCCGGTGAATGAGACAGGATGATCTGCGAATGGTTGAAGTCTCCCATTCCTTCTCCGTGAATCGCTTCGATTTCCGAGGCATCCAATGGACGGGAGTAGAGGCGAAAGTCGTCTACCTCTCCGAAGGTGGTGTCGATGGAATCGGGAGGGCCCAAGCGGAAAGGACTGCTCAGGGGAAAGGGTAGGTCGCAGGAGAAACTGGATTCAATATCCGCTTTGCCGTCGATGAAGATACCGACTCGTCTGGTTTCGAGGTCGTAGGTCAGGGCAAGATGAGACCACGAGTTTTGAGGGAGGGTTGCCCGACCGTGAACTTGATCGATGGGGCCGCCGAGCAGGTATTGAGGATCGAGTCCTTCCATGGCGAAGACAAGCCGCCGATTTTCCAAAAGCAGCGATAGGGATGGATTGGAGCCATCCGAATGAAAGAGATGAAAGGTTTCGCTCTTTGGATAAACCCAGACCGAAAGCGTGATACCCTGATAATCCTTGCTCAAACCTGCGTGGGTGACCGCTCGGCCTGAGGCGGCGTCGAAGGAAAGAGAGGAGGAGCCGAATTTGCTGGTGGTGTTCCAGTCCGGATTCGAGGAGTGTCCGCTGCGCCCGTTTCCGGAGGAATCGGAAACCGTCGAGCCGGTCGTCTCGTCGAGTTTCCACCACAGAAGAAGATCGGATTCGGCGACACGGTGAGTCCGGTAGTCGATCGCAAGAGAAAGTTCCGAATTGGTCATTCCCAGCGCATCCGAGACCGAATCCTCTATCAGTGTGATCCCGAGGGACGCGGGGGAATAAGAATTTGGTCGAAGGCTCAACGAAAAGGTGCGATTGTCTTCGGTTTCCCAGTTCAAGAGAGTCAGTCCGGCAAGCGAGAGGTCGGAGGAACCGTCGAATCCATCGACCGCTTGGTTGAAACGCAGCGTTCCTTCGAATTCGGACCGGTAAACCGGACTTTGAACGGTGAACTCGGCTCGTGGTCCCAGGTCACCCAGGCCGTTGCCGTAAAGAAGCAGAGCCTCTTCCACGGAAAGGGCTCGGTTCCATATGCGCAAATCGTCGATCCTTCCGCTGAAGGCGTTGTCCACTTCTTGGTCGGAACCGATCATCAAACGTGAGGAGGAGGAATCGAAACCAAGGGAATTGAGGGTGGAGGGAGATCCGTTTAGATGGATACGGGTCTTTCCGCCGTTGGGATCGAAAACTCCCACGACGTGCGACCACTCGCCGGCAAACACCTGCTGCGGGGTGGTCAGTTCCAAGGAGCCGGTGCGTGCGAAGGGAAAGCCGGACTTGAATCCCAAGGACCAGTCATTGCCCCCGTTCTCCGATGAGAGCAGAATCAAGGGAGCATTGCCGGGGCCGGTCACCGAATCCGGACGAACCCAAAGGCTGACCGACATGCCGTCAGAGTTTGCCGATTGATCGATTCGGAAAGGCAGGGCGATCGATTCTCCGTTTAACGAGAGAGCGTTGCCGAAAAGACCGCTTTGCGAGGGCGGAGGAGGGAAGAACTCGATTTCTCCGATCGAGAGGTAAGTGTAGGGGTGTCCGCTGGGCAATTGATCGACCAAGCCCCACTTGTGAGCGAGGTAGCCCTCCAGTTTTCTCCTATCCGATGAACTGAGGGCGGTTTTGACGCCGATCATTTCCGCGATGAAACCATCGACGAACGAATCTCGGTTACGGTTTGAAAAGAGAGCAAGAGTGTTCAACTGATTGGGAGCCGTGTTGTAGGAAGTGGCGCCCAAACTGTTTCCGTCAACGAATGCTTCGAGTGAGTTGGCCGAGTCGTCAAAGACGAACTCGTACAGGGCGGGGCCGGGTATTGCTTCTGATGAGAAAACGTAATTCGGAGCCATGTTGCTGTTCCAGAACCTGACGAAGAAGGAGGATGCGTCGGCTGCGTCAATTTGGAAGCTCGGGTGTCCGGCCGCCTGTCTGACTGAAAACAAGGCGTCATAAGGACTGTTGATTGAATCGATGCCCGCAACCATCAAAAGGGAAAAATCATTGCCCGTTGCAAAGGGATTCACCGACTCGAAATAATCGTTGCCATCCAAATCGACGACTTTTTCGGAGTGGTGAAACCGGGTGTTGACGCGAGGGTCTCCAACAGCGAGAAAACGATGATCAAAACGACTTTTGTCCTTCCATTCGCTGATGACATTGGCCGATTGTACGAGAGAGTCTTCGTCGGAACCATCCAACCAAAGATACGAATCATGAATTTCAGTGGGCAGGTTGCCGCCCGTGGTTTCGGCAAAGGTCAATTTGTAGTAACGATATTCATGAGTTTGGCTGAGACTGAAGGTTCGTCTTTCCCATTCTCCCCAATTTGCCTGCCCCGTTACTTCGTCGAGCATCACCCATGAGGAATCGTCATTGGATCCGTGGAGAGTCCAGGATTTCGGGGACTTTATCTCTTCGTCCGCATTTTGAGAGTGAATCGCATAACTGGCAATTTCGGTGGGAGCGCCGAAGTCGTAGCGAATGAAAAGGGGAACGCCATCCCAGTTGGCCAACCATTTGTCGTCGGCGTTTTCGAGGTTGTCGTCAAACGCGTTCGATTTGTCGTACGAGGTATCGGCGATTTCCGAAGACACGAGGTTTCCTCCACCCGGTATGGTTGCGTCTGCGTTCAGGTAGGTTCCATGTCTGAGGTTGCCCGAACGATCCTTGATCTTGGATCCTTCGAGGTCGTCGAAAGCATACCAGGCGATCAATCCGTTTTCGGTCGAAGTGATGGGGCGATGGTGGAATTCGAATGCGGTCGCCTGACTGAGGTTTCCATCCAATTCGATCGCTCCGTGAGGAATCTCGATTCGCGAGACCGAATCCAGATCGGAGGAGTTGAGGTCGTAGGAAAGATCGCCGGAATCGAAGTTGAGGATGGTTGCTCCGCTGGCGTTGATTTCGGACGAGTCCAAACCGGAAGCCTCGATCTGCGACCCGAACAGGCGAAAGGAGATCGAATGTTCGGAGGGATTCGTCGCAAAAGGCGAGGGTCCCGAAACAATCGGTACGATTCCGTTGTCTCCTGCCCCGGATCCATAAAGAAGCAGTATTTCATCGGATGACAATGCCCGGTCATAGATGCGGAATTCGTCCAGTTCGAAACGCCCTTCCATTCCTGGTTGCTGCGGATATGAGGTTCCGAGGTAAAGGTCCTTGTCGTCGTCGTTTTCCCATCCCAGCGAACCGACCGCATCGACTTGATGCAAAAGGCTTGAGTTTAGGTACAGGCTCAACGTTTCCGGGCCCCGAACAAGAGCGTAATGACTCCACTTGCCGAAGGAAGCAGGGGCATGGGTTTCCGTCCATGATCCGTTGATGCGGGCGTATCCGCGAATCGTAAGGTCGTCGTGGTATTCCAGACGCGCTTGCCCGTTGCCGAAGATCAAGCCTTGGTCGTCCTCTCCGATTTTTGCCCAAAGGGATGCGGAAAAGGATTGGTTGAAGGAGAAGTCCTTGCCGGAAACAAGAAGAAAATTTCCAGGCAAGAGGGAAAGGGAACGGGAGAATTTTCCGGGCTGCAAGGTTCCTCCGAGGCGAAAAGCGTCGATTTGCCTGGTGGAAAGATCCATGACCTGCAGGGACTCGTTTCCTTCGAATGCATATCGAAGAGCCAGGTTTTCCTGCGCCGTGAGCCGTTGGCCGGCGGTCAACCGGTTGAGGTTGTCGGCGCTCGCCGAGCCGTCGGGTCCGGTGATTCCCGAACCATCCACTTCGATCGTCAGGGGAATGCCCGGTCGGTTGGGGATCAGGGAGATCAGGTAACCTCCCGAACCGTCCGATGCGAAGGAATCAAGGGCGGCGCCCTTGAGGCTGAGTTTGGAAGAATCGAATCCGCTTACCGAAACCTGGGTTCCGGCTTGGTAAAAGCGAATGGTTCCGTTGACTTCGTAAGCGGCCTGGGCGGTCGCGAGGTCGATCACGGGAACCAGTCCAAGGTCACCGGAACCCGAATTCCAGAGTGTTTCGATCTGAGCCGAAGAAAGCGCGGTTTCATAAAGGCGAAGCTCATCGATCATTCCCATGAATTCGCCGGTTGGGTCTTCGTCCCAAGAACCGATGCGGCCCTTTGATCCTTCAAAGGTGACGGTCGAGGTAGGCGAACTGGATTCACCGACCAGGTTGCCGTTGAGGTAAAGGGATCGTTGGTCCTGATTCATCACCGCGACGAGCAATTGCCATTTGTCAGCCGCAGCCAAGCCGTCGCTGGCGCTTGCTCGGTTGTAAGTGACGGAGGGCGAGCCGAGGTTGAATGAGAAGGTGTTGTTTCCCACGCCGTCGGCATTGACGTCGTACCAAAGGCGCCCATGCGTGATCGAGTTGCCGTCGAAGGAAAGAATGGTCGCATCGTCTTCATCTTCGGAGGAGCCTATCTTGCCCAGCTTGAACCAGGCGGCCAGAGACAGATTTCTAGCCTTGTAGGCACCGCGGAAGGACGGTAGTTCCAGGTAGTCGCCCGAGCCGTCCAGGAGGAGCGCCTTTCCGAACTTCCCTTCGACCAAGGATGCGTCGCCCACCAATTTTCCATGGTTTCTTCCCTTGGCCAAATCGGGCACCCAGAACGCTCCAGCGGAATCCTCGTCGAAATCATCGAAACTCCAACGACTTGCCAAGTCGTCTTCGAAAGATGCCGGAAAGTGATGAAGGAAAGTGTAATGAAAGGGCTCTACCTCCTTTTGATCTCCATAAGTAAAGCTTTCGCCCAACGAGTAAGCAGGCGCAGTCGTCCGGTATGGGTGGGAGGCAGGAAGCTGCTCTTCAAGCCCCCATTTGTGGGCGAGGTATCCCTCGAGGTAGTCGATCTCGTGGTCGCTCAAGTCCCGGTTGTAAACGAGAAGCTCTCCAAGGTCTCCCGACCAGGTTCTTCCGTTGATGTTTCGATCGTTGGAAAAATTCGATGCGGCCACCGGGCCGGTAGTTCGCAAGGAGATCACGGACAGGTTCGAGGGCAGGTTCGTTACGTTTCCGTTGACGTTCGAGCCGTTGAGGCGAAGGGAACCGTTTTCGACGTCGTCGTTGGCGGTGGAGTTCCAGAAGGTGTTTCCGCTGGTGTGAAAGTCGTAACTGGAGGAGTCGCCAAGCAGAAAACGATGGGTTTCGGTTCCGGTTTTACTTACCACCCAGAAGACGGTGCGGATATCGGAGATTCTATTCCACTCGTGGTATTCGCCGTCGTTTCCACCGTATCTCATCAGAGGCAGCGCGTTTTGGGCGTTTTCCACGTAGGTGGGCGATCCGCGCGCTTTGGCATGGTTGCGGAAGGATCCTTTGTCCATCCAGTAGATCTTGCTCATGGGAAGGGCGGGAGTCCAGGTGTCGCCCTCGACGGTTTTCGGGGGCGAGTCGAAGTACAAATGACTGCTTTGCAGGTTGGCGTTCAATCCCCATTTATGTGACAAGTAACCTTCGAAGGCTTGTCGTTCGTCGTCGGTCATCGTGCCGATTAGAAAGATCATTTCACCCACCTTGGCATCGTATTGATTCCATGCAGAGGCGGGGAAGGTGAAATGACCGGCGTTTCTAAGATCGACGTTTTCGGCGGACATCCGCAACAAGCCGTTCTGGTGAAACTCTCGGGTCGATTCCTGATTGGAATAATAGCCCGAAAAGACGATGGGAGATCCGGCGTAGAAGAATCGTCCGCTTATGCGGGTGGGCGTGTCCATGAAGACGGAACCGTTTTGCCATGGGAAATGCCCGCCCCAACCCAATCCGAACGGCCAAGAGGTGCGCACGAGCGTATCCTGCTGCAAAACCACGAAGAAGGAGACGTCGGAATAGGTGCCGCTGACCGATCCGTCCTCGCTCAGGGCGCTCCAATTGCTGGAGCCGTTCTTTTTCGCCGACATGCGCTCGTAGTTTCCTGAGGCATGATCGAAGTTGATTCCGTCCAACCCGTTCAGCCAAGAGGCAACCAGGTTGGGCTTGTAGTTGGCGTCGCCGTGCAGTTTTACCGCAGGGTCGATTTTGTTGGTCCAAGTGTCGATTTCGTTGGCTCCGGTGAGGGAGATGGACGATGAGTCGCTGGCATCCAGCCAAAGGGTGGCTTTCGAGTTGAAGTCATATTGACCGGCCGAAGGATCACTGGCATCCAACCAGAGAGTCAAGTCGCCGAAGCGAACGGGTTTGTCGGGGAGCAGCAGGGAATGACTGATCTTGGTTTGGTCCGGTGTGACCGATAGCAGATAGGATGAGTTGTCTTCACTCGTTTGGAGTTGAGCGATCGAGCCATGACTGAGCGAAATGCCCTCGTTGAAGAGACCGTTTGCCGAAACCGATTTTCCGTCCATGCCGAAGAGGAGGCGAAATTTTCTGGGAGATTCCCCCATGGTGGAGTTTTCCTCGACTTTGAGCGAGGCGAAGCCATCCCCGAAGCCTCCTCCATAGATGGAACCGACCTCCGTGGCGCTCAGGGGGATTCGATAAATTCGCAGGTCGTCCAGGAAGTCGGCGAATCTTTCGTTTCCGCTGGAGTTGCCTACGTAGTAGAGATCGCTTTGATCTCTGGCGGAACTCTCGCCCACGAAGACGCCGTTTACGAAGAAGCGAATGCGCTGGGATTCCCCGACCACCGAAAAATGATTCCAACCAAGCAAAGTCATTGGATTCAGGGCGTAGGAGCTGGATTTGAAGCGCAGGGATTCATCCTCCTGGTCTCCGTCGATGAATCCCAGCAGGCGATCGGAGCCGTGATAAAGGAAGTAGTGATCGAATTCCACCTCCGCTTGCCTGTCCTGTCCGCGAAACAGGGTGCTTTTGCCATCGTGTTTAGGAGGAGACAGATCCTTTGCCCAAACGGTCAACGACCATCCGGTTGAATTCAAGGCAAGGCCGTTCGGATCGATCTTCATTCTGCCGTCGTCACTTGAACGATCGAATTCGAGCCCGGGGCCAAATCTGCCTTTCGATGAAACCGCTGCGTCGTACAACACGGCTCGAGTGCCGTCGCCGGCATCACTGAAAACTTCGTTGCCCGAAGGATCGTCTCGATCAAAGGACCACCATGCGTCCAAATCCTGTCCTCGTGTCACGGACCGATACATTTTCACCGTCGTGGATGAGGTCGACTTGCTTGACTCTCCGTAGCCATCGGTCAGGGCTCCGACGTTTACGGAAACCTCGGAAGCGAGGTTCTCTTCCTCAAGGCTGAAGGCAAAATGCCAGGTGTAGTTGTCCTCGGAATGGAGCGACCCATCGACGATCGAACCGTTGTCGACCGAGAGGTCGGAGGAACCAAGGGAATCCAGAGAAAGCGGTTTCCCGTTTCTTTCGAAGGAAACGCTGCCGGTGGATTGGATCCCTTCGATCACCGGATCGATCCGAAGCTTCGGCCGAATGGAGAGGTCGCCGGTCCCGTCGCCGTAGAGTTGCAGGATCTCTTCGGGATTTAGGGCCGCGGCGTAGACTCGGACCTCATCCATCAATCCGACGAAGTTTCCGTTTGTCCAACCCCTGGTCGTATCGTCGAAGTGCCCCAGGGTCAGGGTGATTCTGCTTTGCGTGTTGAGGCCTGCTCTGGAGAAGCTGCCCCTCAAGGTTCCGTTGACGAATATCGATACCGCTTTACCGTCGTAAACGTGGGCCAAGTGCGTCCATTTCTCGTAAAAACCTCCCGGTTGCTTGAAATCGTTGCTTTGGTTTTGGGGGTTGTAGAAGGACTTCATCCAGGACCAACCTCCCCAGATGCCTTTCAATCCCCAACCGGTTCCCGTTCCTCCTCGGTTGCCCGCTCGATTGCCCAAGGCATAGATCACCCGGTTGTTCCAGTCGTTTGCATTCCTGACCTTGATCCACAGGGAAACGGTACGCGGGTTATCGCCGGAAATTCCCAAGCCGCTGGCGGAACCGGAAGTTTTCACCCAACTGTTGTCCGGGAAATCGAGGGCGCTTCCGAACAACCCGGGAGCATAAGTGACGTCGTAGTTGGTGTCGTCGATGACGTTTCCGATGAACACTCCAGGAAAACGACCGAAGAATTCGGTTGCTTCATCGGGGTTTTGGTCGTCGAAGGACCACCATGACGACAAGGCGTCCAGACGAGTGACCGGCCGACCGTAGGACAACTCCAGGCTCATGGGCTCATTGACCATTCCGTTTTGGTCCTTGCCGAGTCCCGATCCGATGAAAAGGGTGAACCTGTTAGGCGTTCGTTCCGGGGAAAATCGGATGCGCAGGCTGGAATTGTCTTCGCTTTTTTCCACTTCCAGGGTCTTGACCTCGTCGTTGAACATGTCCTTGATGAGCAGGTTTGGGAAAACCGAAAGGTAAGGATGTTCCTCGGGCAGTTGATCGGTCATTTTCCACTTCTGCGAGAGGTATCCTTCGAGCATTTGTCTTTGGTCCGATGAGAGGGCCTCATCTAGAATTACGACCTCGGCAAACCGATTGGCGCTTCCGCTCGGGTAGTCTCCCAGTTTCACGGGTATGCCGGCGGAAGAGGGAAGGGGGTTGTACACACCCGTACTGGTGGAGGCGATCGTGCCGTCCGCCCAAATGGTGCTCGTGCGTGTGTTTCCGTCATACACCAGGGAGAGCAAGCGAGCGGTCTGATCCGCATAAGTGCCGGAGAATCCGTGCTGCTTGATTTTACCGCTAGAGCCATCGTAGTACCAGATTCCAAGACCTTGGTTCGCTCCCAAATTCATCTTCCCCAGACAGAAGGTGCCGACGAAACCGTGCCCATAACCGGTTCCCTTCCAAATCATGCTTCTCCAAGTGTTGATCCCGGTCCATCGATAGACGAGAAAAAGCGACATTTGGTCCAGGGCGTCGAAGGTCGTTTCGCTTCCGGTAAGTTGAAATTGCGAATTCTGGGTCTCGACGCTGGGAAGCCCGCCGTCGAAAAGGGACGAACGGAATACGGGCGAACCCGACACCTGGACCGCGTGATGGCCGTTGTCGCTTTTATCAGCCCAGAAACCGACGGCTTCTCCATCGATCGGCGGTCCCGATCCTCCTTGCGTGGTGGACTTGTCCATGCTGGAGGTGTCGGACCCGTCGAGCCAAACCAAGGTTCCCGCATATTGATCGGGGGAGGGCAGGGTGAAATTGAGGTCCGGGATTTCCACCTCGGCAAGATCGAGAAAGGATCCGTACTTGCGAAATTTCAAGTCGACGCTGATTTCGGCGAAATCAACGGGGTCGAAGATGGGGTCGAATTCATGCGGCTCAATGGTCAGGCTGAGGTCGCTTGATCCTTGGTTGTACAATTCCCGGGCCATGTTCCCATCCAGGGCCGATTGGTAAATGCGTAGGTCGTCGATGATTCCAACGAACCTGCCTGATTCGGAGTAATCGGGTGAATGAGAACCGATCAACCAAGAGGAGTCTGGGTCGCTGATCATGGATTTTCCGAAATCGCCGCTTTCACCGACCAGGATGCCGTTTAGATAGAGCTTGAGCTCGTATCCGTCCAGGGCAGCGGAATCGTAGGTCATGAGCAGGTGATTCCAGGCTCCGTCGTCGATTCCCGATTCGATGCGAACCATACCCGAATGAATTTGGGTGTTGAGAAAGACCTCGATGCTCGAAGATGCGGATCCGATTTGCAGGCTGGCGTTTTCGGAACCGAAGAGGGAGAGCATGACGTTGCCCACTTGTTGAGGGGATCGATAGAAAGTGTCTTCGTTGCGACGAAACCAGGTTGATATGCTGAATGCATCCTGACTGAGGTTGGCGTCCAGTTGTCCAAGGTCGACGAAATCTCCGGGACCGCCAAAAGCGATTCCGGTGCCGGTAACGGAATCAGCGGACCAGGAGGCATCTCCCCCCAAGGATCCTTGTGCGGGACTGATGCTGTCGGATACGGTCGATCCCAGGCTTTCGTCCAACCACCACCAGTGAACGATCTTTTCCACCTCCGAGACCTCCGGTACAATCATCACCTCCTTCTTTACGGCCAAAGTGGGTTCGCCCTCCCACTCTCCGGCTCCGGCGGGGAGGTTGAAGCTGATTGCTTTTCCTGATTGAGAGAGTACCGAAAACGAAAAGCTGAGGTTGCCGTCTTCGGAAAGGAAGGAACCGGCGACCAACTCCGCGTTGGTCAGGCTGGAATTGATTTCCGATTCGGTGAGTCCGTAAACCGGCGCCGCTTGACCGAATTTGGAAAATTCAAGCGTCATTTCAAAGGATTGATCCTGAGTGACAACCGGAGCTTGCAATGAGCCGGCGACACCCACGTCTCCCTCTCCTCCGTTGTAGATCGCATGAATTTGATCGGGGCTAAGGGCGGCGTCGTAGATGCGCAGGTCATCCATCTTGCCTGCGAAAAACTGTTGGCTGCCATAGGCGCCCGGTCCACCCAAGTACCAATCGCCCCACCTCATGTCTTCGATGGATTCCGGGTCGAGAGCGAGGGTGGCCACCAGTTTTCCGTTAAGGTAAGTGGACAATCTGCCTTTGGAGTGATTGAAGGTGGATGCGACGTGGTGCCATTTTGCCGGGCTCAAAACCTTCTCTTCGTAGGCTTGTCGTCCTTCCTTGGAGAAACCTCTCCAGGAAGCGATCGCTTGATTCGCTCCGATGGCCAAGCCATGATCGGAAGCGATTCCGGGAGCCATGACCAAGGGCACCTGGTGTCCGAGGAAGACCAGGCTTCGAGAATTGGAAGCGGCCGTGTTCCAACCCCCTACGTTGTGAACCAGACGCTCTTCGGCTCGGTCCCATGCCTGGTCCTGGTTTCGGTCGATCCAAAAGGTGGACCATCCGCCTCCCCCAGCGTAAAGGTAAAGGAGGCCGGGATTGATCGCTTCATAATTCAGGGTTCCTCGAGCCATGACTGCTCCGGTCGGCCAGGTTCCCGTGTATTCGGTGCTCAGGGAGGATGCAAAGTAATCGGGGGCCTGACTGAAGGTGTCTTGGTAGTCGGTGGCATAGGCGGGTTCGCCGTCCGGATCGCCGGCAGGTATGCGCATGACGTAGGCATGATCGGAAGGATCGCCGTCTTCGAGGAATCCCCAGGCATCGGTGATGGATCGCTGTCCCCAGATGTCGGCTCCTACCAAGGACGCTCCGTTTGCGTTCACGTTGGGAGATTCAAAAAGGTACATTTCCACCGGATCATTGAAGAGGTGCTCGAGTTCGTTGGTGCCGGCGCTGAACTGGGGTACTTCCGAATGAGTCGAATCCTGGGGCCATGTTTGGGCCCTGACGTCGCCTCCCCAATTTCTCCAAAAAAAGCGTCCGTAAACGAATTCGAACTTGTTGACGGAGGGGAGTAGGTCGGGTTTGATCCAAACCGAAAGGGTGTGGTCGCTTCCCGCCAAGTTCAGATCGTCTTCGCTCATTTCTCGATTGATGGCTAGAATTTCGCCCGAATTGAGTTCGTCGGAGTAGATGCGTACGTCATCGATCATGCCGATGAATCCGGAACCTCCGACGTTCAGGTCGGAGGATCGGGTGTCGATCAGGAGACTAGTGGGAACGAACGTGCTGTAATGGAGGGACTCGGCGTAGCCATCGACGTAGAGGGTGATTTTTTGCGAACCTTCGAGTTTTTCGCTTAAACTTACGGCCAGGTGTCTCCATTTTCCGTCGTTTGCCGGGTACGATCCGCCGATTTGAGTGCCACCGGTCAGATCGACGCCCAAGGTTCCACCTGGGCCGGTGTTGAAATCCAGGTACAATTTCCAAAAGTTTCCATTACCGGTATTCGTGCCCCATTCAAGAAGAGGGACGTTAAGGGAGAAGGTCTTGACCCACATGGAAACGGTTCTGGCTTGGTCGCCGAGAATGCCCGGACCGACGCTCTCCGGCACCACGAAGGAACCGCCCAGAGACAAATCCAATGCCTGTCCGAACCGACCGTTTGCAAAAGAGAGGCGGTTCTGGTCGTCCCCGTCCCGTTCATTGCCCGATCGATCGGAAGCGTTTCCGTCCATGGGCCACCAGGCATGAAGCAGGTCGGGTCGAGTGACCTCCTCAAGCGAGACGGTCTCCTGCCTTGGATCGAGAACAGGTACGTGACCGTATGATTCCACCCCGTCGAAGGATAGGGACGAACCAAAAAAAGACTCCTCCGTGGCTTCCTTTCCGAAATGGACGAGGTTGCGGTCGCCTCCCGATTGATCCGCATAGCTTGTTTCGCTCAAGGACAAGCCCCATTTTCTGCCTAGGTAGTCATGAAGGTTTTGACGTTCCGTACTGCTGGGAACGATCGGCAAACCGATCACCTCTGCGACCAAGCCGTTGATTTTGGCTGATCTTCCACGGTTTGAAAAAAGGGTGAATTTGTTCCCTTGATTGGGCGGGGAGGAGTAGGTGGCGGTTCCGAGACTGGCTCCGTCGACGAATGCTTCCAGCAAATCGGACTCATCGTCGAAAACGAATCCGTAGATGCTCGGTCCGTGGTTCTGGTCCGAAGAAAAGGTTTTGTCGATGCCCATGTCGGTTTGCAGAAAACGAACCTTGAAGGAGGAGGCGTCGGATGCATCGATCTGGAAACTTGGGTGGCCGGTCGATTGTCTGATTGCGAAAATCGAGTCATTTCCGTGATCGATTTCGTCGATTCCGGCAACCAGGAAAAGTGAGAAGTCGCTACCGGTTGCATAGGAGCTCGCGGATTCGAAGTAGTCGTCTCCGTCAAAATCTATGACGTTGGTCTGGTTGAGGACGCGGGTGTTTGTTTTCGGGTCCCCGATAGCAGTCAGGTTGTTGCCGTTTCCGCTCTTGTCGTACCACTGGCTTACTTGGTTGGAGGAATGGACGATGCTGCCTTCGTCGGATGCGTCCAGCCAGAGTTGGGGAGAAAGCTCTTGGGGAGTCCATGTTTCGTCGACGGAGGAGAATGCTTCGTCGAAGGTCCACCAACCGACGAGGTTTTTGGCGCCGGTAATTTGGTCGAGGTAGTTGATGCGGGTGGATGCCGAGGAGATGGAGAAGTTTCCCTCGTCTCTGGCGCTGCCGGCCCCAATGCGAACTTTGATTCGTTGCGGTTTCTTGTTCGCTCTTACGACCACGCGATAATGGGTGGAGTTGAGTTCCGCAAAGTCGGTGAGGGATGCGCCTTCCAACAACAGATCCGCCTCGTCGAATCCGGTTACGGCCGTCAACTCGCCGGAAGGAGCTGCGAAGGAGATGATCAGGGTGGAGTTTTCCTCGTCGGTGGATGGGTTCGTTTCAAAAATCGGACGAGCCCCGAGGTCCCCGTATCCTTCACCGTAGATCAGTGAAGCCTCTTCGACGGTCAAGGCCGTCGAGTAGAAGCGAATTTCGTCGATCCAACCCTTGAACAGGTTGCTGCCGTCCGGGGATCCTCCGATTCCGAGGTTTCCGTCGTCGTTTTCCGGAGATTGGAAGAGGGGAAGCGCGCCAACCAGCTTGCCGTTGAGAAAAGTCTGCAAACGGTAGCCGTCGAAAGTTGAAATCAGGCAATTCCATGCATCCAAACGGTAGCCCACGGGCCCGGTGCTGGCGAACTGCTCGTCCAATCCCAAGACACGAAAAGATGATTCGATCGTTTCGCCACCCGGATTGATTTGCGTGAAGTAAGAGAAGGACAGTTGTTCTCTTTTGCCCAACAACTGCGACCAGTCGTCGGGGAGACCGTTTGATTTGAACCAGATCAGGTAGCTGAAGTTCGAGGTTACCTTGAGCCGGTCATTTGCTTCCGCATAAGCGAACCCCTGAGCCTGACTGACGTCCAGTGACCTTCTTGACAAAGCGGTTCCGTTGTCCTCCGAACCCCATCCCACGGCGGGATCTAGAAATACGGGCATTCCGATTCCCTCGGCGTCGTAGGCCAGGGTGCCGCTGCCCTCGTCAAAAGACCACCTCACGATCAGGGCATCTTCGCGAACCAAACCAAACGACCATGTACATGCAAGGAAGAACCAAGCGACGAAGGGTCGGATCAGGGTCAAAAGGCGCATTGATCTAAATATAGCAGATTTCCGGCACCGAAATCAAACTTACATGCGCACACGAGCAAGAAAACTAATTGGAGAAGTAAAATTATGTTAACTTTTCTTTTTAAAAAGTTATTTAATAAATTCAGGGAAGATAAAGAAATTGTTATAATTCCACTCCTTGTATTAGCGAATTCAAAGAGGAAAATACGTAAATTTCAAAAGAAATTTCAGAAGTGAAAAAAGAACTCAGAAAACGTCTTCCTCCAACCCCTCGTCATATTCGTCGTAAGTATCGAAGGAGGAACTTGGGTCTGCGGTTGAATTCTCTTCTTTTTTGATCAACTTATGAGCGTTTATCGAGGTGAACCACTTGGTCACCCCATCTTTTCCGGACCACTCTCTACCATTGATTCTTGATTCGACCGTTACCTGGTCGCCGACCTTGAGATTTTTACTTAAATCAATGTTTTCCTTAGTGAATTCGACTGGAATTGGGTTCTCCCACCTTCCGTCTCCCGTCTCGATCACCACTTGGTGCTTGCGAAAGCCGTTGCTGCCGAATTCACGAACCTCGTCCACGAATTTTACCGTGCCTGAAATGGTAACTTCATTCATCACCAGACATTAGTAGTTCTTTTCCTACCTAGGGTCTATCTTGAGTTATCAACGTTTAGAAGTGAGGATCTCCCTAGCAAAACGAGTTGAAATTCCCTATCGATGAAGGAACGCTTGGATGACAAGGTAAATTGCGGTGGTTGCAAAATCCGATTGAATCATCTAATCTTCAAACTTGAATCGATGAAATCGGCTTTTTCATTCCTGCTCGTCTTTCTTTGTTCCACTTGTTTCGGGGGTTCTTTTGTCTTTCAAGAACAAAACGCCTCGGTTTTTTCCGTTGGTCCGCCGATCGGTTTCGAGGAAATGTGGCAAGGTTTCGATCCTCGTGCAGAACCTTTGGAAATCGAAACCCTGAAGGAATGGGAGCAAGAGAGCGTAGTGATGAGGATCGTGAGGTATCGCATCGGAGATTTCAAGGGAAAGAGATCAATGATGGCGGCTGTCTACGGGTTTCCAAAGGAAGGATCGAACCTGCCCGCTTTGCTTCAAGTGCATGGTGGCGGACAATATGCCGATCATCGTCCCGTCCTGCATAACGCAAAGCGTGGCTACGCAACTCTGTCCATTGCTTGGGCTGGGCGAATATCCTCACCCAACTACCATGTTTCTCCGGAAGTCGTCAGGCTTTTTTGGGAGGGCAAGTCGGATGACCCCCGATACCGACTGACAACTGATTGGGGTGCTCTTGACGCTTATCATGCTCCCAGTCGTCACGGCAAAGACGCTTTTTCTTCACTTCCGGTCGAGAACTGGACGATCGATCCCTTTCCATCTCCCCGAAACAGTTCGTGGTATTTGATCGCTCTTGCCGGTCGCCGAGGGCTGACTTTTCTCGAAAGACAACCGGAGGTCGATGGATCCAGATTGGGTGTCTACGGACATTCCATGGGAGGGAAACTTACGGTTATGATTGCCGGCGCCGACTCCCGGGTTGGAGCCGCCGCTCCTTCCTGCGGAGGAATCAGCGATCGCTATGCGGAGGACGAATTGCGTTTTTCCACCATCGGCGATCCTTCCAGTCTTCGCAATATCTCTTGTCCCATCGCTTTTTTAAGTCCATCCAATGATTTTCACGGACGAATCAACGATTTGGAAGCTGCGATCCGGGAAATCAAATCAACTGATTGGAGGATCACCTCTTCTCCTCATCACAACCATCAGGATACGGCTGAGTTCGAAGCGTTGACCCAGCTTTGGTTCGATCAGCACCTGAAGAAAACCATTCTCCTGCCTCGGACTCCGGTCGCTCGATTGTATTTGCAAGCGGAAGAAAATCCAAAATTCACCGTCCGAGTGGACGATTCTCAAAAAGTCAGGGCGGTGGAAGTGTATTACACGCAGCAAGGCAAGGTGCAGGTCAGAGGCGCGCTTCAGGATGATTCCAGCAATACCAAGCACAGGTTCTGGCGGTTCGTCCAGCCGATTTTTGACCAAGAATCCGAGACTTGGAAGGCGGAGTTGCCCCTCTATGGCAGTGGGCGCAATCTTTGGGCTTACGCTAACGTTCTTTACGAGCTGGAGGAACCGGTTTTCGGGGCCGGCTACTATCACGGATTCTATGATACCCAAGTGTTCAACCTTTCCTCGCTCCTACAAGTTGCCTCCTCCGAAGAATTGGTCGCTTCCGAAGTTCCCTCAAGGCTTTCTCGCGAATCGTTGATCGAGTCATTTGCCGATGAATGGAGGCATCATTGGTTTTCCTATGACCGAAGCAAATGGGGTTTGCGGACAAACAAATTGTACGAAGACCAGTGGAGCGCGCCCGAAGAGAATTCATTGCTGAGTATCGAGGTTCGCTCTTCGATTGCGAATAAACTGGCGCTGTGGATCGATAATCATGGGGTGGAATTATCCTTGCTCGGCAATGATGCATGGCAAAGGTTTCTTTTTTCATGCTCTGATTTCCTGACTGCTGAGGGAAAGGGACTTTCTGATTGGCGAGGTATCAAGGAGTTTCGCATCGATGGGCGTGAGAACCTGACTTTCGGACAGAGAGGCAAAGGGGCAACCAAGACGATCGGAGGCGATTGGCAAGGGGAACCTCCTGAATTCGCCAATCTTCGTTGGGTTGCGGTCTCTCGACCCTGATTCCGACATTCGTGATTTTATGCCCTTTGCTTTTGAAGAAGTGAATTTGTGATGGGAATTGACCTCTTGGAGAGGAGACTTCTTACTTGAAACGTGAGCCCGGATTTGCCCCAAGTACTCTTCGTAGACGACGAAGAATCCATTCTCAAGGGATTCAAGCTCAACCTTGGTCGCAAATATTCGGTTTTTTGCGCCAACAGCGGAAGCGAAGGACTACGATTGCTTGAGGAAGAAGGTCCCTTCGAAGTGGTCGTTTCCGATTTTGCCATGCCTGGACTCAATGGTGCGGACTTCTTGGAAAAGGTACGCGAACAGGACAAGGAAGTGGTGACCATTCTTCTTACCGGTCAGGCCAATTTCGACGACTTGTGCGACGTCGTGCGCCGGGGTGAAATCTTTCGTTTGCTGGGAAAGCCTTGCTCTCCGGAAACCTTGGATGAAAACCTCAAGCAAGCGTTGCGTCAGTATGAGCTGATTCGTTCGGAAAAAGAGCTTTTGGAAAAGACCTTGAATGGAGCCATCGGAGCCATGACCTCTCTTCTTGCGGCGGCCAACCCATTGTTCTTTGGTCGGGCCCAAAGAGTGAAACGGCTCTCCAGGAAAGTGGCTCAGGAAATGAGGCTTGCCCATGAATGGCGTTTGGAGGTCGCCGTCGACTTTTGCTACCTTGGCTTTCTTACACTGCCTGAGGATATCCAGAAACTGGTTTATGAATCAGGGGAGGTGTCGCAGGAACTGCAAAAAGTGATCGACGGATTTCCTGAATTCGTCAGCAACCTGCTCAAGGACATTCCGCGTTTGAACAAAATTCGGCGCATCATCGAGCTGGTTGGTTCGGACTATGAAGACAGCGTGGATGGCGAATCGGATGAAAGGATGGTTGCATCGGTCATCCGCCTCGCTCAGGAATTCGATCAATACGCTTGCCGGGGCTGTTCCAAGAGCGAAACTTTCGAAGGCCTTCGCAAGATGGAATCTGTTTTTCTCCCCGGGGCCCTGGATGCATTGGCCAACTCACTCGAGCTTTCGGGCGGAGTGATGAACGCTCGTTCGCTCTGCCTTTCCGAACTAGCCCCGGGTATGAGGCTGCGGAATGACCTTCGGTCACCCGACGGAGAAATGATGGCTCCCGCAGGATCGGTCGTGAATTTAGCCCTTTTACAACTGCTGCGAAGCCATTTGGCTGCATTCGGAGAAAGCTCCTTTCCGAAAGAAATCGAAGTGCTTGCCTGACTTTTGAGTCAGGCGCTCCACTGGAGCATTTTTTCTATGGGCGATCGGGCTTGATCGATCAGCTTCTTGTCCAATGCAATTTCAGGTTTTCCGTTTTTGAGGCAGGCAAGAAGTTTTTCCAGAGTGTTGAGTTTCATGTATCGACAGTCGTTGCAGGCGCAATGACCGGTCGGGCCGGCAATGAAACTCTTGTGAGGGAGTTCTCTGGTCAGGCGATGCATCATTCCGGTCTCAGTGAGAATAATGAAACTGGAGGAGGAATGATCTCGGCAATATGCGACCATCTTTTCCGTACTGCACACCTCGTCCGCCAAGTCGCGAACCGATTGAATGCATTCCGGATGAGCAACCACCGGAGAGTCGGGGTATTCCAATCGACAGCGTTCGATGGATTCCTTGGTGAAAAGCACGTGGGCGTAACAACTGCCGGGCCAGAGTCTCATTTTCCTTCCGGTTTGAGCCATTACCCATTGGCCTAGGTTTTGATCGGGCACGAAGAGGATTTCCTTATCCCGTGGAACTTGGTTGACGATGCTGACCGCATTTCCGCTGGTGCAGATGACGTCACTGAGCGCTTTTACCGCAGCGGAGCAGTTTACGTAGGCCACGACGTACAAATCGGGGTTTTCCTCGCGGTATCGAGCAAGCTGATCCGGGGGGCAGGAATCCGAGAGCGAGCAACCCGCGTCAAGATCGGGAAGAAGCACGGTTTTGGAAGGATTTAGGATCTTGGCGGTTTCAGCCATGAAGTGCACTCCGCAAAAGACGATGGTTGCAGCATCCGCTTTTACTGCTTGCCGGGCCAGTCCAAGCGAATCTCCCACGTAATCTGCAACCTCTTGGATCGGCTCGATTTGGTAGTTGTGACACAATAGAATGGCGTTTTTATCCTTTTTAAGGCGAATGATTTCCTCCTGTTGAGGGGAGGGTGACCATGGTTCATGATTTTCCTGCTTGAACACGTGCAGAGGAATCTTGGCGGATGGTTGCATCTAAGAAGGATTTCGGCTGAGGGTTAGGTTTTTTGAGGACAGGCTTGTTTGTCCGCATGAGAGGGACAGCTTGCATGAACTTGGAGTCGTTGGTCGTTGACCGAGAGTCCGAGTTTTTCCGAAACGGTGCGCCCGTACCATTCCATGAAAGGAGCGTCCACGTCGAAGATGCGATCGCAGTCCGAACAAATGACTTGAGCCTTGAAGGTATCGCTGGAGCGGTTGAGGGCGTAGAATTTGTTTTCCTGCCCGACGTCGATCTTACGGACAGCCCCGCTTTCCACCAACAAGGGCAGGCAACGGTAAACCGTGGCCCGTGATACGGATTGATCCGCCTTACGGGCATCATGAAGCAACTGATCGGCGGTAAAATGACCGGATTGACAGTAGAGCGCTTCGAAGACCGACCTTCTTTGGCCGGTCATGCGCAAGCCCTTGCTGATGAGGTAATTGGAAAAGCTTTTCCAAGAGTCCATTTTATGACTGGTCATGTAAGATACGTTGCATTCTATTATGAAAAAATCTCTTGGGTCAATTCGATTGAGACGGAATTGAGAATTGGTGTGAATTCTTGAACCTTGGCAAATTACTTCGAAGAGCCTAAGAGAAGAAAATGTCCATCAAGATAGATGATCAATTGATTCCCGATTGGGCAATCGAGAGGCAGGCCGAGGCCCTCTTTGATAACGTCGCTCGGAGCATGTCCGGCAAACCGCGTGAAATCATTTGGATTTCAGCGCTTGATCTTGCCAAGGAACGATTGATCGATCAGGCCCTGATGGCTCGTGAGAGCGCCAAACGCAACTACGAAGTCAATGCCGAGGAGCTTCAGAGGAAAGTCAAGCAGTGGATGAAGCAAAACGGTGGGAAGAAGGCGTTTGAAAAAATGAACAATCCCATGATTCGCAATACGGAGGACCTGAAGCGTGAACTGGCCAATCAAATTCGCTTCAACCGATTGCTCGAGGAGGAATCGCGATGCGAGAGGGTCTCCGATGCGGAGGCCCTCAAGTATTATGAGGAAAGACCGGAACTTTTTCGGACCGAAGAAAGATTGTCCGCTTCTCACCTCCTGAAGATGGCCAAGACCGAGGAGGAATTCGCTCTGGCTCTCGGCGTGGTCAGGGATTGGCGTCGTCGGTTGGAGGAAGGTGAGGATTTCATCGAATTGGTCCGGCTGGAATCCGATGACAAGTCCAACGAGGGCAAACTTGAAGATTTTGGGAAGGGCAGAATGGTGCCCGAATTCGAGCAAGCTGCCTTTGCCTTGGAGCCCGGACAATTGAGCGAACCTGTTCGCACTCAGTTCGGATGGCACCTCATTCGGTTGCATGAAAGGATTCCTCCCCAGGCAACTCCCTTTGCGCAGATTAGGGAAAAAGTGATCGAATACTTGACCGAACGCAAAAAAGACAAGGTATTCGAAGCTTTCCTCGATGGACTGAAAGCTCAGGTCACCATCGAGGAAGTTTCCGGAATCTGATCATCTTCTCCCCAATCCCTCCAGTATGCGGAGGGTGCTTCGAGGTTTGTTCAGGGCATACAGATGATACCCGGGGGCGCCTTTGTCGAGGAGATCCTTGATTTGCCGAAGGGCCCAATCGGCTCCCGCATCCGATTGATTTTCCTCACCGGTCATTTCTAGATTTTTTTCGAGTTCGGCAGGTAGTCCGGACCCGCACATCGAGCAAAACCTCCTCACTTGGCCGATGGATAGCGCGGGGAGCAAGCCGGGCAGTACCGGAATGCCGATTCCCGCGTTTCTGCAACGATCCACGAAGCGATGGTATACCGCATTATCGAAAAAAAGCTGGGTGGTAATAAAGTCCGCTCCCGCATCCACTTTGGTTTTGAGGTTTTGCAGATCGATTTCTGCAGACTCCGCTTCGGGATGCTTTTCCGGATAGCCACCCACGCCAATTCCAAAATCAGGAAAATTTGCCCGAATCAAGGCTACCAGGTCGGATCCGTAGGAGAGTCCGCCTGGAGCCGCTTTGAAAGTGGTTTCTCCTTTGGGAGGATCGCCCCGCAGAGCCATGACGTTTCGAAATCCTGCCTGAGCGAATTCCTCGAGGATTTCCAAAAGCTCGTCTCGGGTATGCCCCACGCAAGTCAAATGGGGCATGACTTCAAACCCATGTTCCTCCTTTAACAACCTGGCATAACGAAGCGTGGTTTCCCGCGTGCCTCCGCCCGCTCCGTAAGTTATCGATACAAAATCGGGTTGGTGAGGCTCGAATTGAGCCGCCGTCTGCAACATGCGCTCTCCCCCTGCTTCATCCTTGGGCGGAAAGAATTCCACCGAAAACAAAGGATTGTCTTCAGCGAATCGCTCTTTGAGTGAACGGCTTTTCGTCATTTACGCATCATCGTATCATGATGCGTTGATGCGTACAAGAAAGAACCATCTGAAACTACGGGCTTTTGCGGGCGCTTAGGTTGAGGTTGTCGATGGCTTTTAAATAGCGGGCCACTCTGGGCTGAGGCGAGAGAGCCTGAGCTCGTTCCAAAAGCTCTGATGCCTGCTGATAATCCTTGGCCCCGACCAGCATGCGGGCGTGTTCAACAAGGGCATCCACTTCAAAATCCGCAATTTTCGCCGTTCGTTCAAAACGCAGGGCAGCCTTGGCATAGTCGAGGTTTTCCGCGGCCAGCTTGGCAGATAAAAGCAGAGCCTCGCCGTCGAGCGGTTGCATTTGAACGAGCTCTTCCAGGATTTTCTCCGCATCTTTTCTTTTGCCGGTGGCGAGGCACACCTCGGCCTTGAGCATGCGTATTTCCCGTTCATCCGAAGGAGTGTATCCCTGACCAAAAGTTTTTTCGATGTCTTGGAGGTATTGGAAGCCTGCTTCGTAGGAACCGCGATTGATCAATACTTTGGCCGCTCTGGAGTAACGGGAAAGGCTGAGTTTTTCCTTTTTTGCCAGGGCCTGCTGGTAGGCGGCAAGGGAGAGGTCACCCAAGCCGAGGTTGTGATACAGGTCACCGAGTGAAAGGGTGCCGGCGGCATCCAACTGGTTCATTCTTCGGAGGGTTTCCAAGGCAATGATTGCATCCTCCTCGCGTCCCAATCCCTGGAGGGCGGATGCCCGGGCCTTGTGGCAAAACAAATCGTTTGGCTTGGCCTCGATCAACTCATCGAGCAAGGCAAGCGCCTCGGCAAAACGGTTGGTGGAAAGCAGACAGTTTACCATGCCGTTGCGGGCATCAATGCTTTCGGGGTGGAGCAGAATTGCCATACGGTAAGCATTTTCCGCAGACACCACACGACCGAGAGAGAGGTGGCAATATCCGAGGGCCACGTAACTGATCCCATCGGCTTCCCCCAGACTGATCGCTTTGACCAGGTTTTTCGACGCCTCATCGAGTTTGCCCAGGCTCAGTTGCACGAAACCTAGATTTTTCAGGGCGCGAAGGAACGAAGGGAATTTTTTCAAGGCCAGGTGATAAGTCTGTTCCGAGCGAGTCAGTCTTCCCATTTGATAGTACATGGTGCCGAGAGCAAAATCCAGGGCGGCGCTGGTTTTATCATTGGTTTTGGACTCGAGATACTGAATCGCTTCCTCCAATTGGTTTTCCGCTTTGGCCACCACTTCCCGCAGGATGAATTGCTCGGACTTGTCGATTCTTGGCTCCACTTCGCTGCGGAATCCATAATCTCCCATGAAGCCTTTGACGAAGGCGGGGTCATTCCAAAAATCCTGCGTAAGTTGGGGCAGGGGCGCCTTGCCGCTTACAGCCAGAGGGAAAGCAGCCAGAATAAAAAAGGTACTGAAAACTTTCTTCATTTGAGCATGGAAAAACGAACGGGCAGATAAAACTCCACCATTACCGGTTTGCCGTTGCGGGTGGGTGGTTCATAGATCGATCCTTCGGCTGCATTGCGGGACGCCTCGACAAAGTCAGGATGAGTGCTGGAAACCGTTTCGAGTACTTTCACTCGCCCCTTCTCGTTTATTTGCACCAGGAGCTTTACTTCGCCTTCCAGCCCCTTGCGGCGAAGATGGGCAGGATAGACAAGGCTTCCCCGCTTGATCACTCCGGGGTTGCGATCCAATTCATGCATGGCAAAAACCAGTTCCGAAGCAAACCCAGTCGGGGCCGGATTAAAGGTGGCCAGTGAGAAAGCGGCCTGGAAATCACCGGGGCCCACTTCCAGCGTGGCCGCGCTTGGTTCATTGAGCAATTTCACCGGAGGGGTTTCCAAGATGGGAGGCGAAAAAAACAGTTTTTTCGCCACCTCTTTTTCCATCTCCGTCGTCGGCGGAGGAGGAGGCGAGTAGGCGGGGACCTCTGCCGGGCGGACGACCCACTCGTCCGGCCTGACGAATTCCGAAAGGGGAAGCAGGCAAAAAAGTCCAAAGGATGCCAGCAAAGCCAGGATGACACTCCTTGCCCGAAGATTGGGAAGGGGTTCGGTTTCCAAGCCCGGCGTCCAGTCCAGTTCAGTTACCCCTTTCATTGGGCGAGAGGGCTGAGTTTTACCGCCTGAGCGCCGCCCAACATGGCCTGATCCATCACTTGGGTGGCAAGTCCCGCCCGAGAGCCGGGAGAGGCCCGTACGATTACGGAAGTTCGTTTTTCCGCCGAACGACTGCGCACCATCGGCGCAATCTGTTCCAATCCAATAACCATGCCGTCCAGCAACAATTGACCGGAATCGGGCAGATCAAATGCGAGAGGTTCCTCCAAATCGGATGAGGAGGATGCGGTGTCCTTGTGTTTCGGAGTAATCCCCACCTCGTTTACGAAGGAAGTGGCCACGATGAAGAAAATCAGCAGAATGAAGACCAAGTCTATCAGGGGAGATACGTTGATCTCCGTGGTTTCGGGTTCGAGCGTCAGCCTTCTTCTCATGCTTTGGGCTTGCGAGTGGCAATTGAAACCTCGCTGGATTTTTTACGGGCTTGAGCCACTATTTTGGCAAGAATGGATGCATCCGCCCATTGGTCCACCTGAATAACCACCGGCTTTCCTCGATCCTTGCTGGCCAGTTCCACCAGGCTTGGAATTTCCTCCAGTTGCACGGTGGATCCCGCATATTTGATTTCATTTTCTTCGGATAGGGCGAAGATGACGGCATTTTTTTCGAGGGATTTTCCGGTGACTGCCTGGGGGCGGGCGACCTCAATCCCCGGAAGGGTGACAAAAGTGGCGGAAACAATGAAAAAGATCAGCAGAATGAAAACCACGTCAATGAGGGGAGATACGTTGATCGCATCGGATTCGGCGCTTTCAGGTATTCTACGCCTTCTTTTCATCTGGCAATCGGATTGGTCACCTGACGAAGAGACAAGCTCTCCAATCGGTTGATGCACTGCAACCAGTCCTTTTTACGGCGGTTCAAGAGATGGATCATGGCAATCGCGGGAATGGCGATCAGCAAACCGGCCTGGGTGGTGACCAGCGCCTGCGAAATTCCCCCCGCCACCAAGTCCATCTTATAACTGTCCTGCATGCTGAGACCGTCAAAAGTTCGCAACATTCCCGCCACTGTGCCGAGCAATCCTATCAGCGGTGCGGAGGTGGCCAGAACAAGCAAAAAACGCAACCGGCGGTTCAGGTAGGAGGATTCCCCCGTTCGTACCCGTTGAAACCGCCTTAGGGTCTCTTCCCGGTCGCTATGATCCGCGAGGCAGTAGCGAATGATGCGGTCTACCCGACCACCTTCTTTGAATGCGCCCCATTTCTCCCTGGGGAAGGCGCGTAGGTCAGATGGAATGACCGCCCGCAGGCGCAACCAAAGATCAAAAGCCAGATAATAAAGATAGAGGGAAAGCAATCCCAGCGCCGGCATCAGGACGCCACCTTTTTCCCAGACGAAATTTGCTTGGTCCCAAAAATCAACCAACTGATTCATTCCTCTTTTCGGATGGGGAAGGCGCTTCCCTGGGAGCCTCTTTTTTCAGGTGGGCCAAGCGGGCGGCAAATCCTTCCATCTTGGATACCAGTCCATGTAACCTGCGGGAGAGCAGGGCATGGGCAATGAGCGAGGGAATGGCGGTGATCAGGCCGAACTTGGTGGTTACCAGCGCCTCGGAGATGCCCCGGGCCAATTCACTGTTTTCGGGGTTGGCGAAATTGGTGATCTGCCGGAACACGTCGATCATTCCGGTTACCGTTCCAAGCAATCCAAGCAAGGGGGCGGTGGCGGCGGTGATTGCGATCAAGGGCATTCCTTTTTCCAACCTTGCCTGCCAGTCGATAATGATTTCGTAGAGAATTTCCTCGAGGATTTCCGGTTTGTTTCCGCGGTATCCTTGCGCGGTCTTACGGAGCAGCTCAAACGGGCCCCCGAAATTCCCAGCCAGGGTAACCGGGCCATGCGGGAAGGGAATTCGTAGGATTTGGGCCGCTTTGAAAAGGGCAATCAGCGCCGATGCAAGGGCAAAGAAAAGAATTGGGTAGATCCAGATGCCACCCTTTTGCATTTCCTCAAGCAGGGTTGGCTCACTGCCTTCAATCACCAGAGCCTTGCCCAGGCTGGGGTCCATCGGCAGCGAAATCAGTTCTTCCGGATCAGCTGAAAGGGATCGAGCGATCATTTTCGAGGTGGATTGGTTGGCAACCAACAGGCGGGGAGGTGTGTTTCGCTGAACCGAAACTGCGGTCATCTCCATTCCGGTGTCCTGAGTGCGCTCATAGCTCTTATCCAGAAATCCGGAACTTCCACTGTTCCCCCGGAAATAAAGCAATGGTCCAACGGAGCAAAAAGCGCCAGACTCTCGGATGCCTTCCGGTGGTACAATGGCATCTCCGGAATATACTCCTCCGCCCGCTTGCTTCAGGAGCGATGAAGAGGAAAGTTCCGCTACGTCCAAATAGGCCGTAAAAGCGCTTGCCAGGTCACCTTTTTCCTTGGCCAGAGCCGCAGATAAGGAATTGGCATGGAAGATACGCTCGGAGGAGGGAATCGATTGGGTCCATCCACGGGCATAATCCTTTAGCAAGCGAAGGGAAGTTTCGAGGGCGGTCTCATTTTGCATCACTTCTTCCTTGAGTTGAAGAAGGCTGGCGTCTCGGTTGTCCCGTTGTCGCAAGCGGCGATCGATTTCCGCTCTCTTGTCGCGGACTTCCCGTTCCAGTCGGGCAACTTCTTTGGCAAGAGGTGTTTTTTCCGTTTCGATCTGTTGGCGGAGCAGAGCCAACCGTTCGATGGAATCCTTTAAATCGTTGCGAGCCCCGGTTCGAACCTGCTGAACGGATTGAGCTGATGGATATGAAACGCCCAGAACGCACCAAAGAAGAATGAAAAATGAATTTTTCATGGTTCTATTCTTTTGGGCGAGCGAATGGGAAGTGTGAGAAACTTGGGCATGGCTCGGTTGTTGAGCATGTCGACCCCGGTGGAAATTTCTCGGGAAAGATCGTCTGACCGCGTCCATTCCCAACCCTCGTCTCCAGGCTGGCCGTACCCGGCGACGGTACCGGATTCGTTTACGAAATAAGCTGCGCCCAAGCCAAAGTACATTACCTGAAACTCCCTGGACTGGTTGTCGTCGAGCGTGAATTCCTGTCTTTCCAGGGTAACGGACCGGTGGAAATTCTGAATCGCCTGCAAGAGGGCGACAAGCGCATCGATCCGCTGACGAAGGGGGAGCGCGGGCATGCCTTTTCCGGGGGTGAGTTTCTTGCGGTAAGGAGCCAGGCGGTCAGCCACAGGAGTGGGGAGCAGGGAAAAAACTCGGTCCAATTTCTCCACCGCCAGGTCGAGCCCTTGGTGCAGTGAGCGGGTTGCCCGCAAGGCAGCCTCCTTGCGAGCGGCAAGATCTTCCCGTTGTTTGGCCGCTCCTACCGCTTCCTCCTCGGTTTCCTTGAGCTTGGCGCTGAGTATTTCCTGTTCCGCGCTCAAGGCTTGCTTGAGGTCGAGTAGGGCGGACTTTTCAATTTCCCAGTCGCTTTCCTCCTTCGAAATCAAGCGTTCTGTAGCCACCCATTCTCCGATGATTGCATGGGTCTCTTTGATCTCCGCCTGCATCCCCGAGGCATAGACCAGCAGGCAGCAAAGTAGAAATTTGGAAAACGGGCACCGTACTTTCATCAGACAAAGGGATTAACATACCCTAAGCCGATAACGATGAAAAGCTCTTTATTGAGACTGAATCTCAATAAAGACTTCCAGCGGTGAGGCGATCTTCGGCAAGAAAAGATGGAATCTGCGTAAAGACTACTTGTTTTGCTTGTCCTTGTCGGATTTACACTGCGACTTTTTGCATTCGGACGTTTTTTCGGGACGCTTTAAAGACGGTCGATCTTTTTCGTTTGCTTCACGGGCTTGTTGAAAGCGACGATGGCGCTGCTCGCGCAAGCGGCTCTGCGCCATTTGGTTTTGTTGAGCCATCTTGACTGCCCTTTCCCTGATTTTGGAGGCCTCGATTTCAAGTTTTTGCGCTCTTTTTCTCAGCAAATCCCGTCTCTGTTCTGACTCCCTGGAATCGTGATGGGGGTCCAGTTCAAGGAGATCGAGCTTCATGCGGGCCTCGAAGGCATGCATCTTAAGTTGTTCGTATTGCCGCAGAAGAAGGGAGCAGTCGATTTGATGGAGGCGTTGTTGGAAGCTCGGATGCATCGGTTGACGTTCGAGCGCGACAACGGGCAAGGCGCCAAGCGAAAGGAGACAAAATAAGGTTGCAGAGAGTGTTTTCATAGAGGAATTTCGGGGTTTGACTCCTTTGAAATCAAAGAAAGTTCGTGAAATGAGCAATTCGAAAGTTGCTGCTGATTTGAATTTTGAATGCCATTGATGAGCAACTCAAGCTTGTGAGAAAACATTTCGACGACTCAGTCTCTCTACTTGTCTTTCGAGTGGTTTGGCAAGGTTGCTTCTCACTTCTTTTCTTGTTCGCATATTTGGGAAACTCCTTGCTTGGAGATTCTTTTTCCGACCGGGAGCAAAAGCCGAACGTATTGTTTCTTGCCATAGACGATCTCAGACCGGAACTGGGTGCATACGAATCCAAGATCAAAACTCCGAACATGGACAGGCTTGCAACCAAGGGAACCCTTTTCGAGCGAGCCTATTGCCAGCAAGCGGTTTGCGGGGCTTCTCGGCTGTCGGTTATGGGTGGTCTTTACCCTACGCTCACCGGGGAGCAGACTTATCACGTGGAGGACTGGAGAACAAGGCATCCCCGCCTTCTTACCCTCAACCAGCACTTCAAACGGCAGGGGTACCAAACCATTGGACTGGGTAAAATCTACCATGGCGACTCGGGACCCGGTGTGGATCCTCAAAACTGGAGCGAATGGATCAAGGTAGATTCACCAGGTCACTACCTGGGGCAAGAAAACGTGGAACTGCTCCGTAGAGCCCGTTTGAAAAACACGCCCTGGGACCCCAACGATCCACCCAAGGGCCCGATGACGGAAAGCGCGGACGTTCCGGATGATGCCTACTTGGATGGCAAACGAGCGGAGCGAGCCGTGGGAATCATAAGGAGTTTGCCTCAAAACTCCAAGCGACCGTTCTTTTTGGCGGTTGGCTTCAGCAAGCCGCATCTTCCCTTTTGCGCCCCTCGAAAATATTGGGACCTCTATGACCGCAGCGATTTCGGCATGCCGGCCAACTCCGGCATACCTCCGGGTTATCCAATCGATGCCGCCAACTTGAAGGCCATGGAGATGACCAAGTACAGTGATTACGAGGGCAAGGGCCCGAAGGATTTTTCCGACGAGACCAACCGGAGACTTCTTCATGGTTATGCCGCCGCCACAAGCTATGTGGATGCCTGCGTGGGCAGGGTGCTCGATGCTTTGCAGGATAGTGGGTTTGAACGAAACACCATCGTGGTTCTCTGGGGGGATCACGGGTGGAAACTGGGCGATCATTCCAGTTGGTGCAAGCACACCAATTTCGAGTGCGATACTCGGGTGCCTCTGATCATTTATGATCCACGCATCAAGGTCGGGCAAAAAACTTCCCGTCTCGTGGAATTGATCGATTTGTATCCGACTCTTTGCGATTTGTCAGGGTTGCCGATTCCCAGACATTGTCAGGGTAGAAGCTTCAAGCGATTACTCGAAGATCCGCAAGCCGGTCATCGCTATGACGCATATAGTTCCTATCCTGCTCACAAGAGCATGGGGCACAGCATTAGGTTCAAGAATCATCGATACACCGAATGGATCGATTCAAGGGGGGGGGTGAAGGCCAGCGTGCTTACCGATCTGATCGCAGACCCCGGGGAGGAAACCAACGTCAAGGATGCACCGGAACATGCAGATGCTCTTTCATATGCCAAGGAGAGGCTGAAGCTCAGGATCAGTCAGGCCATGAAATCTTCCTATTTGAGGAATGAAACCCAACTTTCTTCAAAGGTGGTTCCCATCAATCCAGACCACCAAAGAATTGGTCAGGAAATCAGGGGGTTTGGCGGATCAATCGCATTCTGGGGAACAAATCCTTCGGACGAGGCGATGCATCATGCCTTCACGGAACTGAAAACCTCGATCTTGCGGGTTCAGGGAGAGGTGAAAAAAACCGGCGAAGGAGATCACTCCAAGGAAGTTCTGCAACGAGCGATGAAGGTCAACCCCGGGCTCGAAGTACTGCTTGCTTTTTGGCAACCCCGTTCCCCGAACCTTTTAAAAGTTTCCGACTGGCTGGAGGTCGTGGACTGGCGGGGAGGTCTGGCCTACGTCCTAAAGGAATCGATGGAAGATGCTTGGGCCGATGAAATCGTTCGGCGCACCCTACGCCACCTCGATTGGGGGATCAACGTCACTACCCTTGGGGTGCAGAATGAAACCAATTACTCGCAATTGGGGGGGCAGACCTGCATCTGGGATCCAATGCGATTGAAAGCCTTTATTGAAGAAAAATTGAATCCACGCCTGAGGAAGGCCGGCATTGAAGTGAAAATTGCCGCTCCCGACCTAGCATACGTCGGTTATCAAGGGAGCGAACTTACCCGTTTTCTACCCACTGCAAAAAGTGATGCGGTTGAGGTGGTCGCCTACCACATGTACGACAGTTACAAGGAAGGGATGGACGGAAGCTTGTGCGTGCTTCGTGAAAACAGCCGAAAAATCGGGCAGATTCGTCGGGGTCACTTCCCGCAGAAGGAGTTTTGGATGACCGAGACGACTGGCGCCCAATGGAACAACGAGGTTTGGCACACCTATGGATGGTCGCCTGAATTGACGGAATTCGACAAGGCAATGCTGGCCGCCCAGTATGCTCACATGAGCCTGGTGGATGCGGAAGCGAACGTCTTCATGTGGTGGGGCCTGATCTATTCTCTCGCTCCCGATTACGTAAGAAACCCAAAGGTGCGGGTGAAGCACCGGGATGAGGGACTGGTACTGGTGGAGGAGAAATCAGGACCCAAGGGCAGACAGGAGTTGGTGGAAAGAACCAAGAAGTTTTTCATGATCAAGCAATTCTCGGGTTTCATCACCGATGGTTTTCGAAGGATTTCCGTAAATTCGCCTGATCCGCTGTGGGTTTCAGCCTATGTTAATCAATCGAAGGGCAGGGGAGTGATTGTGGCGATCAATCCATCGATGGATGATGTAACTTTGGATATTCAGTTGCCCGAGGGTAGCGTTATCCAGCACGCGTACCAAACTGATCAAGATCTGAATTGCGAATCCGTAGCTACTGATTCCACGCTTCCCGGTCGAGCGGTCCGCACCTTTTTATATTCCTCCCAAAATTAGAACAGCGGATCGGTCGGGAACCTGTTTACAGCGTGGTGCTTTGATTGAGGCACTTCTTTCAATTTTCGGATTTCTGACCGAAGGGAACGGATTGCATTGGAAAATGCAACCGCTTCAACCGATTCCCTAAGGTAATACCTTTCTGCCACTTCCAGAGCCTTGCTTAAATTTCTTGCATCCAGCTTTTGTTTTTTCGCTTTAGCCAGAGCCGCGTTACCCAGTTGAATCAGGGCATACATGCCGGGCTTGTAAGCATATCCATTCTCAAGAAAACTGGAATCTATGGAGGATCCATAGGGAGCTTCCTGAAAATCGGGGAGTTTTTCCGAGGTGATCAGGAACCCGTTTTCATCCCTCATGCAGAAGACGGCATGGGTAGCTCCAGGAGGCATGCTTGCTTCCACCCGTCCGTCGCTAATTTTCGCTGCTGCTTTAAACCATTCCTCCCGGTGCCCCCCAGTCTTATCAAACTCCTTGGGGTTTAGGGTGTAGAGCAGATGAGCTTCCTCGATCTTTGCCTTCTTTTTACCGCTCTCAAAAGTCGCCCATAATTGGTCTTTTTCAGATCCCAGTGCAAGAATCTGAGGATGTGCCTGTTTTTCCACCTGAGTAACCTTTGGTCCGTAGATGTTTCTGTATGGCATGGAAACTTTGGCCTTACTTAGAAATTCATCCATTTCCGTGAGCATGGTATCGCGGATTTTGGGGAATTTGTTCGCAAGATTTGTTTGCTCTCCCAAATCGGCGGAACCTTGTTCATCTTTTTTTATCCTGAAAAGCTCGACCAATTCTTTGTTTTCCACATCCGCCCATTTCCCGGCGTAGCCCACTCCGAGGTTGTTGATCAGTTTCCACCCTCCCTTTCTCATCACCACCGCCATGTGACTCTCCAATGGATAGAACCAAAAGAGGGTGTCACGTTCTTTTCCGTCTGCTTGGAGCACTTGTTCTGATGTGCCTTCAATCAGGGGTAGAATATTGCATCCGTCCAGTTTCAGCGATGAAT
>JAYOCQ010000007.1:0-80314 GCA_038105525.1 Opitutales bacterium | reverse complement strand
ACTTATTGTTTGTAATTTGACAGAGCAATTCGTTAGCTAATGCAATTTGAATATGAGCATCAGAATAATTATTTATAGTATCAAATCTACCTTGTTTACAATGATATAAATCTGTACCGCTTACCGAAGCATGTACATGGTCGTAACTATGACAACCAATATCAATTAAAGGGCAGTAGTTATCTATAAACCAATTGTTTTCTTCATCAAATTTAAATAATTGATCTCTGGCACGCTTTGAAACTATAACAAAAGATGTTGCTTTTGAACTATTATTAAAGAGATCAGATTTTTCTAGTATTTTATGGAAGCTATCGTAAGTTTCATCATCAATTTTCTGAGACATAAAGTCATAAGGCGAACCATCATCAAATGTAATACAAAAGTATTTTAAATCTCTTTGAAATTGCCCTTGCTTTACAATTTGAATCGCAGATTCAAGACACAAAGGCTCGTAACCACTATCTTTTAATACAGACAAGTCATCTTTCAAAGCAATATGGTCATTATATGCATAATCACTACCATTCAGAAATTGTGAGTGGTAACAAAAAATCGGAATACTTAATAACTTTTCGTAAAAATAAGGATTTGAAATTTTAGAAAACAACCTTTTCTCAAAAAAACCGTATTTTATGAAATGATCGTGAAGCTTAGTTTTATCTAAACCTACGCTATAAGCCAAATCAGGATTAAACTTAAATACTGATTTGCATCAAAGAACTTAACTGCAATCGAAGGATCTATTTCTGACAATTAAAATTTATAATTAAAAAAAAGTCTTAATCGATAGCTTTTCTTCCTTCAGCAAATCCATCTGCCATGTAGTGTATCATACACTCTCTTCTTTCTTCGGTGGTAGTGCTTCCATAAAATTTAGCAATATCGGCATTCAATTCAATATAGGTTGTTAGGTTGAAATTTGATAAGGTACGATTTTCTTTTGGTGCCCCAAAGCGGTAAAAATGATTAAAAATTAGGAAATCTGAAGAATTCCATTCAGGAGCAGCAGCAACATCAGGATTGTTTGTACGATACTCATTAACATCAAACCAAGTAGGAACATTGAAGGAATCTACTCTGCCTTCCGCATGTCCGTCAGAAATGTAATGGTACATAGCTCCCTTTTTGTCGATTTTTCCATCAGACCTCCTGAAAAATACTTTCAAGTCAGGATTCCTTGCGATGTAAGCATCAAGATTGAATCGGGTATCATCAAATGATCTTCCCTCAAGCGGAGCTCCTGTCCTGTAAAAATGCCACCATGCCTCAGTGTCTTCACCGAATGAAGATCCTGCGATGGCATCTCGAACATCGTGATAAGTATCTTGATAAGCTTGGGCGTCAAACCATTCAGGCATCTCAAAACGACCTTTCCGTCCCTCAGCTCGACCGTAGTCGAACCAATGCTTGGTGGCACCAACCAAGTCAGTGTTACCATCGGAGTCCGTAAACAATACCTTCAAATCGACATAAATATTTAAGTATTCCCTAGGCACAAAGTTGTTATCGAACATACGGTCAATGGTCACACCTTCCTCTAGGTAGTGATTGTAGGCCAAAACATCGTCATTAGCTAAATTTTGGAAAGCATCTCTAACATCGTGATTCCGATCATAGTAACCATCAACATCAAAGTGATCAGGAATGGAAGGATCCATAGGGGAACCGTCTCTACGAAAACCAGGGTTAAATTTTAAGTATTGCTCAATATTTGGATATTCAGAAATTATTTTTTCGTACTTTTCTCGGGCATCATTATTATCGAGAGGGGTGCCATTTTCATTTGTATCCTGCTTAAGTTTCGCGCCCTTTGCGACGATATCAGCCCAGTTTTCCCCATATGTATTCTCAATGCCTTGGACGGTGGTAGCATGATCCATCCAGTATGTTTCGTTGGGAGGAGGAGTATTCACTGGCACTAAAATCCTGGCAGTGTAAAGCTCTGAATCATTCAGGCTGATAAAAACGGCATCCCCGGCATAGTAAATCTTGTTTTTATCATATAATAATTCTAATAAATCATGGCTTTCGGCAAACACGGACAGAGGGGTGATACAAGTCAAAAGGGATAACGGCCAACAAATAAAGAAAATTCTGTAAATGGTCATTTTTTATAATCAATACCTACTTTCAATCAGTCTCAAGCACATATTCATGTTTTCACTTTCAAATTTTCATGCGATACCAGAGTCGGATCATGGGAACAAGCAATCTTTCCGGTAAGATCCTGCGAAACATGGGGAGGATGCATGCATGAAAGGCGGAGCCTCCGAAAAAAGTGCCTGATCGGCCGGAATCAATGGCATAAATCATTTGCTTGGCGGCGGATTTCGGGCTGATCGACCGCTCAAGCTGGCTCTCTATCTTTTTCCATGCATTTCTCATTTTCTCCGTTTGCTCGGATTCGAGCCTTTTGGCAGAGATGCGATTGAAGTCGGTGCGCGCGTCACCCATTCGAAAATCGATCCATTTGGGGAATCGATCGCATTCGATCATCATGGACTGAGTGAAAGATGAAAGAGCGGATTTCCCCGAGTTGTAGAGGGGGAAATAGGGAAGCGGATACAGGGTGGCCAGAGAAGACAAGTTGAGAATCGTTCCATTGCCTCGTTTTTCCATTTCAGGAGCAAAGGCCCGGCATAGCAGAACGGGGGCGGCAAACAACAAGTCAATCTGTTTATGGATTTGTTCGTAAGGAAAATCCGCCCAATCAAAGAACGCTCCGTTTCCCGCATTGTTGACCAGAAGATCGGGAACCCCGAATTTTTCTAGGTATGAACGAGAGAACTCGGCAATGCGGTCGAGGCGCCCAAGATCAAGCTCGAGGGGAATGAAACGTTCGGAGTTTATTCCACGATCCGGGTTTCGAGAAACCGAGCATACCAAGTATCCTCGCTCAAGGAGCAACTCGGACAAAGCCAACCCGATTCCGCTGGATCCTCCCGTTATCAAGGCGACTGAAGAACTCATTTCCAACGAACATATGCAAATTCGACTTTGCCGAGAAGCAAAAGTTTCCAAATGATGGCATTCGTGGAGCAAACGAAACCAGTCATTCTCGTCACGCACGAGTATCCACCGAAACGAGGGGGCGCTGGCGTCTACTGTCAGGAACTCGCCCGGGCATGCTCTCTTTTGCAAATACCCTCGGAGGTATGGGCTCCCAAAGGTTCGCTGGACCAGTTGGTGCGATTGCAAACGATGAAACAAAAGGGTTCTCAGGATTGGAGCTGTTCCTGGAGGCTACTGAAATACCTGCAAGGAAATATGCACCAAGCCGCGATCTTGCACTTGGCTGATCCAGGTGTTGTGCGGGCTTGCGTGCGCTTCGGGTGGATGATCCCCAAACTTCCCCCCCTTGTCATCACGATTCACGGATCGGAGCTTTTGCTTTTCACCCGCAACCCCCTTACCCGTTTCCTCTTCAGGAAATTGCTTTTTCAAGCAAAGACCATCCACGTTCTTTCACAACATAACAGATCGAAGCTGATGGAGCTTTGTCCAACTCTTGGAGAAAGAATTCTCAGGATACCCGGCGCTCCATCCAACGGCGCCCTCCCTGTAGATGAAATAGGCAATCCCTCCTCTAGGGTCAATCAAGGCAATACTCTGATCATTTTGTGCGTGGCGAGAATACATCCACGAAAAGGACAGCTTGAGCTTTTGCATGCCCTGCGCCGCATGCCCGAATACTTGAAAAAAACCCTGGAACTCAGATTCGTCGGGCCTGTGATCAAGCCCTCCTATTTGAAGAAGCTTCAATTGGCTTCCCGCTCTTGCGGCTTTTCGATCGTCTTCTGCGGTGACCTTTCCACTGATGCGCTCAGAAATGCGTACGCAACCGCAGACGTGTTCGCCATGAGTTCGGCGCCCCACCCAAGAAGCGTAGAAGGATTTGGGTTCGTCTACCTCGAAGCTTCGGCTCACGGACTGCCGATCGTCGCCCATCGGGTTGGAGGAGTGGAAGATGCGGTGATTGACGGAGAGACCGGACTGCTGGCCGATCCAAATGAGCCCGACGACTTGAGGCAAAAACTGAAAACGATTTTACTCAATCCCGAGCTAAGGGAAAAGATGGCCCGAAAGGGCAGAGAGTGGGCAAGTTCGCATTCTTGGGAAAGAGTGGCCAAAGCGCTGTATCTCAGTCCATAAACTGAAACTTCCCTGCTCGGATTGCCGCATTTCGAGCCCTACCGAAGTTACAGGACGTCTGCAAAGGCAGGCCGAAGGCGATTGAAGAACCAAGCTCCGAAAAGCAGTGTCAAAAGCCCGAAAACCCATGCATAGAGCACGACCCGCCAATCGGGAGTTCCTCCCCAAAGCATCAACTGCCTCAGGGAATCGATGATTCGAAGAAGCGGATTCCATCGAAGGAAATCCCAAAAGAACGGGGAGGTAACCTCCGCTTTTTTTGCTGAATAAAAAACTCCGCTGGCATAGAGCAAGGCCAATCCGAAAAAGGACCCCAACTGGTTCAAGTCTCGAATGAACACCCCCAATGCCGAAAGAAACCAAGCGAGCCCCAGACCAATGAAAACAACAGGCAAGAGCAATAAAGGAGCAAACAAACAGGAGAACGAAAGTCCGGGACCAAGGAAAGCGATCCCGAGCAGACAAAGCCCGAATCCGATCACCAGATCGGAGACCAGAGCCCCGACGAAAGCGGCTGGTAGAATCTCCAAAGGGAAAACCACCTTCTTGACGAAGTTGGGCTGACTGGCAATTACGCCGGGAGCGCCCCCGATTACGCCCGAAACAAGCCCCAAAACATTTAATCCGACAAAAACGCCCAAGGCATAATCAAGGGTCGATTCATCGGGCGAATCCGTGAATCTTCCCCCGAAGACGACTCCGAAGGCAAAGACATACAGACTAAGCATGAGCAAGGGATTGCCGATCAACCAGAAGGATCCCAGCACACTGCCCCGATGGCGGGCCTTGACGTTTCTAGAGAGAAACTGCCAAAGCAGTTCGCGGCGGCTGAAAAGACTGAGTATGGGTTGCATGAATCCTAATTCAGGAGCAAGGCCCGCGTGCGACGGAAGTACTTCATGTGTCCAAGACGCTCCAGGTCCCTACTTTTTGATCGTAGACCCACAGACCCGCTGAAATATCGGAGTCCAGCTTGAAAAAGAGCCATCCCCCGGATTGGTCTTGTTGGTGGTAGGAGTAAACCCAAGGGAAAGCGTTCTCATGAACCCAAATCCACTTTTTCATCAATTCACTCCAACTCCAAAACCATTGAGCGGCATATTCGGGAACGTAAAGCCAGCCCAAGCGAGCGTGATAAATCCATTTCGATTCAAAAGGCATGAAATATCCGAAGCTTCGATCGTGGCGCCATCCACTGTCTTCCAATTCGCTTGCTTGGGCCCAATCCGGCAGTCCGTTTTCTTTCTCCCAAATCCATTCAAGGTGGCTGGCCAAACGAGTCAGCACGGTAACTTCGCCGTAAGTGGATATTTCCTCTCCCGTTTCGTAACTGCCGTATGAAACCACCCCGTGCAGGCGCCAAGCCTTCTGCGAATATACGAATGCCGGACCACCGCTGTCTCCCATCGCCGGAGTCGCCTCCCGCTCAAGAGGAAGAGCATCGCTTGTGCCATCACCCAGGCGGCCGATCACCTGCCCATTGGTCAACCTGTTGTGCCGAGGTTCGCCCGAGTCGAAATCGATGCCCAAAATCCCTCCGGTGAGGTCAGGCGAAACCCCGTCCTTCGATACTTTGACAACGGATCGATCGATGACGTTCTCCCCTGCCACGCGCTTTTGGTTACTGTCATCAGACTCACCGGATTCGCCCTCTACCAGACTACCAAACCCGCCTAGGATCGTCCTCTTCCCCAAAGGGTCGTCATCGGAAGAAGAAGGCAATTTCGCCGGGTAGACCCCTTTGACCGATTCCGTTAGAAAAATCAGCGCGAGATCGACCCCCAGAGCGTCCCCTTCCCCCTCGCCCGCAGGGTCGATGTCTTGTAACTCGCTCCATGCTTCATGCACCAGAATCTTCTCCACCGAATAGACGTTGGCAGCGTTTTCTTCCGCTCTGTCCGAACCCAGAAAAAACTTCCATTCACTGGCAAGAACGTATTCGTCTTTGTTCCTTTTCACAACGTGAGCAGCAGTTATCGCCACCCTGGGAGCCACCAAGGTAGCAGTACCCAAAACCTTCAACTCGTCAGAAAAAAGAGCTCCGACAGGAGTTAGATCGGCATATTCCAAGCTCACGGCAAAAGGAGGGGCATTCTCTCCCATGGCAAAATGATCGCTCCACGAAGATCCTTGAAGTTTGCCGATTTTGCGAACTTCCAAGGGAATGCCGAAGAGATTGCATGCTCCCAAAAACGCCAGCAACGGAATTCTAATTTTCACGCGATGGAAGAAGAGCAGGCGGTCCGGTGGGAGGAAGGATGTTAGGCGGAGGAGGGGGAGGGGGCAGGTTCTCCAAGTCGATCTCCTCGCTTTGAGCCTCCTGTGATGATCCTTGCTGGCTGGCAAGCGATAAGTTTGTTCCGGAATTCGAAGGTTCAAAGGCGGGTTGATTCCCTGTGGATGAAGGAGAGGAAGCGGAGGTGGAACTCGTTGAAGACAAGACGGCTCCGGAGGTGCTCGCTCCAGGGGAGAGCGAACTGGGACTGCCGAGGGTTCCTGTTCGGGAAGGGATAGGCGAAGAGTTGCTCAAGCGAGAAAACCCGGAGGAAGATCGGGAAAGGCTCAAAGAAGAGGATCCTGAAGTAAAAATTCTTTTTGTTTGCAGGAGTTCCTTGGGAAGCGGCGGAGTGTAAGTAGGCTTGGCCGGCATATACCTGCCGGAAGAAACGCTTGGGGAAGTCGTTGTGGATGGAGGCAACGGGGGAACCTTCTGGGCGGCAGGGGATCCTCCGCCGGATGGCGGAGGAGAAGATCCGGTTGCGGCAGACAACTTGATATCAAATTCCTGACCGGAGAAGGAAAGCGTAAGCGTATCTTCGGCCGTGTCGAAGGAGACGGCTTCATACTCCTCGAAGGTTTGCTCCTTTAGCCTGATCCATTCACCAAACTGAGATTTCTTGTTGAAGATGCAAAAGTGGAAAGTCCCGTTGAGAACGAAATAACCCCTTAGCTCGACCTCTCTGGCAAACTCGGGATCGATTTGCTTTTTCGGGGGAGGAGGAGGAGAAGCTTTCGGCGGAGGACGATTCGAGCCTGGTCGAAGAAAGGGGTTGGAGGAGACGGAGGCATGGGATGCCCAAGTCATGAGCATCATCAACGCAAACTGGAGGTTTCGCCTGGTCACAAGAAAACTATCCCAAAACAGGCTCGTTTAAGCAAGAATCAAGCTAAGGCAAAAAGAGTGTCGAACACTGTTCTTGGCTCATCAAAGATCAGAAGCGCAGGTACCACTCGTTGGCACGGTAACCGACCCAGACGAAAAAGATCGTCCCAAGAAGGTTGCTCGATGCGTAAGCGAACGCAGGAATCCAAGCGCCACGCTGCAAGATGCCGAACAAGTCCATGCCGAAGGAGGAAAAGGTGGTGAATCCGCCGCACAATCCGATCATCCAAAAAGCGCGAAACAAATCGCCGGCGCCGCTTTGCTCTGAGAATTTTCCCAAGAAACCAATTGCAAAAGCCCCCACCAGGTTTACGCATACCGTGGCCCAAAGGGGATGGTGTTCCAACAAGCAACCGACAAACGCGCGCAAAAGCGAACCCACGCATCCCCCCATCGCGACCGAGATCCAAAAGGATGCCCCCGTCATCTAACTAGGGATGAGCTCGAAATCAATTCTCCAAGCCTGACTCCGCCTCAAGTTCCGAATCGTCCGCTTCTTCGACTTCGGCTTCCTCTTCGCTGTTGTACTTGAGAACGCGTTGATTTTGGGGCAGAGGAGAGAGACTTACGATAATGAACCGTCCGTTCAACTTCGGACTGTCATCCGGTCGACCGACCCCGGACAGGTCACCGATTGCCTTGCGCACCACCTCCATGCCGATATCGACGTGCTCCATTTCTCGTCCACGAAACATCAAAGTGATCTTGAGCTTGTTTCCTTGGTGCAGAAACTTTTCGGAGCGACGAATCTTCGTCATGTAATCATGCGATTCGATGCGTGGTCGAAACTTGGCTTCCTTGACGCGCTTGGCTGACTTTTCCTTGTTCTTCTTGTTTTTGCTGAGCTCGTACTTGTACTTTCCGAATTCCAGAATTCGACAGACGGGCGGCTGGGCGTTGGCAGCCACCTCGACCAGATCCAATCCGTGAGATTTGGCTATGTTCAAAGCCTCTTCCGGGGGCATGACTCCCAACATCCCTCCATCCGGTCCGATGACGCGAACTTCACGAGCCCGAATCCTTTCGTTTTTCCTGATGTAATCGCGGTTTTGCCGCCTCTGATTTTTACCACGCGGTGAAGGAGCCATGTGGTTAGTTGAAAATATGCATACGCTTGGTCAGGAAAAAGAGGGAGTTTCAGTCTTTATCCTTTCATCATTCCCTTTTTGCAAGGAATAAATTGAATGAATTCCTCTACAGGTTGAAGCTTTCGCCGCAACTGCAACTTGCCTTTGCATTAGGATTGGAGAACTTGAATCCTCCGGCGACCAGTTCGTCCGAATAATCCAAAGTGGTGCCTCGCAAGTACAATGCGGTCTTGGAATCGACGAGCACGCGCACTCCTTGACTGCTGACCACCAGATCGCCGGCCTTGCCCTCGGCGGTGAATTTCATCTTGTAGGACAACCCGTTGCACCCTCCGCCGGTAATTCGTATTCGCAAGCATTCTCCGGACTCCTCCCGGAGAATCAATTCTGCGATCTTTTCAGCCGCTCTCGGAGTCAAGCGAACCAACTTTTCGTTGGCTTGAAGGAGGTTTGCCGATTCAGCCATTCCCTCCAAAACCTCCTTCACTCTGCCTCTTGAATCCATGCCAGCGCGCAAATCCTCTGCTCTGACGAAGAAAAAAGTCGACGAAATCCGAGACGATCAAACCAGCCCCCCTACCCTGCCCTTTGTAAAAGTCGTCGGCATGACGGACGATGTTTCCGGGACGCATGATCGCACGGAAGGCTTGTTTGAGAGCCGCCACTTCTTCCGGGGAAACATTTCTTCTTTTGAGCCCGATCAAGTTGAGCCCGGAAACCCGGTTTCTTCCCGAAACCAAAAGCTGTGGAGCGACGTCCAGAGAGATCTCGGCCAACCCCCCGATCATCGCTCCCGATCCGACTCGAACAAATTGATGAACCGCGGCTCCGCCTCCCACGAAAACGTCGCTGTGCAAGCAAACGTGTCCGCCCAGAAGAGCCCCGTTTGCCAACACCACTCGATCGGACAATTCGCAATCATGAGCCACGTGAGAATTTCCCATCAAAAAACAATCCTCTCCGATCAGGGTCCTGCCTTCGGGCAGAATCGAGCGATGAACGGTGACTCCCTCACCCAAGCGAGACCTCGCTCCCACCACTACTCCAGAGCGAGTCAAAGGATCAAACTGCAAGTACTGAGGGTCTCCTCCGACTACGGCAAAATGCCCGACGCGCACGCCGGTTTCAAGGACGGCGCCTCCCTTGACGATTGAATGAGACTCGATCCGACAGTTCGGACCGACCCGAGCCCCTGACTCTACGACGGCGAAGGCTCCGATTTCGCAACCTGAACCGATCTCGGCGCCCTGTTCGATCAAGGCGGAAGGATGAATGGCAGCATCATTCATGGCAAATCATTCGACCGAAGCGAAAATTTCCAGTTGCGGATCCTTGGTCAACCCATAGGCCTTGATGAGACGAAACGCCTGAAGGACCGATCTTCCGTCGGCTTCAGCGCCTGGTGAAGACCTGCGCAAGAGATTTTCCAAGATCGAACGCAAGGTAAGAACGCCGTTTACGCCCAATCGCTCGAGCAGAGAACTGACTTTGTTCAATCGTTCCTGCGCGACCGGCAGCGCAGGAACGATGAGGAGCTTGAGGAAATCACCCATCCCGGCTTGCAAGGACTCCGCTCCATCAGAAAAGCAAGCGGCTATTCTCGATTCTTCCAGCTCCTGCCGGAAGAACTTTTCCAATTGAGCGTCACTGGATAGCACGGCAGGAGTAAAGGCGCTGTTGCCCCATCCGAGAACTCCCACAAGAGCGCACCGAATGCGTTCAAGGTCAGCGGAGAACAGGCGCGTATTCATGTTGAGGTCGTTCTCCGAAACGCGTGGATTCATAACTGCGATCGCCGGAAGTGGATCCAATTTTCGTCGCAAGGACTTCAATGGGGAAGGCGGGCATTTGCGCACCAGAAAACCATTGTTCTCGAAATACGCTTCCACCAATTCCTCCTCTACCATAAGGCGAATCCATTCGATCAGGTTGCTCCAACCGATTCCCAAACTTGATCGACGTCCCTCTCGGAGACTGCCCCGGTCCTGTAGGCGCTGCCGATTTCACGCATCAACACAAACCGCAATACGCCTCGATCCACCTTCTTGTCCAATTGCATGGCTTGTCTCAGGCTCGACCGTTGCAGCGGCTCACGCAGGCAAATCGGCAAGTGGTAGCTTTGCAGCAAACGCAACAGCTCGTTTTCATCGAACCCCGAACACTCTCCGCCAGCCTGAGAGAGGCGCAAGGCGCAAACCAAGCCGATGGCAACCGCCTCGCCATGAAGGTATTCGCCGTAACCGGCCGTCGCTTCTATGGCATGGGCGAAAGTATGACCGAGGTTGAGCAGAGCTCGCCCACCCTCCCCTTGAGCGGTTTCCTGTTCGTCCAAACGAACGATTTCAGCCTTTTGCGAGCAGCAACGAAAGACGTATTGCGCCAATTCCTCCGACTTGGGTGACAAGGGCTCCTTTCTTGCGACCAGGTCCTCGAACAAGGATCGATCCCCGAGCATGCCGTATTTGACGACCTCCGCCATGCCGGATGCGAATTCTCGCGGAGGCAAGCTGTCGAGCAAATTCAAATCGATCCAAACCCCTTCGGGTTGATGAAAGACCCCGACAAGATTTTTTCCGGAGGAAAGATTGATTCCGGTTTTCCCGCCAACGGAACTGTCCACCATGGCGAGCAAGGTGGTGGGTATTTGCTGAAAGGATATCCCGCGAAGGTAGGTGGCGGCGGCGCAACCGGCAAGATCTCCCACCACTCCACCGCCCACCGCCCAGATGAATCCGCTCCTATCGATCTTGGCAGAGGCTAGAAAGTTCCATGCTTGGGCCAACCTGTCCGCAGATTTCGAGCCCTCGCCCGATGGAACGGCCAAAAGGGGAAGTTCGGCGAACATCTCTTGGCAAAATTCGGGTTGAGCTCCAAGCATTCCCTCATCAACCAACGCCGCGCAAGAGCGTCCAATTCCTCTTTCCCGTTCTCGGTGATCGGAGAGATCGGAGAGCAGATTTCTGCCGATGCGGATGGGGTAACTCCGAGATCCCAATTCCACGGTCAGGTCATGCATGATCCCAGTCATCGCCATCAAAATCAAACTTTTACTTGCGTAGGTTGCGAGGGAAGCAGCGAATCCAGGTATGCATCCACGCAAAAGGGTTGCAGGTCATCGGGCTGTTCTCCCAACCCGACGAAATAGATGGGAATTCCAAGCTCACGATAAATGGAAACCAATGCGCCCGCCTTGGAAGTGCCGTCCAGCTTGGTTGCGATCAATCCGGTCACTCCGAATTTTTGGTGAAACACCCGCGCTTGCGACAATCCGTTGGTACCGGTGGATCCATCGATCACCAGCCAGGAGTGACGGGGCGCTCTATCATCTCGTTTTTGCAGGACTCGTTTCAGCTTTGCCAGTTCCTCCATGAGGTGATCCTTGACGTGAAGTCGGCCCGCAGTGTCAAGAATGAGATAGTCGCTGCCCTTGGCCTGAGCCGAGGCATGGGCGTCAAAGGCAACTGCAGCAGAATCCGAACCGTGGTGTCCGCTGACCACGTCGAGTTGCAGCCGAGCAGCCCAGTTCTTCAACTGTTCGGTTGCCGCCGCCCGAAAGGTGTCGCAGGCGGCCAAGGTCACTGCCTTTCCCTGCAAAGCGAGGGCCCGCCCCAATTTGGCGCAAGTGGTCGTTTTTCCGGAACCGTTCACTCCAATCAGGCATATGGTCTCGGGCTTCGTCTCATTAGCCCTCAATCTTCCCTCCGAACCGTCGAGCGTTCTTTCCAGAACCGAGCGAGCGATGGATGCAAGTTCCGCTCCGCGAAAGTTCTTGTCCGTTCGAACCGCAGTCTTCACTTCTTCAAGGATCTCGTCCGTGGTGACCGGCCCGAAATCGGAGGCAATCAAAGCCTCTTCCAACTCGAGAAGATCGCCGTCGCTTAACGCGGGCCGACCGGCAACTCGGTCGAATGCTCCCTGCAGAAAGGAGGCTCCTTTGCTTATTCCGCGCTGAAACTTCGAGAAGACACTCATTTGAACTGGGATGATGAAATGGGATTCGGCAATTGATTCACGCGGACGAGAAAAGTTTCATTTTGGCTGAATCAACAACGTACAGCAAGAAAAGTCCAACACCTGGCGGGTACAGCAGTCTTCCTTGGTGTAAGCCTGCACGCACAGCATGAGCAAGCGATCCTCCAAGTCCCATCGATCGGTCACGAGGCCACCGAGATCGTTCAAGGGAACCTCATGCAGGAGGGGAAAATCCACGGAGACAGAAGCCGGCCCATAAGCTTTGACCACGCGTTTTCGCAAGCCCTCCCACTGCAAGCGAACGACGTCGTCGTAAAAAAAATCCTGCCAGCCAGCTTCCCCTTGGATCAAGCAAAGAACCAATCCTTCGTTTTCGAACTTGCAGGTCAGTTCATAGGAATGGCCGTCCCAGCGAACCGGAGCTTTGACCAGATCGGATTGCAGTTCCCGATAGCCCAAAAAACGATTCGCCCTGAGCTTGCGAAGGGTTTCCTGACGATCGTCTCCTGGAAGCAGTCCCGCGAACAGGCCGGGCGCGTTCAAGGCGGAGAACCCCATCGACTCCGGAAAAACGTTGGGCGTGGAATGGACCCGATTGCAGAGGCAAGCAATCAGAAAGAAGCAAGCCAGGACGGCTTTAGAGGGCATGATAGACACGCTCGAGCGCAAGCAGGGCATAGCAGGAGACCAGCACAGGATCCCTTTCCCACCACCTGCCGCTTTCATTGATCCAGAAGCCTTCGGCATCTTGTCGATCCAGAAGGGCAGCTGCGAGCCGCCTTCTCCAGTCAATGCCGTTGCCTGCCGAATCAATCAGCAATTTCGAACCGGAGAGGGAAAGCGCCTTGGCCAGCGTATGATAATAATAAAAGAGTCCCTCCTTGCCCATTCCCGGATTTTCGTCCACGCTGAAATTTTCGCTCAGCCACTTTCTAACCGCTAAAACTCTCGGGTCACTGGGATTCATCTCGGCATAAATGAAGCTAAGCAATCCCGCATAACTCATGCTTCCGTAGGAACGCAAGGAAACCGAACCGTTCTCATCGCGACGCTCTCCGGCCATGCTGCTGCCTGGGAAATAGACGAATCCACCACGATCCTCCGCGTGGGAACTGACCCATTGCTGGGGATTGGTTTCCGGCAGGTTCTGACACTGGGAAACGAATTGCACCGCCGCTTCCCAATCGAGTTCCAATTCTTCTCCCTCACGGCTAGGAAGGGTCTGCCGGGCATAGTAGAGCGCTTCCAACGCCAAATGGGTGTTGGACATGTCTGAATGAGCCCAGGTGGAACCATAGCCGACGCCCCCGTCGAAAACGTTGTCGCTCTCGCCTTTGCGATCGAAATCGGACTGTTGGTTGACCAAAAACCTCCTAGCAGCTCGAATGATCTCCTCATCCGAGGGATTTCCCAGCTGAAGCAAAGCCATTAGACTGATCGACGTGTTGTATGAGGCCAATCCCTTGCCGTAAATCCCTCCATCCGTCTGGACCTTGTTGCGAATGAAATCGAACCCCTTGCCAACCAGCAGTTTCCGCTCAGAAGATTTCATATCGTCCGGAAGACCCAAGTTCACCCTTAGAGCCAATGCCGTAAGAGCCGGATACTGAGGATCTCCCCAGTTTCCCGCATTCTTATCCTGCCGGTCGTTCAACCATCCGACTCCCTTTTCGATCGCCCGACTGATTTCCAATTTAAGCGAAAGTTCGCTTCCGTCGGAAGCGTAGGCAAGCGCAGTCGAGACGAAAAGCAATCCAAGTGTCGCCCGGATCGAGTGAATATAAAACCTCATATAGTCAACTATAAGCCTGACCTCACGGGAGGCAATTGAAAGGTGATTTCCACCTCGCGCTCCTTTGGGGGCATCTCGGAACCCTCGGCCAACCAGACGTCGTCCAGCCAGCTATCCGAGTCGACGTTGGTCAAAACGGCGTTGGGGTCCCGAAAAACCGCAAGGATGGATCCTTCCGTCTCGGCCAGGTACTCGCCTTGGATCGTTCGCGAACCGATGAAGACGAAAGGAGACGGGGCAAGAAGACGATCGGAATTCCGGTTGACGATCATTGCCTCGATCCCCTTGCGGCGGGTCGTTCCGTTCTCGTCCCAGGAAACCCCGACCCCGACTCCGCCCTCGATAGGATTCATTGCAAGTTCCTCCCCGGACTCCCCCTTTACGAGAATCTGCGGGTTGGGACTTAATTTAAGCAGGAGCAGGCAGGCATGAATCCAGCGCGGACGAACCGAAGTTCGAAAGAGAGACTCGTGCACCTTTCCGTTTTCGTGAACCAATCCATATTCAACCAAACCACTTGTCTGATTGCACGTCGCGGAGAAGGAAATCCTTCTTTTGACCCGATCGATGAGTATGCCACCGAAATCCACCATCCCCTCCCCCACTTCAAGGATTTTGGGAAACTGCGATGCATTTTCATCGGCAGAAGCGCAAATCAACGGGGACGCAGAAAAAATGACGAGCGCAAAACATGCCGATAATCTACTTTTCATGGAGCCAAAGGGGATGGAATTTCTTTTTTTGCCGCATGTCAATGGGATCGCGAAGTTTCCACGCGAAAAATATTTTGAGTTGGCAAGCAAGGCAATGCCTCTTTTCTATGCTTGCTTGACCTTTGCCGTTCTGTATCGATAAGCTCTTAGTTGATCATCCCTAACTGCCACCATGGACGAAGAAGCCGAATTCCAAGAAGATACCGAAGAAACCGAAGAAGAGGAAATCGCTTCCGTTACGGAAGTTCCTCCTGCAGAAGGAGCCTTTGGGAAGTATCTGCGGGAGTATCGCTTGCTCAACAGCCTGCTCATGTCGCTTTGCATCATCGTGGGCATTATTGCATTCATGCTCGCTTGGACGATCATCATTCCCATGGGCGAGGAAGGGGACTCCGATTTCGGAGACGCTGGCGCTCCCGCCCAGCAACAGCAACAACAACAGCAGCAGCAGTTGGTCAAGTTGATGCAGCGTCAGAAAAAGGCGACTCCGACCTCCAAATCCGAGTTCAAGACCACCACGGTATCGGAAATCTCCTTGCCCGATTTCAATGAGCTCGACGTAAAGGACCTTGCTCCCGTCGTCGAAGCCGCTCCTCCGACCATGGCTCAGGCGAGTATGAACAACCAGGCGATGAAAAGCGCCCTGAAGGGCATCAGTCTCAGCTTGCCCAAAGTCATGCAGCAACGGTGCAACCCAAAGCAGAGGATCGAGCGTTTGAAGCAGGGCGGTGGTCGAGACATGACCGAAGCCGCTATCGTCAAGGGTCTCAAATGGCTTATGAGCGTCCAAGACTCCGACGGTGGCTGGGGTCTTCAGGACAAGGACGAAAGAGGCGAGAAAACCGGAGGAAACCCGTATCATCGGGATGCCATGACCGGCATGGCGATACTTGCCTACCTAGGACACTGCGAGTTGCAGGACTCACCTGATTTCGGACCCTCCGTCAAGAAAGGCATCGATTTTCTGACCTCCACTCCGCCCGACAAACTTGCGAATTACGACTCAAGCGGAAAATTCACTGGGCTCAACGGAGGAGGCCAGGCAGCCTACTCTCACGCAATTCGTACCTACGCTCTCTGCGAGGCTTACACCATGACCAAGATTCCCAAACTCAAGGAATACGCCAAGCGCGCCATCAAGGTCATCATCGACGGACAAAACGCCAACGGAGGATGGGCCTATGGCTACGGCTCCGGCATTGCCGCCCACGTAGACCTTTCGGTAAGCGGTTGGTGCATTCAAGCGCTCAAGGCAGCCGCCCTCACCGGAATCACCGAAATGACAGGTATCGACGATGCCATGGACAAAGCTTCCGCTTACGTCAAGAAATGCCAGGATCCCTCCGGTAAATTCCGTTACAAAACCGACTCGCATGGAGGAGGCTCAAACCGTGGCTCCTTGACGGGAACCGGGGTGCTATGCCTGCAAATCTGGAAGGAGGCAAAATCAGAGGAAGTCAAGAAAGGGCTCGATTTCATCGTGGAGAACCGCCGGCACGAAGACTGGGCCAAAGTGGACGTCTACGAATGGTATTACCATGCCCAAGCCTGCTTCCAGTCCACCGGTTCCGGGAGCCAAAAGTATTGGAGGGACTGGAACTCCAATTTTCAGGAAGTGGTCGTAAATGCGCAGGAGGAAGACGGGCACTGGCCACACGGTTATCATTTTCATGGAGATTCCGACATTTACCGCACCACTATGACGATACTCATGCTCGAAGTCTATTACCGCTATGCTCCGATGAGCAAGGTTTAGGGTGCCTTCGGCTCCCCCCATTCCTCTGCCCTGATTGCCATGAAACCCTTTTCCATTTGTTTCCTTACCCTCATTCACTTTCTTTGCACCGCTCGTGCCGAAGAGAAAAAATACAGGGAAATCGTGATATTGGGAAACGACGCCATGCAGTTCGACCTCAAGAGCTTTGAAGTCTCGCCAGAGGAAAGAGTCGCGCTTACCTTCAAGAACGCGGGCTCCATGCCTAAAGTTGCCATGGGCCACAACTTGGTTGTTCTCAAAAAGAACGTCGATGCATTGTCTTTCGGACAAAAAGTTCTTGCTTCCGGTGGAAGCGCCAGTAATCCCCTGCCCAATTCCTTGCTGGGCGACGTGCTCGCCTACACGAAATTGCTCGGGCCGGGCGAATCCGAAAGGATTACCTTTGTATCTCCCTCAGAGGCGGGTGAGTACGCCTACGTATGCACCTTCCCCGGACATTTTGCGATGATGCGGGGTAAAATGATCGTGAAGTAAGAGCCGGAAAAGGGATCTTCAATCAACCAACCTTCGACCACGCAACGGAATAGGCCTGCATGGCAAATCCCCTACAAGAACTGCGAACCCTCGAGTCAGCCGAATCTTCCGGTATTTTCGGCAAAACCATTGCCTATCTAAAAACCAAAGGACCCGCATCCTGGCTTGCTTTAGCCGCTCTGAGCGCCGGGTGCCTCATTGGTTCGATTGGACTTGGCCAGCGCCTTGGAATCGAAGGCCTTTGGGTGCAGCCATGGGCCATGCTATTGGGCATGTTTTCCCTCTGGATCGTCAGTCAAATAACGTTGAATTCTCAACAAAGTCTTTTCGTTCTCCTTAGAAAGGAATGGAATCCGAGCCTGGCATGGTGGCTTGCCGTTGCGGCCATGATCACCAACTTCGCATGGTGCATGCCACAATTTCGCCTCGGAGCCGACGTCGCAGGCTCCCTGCTCCTTCCTGCATTGGATTCAAAAGGAGGGAAAATTCTCGTTGCCTGTCTTTTTCTCTTAGCCTCCGGTTTCTTATCCTTTTGGTACGACAGGACCGGGCAACGATCATCCCTCATTCAGTACTTTCTTCAATCCATGCTTTGGCTTCTTTGCCTCTTGCTTTTGGGCGTTTTGCTTTTGGTTTTGCCAAAGGCCGAGGTTTCCTTGGGGTCCTTTCTTGCGGGACTTCTTCCAAACCTTTCCCACTTTCAGGAAATCTCCTCCGTTTATTCCCCTTATCTTGAAAACATCGGATCCATGCGTTCCTATTGGGAGGAATTGCTTTTGTCCAAACAAAGAGAACTGGTCCTGACGACTTTTTCCTCCACGCTTGGAGTCAACCTCATCTTCGCTCTTCCCCTGCTGCTTCTCGGTCGCGGATGGAAACAAGCCCACGGCGGGTTTGCGAAATTCAATCTTTTTTCAGGATTGCTTCTGCCTTTCGCGCTGTGCTGCGTCTGCCTGACTCTTCTTTCGGCTTTTGCCCACCAACTTTCCCAAACCCATGGATCGACGATTAAAGACCCGTCCTCCCCACCTCTTGAGATGTCAACGGAGGCTCACGAAATTCTTGCCTCTCGAGTGGCATGGGAAATCGGTTCCGATCAATTCGATTCCTTGGCCCCCCTTCAGCAAGAAGAACTCATTCTGGCATTGGCAAGCGAGGAAAAGCTTCTCGCCCTCCTCTTGCCCAACACCAACGTCGAGCAATGGATTGAAACGCTTTCCATTTCCTGCAACCCCTTGATCACTCCCCTCCTTGGGGCTGCGATTTTAATCATGACCTTTTCCACCATCGTCGTTCTCATGATCTTAAATGGACACCTCGTATGCGAAGTTTGGGGGAAGGCGCACAAAGGCGCGCCCTTCCAAAGCGGATCCTTGGCCCTCGCATTGGCTTCAGTCGGTCCATTCGTATGGTCGCAACAGGAGGAATGGATAGCCGACCCGACCTACTTTCTCAACCTTGCCATTCTTCCCTTTGCCTTGCTTAGCTTCTTGCTGATGCTCAACAGCAGGGAGTTGATGGGGCGACGAAAGCCTGCCGGGGTTGGAGGGATTCTGCTTAACGCCGGTGGTTCTCTCTCATTTCTTTTCTTGGGGGCAACTTCCTCCTACATGGTGTGGAACCACTGCTGGGGAGACTTCCCCGTGGGCAGAACGCTGATTTTTGCGATCGGGGTTTTGTTGTTGACCGGTTATTTCTCATTGAGAAACTTCAAGCTAAACCAAAGAATTTCAGGTCTCGAAGCTCGAATGAATGGCTTGTTTCAGAGAAAAAACTGAGTTCCTCCTGCTCACGATTTCCGATTAATCAAAGGTACCCAAGTTCGCGTTTCCCCCGCGGATGAACGTTCAGAGTGGAGGACCCAGGCCTCTCCTGTCGAGGTATCCACTTTGATCAGCCGCTTGTAAAGAAAAGGTTTGTTGTCCTCGGAATAATATTCGGCGCTAAGGAATTGGAACCTGCCGTTTTTTGAGGAAGAACTGCCAAAACTAGGAGGAGGAGGAATATTGACGGGAAGATTGGGAGGAGTCTTGGACCTGGGTACGATCTGGTCCTGGGCAAGACTGAGGCCGTTGCAGGCCAAGACAAGCAAGACGATGATTATGGTTCGGGAACTGCGCGATATGAATTTCATTTTTTTTTTCTACTTCATTTTCCCAAGTTCGATCAATCATTGAAAACATGATCGCATCGGAACTTGTGGATGAGAAACAAATCAGCCAAAGAGAAAAACCCCGTGACTTTTGCCCAGATCGATGCAGGGAAAGGGCGAAAAACAAAGTTCCATACTCAATCAAGGAACTCTAATGTGCAGCCGTTGTATTTTTGAGTTTCTTTTTCCAACTCAATCGGGAATGAACGCTTTGGAAATCTTGAAACCCACACGAACTCAAGTTTTCTGTTGCTAGCCTCGAAATGATTGGTACGAAATAGTGGATGTTGCCTTTGAAATTTTCTCGACTATGAATCGCTTGCTCAAGATCATTCCAGTGATCATCCTTGCCTTCTTGCAGACTGGGTGCAATCGATCCGTTTCGAGCGCAATTCCCGATGCCCCGCCACCCTACCCCAGTTACCCGGTTCCTCAGGAAAGATATCAAGGCGCGGAAATTTACGGCGGGCAGCCAGGATTCTCTTCTTACGTTCCTCCATACAGCGCATCGAACGTTTCTTCTCCTGCCGAAAATCCCCATCCCTCTTACGCTTACGTGCCTCCCTATTCTCCGCCTCCTACGAATTACGCTTCTTCACCTCCTCATCCGCTCGCTCCATCAACTGCCATTGATGGGTCAAGAGCAAAGGTGAACGCTCGCTTCGAGTTGGAAGCGAAAGCCAACCTCTGGGCCCTTGTTCAGGACTCAAAGGGAAACGAATTGCAATGGCTCAAGATGCAAGCCGGAGAGACTGCATCCATCGATCATCCCGGAGCTCTGACCCTGACCTGTTCTTCGGGCGATCAGTTGATTGTCAGAGACAGTCTAGGCAAGCCATTGGAAACCAACCCGAACTCAAGCGGCATTTCCATCTTACGCTTGCCTGCCCGCTGAAAGTCGGAGTGGACCGCAAGGCGAACGCCACCACGATTCGTCTATCTCTCGACCGTCTCTTCGAGCAACTGAATCGGGGTATGCTCGTAGGTGATGCGAACGGATGAACAAATACCTTGGGAAAATTCAAAGGTAACCAAGCTCCAATCGTAAATCTCTTGCGAATCCTCGTTTAGGACCGGTCTGCGATAGTCCCAAAGGTAGGAGCCGTTCTTGCTCAGATTTCTACCGTTCGGGGGACCCATCAATTTCTCCACTTCGTATTTGTTTCTCCCTAGCGTAAACAATTCCAAGTTTCTCTGGTTGTAAACTCGAACGGACTGCTTCGAAGAAAATTGTTCATCCGCCTTGGTGAACGAAGCTGAGGAAAAACCACTCCTTTGCTTGCAAGAGCCAAGCAGCAGAATCAAGCAAGCGGAAAAGAGCGTTCCAGTTAGTTGCATCAGAAATAGTGTAAAATGGCGGAGAGAACGGGATTCGAACCCGTGGAGGGACGATTAGCCCCTCACCGGTTTAGCAAACCAGCGCATTCGACCACTCTGCCATCTCTCCTAACCCTCGTTACACTACTTGTTTATCTGGTCTCGTAAACCCCAAAAAAGCTACTCTCCCATGATTCTTTTGAGCGAATGCAAGTTCTTGGCGGCCAAGGCGTCTCCTCTATCGGCAGCCAACTGCAGCCATTTCATCGCTTGGCCCACATCCTTCTCAACTCCTTTTCCCTTGAGGTGGATGAGCCCAAGATACCTCGCGGATTCGGCATCTCCGAGATTGGAAGCAAGCAAGAACAATTTTCTGGCGTCATCCAAATTGGCCTTCGTCTCTTCGCTCCAGTAGAGTCGCTTTGCATGCTCTCGCGTCTCATCAACGGACGGGGCGCTGGAATCATTCGAAGCCACTTTTGTTTGCAAGGAAGCTTCAAACGGGACGTCAGCCAAGCCAGCAGGCTTTGCCTCTTTTTCTTCGGAGTGAGCGTAAGCCGGCGGCAATCGAATGGAAGAAAGGAGGTCCTCCTCTTTGATTGGGCGGTTATTGCCCGGGGTGGAGGAATCGGAAAGCAAAGGGTCGGCATCGACGGGCTTCGGAGTCGTTGCATCGGCGACGACCACTTTGGGGGAAGAGGTCTCGTCATCCAGGTTTTCGTATTCGGATATCTTTAGACGGGCCTCATCCACGCCCATTTCAACGGCCCGAAAGGCATATTCCATGGCAAGCTTTCTGTTTGACGGACCTGCCAGACCGTAAGCATGGAAATCCGCTGCAATCAAAAGAGAAGGAGTGAAGCCTCCCTCCGCGGCAGCCTGAAAGTGAACCAATGCCATAGCCGCGTCCTGTTCGATACCGTTTCCTTCCCAATAACATCTGGCGAGATAATGATGAGCTGCGGGCAATTTTTGTTCAATGGCGGATGAAAGCAGTGAGACGCCTTGCTTTCTTTGAGCTTCCTCATCCGCCGATGAGCCCAGCATTCCATTCAACAGAATCAGAGCGCTTTGAACCTTCGAGGGGCCATAGCCTGCAGCCGCCGAAGTTTCATAATACCGAGCGGCCAACTTAAGATCGCATTCGATCACGCTCTTGAGTTCATCGCAGGAGAAGATCTCCGCCAAGGCATACATGGCGAAAGGGTCGCCAAACGCCGCCTCCCGAACCAACTGCCCGTCTGGATCTCTAAATGCATTGAGGAACCTCTTGGCGACCATCGCTCCATCCGGCCCCAATGGCTTCAAGCGAGAAAGACAACCGAGTGAAAATTCTCCGGACCAATGCCCCCTGCGAGCCGATTGTTCCGCATGAAATCGAGCTTCGGAAAGCGAAATCGTCAACCCCTTGTCGCCGTGAAGATGGCAAAGGGAAAGGTACCCCATCGCATAAGCGTCTCCTGACTCCGCCGCCTCTTCCAAATCGGACAATTCGCACGCTAACCATTTTGAACCGCTCCCATAAAGAACTTGATAAAGCGCCACAATAGGTAAAAAGTATATGATGTACTTGCCCATGTCCTAATCCAAACAACTAAGAACTAATTCCTACCCGTGGCAAGAACGCATTGTGATTGAAGCTGCGGACGAGACCTCTCCTCAATTACCCCCTTACCCATGACTGATTTTTCAGAAGGTTCCTCTACTCTCCGAAATCCAGGCAAGGATCCAATCAGGCAATTCGTCATCTACGCCGAGCACAAGGTTGGCTGGCTGAACGACTTCGTAACCATGCTCAGGGAACATGACATCGAGATACTCGCGATTTCCGTTCTGGATACCACGGACAGCGCAGTGATTCGACTGATTCCCAATTACCCGAAGGACTTGGCGCGCCTGCTCAAGAGCCAATCGATCAGTTTTACCGAAAGATCGATCCTTGCGGTGGAACTGGACAAGGAAGGATCCTTTTCGCAGGTAACCCTTGCCCTGCTTCGGGCCGAGATCAACATCCACTACGTTTACCCTTTTCTTCACCAGCCTAACGGCAAGCCTCTTCTCGCCATTGCCATGGAAGACGAAGACACTGCTGAAGACGCTCTCAGGCTTTACCAAGTGAAAGTGCTTTCGCAAGACGAGCTGATTCGCTGATCCATCCGCAGAAGACTCCTCAGTAAAGCAGGCAATGGCTTACTTGCTTGCGAAAGGACTGAGCTTGCAAATCCCATTTATCCAAAAATGGTCCGGGGTCGATTTCACCAGCAGAGCCTTCGATGCGATTCCACCAAGCGCTGGATCCGACGTGCTTGTTGAACAACTTCCTCTCAGAATCCTTGACCCCTGAAAATGGACTTGGCGTTTGCCAGCGGACCGATAATCGCATCATGGCAAAAGCCAACTCCGTCGGCTTCCAGGAAGACCAGTCGCGAATCACGACGTATACTCCCTCGACAGTCTTGCCGGAAGAATCTTTGGTTCGCAGAATCTTGAAGCTCAATCCGGACAACTCCTCCTTCTGCAAAGCCTGCAAAAGCTCCTCTGGTTGCTTCCCCTCGAAGGAAAGCAAACGAAAGGGAAATTCGGTGCCGATTCCGTGCTTGAACTTGCCCAATTGAGCCCCAAGACCGGTCATGGGGTATCCTGCAACCGCATCCAAAGTGGGTATGTTCGGTGAGGTGGCGTGCCAATCAAGACCAGTGGCCGGCCAAGTCATGCTTCTTTTCCAACCTTTCATGGGAACGACCAAGAGCCTGCCCGATTTTCTGACCGAATCATCGACTTTTAGTATTCCAGGTGTCTTCTTGGCCCACAATGCCAGTTCGGCGATGGTCATGCCGTGGACGAAAGGCATGGGGAAGGCGCCCACGTAGCTGATCCATTCCGGATCGATCATGGGCCCGGCGAGCTTGAGCCCGCCCAAAGGGTTGGGTCGATCCAGCACCACGACTTCCACCTTGTTTTCAAAGCAAGCCTCCATAGCGTAGCGCATGCAACTGACGTAAGTGTAACATCGCACCCCCACGTCCTGAAGATCGATTACGAGGCAGTCGATTTCGCCAAGCATCTCTTTGGTCGGTTTGCGGTACTTTCCGTACAGGGAATAGACGGGCAAACCGGTACGATCGTCGACCTTGTCGTCCACGGGGACGGACGCCTTTTCATCTCCGTAAATTCCGTGTTCCGGGCCGAACAAAGCCGTCAATCTGACCAAGGGCGACTGCTTCAAGACCATAACCGTGCTTCTGCCCATGGAATTTTTGCCTGCAGGATGAGTCAGCAAACCGACGCGCTTGCCCCTGAGGACGTCGAACGCCCGATCTTCCAAATGATCGACCCCTAGCTTGATCGCAGGCTTTGCGGCAACTGAATCGAGAAAGGGAATTGCCCAGAAAAGAAACGGAACAAACCAAATACGCCCTGAAAGATGACCCTCTACTCGCACGAAACGACTCCTTTTGCCAATGCCATGATCATGGTTTGTAGAACTTGGCGATCGACTTGTAAAGAAAGACCGCGACCACTCCGAGAAAGATCCCCAAAATCGATCCTCCGACAAACATCGGCGGAAAAGTGTCTACTAATCTGAGAAGTTCCTTGAATGAAAATTTCGACCAGTCGTAATCCGGACTCAACAACTGATTGCGCGGATAATCGACCCCAAGCAATTCGAGAAAGTCCATCCCCACCTTGTAATCGGCAAAATACAAGGGGCCCATCGTCAGAGGATTGGAAATCCATTGTAGAGCGACGGCGATCGGCAAGTTGGCTCGCAGGAGCACTGCAAGAAGAAAGACTACGATCATTTGAATGCCGACAATCGGAAGCAGGGATACCCAAATGCCCAAAAAAAGGGCGGCGCAAACGTATTGATTCTTGAAGGACCAAAGGTAAGCCCTTTTGTAAGCTGTCTCCGAAAACCATTTGAGAACAGGATAATTGTGCACGTTTGAACGGCGTGGCAGGTGGCGCAGCAAACGCTTGATTCTGCGAATCCTCTTGAATCGAGTCTCCCTTAGCTTGTTGCAAGGCAATGCCGAGGGATCCGCAAAGGACCTGAAAAAGGATCCGCAAGTTGCGAGGAAAAGACTTCTGGCTTCGCTTAGGTTGCGCTCCAAACTCCACTCCTCCTTGGCAAAGGCAAGAAAACGGGTCCTTTTGAACTCAAGGGCAAGTTCTCGGACGACTTGTCGATCCATTGAAGCGCACAAGAACAGGGATGGTTTTTCAGCTCGTTCCGCCATGCGCAACAACTGGATCGGACCCTTGCCGAAGAGGGAGGAGGGATCGAGTTTTCCTTCACCGGTTACAATGAGATCGGATTGCAGTACTTTTCTCTCAAGGTCCAACCATTCCGCAACAAGTTCGAACCCTGAGACCAAATTAACCTCGTAAAACAAAGACAACCCGAAACCAAGGCCTCCCGCCGCCCCGGCGCCTGGCTCTTCAGCCAGCGAGTTCGCCCGTTGCTGAATTTCCGATAGTCGGCGGACCATGCTTCGCATGGCATCTTCCATTTTTTCGACCTGCTCATGAACCAAGCCTTTTTGCGGACCAAATCGTCTGGTTGCCCCATCGATGCCCAACAGAGGATTCTCTACGTCACACGCAATCACGATGCGGGGAAGCGATTTCAGGGAGGATGCGTCAATGGAATGAACCGAAGGCCAATCCTTGGGAGCGCATGAATCCAAGGAACGCCCTGACTGGTCCAGCAATTCCAAGCCAAGCGATCGCAACGCTCCGATACCGGCGTCGTTCGTCGAACTTCCACCGATACCAAGAAGAATGACGTCGGCTTGAGCGGATTTTGCCGCAAGCAACAAATCACCGACTCCCAAGGTGGTCGTGTTCCAAGCATTTCGTTCCTTTTGAGAAAGCTCGCTCAAAGGGCATGCGGAAGCCATTTCGAGCACGGCTAACTTTCCTTCCTTTGGCAATGCGAGGAGCGAGCGTACACGGTCGCTCAGGTCGGCAATGGAAAAGAGGTGGACGTGAGCCGGCTTTCGCCTCGCAAGGGAATTGCGTACGGGCGTTTCGATCTTCTCCACCGCATGGCCCCGGGCAAGCGTGTCGACAAAGCCCTCGCCACCATCGGTCAAAGGACAGAAAATCACCGGATGATCAAGCGATGATTCCTCAACCGAACGAAGAAGCAGGGAACATGCCTCTTCCGCTCCGAAAGAATCCTTGAACTTGTCGAATGCTCCAAGGATTCGCATCTAGCCTTCTTTCCTGATCAGCGAATTTCCTTGCCGGTGGATTCGTCCACCAACTTGAAGTTTTCCATGTGATAACTTTCCGCGGCTTCGAAACTTAGCCTCATGCCATAATTCTTTTCCAACCTGGAAAGCAAGGGCGCATCGGGACCTCGCAACCGCCTAAGAACCGCAGGATGGAGGAAAACCTTGAAGCACGGCGAGGTTTCACGATCGTTGACCGCCGATCTGCGAACCGCATTGGAAATCAAACGCTGAATCTCGATGCTGATGGACCGAGGAGATTTCACGATACCCCTGCCCTTGCAGTACGGACACGGTTCGAAAACTCCGCTGGAATTGCTTTCGTCATGCCTTTGACGGGTGATCTGCATGATGCCCAACTCCGAAATGGGCAAGATATTGTGCTTGGCCTTGTCCTCTGCCATCACCGATTTCATCTTTTGGAAGACCTTGCGTTGGTCTCCCCGGTTCTTCATGTCGATGAAATCGATGATCACCAGCCCTCCCAAGTTGCGCAGTCGCATTTGGCGCGCAACTTCGATGGCTGCTTCCAAATTGGCCTGAAGAATGAAATTCTTGCCGTCCTTGCGGCTGCCCTTGTGACTACCGGTGTTGACGTCGATGGAAACCAACGCCTCGGTTTCCTCCATTACGATTTCCCCTCCCGACGGCAACAAGACCCGACGCATGAAGGTCTGTTCGATTTGTCTCTCGACGTTGAATCTTTGAAAGATGGGAATTTCCTCCTCGAACAAGGATACCTTCGCCTTTGATTTTGGCGATATTCGTTGAATGGTATCAATCAACCGATCATGATCCTCGCGATTGTCGATCTGCACCCGGTCGACGTCATCGGTCAGAAAATCGCGAGCGGTCAGTCCGATGAGGTCGGGTTCCTCGTACAACAAGCAAGGATCCTTTTCGTTCCTGATGCGAGTCTCGATTTGATCCCATTGCTGCATGAGCAAATGAAGATCCCGCACGAAAAACCGTTCAGGCTTGTTTTGACCGATCGTGCGGATGATCACTCCCATTCCCTCGCGGAGGGAGAGGTTGGAAATGATGCGCTTGAGTCGCTTTCTTTCCTCCTTGTCCTCGATCTTTCGTGAAATTCCGCACTGTCCGGCATAGGGCATGAGCACGAGAAAGCGCCCCGGAAGCGAGAGGTTGGTGGTGGTTCTCGGACCCTTGCTGCCAATCTGGGCCTTGGTGATCTGAACCACTATCTCCGAACCGATGGGGAAGACACGCGGGATGTCGGACACCGATTTGGCCTCGTTTTTGCCAGAGGACTTTTTGCGGTTCTCGCGAACAATTTCCACCGATGGATCATTGTTTGCGCCGGGCAACATGTCCCAATAATGAAGAAATGCATTCTTTTCCTGGCCAATGTCGACGAAAGCCGCCTTCAACCCGGCTTCCAAATTTTGCACTTTTCCCTTGAAGATCGCCCCCACCATACGATCCTTGTCCAATCGCTCGATGTCGAACCCTTGGAGAATTCCATTCTCCATCATGGCTACGCGACGCTCCAACGCTTCGGTATTGATGATCAGTTCCTTGTAATCCTGATTCTTCTCCCTCCGAAAGAAGGCCACGATGCGTTCTCGAATAGGCCGGTTTTTTGCTCTCTCAAGGGCGGACTCCCGCAATTCCTTTCTATCGATCAGAAAAGGGCGAGGCTCCAAGGGAGCCGATGACATGTCGTTTTCTCTACGGTCTTCCGAGGAAGCGGAGTCGGCAGGATTTGCCTGATTGTGTGAGGGTGAATTTCTTCTTCGATTTCTTCTAGCCATTGCAGGAGGAGTTGGTAAATCCAATCCTCACCATGAGCAAGCGACTCGTCAGGGGGAACACGACGACTTTCATCGGGGCGCCTTCCTGTGACGAAATACGCTTTGCACCATCCCAAGCATCAGGAAACTAACGACCATGAAAGACCCGCCGTAGCTGAGAAAAGGCAACGGCAAGCCGGTAATCGGAGTGATTCCGATGGTCATTCCTACGTTGACGAACACGTGAGTCATCAACAATACGGAAACTCCGACCGCAAGCATGGAGCCGAAACGATCGGAGGATTTGGCTGCCACGCGAAGGCAACCAAATATGACCAACGCAAGCATGCCAATGGCAAGCGAACCGCCAAGCAAGCCGGATTCCTCGGCAATGACTGCAAAGATGAAGTCATTGTGGGCCACGGCAGTCGGCAAATAGCCGAGCTTGGCTTGCATTCCTTCTCCCAGGCCTTTTCCTTGAATTCCTCCGGTGGCAACGGCGATGAGCGCTTGGATACGGTTCCAATTCGATCCAATGCCATGGGGATCTTCGACTTCAGGAGCAAGAAAGGTCAGAATGCGTTTGCGCTGGTAATCCTTGAGAGGGAGTAGCGAGGTGTCCTCGAAGGCCACCACGGCATCCGAGGGATTTGGATTCTCTAGTTTATATTGGTAATAGTGGTATAAATCTATGCCGAGCAGACCAAGCAAAACCACGAATACGACAAACGTGGAAACGAAGAATTTGGTTGGCATGCGAGCGACGTACAAAAGTGAAAAGGCAACGGGAGGAAAAACCATCGTCGAGCCTAAGTCAGGTTGCAGAAAAATCAAGAACATAGGCAAGGTGAAGCAAGCCGCGAGTTTGAGTATTCCTCGAATCGAATCCTTCATGTCTCCGACTTTGGATCGAGCGAGCAAACTGGCCCCAAGAATCAAAGTGCTCCATTTTGCCAACTCGGAAGGCTGCACTTTGAACAAGCCGAAATCAATCCATCTTCTGGCTCCGTAGATCGAGGGTCCGCCAAAAACGAGTAAAAGCGCCAAAACTACGGCAAAGTAGGCCAAATGGGCGTACCTCATCCAAAATTGATAGTCAATGACCGAAACCACCCAATAGACGCAGCCACCGATCAAGCACCACAATACCTGCATCTTCCAATAGTTTCCTCCCCCATAGGCCTGAGCCGAACGAATGAACAAGACGCTCATCACGCTAAGCCCCAACAGGCATAAAGGGGTCAGCCAATCCCATCGAGCGTCATCGGGAATGAGCTGATCCTGATTGAGTGGATGCTCGGGCGCTCTCACGGAACCGCCAAATTCTTGGCTAATTCCTCCCATTCTTCACTCAATGAGATCCGGGGAAGAGGTTTTCCCGCCCGATCGTACCAATACGCGGCATTGCCCAAGTCTCCTTCAACCCGATGCAAATAGGCGTGCACCCAGTCTCCCTCCGGAGTTCCCGCATCCTGGGCGCAAGAATGCGCCTCGTTCCAGTCCCCCTTCTTCGCCCACCACAGAGCTTGCAACGCCAATGACCATTTTTCGTCTGGTCTGCCTTGTGAAGCAATGGAACGCAAGAAGCAATCGACCTTCATCTTTGGATTCTTCTCCAGCGCATACCCAAGGCAACGCCGTATTGGTACTTCCTTCTATGCTCGCGAATGAGAAAGGGCAGGTTCTTCTCGAACTCAAGATCGAAGCATTCTCCAAGCAATTCCTTCAGGGCGCTTTCCGAATCCTTGGACTCCAACCAATTTTGCTTGGGCGTAAACTCCTCCAACCAAGTAAAGGGAGTGACAAGAAGCAATTGTCCGCCCGGCTTGACCAGATCGGGCAGCTTTGCGAGCAACACACGCGGATCGGGCAGCCGGCAAAGCAGATTGGCTGCATGAACCAAGTCAAAGCACCCCAGATCATTGCGTAAATTGCATGCATCCCCCACTTCGAAACTGACGTTTTCTCGAGGGGCGTCGACCTTGGCCATTCCCCTTTTCCATCGAGAGCCTTCTTCATGAAACTCGAATTCAATGCCCCCCTTGCTCAAAATCGTTTGGGCGGCCTGAATGAAGGAAATCGACGCATCCACTCCGAGAACCGAATCGCAAAGGGAAGACAAGACGAAAGTGCTTTTGCCCACGGCGCAACCGAGGTCAAGGGCCGACTCAAGTCTACTGGAGGGATCAATCAACTCCTGCACGCTTCGCGACGGAAACTCCATGGCCTCCTCCGGGCCGCCTGCCCAAGGAAACTGCTCTGTTGGAGACCCGTAGTGAAAGAGCAAATATTCTCCCAAGATTCGGGAAGACTCGTAAGGGAGGGCGCTTCTCTCTCCTTGAAGAGACTCGATCATGCCTGGGAAAGCTGGCCGAAAGTGGCTTTGAGGCTGGGATACAGCGATTGATAAATGGAGTAATTGCGTTTGTAATCGGAATGCTCCTCACCGACTTCGATCCGTTCGGTTTCCTTTATCCAGGCTTTTGCCGCCTCTTCGACACCCGGGTGATTTCCACACCCGACCGATGCCAGCAACGCCGCTCCATAAGCGGCTCCTTCACGCGAATTCACCAAAGCGCAAGGGGTTTCGAAAACGTCCGCTAACATTTGCTTCCAGAGGCTTGAACGGGCCCCGCCCCCTGACAAGACCACTCGGTCGGGCCTGACGCCCAATTGCTGCATCAGGCTCAGGGAATCCTTCAGTCCAAAACTTACCCCCTCCAGCACCGCCCGTGTCATATGGGCTTTGGCGTGCCTCAAGGTCAATCCGACGAAGGCGCCGCGGGCATGCGGATCGGGATGGGGAGTTCTTTCCCCTGACAAATAGGGGAGAAAAATCAATCCTTCGCAACCCGGAGGCACGGAAGCCGCATCCTCGGTAAGAAGATCGTAGGCGTTTCCATTTCCTTCTTCCTCCGAAGCCTTTTCCTCACCGCCGAGACGATTCTTATACCATTGAAAGGAACCCGCGGCGGACAGCATCACTCCCATCAAATGCCACTTCCCGGGAACCGCATGACAGAAGGCATGCAACTTCCCTTCTGGCTCAACCCGGTAGTCGTCGCTTTGAGCAAACACCACCCCGCTGGTGCCAAGAGTTGCCGAAACCATGCCTTCCCTGACTATCCCGCACCCGACTGCCTGGGCAGCCTGATCTCCTCCACCCGCAACGACGGGAGTCCCCGCGCTCAGTCCGGTTCGGGCGGCTGCATCCGCGGATACGGCGGCCGATGCCACGGTGGACTCCGTGACCTCGGGCAACCACTCCCTTGGCCAGCCCATTCCCGAAAGAATTTGATCCGACCAATTTCTTTCGCCCACGTTGAGCATGGAGGTGCCCGATGCATCCGACACCTCGGAGAAGAATTCTCCCGTCAGACGATAACGAATGAAATCCTTGGGCAACAGAACCTTGGCGATCCTGGAAAAGACTTCAGGCTCGAACTTCTCCACCCAACGCAACTTCGGCGCGGTAAATCCGGCAAGAATGGGATTGCCGGTGATTCGCAGGACTTCCGATTCCCCAAGCGCCTCGGTCATCTCCTGACACTCCTTGTAGGAACGCTGGTCGTTCCACATGATGCAGGGCCTGAGGGCATTGCCTCTCCCATCCAAAATCACGAGGCCATGCATCTGCCCGGTTAATCCGATTCCGGAAATGCTTTCGGGGGAGGTTTCCTTCAACAAGTCTCGCAAGGCCCGACAAGTTGCATCCCACCAGACCTCCGGGTCGGTCTCCGCCTGCAATGGAGCGGGCGTTTGGAAGGGATATTCCGGATTGGCGGCAGCCAATACCTTGCCCGATGAATCCACCAACAAGGCCTTGATGGAAGAAGTTCCCACGTCGATTCCGATAAAGTTCATAATCCATTCATCAAATGCTTCCCACCGGCCTTGGCAACAGGAATGAACCGCAACGATCCCAATAATCGATGCTTGCCCTTTGCTGAAAAGGAGGGCTCTCTAGTTTCCCCATGTGTTCTCGGACACCAACCAAGCCATCAAAACCTCCTGCCCTTCGCATTCTTTACTGCCCGGGTTGCGGATGGATGCTGCGGGCAACTTGGCTTGCCCAGGAACTCTTGACTACTTTTGCGGATGAGATCGGCTCCGTTTCCTTGGAACCCAGCAAGGAAGAGGCCGGGGTTTTTCAGGTGTGGCACGAAAAGCGGCTCTTGTGGTGCCGCAAAAAAGAGTCGGGCTTTCCTCAGCCCAAGGAATTGAAGCAGAGAATCCGAGACCTGATCTGCCCGGAAAAAAACCTAGGGCACTCCGACAGCAGGAATTAGGATCTTAGCGCCGCTTGTTTTCGAGCCACCGCTTTCTTGAGAATTTCATCTCCCATGACCCCGAGCAGAATAACCAGTCCAAGAATCCCGAATTCCAAATGCGTGGATATACCCACCATATTGATGGAATTGTAAATCAAGCGGATCACCGCTGCCGCGATCACCACTCCCAAAACCGTACCCTCTCCGCCGCGTAAGCTGCATCCCCCTAAAACCGCTGCAGCGATTGCATAGAGTTCATAAAACTCTCCGGTCTGCGCTGGTTGTACGGAATCGAGCTCAAAGGCAAAAAGTATACCAGCGATGCCCGCGAATAAGGAACACAGCGCATAGGCAATAATTTTCATCCGGTCGGTATCAATCCCGCTGTACCGGGTGCCCTCCTCGTTGTTGCCAAGCGCGAACAGATATCTTCCCCAGATCGTGCGCCGAAGAAAAACGGCCGCTGCCACGCTGAGGACCAGAAGAAACAAAGCTGGAGTTGGAAGATTAAAGGAGCCCAGAGCGATCTTTCCGCTGAACAAAAAGTCCAGTCCCTGAATTTGCTCGATATTGGCAAAGCCCGGATCCTCCTGCAAAGGCATAGGCCCGATCGACTGGTTGTCGGTCAACCATCGTCCCGCGCTCCGGTAAACCAAAAGACCGCACAAGGTAACCACAAAGGGCTGAACCTTTGCCTTGGTGATTAAAATGCCGTGCAAAAAGCCAATGGCCAATGAAAGCCCCAGCGCAAGCCCGATGGCGATCCATGGGTCCATTCCTTCGAGCTTCAGGCAGATTGACAAAACGACCGCCACCAGTCCAACCACCGAACCGATGGAAAGATCAATTCCTCCAGTGATAATCACGAATGCAACCCCAAGGCTCATAACCGCATAGAGACTCGACCACTTGACCAGGTTCTGCATGTTGTAAGCATTGAGAAACTTTGGGTTGATGATCGCTGTGATCACAAAGATCGCGACCAGCAAAAGAAAGATTCCAAGGATATTTTTCTTCATAGCATCTATTGGTTTCAAATCGGTTGTAAATTACCGGTGGCAAGATTCATGATGGCTTCTTCGCTCAGTTGACCCCTGCTCAACTCACCGGCAATTTTGCCCTCATGCATGACGTAAGCGCGGTCAGACATGCCCAAAACCTCTTCCATTTCACTGGATACAAAGAGGATGGCCATCCCTTCACTTGCCAGCTTTTCAATCAATTTGTAAATCTCCCTTTTCGCTCCTACGTCAATTCCCCGGGTCGGTTCGTCGAGCATGAGCAGGTTTGGTTTCATCGCCAGCCATTTCCCCAGCACGATTTTCTGCTGATTTCCACCAGAGAGAAAACGAGTGATTTGTTCATTGTCGGGCGTCTTGATTTTCATGGACTCCACCGCTGTATCGGTAACTTTTTCTTCGGCTTTCTCATTGAGCCAGCCACGGGCAGCATCCCTTTTCAGGCTGGATAAACTGCAGTTTTCCCGGACCGTCATCGGCAGTACGAGCCCATGTTGCTTGCGGTCTTCCGGGGCCAGAGCAATCCCTGCTTCAATCGCCGTCATTGGACTGTCAATCGTCAACGCTTTGCCATTGATTTCCAGAATTCCTGAAATCGCCGGAGCCACTCCAAAAATCGTCTGCAAGAGTTCAGTTCGCCCTGCTCCGACCAGACCGGCTATTCCCACGATTTCACCAGATTTCACTTCCAAGGAGAGAGGAGATCCAGGAAAAGCCGAGGTGCAGACCTGATCCACTTTTAGAACGGCAGGACCTGGTTCATGAACCTTGCGCTCATAAAACTCGCTAAGCTCACGCCCCACCATCAGCTTAACCATATTTTGGTGATTAATCTCATCTCCCGTCAACTCTCCGGCATTTTCACCGTCCCGAAAAACCGTCACCCGATCCGCAAGCTCAATCACTTCTCCCAGACGATGAGAAATATAAATGACACTGATCCCTTTCTCCCGCAGATCCTTCACCACTCCGAATAAAGTCTCGGTTTCTTTTTGGGATAAACTGCTTGTGGGTTCATCCATAATCAGTACACGAGCATCCGAAGAAAGCGCCTTGGCAATTTCAACGAGCTGTTGTTTTCCAATCGGGATGGAGCCAGCAATGGTTTCAACCGGCAAATCCAGCCCGACCAAATCCAGATACTTTCTCGCTTCCTTGCGCATGGTGGGTTCGTCAATCAAACCACCCCTCGCTGACTCCCTTCCAAGAAATACGTTCGCGGCAAGATCAAGGTTGCCGCAAAGATTCAGTTCCTGATGAATCAAGGCAATCCCCTTGTCCATGGCATCATTAACGCAACGAAAAGACACTTCTTCTCCGTTGACGCGAAAGACTCCCTCGTCCGCAGGCTGTACTCCGGCGAGAATTTTCATCAGGGTGCTTTTACCGGCCCCATTTTCTCCTATCAGAGCAAGTACTTCTCCCTTTGCCAGGGAGAGAGAAACCCCTTTGAGGGCCAAGACTCCGGGAAAACTTTTTCGAAGTTCCTTGACTTCCAAATATGGGGAGGAACCTGCCCCCATGAATCAACCTTGTTTGCCGAGTTCAGCCATCTCTTTTTTCTTCTCCCAGAACTCTTTGACGTTTTTTTGATCCACTACCAGAAAGGGAAGTTCGAAATATTTGCCTTCAGGCAGCTTGCCCTCGTAAATCGATTTGAGCATCTTGATCGATTCATATCCATATTCCCATGGTTGCTGGCTGATCGTTCCATGCGCATGCCCATCCTGGATGGCTTGCAAGAGAGCATCCTGTTCATCGAATCCACATACCTTGATCCGGCCCAGTTTATTGGCCTCTTTGATCGCGTCGATGCAGGCAGGTGGGTTGTAGGCGAACAATCCGACCATGCATTTCAAATTTTTATATTTGGTGATGGAATCCTCGGCATTGCTCTTGGCCTTGGCCTTGTCGAAATTATCCGTGCGGGTATCAACCACCACATACTTCGATCCTTCCGCGGATAGGTTTGCTGAATCAACGGAATCGAACTTTACCTGATCCAGCTCCTGCATGGGACGGTTCAACAATTCATCGATTACACCCTGACGGCGCTGACGCGCATTGAGTTGTTCAAGTCGACCCACGAAAATCATCACTTCCCCACCTTCAGGAATCGCGGATTTCACCAACTTCCCAAGAGCCCGACCTGCTTTGTAATTGTTGGTACCGATGTAAACCAGACGGTCGCTATTGGGAGCATCGGCATCCTGGGTGATTAAAATGGTATTCTTTCCCACTTCATTGAGAAAAGGGGTCTGATTATCGGCATCGATTGGACTTACGGCCACCCCATCAATTCCTTTCGCCAACATCGCCTCCATCATTCTCTTTTGATCTACTACGCCTTTGGGAGGCATCAGCACCTCGCAATTCACGGCAAATTCCTTCTCGGCAATGCGTACTCCAGCGGCGCATAAATCCCAGAAGGGGTCGATTCCGTTGGTTACGTAAGCAAAGGATGGAGCATTGGATTGCGAAGAGGGCGAATCCCCGCTGCAGCCTGCAAGAAAGAACAGACCCAAGGAGAGAAAGCCACAGGCAAGGGCATATTTGATTTTCATAATTTTCATCAAGTGGGATAGTTTGGACACGGTCAAGGATTACCAAGGGGTGCGCCCGCCATTTACGCAAAGCGTCTGACCGCTAACGAAGGACGATTCTTCCGAAGCAAAAAAACGAACCGCATCCCCCACGTCCTTAGGGGTCCCCCAACGCCCCACCGGTATCGTTTGCAGGTATGCGTCCTTGTCTTCCTGAGGATCATCGGCATGCCGTTCGGTGGGAATCCATCCCGGGGCAACGGTATTGACCGTAATTCCGCAAGAGGCAAGTTCGACGGAAAGGCTGCGGCTCCAGCCGATCTGACCGCCCTTGGCCGCTACGTAGGCAGTGAATCGGGGGACGGAACCATGATAAACTTCGCTGGTTATGTTAACGATTCTCCCCCATCCGCGCTTCTTCATTCCGGGCAGCGCAGCTTGGGCCAAGAGAAAGGGACTAAGGACAAAAAACTCATACATTTCCCGGTAAAAATCAGCATCATAGTCTTCTATTGGCTTTTGCGGCTGGGGGCCGGTGGCATTGGGAACCAGTATATCCAGGGAGCCGAATTTCTCTTCCACCGCCTCTACCATCGCAGCAACCTGCTCCTTGTCCGTTACGTCGGCTCGAATCAGCATGACCTGAGCTCCACTTTTTACTAAACGCTCCCTCGCCTCTTCGGCAGCCTCGCGATTCCCAAAATAATTAAGGGCGACTCTAGCCCCGGCGCCGGCAAGACTTTCAGCGACACCAAGTCCCAAACCGCGGGTACTTCCTGTAATGAGCGCTGCTCGATTGGATAAGGAAAAACTCATAAGCTAAAAGGTTTAGATCGGGGTGGGTGTTATATCAAATCTATTTGATGCCTCGATCCGCGCCTTGCCCGCATCGATTTATGAATTTTGATTAACCGCGATAGGGAAAGGCGGGAACCCCGCAAACTCCGAGACCATCAATCACAAAAACTTTACCTGCGTCTTTTTCAGTGAGCGTTTTGTGAATGCCCGTAGTCACAAACAGACGGTCCAAATTCCTTCCACCAAATGCGCAGGCGGTTGTTTCCACGCAGGGCAGCTCAACTTTCTGAAGGAGTTCTCCTGAATCTGGATTTACTTGTACCACCGCGCCTCCATGGCACAGAACCACCCAGAGCATGCCTTGCGCATCAATGGTCATTCCGTCCGGAGAGCCTTCCAACTTCAAATCCTGAAAATCAACCGCTACTCTGGATTCTCCCAGTTTTCCGGTTTTATCCTCGTAGTCGTAGGCGACCACTTTCAGGGTGGGAGTATCAACGTAATACATCTCGGTTTTGGAAGCGCTCCAACAGATCCCATTCGAGTTGGTCACTCCGCCAACCTGCAAGGTGAGCAAGCCCGAGCGATCCAATTGGTAAAGGTTGGCATCTCCCTGTTTTTTTACGGTACTGATCGTACCTGCCCAGAAACGACCGCTTGGGTCGCACTTCCCATCATTAAAACGATTATCCGGTCTTTTGCCTGCTTCCGGATCAGCCAGATTGGTTTTTTGATCGTTGGAGGGATCGAAACGGTAGATGCCCGAATCTCCGGCACAGATAAAATCTTCGCCAAGAGTCGGAACCACCGCGCCAATTCTTTCGCCCATCTCCCAAACTTCCTCCTCTTTGTTTTCAGGATTCAAGCGGATTAAGGAATGACCCTCGATGTCGACGTAGATCAAATGCTCCTTCCAATAGATGGGGCCTTCCCCCCACATGGAGGAACGACTTCCGATGGCGCTTATCCTTAAGTCGTTCATGACACAAAATAAGATAATTACGACTGACCTTCTGAGTGACTCTCTAACGAAAATTTGAAATCGAAGATTATGATTTGTTCAGTTCGTAAGCATCTTTGCCGTCCTTGACGGTCCATCCAGCCTGCTCGATCTTATCGCGCATGAGATCGGCTGCCGACCAATCCTTCGACAATTTTGCCTGCCATCGTTCTTTTGCCCATGCGATCACCTCCTCGGGCGCCTCATCGTGAACCATCTGGTTCAAAGCAAACCCAAACAAATCCAAAACAGCGCGAAAACCATTGTGCAAGGATTGCCTGGCTTCCTCATTTCGTTGCAATTCCCCTTTTACCCACGCCTCAGAAAGTTCCCGTATTAATCCAAACAATTTCCCCAAGGCATCCGCTGTATTGAGGTCATTCAGAATTGCATCCTGAACGGACTGAAAAGGACCAAATTCAGTGGCCAACTCCGTGCGATTTTCCCCATCTGGGAATTCTATTCGCGATGCAAAGTCTGAAATTTTCTTCAATGCTTTTCCGGCAGCCTTCAGGGAATCGAAAGTGAAGTTGAGGGGTTGCCGATAACTGCCGGACAGCAGCACGTAGCGGACCTCCTCAGCGGTATGCCCACGCTCGCGAATGTCTTCCAGCGTGTAAAGATTGCCCAAGGATTTACTCATTTTTGTTCCCTCCACCATAAGATGGGCAATGTGGAACCAATGCCTTGCAAAAGTTTTGCCAGTTGCCGCTTCGACTTGGGCAATCTCATTTTCATGATGCGGAAAAACCAAATCCACTCCCCCTGAATGCAGGTCGAAACTCTCCCCCAGATGCTTCAGGCAAATCGCGCTGCATTCGATGTGCCAACCAGGCCTGCCCTGCCCCCAGGGAGACTCCCAGTAATTTTCACCGTCTTCTGGCCGCCGAGCTTTCCATAGAGCGAAATCGGCAGCCGAATCACGATCGTATTCATCCGAGCTTTCTCTCTCCGAGCTGGAGGTGGTAATTTGACGATCCGCCAACCTGGACAGCGATCCGTACTCTTCAAAGGCATCCACCTTGAAATAAACGGATTTATCAGGGGCCTGATAGGCCTTGCCTCCCTCGATTAAGCGTTCGATCAAAACAATCTGTTCGGGAACGTGACCTACCGCAGATGGCTGGACGTGAGGACTTAGAAGATTCAATGCATCGCAATCCTGCTCGAACCGATTGATCCAGCGATCGGTGAATTCTCCAAGGCTGACCCCTTCCGCCTGAGACTCCCGGATGGTCTTGTCGTCCACATCGGTAAGATTACGCGCATGATAAGTCTTCATGCCGCTTGTCTCCAAGGCTCGTCGAAAGACGTCCTGCAACACGAAGGTCCTGAAATTTCCAACGTGGGCAGGACCGTATACGGTTGGACCGCAGCAGTAAAAACGCACAGAGTCATCATCCATCGCAAAAACGTCCCGCACTTCTCGGGACATGGTATCATACAATCGCAGAGCCATCGGCATGCTCCCAAATTATGCTTCCGAGATTTGGATTGGCTTGATGTCCCACTTTGGATTTTGCCCGAGAAACCGGCAGGGATTGTTGTGAAAGATTTCCACCGCTTCCTGCAAGGAATGCCCACGCTTGCGGAAATCTACAATGCACTCCTGCAAGGTGAATGGATCACTTGGCCCCCAGTCAGCGGAAGAATTCACCAACAATCGTTCAGTGGAATATTTCTCCAAAATATCAACGGCCCGGCGAGGACTGCATTTAGTGACGGGATAAAGAGTCATGCCCGCCCAGTATCCGGCATCCAAAACCCATTTGATGGTCTGTTCCTCTACATGGTCGATCCAGATGCGATCCGGGTTCACCTGCATTCCCTTCAACACCTCAAGCACGGTCTTGGTCCCATGGGCTTTGTCCGAAAGATGAGGCGTATGGATTAGCACTAACTGATCGCGCTTCATCGCCAGTTCTACGTGCGCTTCCAATCCGGCAATCTCATTTGGAGTGGATTTGTGCAGACCCGTCTCGCCGATGCCAAGGCAGTTTGGCTTATCCAGGAATTCAGGCATTTGCCGCAGTACTTCATTGGTCAACTCGACGTTTTCCGCTTCCTTGGGATTGACCGCCACCCAACAAAAATGACGAATTCCAAATTCAGCTGCGCGGGTAGGCTCAAATTCTGAAATTTGAGCAAAGTAATCGATGAAGGTTTCAGGATGGCGCCTGTCAAACCCGGCCCAGAATGCAGGTTCGCAGACCGCAACCACTCCGGACATCGCCATGCGTTCGTAGTCTTGGGCCGTACGGGCGATTGCGTGATAATGAGGTTGAATGATCTGCATCGATGAATGGGGTCAATTGATACGAGAAAAAAGTTCCAGCAGTTTCTCCGTTCGGTCGGCCAGGGGAAAATCTTCGGAGGCAAGCAGCTGCATCGCTTCCTTTAGGGCGAGCAGTTTGCCTTCGTCTTCGGCATTGCCACCCGCCCTCCGGACCGATTCGTCATAACGGTCGAGCAAGGCGGCTATTTCAAGGAGGTCGCGACGAGCCTCCAAATAGTAGGTATCCAAGGTTTCTTTGGGACTGAGCATTTGACCAAGGGGTTGAGTCGACGGGGGTTCAGGCCGAGGGAACAAGGGAGGAATGATGGTGTAGGATCAGGGGTTCGGCGGTTTCATCCACCAAAAAGGAGTAGCGGGCGGGGAACTGCACTCTGTCATGGCCCATGCCATGGAAGAAGGCGTAAGTTCCGGTGTAAAGAAATCGTCCATTGCCGAGGGTCTGCTTGAGCGCGCCATGGGATTCGAAGGAAACACCGGCTCCTTCCCGCGAGGTAAATCCCTTGAAGTAGTCGCGTATGCCCTCCTTGCTGTCGATGGGCTCGCTGGCAAAGGTGGCCAGCAGACGGGCATCGTCCGCATACAAGCGACACACTTGATCCACTTCGCCGGCATTCACGCATTCGCTCCAAATTTCGATCAGAGAATTCATTTTCATACAAAGCGCGAAAGATAAGGGAATCGTCGGCTTCACTCAACCACTTATGAGCATTGAGCGGTATTTTGCGAGATCAAGGGATGCTCTTTTCCCATACGCCTTCGTTGAATCCCTGAAGAACCAAGCCCTCCCCTATGAGCACCGGCCTCCTTATCAGGTTTCCTTTTTTACTCAACAAATCGATGGCCTCGGCCTCGGTCATGGAATCGATGCTTTCCTTTATCGCCGGTTCGCGATAATCGGGGCTCGAGGTATTGAACGCCCGACGAATCGATCCTTCCCTCCCTTGAAGCAGTCTGCGCAAATCTTCCTTCCCCGGGGGATGCTCGCGAATCGGAATCGGCTCAACCTCGATTCCTTTTGATTCGAGCCATTTTCTCGCCCTCCGGCAAGTGCTGCATTTTTCATAATGGTAGAACCTGAATTTCATTGGATCTTGCTTCTTTATCGATAGGATGACTGAGTTTGCGTTTCATCAGTTTCTCTTCATGAGCATTCACAAGTCAATCCTGCAAAGAAGAACCAAACCCATTCTCGGTATTCTCCTCCTTGTTTCCTGTTCTGATACGGGCAGCGTTTCGCCTTCCTTTTCCAAGGGCCAAATCGATCATCCTTCCATGCAAGTCATCCACCGCAAGCTAGACAACGGTCTTTCCGTTTACCTCAGTCTGAACCCGGAGCAACCTCGTTTCCATGCCGAAATCGTCACCCGCGCCGGCAGCAAGCATGATCCTTCGACAAACACCGGCTTGGCTCATTATCTGGAACACCTTCTCTTCAAAGGCACCCGATCCTTCGGCACTTCAGACTACGCGAAGGAAGCCCCCCTTCTCGAAAGGATAAGCCAGCTGTACGAACTTCGCTCGGCGGAGACCAATGAATCGACACGTTCAGAAATCTACCGTGAGATCAACCGGCTTTCGAAAGAGGCCGCTCAATGGGCGGTGCCCAACGAAATGGACAGAGTGTACGGAGACATGGGAGCAAAGGGCGTCAACGCTCATACTTGGCATGAGGAGACGGTCTACAAGATCGACTTGCCCTCCAACCGCATCGAGCATTGGGCGAAGATCGAAAGCGAACGATTCGCCCAGCCGGTGTTTCGCCTCTTTCACACCGAACTCGAGACGGTCTACGAAGAAAAGAATCGAGCGATCGACAACAAGCATCGCTTGATCTATCGAGCCGTCAACAACCTGCTCTTCAAAGTTCACCCCTATGGACAACAATCGACCCTGGGCACGGTGGAACACTTGAAGAATCCGTCCATTCAAGCCATCGAAGCCTTCTATGCTCGTCATTACGTTCCGCAAAACATGGCCATCTGCATTTCCGGCGACGTCGATCCGGAACGAACTTTTTCGCTGATCAAAAGCTATTTTTCCGGATGGAAGAACCAAGGGGACTTGCCCGAAGAACCCAAGTGGGAGGAAAAACCGCTGTCGGGCCGGGAATTCGTTCAAGTCGAATACCTCGGTGAGGAGCAGGTGGTGTTGGCATTCAGAACAGCTCCGCGACATCATCCCGATTACGCCGCTCTAAGATTGATCGATATGATTCTAGACAACTCGGTGGCCGGATTGATAAACCTCAACCTGGTCGAGAGGCAGCGAGTGCGGGCAGCCGGATGCTACCCGCAGAACATGAATGATTACGGAGCCCATTACCTCTATGCCGTACCCAAGGACGGACAAAGCCTGCAAGAGGCGGAGGATTTGCTGCTCGAGCAAATCGAGTTGGTCAAGCAGGGAGCCTTCGAGGACTGGATATTGGATGCGGTGATCAACGATTTCAAAAAAACGCAAAAGGAAAATTTCGAAAGGAACGACAAGCGAGTGGAACTAATGCGAGACACTTTTCTCGCCTTCGTAGATTGGGAAACGACCATGAGCGAAATCGATCGCATGGAAGCGGTAACCAAGGAAGAACTGTTGCGCGTCGCCTCCAAGTACTACGGATCGAACTACGTCTCCGGGTTCCGAATCGACGCTCAACACGACCTGCCTTCCATCGAAAAACCCCCGATCGACCCCTTGAGCATCGACCCCAACAAGGAATCTGAGTTCATGCGCGAGGTCGAACAACTTTCCTGCGCTCCGCTCCATCCCAAGTTCCTCGAGCAAGACATAGACTTTTCCGTTCGCGAAATCGCGCCGGGCGTTCGATTGATCCACGCCCATAACACCCTGAACGATCTTTTCAGCCTGGAGACTCGAATGGAATTCGGTTTCGACCATGAGCCCATGCTTTCCTTCGCCAAGCGCATGCTCGATCGGGCTGGGGCCGGAGAACTCGATTCGGAACAATTGAAGATCGAATGGTACAAATTGGCAACCGACTTCGGGTTCGGAGTACGCGAAGACTTCTCCACCTTCAGTCTCAATGGTTTGGACGAAAGTTTTGAGACCTCTTTGGAACTTGCGCAAAAGCATCTGCTCAATCCCAGAAGCTCTAATGCCGTATGGAACGACACCAAGGGAATCATTTTCGCCGAGAGGGAAGACGAGCAAAAAGACCCCAATTCACTCAGTCATGCCTTGGCTCATTTCCATCGTTACGGTGAAAACTCTCGGTACCTCAAGCGTCCGTCCAACGAGGAATTGAATGCCTCCAACGTCGATTCGCTCGCTTTTTTGATCAAGCAAGCGGCGGAATCCCCTCGTTCCATTCTTTATTTCGGGCCCCGTTCTCCCGAGGAAATCGAAGCCCTCCTCAGGCGATCTTTTCTCGGACAAGCACCCATTCACCACCCTCGGGCGGTCGATCCGGCTCGATCGCTTGATCCGGGCGAGGATCAGGTTTATTTTGTTCACAAGGAGATGGCTCAGGCTCAAGTCCGTCTGGAGTTCTCATCCGGCCTGCTCGATGAGGAAATCGTTCCTTCGGTTCAATTGTACAACGAATATTTCGGCGGAGGAATGGCCGGCATGGTCTTTCAGGAACTTCGCGAAGCAAGAGCCCTGGCTTACTCGGCCTGGGCGCGATTCTTCACCCCGTCACGCCCGATGGAGGAAAACGTCATGGTAGGATCGATCGGATGCCAGGCCGACAAGACGCTGGACGCCCTGTCAGCCTTCATTGATCTGCTCAAGCGAATGCCCATCAACGAAAATCGTTGGGAGTCGGCCCGTTCCTCTTTGCTGAGCAACTACAAAACCAACCCCATTCCTTCCCGATCCATTCCCGGCCTCGTCTACGACGTAGACAAACTGGGACTGAAAATGGATCCCAGATTGGCTCGTTTTCGCAAGATCGAAGCATCTACTCTTGCGGATTTGCGCGAATTCTACGAGCGCAGGGTTCAAACACGCAGCATCCTCTTCTCCATCGTCGGAGATTCGACCCGCATCCCCATGGAAGAGATCGAAAAGCTGGGTTCCCTTAGAAAGGTCGAAGCGGCGGAGCTTTTTCGGCGCTGAAAGCCCTACATCGCCCCACGAGGGTTTTGCGGCAACACTCCTCCTTCGGGAGGAAACAATTCCACGCTTTCGCCATTTGGACGGGATGCCAAGCCGACATCTTCATGTGGATCATCCGCCCCCTCCCCTACAACCGGAGCGGAATCATCGTCGGGCAAATTCAGCACTTTGCGAAAAAAATTGAAGACTTTGGTTCGTTCGAGGTTTTTCTCATCCATGGAATTGGGCCGCAGAAGCAGATGTTGCGACTTTCCGGAAGAAAGATCGGTCATTTCGCAGTTGCAGGTAGGCCTGCCCTTGCCTCCTACAGGCAGTTCAACGACGTCGATTCTTCCCATCGGGCGACACACCTCATCCGGCCCCGAGACCTCCATGTAAAGAGACACCCGGTTCTTTTCGAAGTTGAACATGCGAAGACTGCTCACCTTTCCGGGGTTTCCCCTTTGAAGCATTGCTTCCATGCCGGCGCGCAAGGAATTGACGATTTCAACCGCTCGGTTCATGCAGAGGAGAGGTTATCTCAAATTCATGTCCCTGCAAGCAAACCTATTCTAGCTTTTCGCTTTTGGTTTGCATGATGCTCCATCCTAATCCAATCCTCAAGGGAAACCATGGCCAAGAAGAAAGTTGAGCGCCTGCCGGATCTTTACGAGTACAAGATTACCTTTCAACTGCAAGAGCGAAGCTCTCATAGCGTAAGACACTATCTGGCTCACAATGCGAGAGACGCGTTGGGAATGTTCGCCTACTCCGCCCTGAAATTCCTCTTCAAGCGAAAGACTTACGCAACTCATCAATTTCTTCTGGCAAGGGAATTCGTTAAATTCCACGACTCATCCGCCGCCTCCTCGAAGTTCGCCGCCGAAGACGATCAACCAACAGAAGGGAAAGGACCCAAGGCTCGTCAGGAAAGGGAGAAAACCGGCATGCTGGAGGATTTGCAAAGCCTGATCGATGAAATGACTCAAAAAATCAACCTACTGAAGTTCGAGGAGTTCAACCGCTGGTCCGGCCGCTGGTATGCCCTTCGTCTTCCGCTTGAGGAAATCAAGGAAGGAGAAGAGCAGTAATTCGGGCAATTTTCTTACGCTTCCCGCATCTCCTTGGCGCGATTCCATTACGATTTCGAATCACCCTTTGCTCCTCCTCCTGCCCCCGCACCAATCGTTGATCATTGACGAACCCAATCACCTTCTATACTACTGACTGGCTTACTCTGCGGGTCGGTAGCTCAATCGGTAGAGCAGTGGCCTTTTAAGCCATTGGTTCCGGGTTCGAGTCCCGGCCGGCCTACCATACCCGCCTTGAGATACTATCCGCATGGACCCTCATGGAGTCCCTTTGAAGGATTTACGGGCGACCTGGTTCCTTGCCCACGCCCAATCGATCTTGCCCGTAGGCAAGGTCGCTATGGATTCTACCGTAAAGACCTCCTTCGGCATCCAAAGATTGGGCATCCCCTGCGTCCTCAAGTCGGCCCTCAGCTTTTCAAGGTCAATTTCCAATGAGGAAACCACGAAAAGCCTTTCTCCACGTTGCTCGTCTTCGAGCGAGCACACCACGACCTTGGGCGTTTCACCCGGGCAAAGATCCAGGGCTTTCATGATTTCCTCCTCTATGCGTTCATGTGGCACCATTTCCCCTCCGATCTTGGAAAACCTCGACACTCTCCCTTCTATCCACAGAAATCCATCCTCGTCCAATCTTCCCAAATCACCCGTTTTAAACCAGCCCTCGTGATCGAACGCACTCTTGGTTTTTTGATCGTCCCGCCAATACCCGGCAAATACATTGGGCCCGCGAAAACAAAGGATTCCTCCCTTGTTCAAGGCGGTTTGCATGCCCGTTTCAGGGTCGATCGTTCGGCATTCCACCCCCGCGAGCAACTTTCCGACCGATCCGCACCGCTTCCCGCCGTCGGGCGAATTGAAAGAAAGAGCAGGAGAAGTTTCGGTCAATCCGTAGCCTTCCAAATACTCGCAGCCCCATTCGCCCTCACAACGTTCGCGAAACTTTCGGGGACTCTTTTCCGCTCCTGCAATCAAGAATTTCACGCTCCTGAAATCATCCGGACTTGCCTTGAGCAGGTACCCCCTGAAGAAGGTGGGCGTACCCAGAAGGATTTCGACTTTCTGTTCACGAACGACCTTTAGGTTCAAGTGATGATCCAAGGGTGAAGGCGCCGTCGCCACAGGCAATCCTCTAAGCGTGGGAAAGATCATCCCCACGGTCAAACCGAAGCTGTGGAAAAGCGGCAGGTTCGCCAGAATCTTGGGTTGATTGGAAAAAAGCTTCAATCCGTGGAGTTGATTGCAATTGGCCAAGACGTTGGCATGCGACAAAGGGACGCCTTTCGGACTACCCGAACTTCCGCTGGTGAACAACAGGGTCGCCGTTTGCGCTCCCCCGGCAAGGGGAACTCCGAAGTGCTTCACGGTTCTGTCCGGCAAGATCCACGCCCGCAGAAAAGTCAGCAGTATTCGCCATGGACTTGAGGAAGCGCCATGTAAAAATTCATCGATAAAAAACGTTTCCTTCGGCCAGGGAAAACCGGGAAACTTGTCAACCATCTTGGATGCAGTGATCACGAGCTCCACTTCCGTACGCTTGAGAATTTCCTCGTTCAAATCCGGCCCGAGAGAGAAATTCAGATTGACGGGTATTCTCCCGCTCATCAAAAGAGCGAAGTTGGCCATGTACCCGGCCAATCCACAGGGCAAAACCACCCCGACCCGTGGACCCGATCCGCGAAACCTCAACTCTCGGGAGAGAAGCAGGCAAAGAGCAAGCACGGTTCCTCGACGAAAGACCTTTGGATCGGGCAATCCGTAATCGACCAGAAAGAACCGAAAGGGGCAGGATCGAAGAGAACGGAAGATTTCCTTTCCCAAATGACTTTGCTCGTCGTAAATCACTTTTGATATCATACACCGAGAGCTTTGCCGTTGCCAACAACGGACAAGCCATCATTATGTATTTGCCTCGTTTCGATCTTCTCCACTCAGCATCTTTTCTCTTCTTCCATCAGCCCACCCCACATGGACAAACCAAACGTTCTGATCTACGATACGACTCTGCGGGACGGCTCTCAAGCCGAAGGCGTTTCCTTTACCGTTTCCTCCAAACTTCGCGTCACCGAAAAACTGGATCAGTTCGGAATCGACTACGTCGAAGGCGGGTGGCCCGGCAGCAACCCCAGAGACATGGCCTACTTCGAACAGGCAGCCGACCTCGAACTCCGACATGCCCGCATTGCCGCGTTCGGATCAACCCGTCGAGCGAAGGTGCCGGTCGAGGAGGACGAACAAGTCCGTCTGCTTCTCGAGGCCAATACTCCCGTAGTCACCATCTTCGGAAAGTCCTGGTTGCTCCACGTCACCGACGTCCTTCGCACCACCCCGGAGGAAAACCTGCTCATGATCGAGGATACGGTTCGATTTCTCAAGGAACAAGGCAAGGAAGTGGTGTACGATGCGGAGCATTTCTTCGACGGCTATCTCGACGATTCCGATTACGCCCTGTCCACCCTGGAAGCCGCTGAGCGAGGCGGGGCGGATTTTCTTACTCTTTGCGAAACCAACGGAGGAAAGCTCGTCAGCCCTTTCAAGGAAGTGACCGCTCAGGTGGTAAGCCGCTTTTCCGATTGCGCCGTCGGGGTACATTGCCACAACGATGCGGGAGTCGGAGTGGCGGTAAGTCTGGCAGGCGTCGAATCCGGCGCCGTCATGGTTCAAGGGACCATGAACGGATATGGAGAACGAAACGGGAATGCCAACCTGACCACCATCATTCCTAACCTGGAATTGAAAATGGGGCGTCATACGCACTGTGGCAAAAACCTGCCGAAGCTTCGCGATTTGTCCCTATTCATCGATGATGCCACCAACCTGCGACCCGACATACGAGCCCCTTACGTCGGAGCGGCCTCCTTCGCTCACAAAGGAGGAGTGCATGCCGACGCCGCTTCCAAGTCCACCCGCAGCTATGAACACGTCGATCCCGCGAAAGTCGGCAATCGCACCCGGGTTTTGGTGTCCGACATGTCGGGAAGAAGCAGTATCATGCTCAAGGCAAAGGAGATGGGCGTCGAAGTGGACGGTCGTTCTCCCGAAATGAAGTCCTTTCTCGAAGAACTGAAAAGCCTCGAGTTTCGTGGCTACGAATTCGAATCCGCGGACGCTTCTTTCGATCTCCTGCTCCGCCGTTTTTTGAGAGGCGAAGAGCCGGCATTCGAAGTTCTGCGCTTTCACGTCGGAATCGAGGGAACCAGCAAGGAAGGTACGGTAGCCTCGGAAGCGACCGTCAAACTTCGCATCAAGGGAGAGGAAAGGCACGTCGTCGCCGAAGGCAACGGCCCGGTGTCCGCGCTCGACCATGCCCTTCGCAACGCCCTGGAAAAGGATTTTCCTTGCTTGAGAGAAGTTCGGCTCACCGACTTCAAGGTTCGCATACTTGAAAGCAACCAAGGAACCGATGCGATCACTCGTGTTCACGTGGAATCCACTGACGGACATTCGACTTGGGGAACGGTCGGGGTAAGCGACAACGTCATCACTGCAAGCTGGGAAGCATTGGTCGATTCGGTTACCTACAAGATTCTTCTCGAATCTCCGGCTCATTGAACCGACCCGTCAAACGAATTGCTCTTCGCCTAATCTCCGAAAAGAAATCCTAGGCCCATGGGGACTCCATACCTTGGGGTCGGTATGAAGAAAGCAGATTTCCACGGGAATGCCCAGGTTTGCGGCCAAGTGGCCGGGTCCGGAATCATTGCCAAGAAAAAGATCCGCCTTTTTCTCCAAGGACTTCTTCAAGGACAGCGGAGTACTGGGGGTGATCGTCTCCGCATAGGGTTCGGATGCAAGCCGGCATTTGCTCCATTTCGTCAAGATTCTCGCATCGGCTTCGCCGAAAGAGAAAACGATCCGTCGGTTCGAGCCTTCCTTGACCCAATCCGCGGCTCGCTGGAGAAAATAGTCGAGGGGAGGGTTCTTGGATGAACTCCCGCTTCCCGGATGAATCCAAAGCGTGCGGTCTCCCCGTTTCCACCGATCTCCCAAATAAGGCTTTTCCAGCCAATTCGAGTCCGGTTCCCATCCCAATCGGGCGAGGCATTCACAGGCAAAACCTTTAGCAGAATTCGGACGGGGATTCAATTGAGTGACCTTCATTGCCCCCGCATTCAACATCTCGCGCTTCCACAGAGGTTCGGGCCAAAAGCTGATCATTTCCGAACCCGGCGTTTCCGGAGGCGGTTTTCCGTCCAATTGATCAAAGTCCTTTTTTTCCAACCATGAAAATTCTTTCCCCAACAAATCCAGAAAACTTTTTCGCGCATACAACACCATGGGCCGACCCGATTTTCGCCCGACCTCAAGCAAGGGAAGGATAAGCAGGAAATCTCCCAACCCCCCGGTTCGAAGAATGACAATGGGACTGATCGGCTTCAAGCGCCCCGCAAATGATCGAGCTTTTCGAAAATGAATTTCCTGACGCTTTCGGCGTCGGTTCCCACACGGTGCCTGATCGGCTGACGCAGCCGCAGGTCTTCCAAAATCGCCGCAGTGGGAACCTGCATTCGAGCTCGTTCGAACACCGCTGGAAACTTGGCTGGATGAGCCGTAGCCAGGACAACTGCATCCTCTTGCTCGGACAAGCCCTTGAAGGCGCACGCCGTATGCGGATCGATCAAGTATCCATGCCTTTCCCAAACCTCTCTGATCAGGAGGGGTATTTCCGCATCGGTGGCGCTTGCGCTGGAAAATCCGGGTATGGAGAAGTTTTCGAATGCATACCTTCCTTGCTCGGAAAAAGCCTGCATCACCACGGCCACCTTGGACGAATCCCCGCCTAGAAAATAATAAAGCAGTCGTTCGAAATTCGAGGCCACCTGAATATCCATTGAAGGAGCCAGGCTTGGAGCCACCTGTCCCAATTCGTATTTCCCTGAGCCGAAGAGACGGTGCAAGACGTCGTTTTGATTCGTGGCCACGCGGAACCCGGCTATGGACAGGTTCATTCTGGTGAGCAACCAACCGGCGAACACGTTGCCGAAATTTCCCGTGGGAACCACAAAAGTGGTTTTTTCTCTTCTGCTCTCATCCAAGCGCAGCCATGCGAACAAGTAATAGACCGATTGCGCGAGGATTCGAGAAAGGTTGATGGAATTTACCGCTGACAATCCAACCTGACGCCGAAAGGACAGATCGCCGAAGAGTTCCTTGACCACCCTTTGCGCATCGTCAAAGGAACCCTCGATCGCCAAGGGAAAGACGTTGGGAGCACCCGTGCAAGTCATCTGCCGTTCCTGCATGGGGGATACCTTCCCGTCCGGATAGAGAATGAAGACGTTCACGCCCTTCTTTCCCAAAAGACCGGAAATTGCCGCGGCGCCGGTATCTCCGGAAGTGGCCCCGAGCACGCATAGTTGCTCTGCGGAGTTTCTTATCTGCAACTCGTACAAGTTTCCGAGAAGCTGAAGGGCGAAATCCTTGAAGGCCAGAGTAGGACCGTGAAACAGCTCCAATACTTGCAGTGAATCGTTCAATCTGACCATGGGCGCGACCTCTGGATGAGAGAATCCGGAATAAGCGGAAAAAACCGCGTCTCTCAGGCTCGCTTCATCCACGTCGGTGGCAAACAGTCGAAAAAACTCGAAGCACAACTCGGGATAATTCAATCGTTCCCATTCCTTGAGTCGCGGAGACAGATCAGGAAAGCTTTCGGGTAGGTACAACCCACCGTCCGGGGCCAACCCTTCAGCTACGGCTTGGGCGAATCCGACGGGTTCGGATTTTCCCCGCGTGCTCAGGTAGCGCATGCCGACGGTGCCGTCCGATCCGACTATTTGCCCAGACCGAAAGCTTGATGAGCGACCCGGGTTGCCTCGTCGCCACTGCCCGGTTCCACGGCAACCGAGATCTTTATTTCGGAGGTGCTGATCATGAGCATGTTGATTCCGGACTGGGCCAAGGCTTCGAAAAAGGTGGCCGCGACTCCGGAGTGCGAGCGCATGCCCACTCCCACCACCGACACCTTGACGATATTGGTGCTCTTGCCCAGTTTTCCGCCGTTTCCTTCGGAAAAGTGTTCCTTCAAGGCCTTTTCCGCGCGGAACGCATCTTCGGTGGGAACGGTGAAGGAAAGATTGGCCAGGCCCTGCCGTCCGACGTTCTGGATGATCATATCGACCACCACTCCGGATTGAGCCATCACCTTGAAGACCGCCGCCGCCGCTCCCGGGCGATCCGGCAGTTCCGTCACGCTTATGCGCACTTGATTCTTGTCAGTGGCTACGCCGCTTACGAGCATATCCTCGAGAGATTTCACTTTCTTCTTAACCATGGTTCCGGATTTTTTTGAAAAACTTGACCTTACTTCGAAGGGAATATCATGTTTCTGCGCGAACTCCACCGCCCGAGTCTGCATGACTTTCGATCCGCTGCTGGCCAGCTCCAACATCTCCTCGTAGTTGATCGCATCGATCTTGCGAGCGTCCGGAACAATGCGCGGATCGGCGGTGTAAACTCCTTCCACGTCCGTGTAAATCTGACATGCCTTGGCCCGCAAGGCTCCGGCCAGGGCAATGGCGCTGAGGTCGGATCCCCCGCGACCGAAGGTCGTGACGTCCCCCTTTTCGTTCACACCCTGAAAGCCGGCTACGACCACGACGTTGCCCATGCGCAACTGCTTACGCAAGTCTCCTCCCTTGACCTCGCGAATGCGAGACTTGGCATGCAGTCCCTCGGTGAGAATTCCTACCTGCCAACCGGTTCGGGAAACCGCGGGAACTTCGATCGCATGCAAAGCCATGCAGAGCAACGCGATGGTTTCCTGCTCCCCGCAAGTCATGAGCATGTCAAGTTCGCGCTCCGAAGGATTCTTCTGAATGGCTTTGGCTCGATCAATCAGTTGGTTGGTCACTCCGGCTCGCGCCGAAACCACTACCAAGACCCCTTCGCCCTTCTGAACCGAGGCCTTCACTCTACGAGCGACTTTCTTGATTCGGTCGACGTCGGCAACCGAAGTTCCGCCGAATTTTTGTACGATCAGGTTCATTGCTCAGGAAACTTCTTCGGGATCAAACATTCGAAAGACGACGGGTTTGTCCATCACTCCGGGCAATGCCTCCAGGTTTGTCAACGCTTGCCCGATGGAAAGTTCGTTGGTTTGATGAGTCGTCAGAATCAGACAGGCAGGCAGGTCCGTTCCCCCGGAGGTCTGGGAGACGGTCGCGAGGCTGACTCCGCTTTGCCCCAGGCACTCGGCCACCTTGGCCAGTTGTCCCGGCTGATCCTCCACCGAAAGACGCAGGTAGAACCTGCCCTTGATTTCCTCGAGAGAAGCCAGGGAGCATTCCTGGGGAGCGACGTGCAGGAGCTTGGGCAAGGCATTGCAGCCTCGCATGATCTTAACGGCGTCAACCAGATCGGAAATCACGGAACTTGCGGTCGGGTCCTGCCCCGCTCCTCTACCGGTAAGCACCACGGAGCCTACGGCTGATCCGTTCAGGCAGACTCCGTTGAACACCCCGTCGGTTCGAGCGATGGTCTGCTCGACCGGCAGCAAAACCGGATGCACTCCCACGGAAACGTGATTGTTCGCAAAGTCCCGACGTATCATCCCAATAAGCTTGATGCGACAACCTAGGTTTTCCGCCGCCCGCAAATCCGCGTTGGAAATTCTGCGGATCCCCTCGATGGCTACGTCCTTCAGGTCCACCCATATTCCATGGGCGAGATAGGCCAGAATGACCGCCTTGTGGGCGGCGTCGATCCCGTCCAAATCCAACGATTCGTCGGCTTCGACGTAACCCAGTTTTCTGGCGTCTTCCAAGACCTTTTCAAAGCTCGCTCCTTCCTGTTCCATCCGGGTCAGAATGTAATTGGAGGTTCCGTTGAGTATGCCGTAGATGAGTGGAAACTCGTTGGCAACCAAGCTTTCCCGCAGAACCTTTATGATCGGTATGCCACCGGCGACGCTTGCCTCGAAACCGTATCCGACGCCCGCTTCCTCCGCGGCCCGAAAAAGCTCCTCGCCATGAGAGCAGATGAGAGCCTTGTTTGCGGTCACTACCGATTTGCCGTTGGCAAAAGCCCGCAGAGTAAGCAGACGCGCCTCCTCCACTCCGCCGATCAACTCGCAAATCAAATCGATTTCCGGGTCGTCGACGATCGACTGGGAGTCGGTGGTCAGGCAACCATCTGGGACATCTACCTGCCGGGGCTTTTCGAGGGAACGAACGGAAGCCCGGAACGGAATCAGTTGGACGCCCAGAATCTTGGGCCAAAAAGAGGCGTTGCGAACGAGGTGTTTCCAAGCGCCCTGTCCCACGGTACCGAAACCCAGTATTCCGACCCGCAGAATTTTAGAAGCTGATTTTTGATCCGTCATGAAAAGGAATTCAGTTGCCGGGTTTTCTTTTTGCGCTGCGTTCGAAACGATTTTCGGTACCGGCTCGCAAACGGGAAAGATTTGCCCGGTGCCTCCAAAGAATCCAAAGAAAGATGGCGACTGCCAGGAAAAGCTTTCCAGAACTGCCGACCTCGCTGGAGGACAATCCCAACAAGGCGCAAACGGGCAGGCTGAGCCCGAAGGCAATCGAGGCAACGGCAACGTAGCGGGTGAAATAGAAGATCAGTCCCCAGACGAGCAATCCGACCAGAAGGCATTCGGGCATCACTCCCGCCAATCCGCCCATGGCCGTAGCCACCCCCTTGCCCCCGCGAAAGCCGGTGAAAATCGGGTAAGTGTGTCCCAACACCGCAGCCGGCAGCCCCCAAAGCCCAAGAAAGGAAGATTCGCCAAGATATGAAAACAGGGGGAAATAAAACCAAGTGACCGCCAACAAGCCCTTGAGGAAATCCAAGGCGAAAACAAGGTACCCTGCCGGTTTCCCCATCACCCGGAGAACGTTGGTCGCTCCCGGATTCCCACTGCCGGCGGAGAAGATGTCCACCCCTCGTCGCTTGGCCACGAGTACGGCGCAAGGAATGGATCCGAGCAAATACCCGATCAGCAAAAGGGCGATGGTTTCTACGCTGACCATGATCGTGAAATCGGAGAAAAGGCTCAGTTTTGCCGGGAGATTCGCGCCTCCATGACGTCGGGATCGGCGACCAATCGATCAATCGCTTCCGCCGGCGGTTCTCCATCCAACTCCAGAATCGTCAAGGCGGACTCGGATCCTTCGGATCGGCTGAGCGACATATTGGCGATATTGACCCCGCAAGCTCCCAGAATGGTTCCCACCTTGCCTACGATCCCGGGTTTGTCCAGGTTGCGAACGACCAGCAAGGTGTCCACCGGACGAGCCTCGATCGACTGTCCGTCCACTTGAACGATTCGAGGATCGGCGTTGTTGCCGATGATCGTCCCCCGCACGGATTGCTGCGCACCTTCGGCATCGAAGGTCCGCACCTCGATCAGTTCACTGTAATCGACCGTGGAACTCGATTTCGTGGTTTGCACCTGGATGCCGAGATCCTTCAGCTTGTAGGGCGCATTTACGTCATTGATTCCTTCATCCCCCGCTATGCCCTTGAGCCAACCTTTCTGAATGGCTCGAGTAAGGGGCATGGTGTCGAATTCGATCATCCCTCCCCAGTAAGTGATGTGAATGGATTGAACCGCTCCGCGAGCGGCTTGTCGGGCAAAGGCTCCCAAGCGCATGCACAACTCGAGGTAGGGACGCAGAGTCTCCAACTCCTTTGGATCGATCGAAGGCATGTTTATGGCGTTGCGAATCCTTCCGCCCAGAAGAACTTCGGAAACCGCTTCTGCGATCTCCACTCCCACGCTTTCCTGAGCTTCTTCGGTGGATGCTCCCAGGTGAGGAGTCAGAATCAGGTTTTCCATGCTTCTGAACTCATGATCTTCGGGAAGGGGTTCCTGCTCGTAAACGTCCAGACCTGCGGCGGCCACCTTGCCGCTCTTGAGGGCTTCCAGCAAGGCGGACTCCTTGACGATTCCCCCTCGGGCGCAATTGAAGATGCGCACCCCGTCCTTCATTTTCGCGAAAGCCTTTTCATCCACCATGCCTTTGGTTTCGGGAGTCATCGGCATGTGAACGGTCAGGTAATCGGCTTGAGTGAAAGCTTCCTCCAGCTCGACTTTTTTCACCTCCAAATCCCTGGCTCGATCTTCGGTAAGGTAGGGGTCGTAGGCAAGAACCTCCATTTCGAAGGCCCGGGCGCGCTTGGCCACTTCCGCTCCGATTCTTCCCAAACCCAAAACCACCAGCGTCTTGCCCCTCAGCTCGGAACCCTTCAATAGCTTGCGCTCCCACTTGCCCTCGCGCATGCCCTGGGCTCCCCGGACAATGGGTCGCGTGCCGCAGAGGATGTGAGTGAAAGTCAGTTCGGCAGTGGCGATGGTGTTTCCTCCGGGAGTGTTCATTACGATGACTCCGCGCTCGTTGGCGGCGTCCAAATCGATGTTGTCCACTCCGACGCCAGCTCGCCCGACCACCTTGAGTTTGCTTGCGGCAACCATGACCTCCCTGGTGATTCGCGTGTCGCTGCGAACGATTATGGCGGAAGCGTCCCTGGCCCTTTCGATCACCTCTTCGGGAGAGGAACCGTAGGCTTCGACGACTTCAAAACCATCCTGCTTTTGCAAATACTCCACTCCGAGAGGGGAGATTCGATCCGCTACGAGAATCTTCATAATGTAAAATTTAGGGAAGTCTACGATAGCAGGGTTCGAAAGTTTGGCAACGAGTAAAGGAGGATCCATATTTCTGACTTTCCCAAGAGACGGGACGATGGCATGATGCATCGTTCATGTTCGACCAACTGACCGAGAAATTGTCCGGCGCGCTTCGATCCCTTGGTGGGAAAAGCAAGCTGACGGAGGAAAACGTTTCCGATGCCCTGACCGAAGTGCGCAAGGCGCTCCTTTCCGCCGACGTTCATTTCCGTGTGGCCCGGGAGTTCATCGAGGAGGTCAAGCTCGCCTGCATCGGACAGGAAGTCCTTAAATCCGTCTCTCCCGGACAGCAAGTGGTCAAAATCATTCATGATTCGCTGGTCGAGCTTCTGGGAGCGGGCAATTCGGCCATGCGCGAAGATCGCCCCCTGCGAGTACTCATGGTGGGACTTCATGGAGCCGGAAAAACCACCACTTGCGCCAAGCTCGCCAAACGGCTCGCCAAGGAGGGCCGTCGGCCCATGCTGGTGGCCTGCGACGTTTACCGACCCGCCGCGATCGATCAATTGGAATTTCTCGCTCGGCAGGAGGCCTTTCCCTGTCATGCGGATCGGGCGGGCAAGGACGTGCCGGCAATCGCTCGGGCGGGCTGGGAGTTGTCCAAATCCAACCAAAGCGATCTCATCATCTTCGATACCGCCGGAAGGTTGCAAATCGACGACGAACTGGTCGGGGAGCTCGAATCGCTGAAGAAGGAGATCAATCCGCACGAAATTCTGCTGGTGGCGGATGCGGCCCTTGGCCAGGAAGCGGTCAACGTAGCCAAGACCTTTCACGAGCGCCTCGGACTCACGGGCATCATTCTCACCAAGATCGACGGCGATGCCAGAGGCGGAGCCGCTCTATCGATGAAAAAGGTCACCGGAGCGCCGATCAAGTTCATGGGCACCGGTGAAAAAACGGGCGATTTCGAAGCCTTTCATCCCGACCGCATCGCTTCCCGCATTCTCGGAATGGGAGACGTGGTGTCCTTGGTGGAGAAGGCACAGGAGCATTTCGATGAAGAGGAATCCGCCCGCATGGCCGAAAAGATTCTCAAGGCGGATTTCGATTTCGAGGATTTCCTTTCCCAGATGAGGCAGATGAAGAAGCTCGGCTCCATGGGATCCATCGCCAAGATGCTACCCGGAATGGGCAACGTCCAAATCGGAGACAAGGAGGAATCCGCGCTGGGTCGCCACGAGGCGATCATTCTTTCCATGACCAGACAGGAGAGGCGATTCCCCCGTATCATCAGCGGTTCCCGTCGTCAACGCATCGCCCTCGGGGCGGGCGTACAGATTCGCGACGTCAACCAGTTGATCAAGCAGTTCTCTCAGATGCAGAAGATGATGCGAAAGATGAAAGGGGGAAAGATGAAGCAACTGATGGGAGCGTTCGGAGGAGGAAACTCTGGGCTGCCCGACTTGGAGGGGATGGATCCCAAGCAACTGGCCAAACTGGCCAAACAATTCAAGTAGTCGATTCAGTCGTTGGATTCAGGATTTCCCAAGCGCGCCTGAGCTTGGCATGATCCTTTGCCCCCGGATTCGTTTCCACCCCGCTGTTCAGATCGACTCCATCGGGTCTAGCCTGCTCCATGCAACGCCGGAGGTTGTCCGGATCCAGTCCGCCGGCAAGAATCCAGAATTTATTGGAATGGGCGCGTCGCAACCGATCGTACATGTTCCAATCTGCCGTTTTTCCGGTTCCGCCGAAGGCATCCTCGGAAAACCCGTCGATGAGAAAAGTGTCGGCAAAAGGCAAGAGATCGAGGGGAAAGGATTCGTCGCGCCTGATGCGCGGCGCCATCCAAAGCCTCCGAGGAGTTACCGCCACCGACCATTCCTTCAGCCGATTCTTGGGAACGGAAAGCGGGAAATGCACTTGGAAACGGTCGAATCCTGCATCGGCCATTCGCCGGAGGGCATCCGGGTCGGGATTGACCGAAACGGCAACCTTGAGGACGCCGCTGCCATCAAGCGAGCGGGAAAGATCCGTAAAATCATCGATAGGCAGGTACCTGGGCGATGCCGGATGAAGGATGAACCCCAACGCATCGACTCCGAGATGCAAGCAGAAGGCGGCGTCTTCCGCTCGCCTGATTCCGCACACTTTCAGCATGACCTTCTTCATTGCCGCGTTTCGGATTCCCCTCCGAGGCGTTGGATCAAGCCCGAGAGCATGGAAGCCAAACTTGGTTGCTCAGTCTCGAAGTCCACGGAGAGTCCGTTTTCCCGCAAACTGGCCGAGGTCTGAGGCCCGAAACTGCAAAGAATGGGGTGGCGGGCATCGGGGCTCAGGCTCAGATCCTCCTCCTGCTCGACGTAGGAAAGCACGGTGGAGGAACTGGTGAAGACGATCGCATCTGCGCCGAATCGACGAAAATCCTCCAAGTCGGGGGCTTCCAAGGCATCGGCAAAATCGGTCTCGTACACAGGCAGGGAATCCACGATCGCCCGGCCTACGCTTTCCAACATTTCAACGAGAACCTCGCGGTTTCGATTGCCTGTCACCACCAAAACGTTGGCGCTTTCCAGGCTGTCGGTCGCAATCAACTGCTTGGCCAGGTTCTCGGAGGTGGAGTTCTCGGCGACCAGTTCGACCTGCAAGTGGTGGGAACGCAACACTGCGGCGGTGGCATCACCGACGCAAGCGATTCGCATGGGCCCGAAACTGCGCACGTCGGAAAAGGCCCGAAAAAAGAGATTCATGAATTCTCGGGCTCCGTTGGCGCTGGTAAACACCACCCATTCATAGGTTGCGATTCCGGCAAACGCTTCCGTAACGACCTTGCGATCTTGGCTGGAAATGACCTTGATCAGAGGAATTTCCAAAACTTCGGCTCCGCTTCTCTCCAGAAGCGAACGCATTTCCCCACCCTGCCCGGCTGGCCTTGTCAAAACGATTCGGCGACCGAAAAGGGGCGCTTTCTCGAACCAGGAGGAATGCGCCAAGCCCACGGAATTGCCCACAAAGACGACCGCTGGAGCGCATAGGCCTTGAAGGCGTGCCCGCCGGGCCAAATCCTTGAGGGGAGCGAGGACCTTTCTTTGCTTCGGGAGGCTCCCATGACTGACGACCGCAGCGGGTCGGTCCGGAGACAACCCGCCGAGGATCAGCTTTTCCACGATCTCCTCCAGTTTACTCATTCCCATGTAGATGCACAAGGTTCCGCCCACTTCGGCAAACCTCCTGAAATCCACGCGCAATGACTCCTTGGAGACGTCCTCGTGACCGGTAAGAAAGGATATGGATGAACCGTATTCCCGGTGAGAAAGGGGAATGCCGGCATAGGCGGCGCAAGCCAAAGCGGCAGTCACTCCCGGAACCACTTCGTACCTGACGGAGGCTTGCTCCAGGGCCAGCATCTCTTCGGCGCAGCGACCGAAAACGAAAGGATCTCCACCCTTCAATCGCACCACCTCCAATCCATCGGTTGCCTTATCCACGAGGATTTGGTTGATGTCCCCCTGTTCCACGGTGTGTCGGCCCGGAGTTTTGCCGACGTCAATTCGTTCGCATTGAGGCGAGGTCCATTCCAAAAACCTTCGATTGACGAGGTTGTCGTACACCAGAACTTCGCATCTCTCGATGAGCTCCTTTGCCCGGAGAGTGAGCAAACGGGTATCCCCGGGGCCGGCTCCGACCAAGTAAACGATTCCCGTCTTCAATTCCCCGCCTCGATCCATTGCATGATTGTATGCATGCATTCGGAAGCTTTCTTCCTTCCGATCGCAAGGGTCCGAATTCCGCAGGCCTCGTGAAAAAAGTACAGGCAATCATCCACCGAACGATGATGAACTCCCAGCGCCACCTGGCACCCCCCTCCCAGAGCGGACAGGATCTCTCGCTCGAAACGCACGGACCGAGCGGATTCTTCGTCTTCCAAAATCGAAAATCTTTCGGCCTCCTCCGCGCGGCTTTGGATGGCGATCGCCCCCTGGCCCGGGGCAGGCACCATTCGTTCCAGAGCAAACGCTTCCAGAACCAAACCCGGGAAATCTCGGACTCCCAAACGATTCAAACCCGCCTGGGCGAGGAAGGTTCCGTCGGCCAGACCAGCTAGAGAGATCTTCTCGAGCCTGGTTTGCACGTTCCCCCGGAGTTCGACCCAGGAAGCATCGGGATAGAGCCTCTTGGCTTGAGCTCTGCGCCGCGGACTTCCACTGGCCAAAACTTGCGGATGATCCACCCCGAGGCGAAGAGCGACCACGTCTCGCGGATCCTCTCTGGGCAAGAAGGCGGCAATTTCCAGACCATCCGGCATATCGGTGGGCAGATCCTTGGCGCTGTGGACCGCAAGATCGGCTCTGCCGTCGAGGAGAGCCTGTTCCAATTCCTTGGTGAACAAACCCTTCCCCCCCTCCTTTTCCAAGGACCACTCGAGTCGTTGATCTCCGCTGGTGGACAGAGGGAGCAGCTCAACGCGACAAGCGAGCAGGCTTTGGATTCTTTCAGCTGCCGATTCCGCCTGACGCATCGCCAACGGGCTCTTGCGCGTGGCCAATGTCAGGGTGTTGATCACCGATTCCTTGGGTCAAGCACCGAAGAGGAAAGAAAAGCGACAGGGTCCGGCACGGGAATGGGAGACAAACCCGTCGGTAAAATCCCGAATCAGGAATAGGATGCCTGAGCACCCTTGATGTTCTTCTTTGGGATCCACGGCATGACGGCCCGCAGGGCCCGTCCCGTAACTTCTATGGGATGTTTTTCCCCTTCTTCCATCAAGCGATGATAATTGGGCAGACCGCCTTGGTATTCCTTGATCCATTCCTTGGCGAACTTGCCGGATTGAATTTCCTTGAGAATGGATTTCATCGATTTCTTGACGTTGGCGTTTACTACGCGAGGACCCCGAGTGACGTCACCGTATTTCGCGGTTTCCGAAACGGAAAACCTCATGCCCGCAATACCGGACTCGATCATCAGATCGACGATGAGCTTGAGTTCGTGCAGGCATTCGAAGTAAGCCATCTCCGGGGCATAGCCCGCTTCGACCAAGGTTTCGAAACCCGCTTGCACCAGAGCCGAAGCCCCTCCGCAAAGCACCGCTTGTTCTCCGAAGAGATCGGTCTCGGTTTCCTCCTTGAAGGTGGTTTCCAAAATTCCCGCCTTTGCGCCGCCGACACCGGCGGCCCAAGCCAAGGCAACTTGCTTGGATTCCTTGCTCGATCCCTTGAGCACGGCGATCAATGCCGGAACTCCCTTGCCTTCCTTGAATTGAGAGCGAACCAAATGACCGGGACCTTTCGGTGCGACCATGATGACACTGACTCCCTTGGGGGGCTTGATGAGCCCGAAGTGAATGGCAAAGCCATGGGTGAAAAGCAGGGTCTTTCCCTTGGACAGGTTGGGTTTGATCTCGGCCTCGTAGACCTCGGCCTGCTTCATGTCGGGTACGCCCATCATGATGACGTCCGCCCTGCGAACCGCTTCCGCAACATCCAAAACTTCAAAACCGTGGCGTCGGGCCACGCGAATGGATTTGCTGCCCTTGTACAAGCCGATGATCACGTTCAATCCGCTTTCCTTCAGATTGAGGGCATGGGCGTGTCCTTGAGAGCCGTATCCGATGACGGCGAGCGTTTTCTTTTTCAGGGGCGTGATTTTGGCCTCCTTGTGCGTGTATACTTTCGCAGGCATTGTGCTAATATGGGGGGTTACCAGGTTGATTGATTTCGATTACTCTTCTTCATCGCTCAGACCGCGCCTGAGAGAAACGATTCCGGTGCGGGCCAGCTCGGTCACACCGAAGGAATCGAGCAGATTGAGAAAAGCCTTGATCTTGTTCTCGTTGCCCGTCGCCTCAATGATGAGGCTGGTGTTCGACACGTCGACGATCTTTCCACGGAAGACGTCGCAAATCTGGGTGATCTCGGGACGAGTCTTCGAGTCGGCCTCCACTTTGAGAAGAACGAGTTCCCTGCCCACGGCTTCATCGCCGTGAAAATTCTCCACTTGTATGACGTCGACCAGCTTGTCCAGTTGCTTGATGCATTGATCCAAGGCCTTGTCGTCACCGTTTAGAGTGGCGGTGATACGGGAACGCCCGTCGGCGTGAGTCGGAGCAACGTTCAAGGTGTCGATATTGAATCCTCGACCGCTGAACAGACCGGCGATTCGAGCCAGAACACCGAATTTGTTCTCCACCAGAACCGAAATGACGTGACGCATGAATGTAAGAAAGTGTAAGGATTGCGAATGGTGGACGGCACAGGACTCGAACCTGTGACCTACTGGGTGTAAACCAGTCGCTCTAACCAACTGAGCTAGCCGTCCATGAAGATGCTTGAAGGAAACAGAATAGGAAAGGCGCTCCTCGAGGCAAGCGTGAATCTACTTATTGGCCGACCTGAACGCGCACGGTCTTCGGCCCGAAGAGAGGCTTGGGGGCGGCAACCCGTTTCGGTTGGTCTTCATCGTTCCAGCTTGAAGAAGCGGATGAACGGGAAGAAAGGGGGGCGCCCTCGGACTTGGGGCTGGAGGAGGAAGCTTTGGCGGGACCCATCCAATATCCGGATGCATTCCCTGGCAGCCGGGCCCTGCTCATGGGGGACAATCCGGTCCCCTGCAAAGGCAAGTCGCGGGAGGAATCCCCGATGGCCCCTGCCCCGGCTCGCTGCACGGGAAAACCCGGTTCGCTTGGCCTGTCTCTGCGAAACTGGTAGCGGTTGAGGTCCGCCAGGGACATGTTGTTAACCTTGTCCATCCACTCGTCCACCCGCTTGTCCAACTGAGAATAGTATGCCTCCTTGTATTCGAGGGCGCCGGATGCAGGGGCTCGGCGACTCAGGCTTTCATTGTCGGCTCGCTTGAAATTGCTGGGAGAGAATTTGTCGTTGAGGGGAGTTTCGACCGAGATTGTCGTGGTGGTTATTCTTTCGCTTCCCAAAATGCGAGCGTCACCAACCGGAAACCTCTTTCCTCCGAAGGAAGAGTAGTGGGAAGGCCATTCCTCCACTTTGATTCGTTTCGCCGAGGAAGGATTGAGTCGGCCGCTCCCAGCCATCTTTCCGCTCATCGAGTTGAGCCTTCCCTCGAACTTTCCCACGCGTTTGGTGAAGTCATTGGCCTTTTGCTGGGCCTGGCACCAAAAGGCCGAAAAGGCGAACAGCGCCGCCGTGAGCAAGGATTGCCTCGACTTTCGGAAGTCTCTCATGAATAAGAGACCCTATGCAAGGCATCAGACCGGATCAAGGAGGAAGCGAAAACTAAAGTGAAGACGTATTTGTCCATGCTCCGTCGCGTCCTCGAAGACGGAACCTATCGAGACGACCGCACGGGTACGGGAACCTGGTCGATTTTCGGCGAGCAGGCGAGGTTCTCCCTACACGACGGTTTTCCCCTGCTCACCACCAAGAAGCTGCATTTGCGTTCCATCATCCACGAATTGCTCTGGTTCCTCAAGGGAGACACAAACATAGGATACCTGCAGCAAAACAAGGTCAGCATCTGGGACGAATGGGCCGACGAGAACGGAGACCTGGGTCGGGTGTACGGGGCTCAATGGACCGATTGGAAGAAAACCGATGGAAGCGGTTCGATCAATCAGATCGAACAAGTGATCCGCTCGATTCGAGAAAATCCGGACAGCAGGCGACACCTCGTGTGCGCCTGGAACCCCGGAGAACTCCATCTCATGGCGCTTCCCCCATGCCACGCCCTGTTTCAATTCTACGTCTGCGAAGGCAGGCTGAGCTGCCAACTCTACCAACGAAGCGCGGACCTTTTTCTCGGCGTTCCCTTCAACATCGCCTCCTACGCTCTGCTCACCATGATGATTGCCAAGATCTGCAACCTTCAGGCCCACGAATTCGTGCACACCTTCGGAGATTTGCATCTTTATTCCAACCATCGCGAACAGGCAGAACTGCAACTTTCCAGAGAGCCCCGCTCCAAGCCGAAAATGTTGATTCACGGAGACCAGAAGGAGATCGTCGACTTCAACTTCGAAGATTTCGAATTGGTCGATTACGACCCCCATCCGGCCATCAAGGCGCCCATTGCGGTGTAAGGTTGTTGAGAACCTATTCAGCCATAGTCGCCGTCTCCGAAAATGGAGTCATCGGTCGAGCCGGCGACTTGCCCTGGAGGTTGCCCGGCGACCTCAAGTGGTTCAAGAAGATAACGATGGGAAGCATCGTGCTCATGGGGCGGAAGACCTGGGTCTCCCTGCCTGGTTCCCTTCCGGGGCGCAGAAACTGGGTACTGAGTCGTAGCGCCGGGCAAGAGGAGGGAATGACGGTCTTTCGATCCCTCGAAGAAGTCGATCGGGCCTTGGTCTCCAAGGACAAGCTGTTCGTCATCGGAGGAGGTGAGGTCTATTCGCTGGCCTTGCCCCGATGCGACGAGCTTTTCGTAACCGAAGTACCTCGATTCGTAGCGGACGGGGATGCTTTTTTTCCTGATTTTCGCGATGAGTTCTCGGTCGTGGAAACTTTGGACGAAAACGAGGACTTCGTGCTCAGGCGCTGGATTCGCAAGCCTGCGGCCTAGATCTCGAGGTCGAAAGGAAGAAAGCTTTCGCTTTCGTCATCCCCGACCAAAACCTGAGCCCACAAACGATAAGCGCCCGAGCGGGGGGACTTGAAGAGAAAGGACAAGGGTCCCGAGCGGGTCGACTCAGCGGCTTGCGGAGGTTCGTATTCAACGGGATGCAGATGGGCGAAGCCACGCAAGGCGGGCTCGAAGGCAACCAAATGAGCGAACGCGCCCATCACGGGTCGGAGCGGCAAATCGTTGCCGGATTGGTCGGAGGCGGTGAACTTCAGCATCACCTCTGCGTCGGAAGATTGATCCGACACTCGCTCCAAGCGAAATACGCGCCCCTTGAAATCGGTTTGGACAAGGGGCGAGGGAGGCAAATCGTCCGTCGCAGGGGCAACCTCGAAAGAGGCATTGAGCAAGACTCGCCGCGGGCTCCTGAGCGGAATCAAGTCCAGGAAAACCTCGTACTTTCCCGAGAGCCGGGGAGTAAGGGAAAAATGCCAGACTCCGTTGAAGAGCGGATCTGCCTGAGGATGCAGGTGCTGGTAGTCCTCGAGGGTCTGATCAATGGCCAGCAGATGGATTTTCTTCGTGTGACTCAGGGCGACGTCATCGGCGGTCAGAGGCGAACCATCCGCTTGACGAATCTCCACCTCGAAGCGACAGGGGAGACCCGCAACCAGCGGATCCAGGGGCCGAAATTCCAGCGTCATTGGCCAGCGACGCACGCTCAAATCGACGAAGCCGGCATCGCCGGGGCCGCAATAATCGAGCTCCCCCTGCAGGTTGTAGGTTTCTTCATGCAGAAAATCGCAAGGTTCGACCGGCAAGGAACGAACCAGCCAGTAGGTTGCGACAAACGGAAGGGCAAGCGCAAGCCCCGACAAAAGCAAGGATGAAGGCATTTTCATGACGATCTCCAATCAATCATTCAATCCGGCCGACAAGCGAGCGAGAAAATCCTCCACCGACCAGTGACTTGAGGGAAACTGATAGATGATCTGTCGCTTGGCATTCACGATCATGGTGCGCATGGTATGGTCAAGAGGCATGCCTTCGACGTTTTTTCTCAAGATCCCGAACTGCCGGGCAAGATCGTCGATCACGCCCTTGGAGGCGGTGCCGAGCCGAAAATTTCTTTCTTCCAATTGATAAGCGCGCGCATAGGTCTTGAGCACTCCGGGAGAATCGAAGCTCGGATCGAGCGTAATCGAAAGAAACCGGACGTGCTTGATCTCCGTCTGCTCGGCCAAAACCTGAAGTTTTTTCATTTTGCGAGTCGAAGAGGGGCACATCTCCGCAATGGAACACCTGGTGAAGATGAAATTGAGCACGGTCACGGATCCGTCAAAGTAGTCGGTGGTGAGAACCTTTCCGTCCTGATCGTAAAGAGCGAAAGGCGGCAGGGCGTCCCCCACGGAGCGAATGACGTCCTCCCCCAGGCTCAAGGTGTCGCGTCGAAGCAAGCGGTTGACGTTGTTGACCCGCATGCGCTCGGCTCGATCATCGGGCCAGACTTCCGCCAGCACGTATCCCGGGTCTCCGGCAGGGGTAAACGTTTCCCTGGCCTTCGCTCGGAACACGAAGCCAGGTGAAAGCATGCGGAGATCGCCAGCCTGAACCGCAAACGCGCAATCGGCGCCGGCCGATCCGCCCATTTCCTCAATCAGTCCCTTTCCGCAAGCGAGCACCTCGGCCCTGATCATGCTGAAATTCGCATCAGACTCAATGACCCGTCCCCGCAAGGCGTCCGGAGGCAACTGGTAGAGATCGGCCACGCGAACTTCTCTCCTTTCGCACGAGAGCAAAGGAAAGCACGCCAGAATCAAAACGAATTTTTGCATCGAATGCACGCGATCTCCCTATCGAGGTTTGACAGGCTAGGCAATTTCATTTGCTTTTTTCACGGAATGGTTTTCCCCGCCTTCGCACCCTCCTGTTTGCTTCCTCTTCCCAAAAGCCGATTCTCGTGGCAGTTAATGAAACTGCGCTTGGTCATTAGCTCCGCTTTCAACCATTGATAATCGTTCTATCCCCTTGCCTGCTTTTGTTTGCAAAATCATTTTAATAACATAGAAATTCTTTCGTCGTGAGTTTCGGAAAGCCAATTCCCGCCAAACCCCACACCGGTTCGATCTCCTCCTCGCCGGGAGTCTCCCTGCATGCCTTGTACGAGCTGACCAAGCCCAGGCTGAGCTTGCTTTCCGTATTCACCGCCTCCCTCGGCTACTTGTTGCACGAGCCCCTCAATGCGGATTTGCTCGTTTTCCTTTCCCTCACCGTGGGCACCGCTCTTGCCGCCGCCGGAGCCGCCGCCTTGAACCAATGGATGGAGCGCATCGAGGACGCCCGCATGGCTCGCACCGCCAACCGACCCATCCCCTCCGGCCTGATCGGGCCGGAATTCGCCCTGATCTTCGGCATTTCCCTCTCTTCCCTCGGAATCTACGCGCTCTGGATCGGGGCCAACGCCTGGGCTGCCTCTCTCACCCTGGTTACTCTGGCCGTTTACCTTTTGCTTTACACCCCGCTGAAGAAGCGCAGCCCCTATGCCACGGAGATCGGAGCGGTTTCGGGAGCCCTTCCTCCTCTCATCGGCTGGGTTGCCGCAGAGGGCGCTCCCACTGCCTACGGATGGATACTTTTCGGCATTCTGTTCACTTGGCAGCTCCCCCACTTCATGGCCATCGCCTGGAATTTTCGCGACGATTACTCCAGGGGAGGATTCAAGCTTCACCAATTGGGTGATCCGGACGGCAGTTCCCTGGCTCGCAAAAGCCTCGTTTATTCCTTTCTTTTGACCGCCTTTGTCTTTTCACCCTATTTCCTGGAACTTCGTCAGTCGCCACCCGGAACCTTCTATCTTGCCTCTGCCGTTCTTCTCTCTCTTTATCTTCTGGTACCAGCCTTTCGTTTTCTCGTTTCCTGCGATCGTGATCGCTCCGCCAAAAAACTGTTCTTCGTAACCATCATCTATCTACCCCTTCTGTTCGCCGCTCTTGTCATCGACCGATACCTTTGATTCCAATCATGACTTCCATCCTGTCCAAACCATTCCTCATCCGGCGATTGATCGCCCTTGTTTTTCTCGCCCTGGCCGGCAGTTGCTCCCGCATCGACCACAAGCAGTCGGCCCTCGACCCCAAGGGCTTGGTTTCCCAGAACCAGTACGACATCTTCATGCTTTCGGTTTGGATCACCATCTTTCTGTTTTGCGCCGTCGGCGGATGCCTCCTCTACGTCCTTTGGCGTTACCGGGCGAGGACTCCCGAGGAAGCAAAGGAAGTTCCTCCCCAGTCCCATGGAAACTCCATGATCGAGACCGGTCTGATCGTCGTGTCTTCCGTCATATTGGTGATCCTGGCCGTGCCCACCCTCCAAGGGGTCGTCCTGCTCAATCGCGTGCCCGACGCCAACGACGCCGAAACCCTTGAGAAATTAGGCTTGGATCGCAGCCAGATCGACGGAGCGATCACGGTCAACGTAACGGGCAAAAGGTTTTTCTGGGTTTTCGAATATCCGCAGTATGGAATCGTCACCGCCAACGAACTTGTCTTCCCCGCATCCAAGGCGGTACGCATCAATTTGCGCACCGAAGACGTCATCCACAGCTTCTGGGTTCCCAAGCTGGCCGGCAAAATGGACCTCATGCCCGGGCAGGAAAACTTTCTTTGGTTCATCGCCGACCAGGAAAAGATCACGCGCGGATCGGACGCGCCCTCCGCCATGCCATCCGTCCACGACGGAACCATGCGCGCCAAGGTTTTCGCCAAGCAAAAATTCACCGACGAATTCGAGCCGGTGGGCGGCTTGTTCTATGGGCAGTGCGCCGAGTACTGCGGAAATTCCCACGCCTACATGTCCTTCCGGGCTCTTGCTCAAACCGACGAGGATTTCGACAAATGGGTGAAACGCTTTCAAAACGCCCAAAACCCAAATCTTGCCACCCAGCCTTACGACAACCAGGCTGGGTACGACAAAGGATCCCTGGTCACCTTCGCCGACCCCAAGCTCGGACCCGGAGCATCCAGGGAATACCGTTCCGTTCGTCCGGTAACCTCAGGACAGTCTCCTCAAACGAATCCGGGAGCATGGGAAAAGGCGCGCTCCGACGACTACGAGAAAGGCAAACAGCTCTTCTCCTCTCTTCAGTGCGTGCAATGCCATGCCGTCAACCGCACCGGACTGGGGGCCAAGGGGCCAAATCTCACCTTGTACGGCCTTAGAACCTCGCTGGCCGCCGGCTGGATGCGCAACGACGAGGAAAGCCTTTCCAAATGGCTTAAGAATTCCAACGAAATCAAATTCGGCAACCTGATGTGGAACGGCGAGGGAGTGGACGATCGCCATCCGCTGCGCAACCTGCAGGAAGACGACGAAAAGGTCGATCAACTGATCGCTTATCTGCTGGGCCAATCCTGATTTCCCAACTTTCACCGACCAACCCAAGACCAGCCATGGCTACCGAATCGATCAAGTACCTCGCCCCCGACTCCGAAAACAAGGCCAAGACGAAAGTCTTTCCCAGACCAGGTCAACACACCACCGGGTTGGTCGACTGGCTGACCACCATCGATCACAAGAAGATCGGTCTGCTGTACGGCATGACCGCCCTTTTCTTTCTTATCGTCGGGGGGATCGAAGCCTTGCTCATTCGTTCCCAATTGTGGGATCACAACCTGTCGGTTTTGACCAACCGGGAGTACAACCAGATGTTCACCATGCACGGCACAACCATGGTTTTCCTGGTGATCATGCCCCTGAGCGCCGCCTTTTTCAACTTCATCATGCCCCTGCAGATAGGGGCTCGTGACGTGGCGTTTCCAAGAATGAACGCGCTCAGCCTGTGGTGCTTCGTGGCCGGGGGCATCATTCTCAACCTCAGTTGGTTTTTCACCGGTGGATCCCCGGCCATCGGCTGGTTCGGATACGCTCCCTTGACCGATACCCGATTCGCCGAAGTGATCGGCGACATGGGGCCGGATTTCTGGATCTTCTCCCTGCAAATCCTGGGACTGGCCTCTCTTTTGGCCTCCTTCAACTTCATCACCACCATCATCAACATGCGGGCTCCCGGCATGACCATGATGCGCTTGCCGGTATTCACCTGGATGACGCTGGTGGTCAGCTTTCTCATCATTCTGGCCTTCCCTGCGATCACCATCGCCCTGGTGGAGCTGATGTTCGACCGCACCTACGACACCAATTTCTACGACTTTCTCGAAGGGGGAAAGCCTCACCTCTGGCAACACCTCTTCTGGATCTTCGGACATCCGGAAGTGTACATTCTCATTCTGCCGGCCATGGGCATCGTCTCCGAAGTCATCCCCGTATTCTCTCGCAAACCGCTCTTCGGTTACGGCCTGATCGTGTTTTCGGGAGCCATCATCGGATTCATGGGATTCGCGGTGTGGAGCCATCACATGTTCACCACTGGCATGGGCGTCGTAGCCACCTCGGCCTTTGCCATGCTTACCATGCTCATCGCAATTCCTACGGGTGTTAAGATCTTCAATTGGATCGGCACGATGTGGGGGGGACGTATCCGCTTCGACACTCCCATGCTTTTCGCCCTTGGATTCATCACCATGTTCATGATCGGCGGATTCACCGGCATCATGCACTCATCCGTTCCCATCGACGCCCAGCATCAGGACTCCTACTTCGTAGTCGCCCATTTCCATTACGTATTGATCGGCGGGGCCTTGTTCGGATTGTTTTGCGGATTTTACTTCTGGCTCCCCAAGATGACCGGTCGATTGATGAACGAAAAACTGGGCAAGTTCGTCTTCACCCTGATGTTCATCGGTTTCAACCTGACCTTCTTTCCCATGCACTACTTGGGAATGATCGGGCAGCCTCGCAGAACCCACACTTACAACGAAGGTCACGGTTTCGAGATGTGGAACCAGATTGCCACCGTCGGAGCCTTCGTACTCGGCGTGGGCATCGCCATCGGCGTGCTTCAGTTCGTCAATTCCTTCTTCAACAAAAAGCTGAAGCCGGCCGGCAAGAATCCCTGGGACGCGAGGACTTTGGAATGGACGCTTTCCTCTCCGGTCAAAGAGTACAATTTTTCCCGCACTCCCATCATCAAGGCTCGCGACCAGGCATGGGAAAACAACTACGGCCCCAAGGAAAATCATTCCGAGAAGGAGCCCCTCGACGACCATGGCGTGCACATGCCGGATCGTTCCTGGTGGCCGCTGATCACCGCCCTCGGTATTTTAGGACTCGCCCTAGGCATGCTTTTTCACCGTTCCGTCGATCCGAGCGGCGCCTTGGTTCGCGACTACACCATACCCATCATATCCGGCTCCGTCGCCATCATCGGCATGATCATGTGGGCCCTGGAGGGCCCCGGCGGATACCATCTCTTCCCCAAGGAAGAGGAGGAATGATTTTCAACCCCCTTCACACCTTACATCCATGAGCGACGCCAGCGCCCACGCCCTCGAGCACCACGAACCCGTCACCAGCACGGGAATTCCCAACAAGAAAGTCCTGATGTGGGCCTTTCTCGGTTCCGACTGCATGTTTTTCGGCACCTTGATTTCCACTCACCTGATTTACCGAAAGATTTCCGCCACCGTCGGGGGGAACTTTTTGGACATACGCGACGTGTTCGACATCGAGCTCACTTCCTTCAGTACCTTCATTCTGCTCGCCAGTTCCCTTTTCATGGCTTTAGCGGTATCGGCGATACACAAGGGCAATCTCAACAGTACCCGCTGGATGCTCCTGGGAACCATCGTCTTCGGCGCCATCTTTCTGGCCTGTCAGGTATACGAATTCACGCACTTCGCTCATGCCCCGGGCAACGAGCTGACCCTTTCCACCTACCGTGGGGAGCCTCACGTCTTCGGATCGACCTTTTACGTCTTGACCGGCACCCATGGGACCCACGTGGCCATCGGGGTGTTCTGGCTCCTTGGGTGGCTGGCTTATTCCTTCACCGGCAAGATGAGCACGGCCGACGCACTCGACGTCGAGATCTGCGGACTTTACTGGCACTTCGTAGACATCGTCTGGATCATCATCTTCCCGGTGGTCTACCTGATGGAATACGCCCTTTAGTTCTTCCACGCCCAACCACAACCCATTGCACGAACCACCTATGAGCGGACATTCCGAAGACCCCGTAGCGGAAGAAAGCAAGCGCTTCTTCACCTTTTTCAACCTGTCCATGTTTCTGGTGGCGATCACCGGCATAGAGATCGTCATCATTTACGTACAGACCTTCCAGAGCTCATCGATCATCGGCATTCTTTTCGCCACCTCCATCGTCAAGTTTTTCGGAGTGGTCTGCTGGTTCATGCACTTGCGCTGGGACAAGATTCTCAACACCATTCTCTTTCTCATGGGACTGGTGATTGCCCTGGGCACTTACTTTGCGGTCATCTACATGGCCGACGCCCATCCTGTCGTCGAGAAATTCGAAGTTTCCAAAATCGAGGATCAATGGAAATCCGATCACAGCTACAAGTCCGGGGATTTCGTTTTGCAGAACGATTCCTACTACCAAGCCAAAACCGATCTTACCTCAGGAAAAGACTTTCAGGCGAAAAACTGGAAGAAGGTCAACCGCGTGCCCCACCTCATTTCCTACCGAATCACCGGAGGGGCCGACATGATCGAGATCAATTCCAAGAATCCGGAAAATCCCTATTTCATGCTCGCCCATCCCGATGGCGACGAAGAGATAGACGAATCCACGGTAGCCTTGCTCGCCGCGAATGCAACCGCGGCTGATTTTCGCCTCAAAGTCAGATCGGAAGCATTCTGGACCGAATCTCAGTAGTTTCCTCTACGGGTCTCGATCTCGCCGGTTGCCTGCGGCGTGATTCTCACTAGTTTGTTTTCCTTCTCCATGGAAAACTCACCCGTCACCCTCCTGCATTGGCATACCGAGCCTGCCCTGATCGGGGGCATCTTGTTCGTCGGTTGGATTTATTCGCTCCTTATCGGCCCCTATCGCATCTCGGTTTTTACCGATCATGCGAGCGTCACCCGACACTCCCTCTGGTTTGCCGCCGGACTAATCACTTTTTACCTGGCCGTGGGATCACCCCTCGATCCGCTCGGGGAAAACTTTCTTTTCTCCGCCCACATGATCCAGCACAACATATTGATGTACGTTTGTCCGCTCTTCATTTTGCTCGGACTTCCCAAGCCATTGGTCGATCATTTTCTTTCCTCCCGCCCGGTTTTGGAAAACGCCCTTCGTTTTCTCACTCATCCGATCATTGCCGGGCTGCTCTTCACCCTGGTCTTTTCCTTTTGGCACGTCGGGGCCTTTTACGAGGCCGCCATTCGGGACAAGATCATCCACATGGCCGAGCATTTATCGATGTTTTTCGTTTCCCTGCTGATGTGGTGGCCGATCTGTTCTCCCTCGGACCGGTTGCCGGGCATCCGCTTTGGCCCGCAGATGCTTTACGTCCTTGCTCTTATGCTCGGACAGACTCCCATCTTTGCCATCCTCACCTTTTCCAAGGACGTTTTGTACGACACTTACTTTTATGCCGAACGAATCATGGATCTTACCCCTCTGGAAGACCAGAAGGCCGGCGGCGTACTTATGAAAATCGCCAACATGGCGGTTTCCGTAGGCGTGCTCGCCTCCGTCTTTTATCGATGGACCAAGAGCCAGCCGGCTCCCGGCAAAGTCGCTTGATTGAGAATCAGAGGCGGGACACCAGCAGCTCCCGCTCGAAAAGCATTTCCTTGGGAAGAAATTCCGATAATTGCAGGAACAATTCCTCGTGCCTCAATGTTTGCATGCGCAGGCTTTGCGGATCGATGCTCATTAGTTCGGCCCATTGAGCGTCATCCATATCCAACCCAGACCAATCCAGGTCCTGCTTTCGCGGAGCCCAGCCCAGTGGGCCCTCCACCGATCTGGCCTTGCCGGAGGTACGCTCCACGATCCAGCGCAACACCCGCATGTTTTCGCGAAAGCCGGGCCAAAGAAAATTCCCTGCTTCGTCTTTGCGAAACCAATTGACGTGAAAGATACGGGGCTTGTTCTCCAGGCGCTTGCCCATGCGTATCCAATGGCGGAAATAATCGCCCATGTTGTATCCGCAAAACGGAAGCATTGCCATGGGGTCGCGCCTGAGGTTGCCCGTCTTTCCTTCCGCCGCCGCGGTGGTTTCGGATGCCAAGGTGGCTCCCAGATACACCCCGTGGTTCCAGTTGAAGGATTGGTAGACCAGGGGAATATCTGACATTCTTCTACCCCCGAAGACGAAGGCGGCGATGGGCACGCCTGCAGGGTTTTCCCAGTCCTTGTCTATGGTCGGGCATTGCGAAGCGGGCGCGGTGAAGCGGGCATTGGGATGAGCCGCGGGCTCGCCCGAATCCGGGCTCCATGGATTGCCCCGCCAATCGGTCAATCCACGAGGCGCCTTCTTGGTCAAGCCCTCCCACCAGACGTCTCCATCTTCGGTCAGGGCGACGTTGGTGAAAATGGTATTTTGCTTCATGGATTCCATGGCGTTGGGATTGGTTTCCCACGAAGTTCCGGGAGCTACCCCGAAAAATCCCGCCTCCGGGTTGATGGCTCGCAAGCCGCCCTCCTCGTCCGGCTTCAGCCAGGCGATGTCGTCTCCCACCGTGGTCACCTTCCAGCCCTTCATTCCCTCGGGAGGGACCAGCATGGCCATGTTGGTCTTTCCGCAGGCGCTGGGAAAGGCTCCGGCTACATAGGTTTTCTCTCCATCCGGGCTTTCCACGCCCAAGATAAGCATGTGTTCGGCCATCCATTCGTTGTCCCTGGCCATGCAGGATGCGATGCGCAAAGCCAGGCACTTCTTGCCCAACAGGGCATTCCCACCATATCCGCTACCATAGGACACGATGGTTCGCTGCTCGGGGAAATGCACGATGTAAGTGTTGTCCGGATCGCAGGGCCAGGGAACGTCAATCACTCCCTCGGTCAGGGGCATCCCAACGGAGTGCAGGCAGGGAATGAAGAAATCGCGCTCTCCAAGTTGATCGAGGGCGGATTGCCCCATGCGGGTCATGATGCGCATATTAAGGACGGCATAGGGAGAATCCGTCACCTGTACGCCGTACTGTGAAATGGGAGAACCCAGAGGACCCATGCAAAAGGGAACCAAATACATCGTTCGGCCCTCCATGCAACCGTTGAACAGACGCTTGAGCTTTGCCCGCATCTTGCGGGGTTCTTCCCAATTGTTGGTCGGACCGGCATCCTCCTTGCCGTAACTGCAGATGAAGGTCCTGCTTTCCACACGGGCGACGTCCCGGGGATCCGAGCGAACGAGATAGCTGTTCGGACGCTTGCCTTGGTTCAAGCGTGTCATTGCTCCGCTTTCGATCATCAATTCGCAAAGCTCTTTCCATTCCTCGTCCGAACCGTCGCACCAGCGAACTTGGGCGGGTTTGCACATCTCCACCATCTTGTCCAACCATTTGAGCAGGGCGACGTTGCAGGTTTTCGAGCGATCGTAAGGTTGCTTTTTTCCTCCCATCGCTTCATTGGCTAGGGTGCATAAGCGATAGAGTCAAACCCTGAAGGCCTCCCGACCCGGCAAACAAGATCTTTTTGCTTGAATTGGGAATAAATCAGATTTGCCTAACGCCATGACTGGGGTACCATTCATAGCCGAGCGTATGAGTTGGCAAGCAAAGACAAGGAACGCCGTCCTCGCCTTGGAGGACGGAAGCATATTTCGCGGATTCGCCTTCGGGGCGAAGACTACCGTTACCGGTGAAGCGGTTTTCAATACCGGCATGACCGGTTATCAGGAAACCCTGACCGATCCGTCCTACTTCGGACAGATCGTCACCATGACCACTCCTCAAATTGGCAATTATGGGGTAAATCTGGAGGACGAGGAATCGGACGGCCCCAAGGTATCGGGCTTCGTGGTTCGGGAACTCAGTCCGGTGGTCAGCAACTGGCGGGCGAGCGGCAACCTGTCCGACTATTTGGAAAAACATGGAATCCCCGGAATCGAAGGAATCGACACCCGTGCTGTCACCAAGCGTTTGCGCGTGCACGGCGCCCTCAAGGCATGCCTGAGCACGGAAGACATCTCCGACGAAGAGGCATTGTCCAAGGCCAAAAACTGGGAAGGCATCGTGGGGCGTGATTTTGTTAAGGAAGTAACCTGTGAAAAATCATTCACCTGGGACGAAAGTGGAGAATTAAGCAAACCCTTTTCCGTGCCAGGGACATCTCTGACGGGCACCCCGCAAACCAATGGCGAAACTCACCGACTGGTTGCTTTTGATTTCGGGGCGAAACGCGCCATTTACCGCAACCTTCGCAACAGTGGATTCGAAGTGATTGTGCTCCCTGCAGATGCCACCGCCGAAGAAGCGCGCTCCCACAATCCTGATGCCATCTTTTTATCCAATGGACCTGGAGACCCGTCGGCTCTGGACTATGCTCATGCCACCATTCGTGAATTGATTGATGATTATCCCATATTCGGGATCTGTCTCGGGCACCAAGTGCTCACTCATGCCATTGGGGCAACCACCTATAAATTGAAATTCGGTCACCGCGGAGGCAATCAGCCGGTCAAGAACGTGGAAACGGAGAAGGTATCGATTACCTCCCAGAATCATGGTTTTGCATCTGATAAGGATGCACTGGAAGCCAACGGAGCCGTGGTCACCGAATACAATTTGAATGACAACACCGTCTCCGGCATGCGGATCGAAGGAAAACCGGTCTTTTCGGTGCAGTACCATCCAGAAGCCGCCCCCGGGCCCAACGACGCCCATTTCCTTTTCTCTTCCTTCCATCGATTGGTCGGGGAGCACAAACGCTCCAAACTGACCACTGCTTGATTCATGAGCCGTTGCGGGTTGCTTTATGACCCCGTCTTTCTGGATCATCTGACCGGGCCCGTACACCCGGAGCGCCCGGATCGCGTTTCACGCGCCTACGATGCGATCAAAGACGCCGGACTGTCGGAGCATTGTACGCTGATCCGCACAAAAGAGTGCCAGATCGTTGACCTCGAGCGGGCGCACTCACAAGGATACCTTGCCAGAGCCCAAAAAGATATATCAGGCGGTTTGTCCCAACTGAGCACGGGAGACACGGTGGTCTGCAAAGATTCATGGTCGGTTGCAAGCCGGGCAACTGGGGGTATTCTCCATGCATTGGATCAAGTGATGGAAGGAACGATCGACCGGGCCTTTTGCCTGACCCGGCCACCCGGTCATCATGCAACCCCAAACCGTGGGATGGGCTTCTGTATATTTAATCATGTGGCGGTGGCCGCCCGTCGGGCTCAGGCGATTCATGGAGTGGGAAAAGTGCTGATTGTTGACTGGGATGTCCATCATGGGAATGGCACCCAGGATATTTTTTACGAGGATGATTCGGTTTATTTTTTCAGCACCCATCAATCCCCCTGGTATCCAGGCACAGGCAGCAGGGAAGAAACCGGAACTGGTAAAGGACTGGGTTACACCAAAAATCACCCGCTGCCTGCCGGATCCGGATACTCCGAAATTGTGGAAAATGCATTTGCGGATGACCTTGCCCACCGCATGGACCGCTTTAAGCCAGAACTTGTGATTATTTCTGCCGGTTTTGATTCAAGGATTGATGATCCCCTGGGAGATTTTCTGCTCGAAGATACTCACTTTGCTGAACTTACCAAAATAATGCGAACCATTGCAGATCAATATGCGGATGGACGAGTCATCTCCGTGCTTGAGGGTGGTTACCATATTGATGGCCTTTCCAAAGCATGCGCAGCCCATCTCGGCGCCATGCATTAACTTCGCGCTTTTGAAAACCTGATATACCAATAGGAAAGAACATTCCCATACACTCGATCCTTCCTTTCTGATTTAACCGTGAAACAACACCTTTAAAGATTGCCCACGTAGCACGATTGAAGCATGTAAAACAAATTTGATATCGTAAAATTTTCTTCGCTTGTCAGACTTAATCATCCATTATTCTTCCTTCACAGTTTTATGAAGGCCGACATTTTATTCCCTTTCTTTAGTACATGGCATGAACATCTCGAATACTCCCAAGTTTCTACTTCTTTCATTTTCAGCCTATCTCGCATTTTCTTCAGGCTTGCTTGCCTTGGACAATCTATCGGGCACTGTTACTTCTGCCGATGCCTTATCCTACGAGGATGTCATTGTTACCGGCGACCTTAACCTCACCGGTAACGGCATCTTATTCAACGGTGATATCTCCAGTTCGGGCCCCCCCCCGGAACTGCAAATCGATGCCGGATCCGGCACGGTCGTATTCAACAACGGAGATTACATGAGTTTCTCGACAATTCGTGTCTTGTCCGACAGTATTGTTTCCGGCCTTTTTCGGGCTGAAATCGTTGACTTGCAAGGCGACGTAAGCCTTACCGGCAATCTAAAAGTAGAGGCTGGCGAAATCAGGCCAAATCTCAATCTGACTGAAGCTCCTGTATTTACTTATGATTTTGTTGAGCAAGATGGAAGTAGTGACGGAGTAAAAATGGGATATGGCAGAGGTGTATATATATCCCCCGATTCGGACAAGTTGTTATTTAACTCGGAATATTACGGCACTCGAATCTTCGATTTCTCCGACCCCACAAACCCCGTTCTATTTGGAGGGGATGATAACATTACGGTCTTTTATGATCCTCTGGAAAACAATACAACCCTGTTGTGGCACGCTGATTTTTCCAAAGACGGAAACGAGGTCTTTGTTGGCCACAATAATGGTTATTTTGCGAGCTATGATATTTCGGATCCCACCACCCCAATCTTCCTGGACGATCTTAATTTTTCAGAGTATACCGACAGCCCTGGTTTTAGTCTTTATGAATTGGAACTTTCCAGCGACGGGAATCTTGCTGCTGTAATAGATATGTCTAACAAAATCTTTATTGTAGACGTAAATGATTCCTCCAACCTTTCGGTTCAATCATCCCTGGTTCTTAATCATTCTGAAAGAAGCGATTATGTTTCATGGCAGGGCATTCAATTCTCCAACAACGACCAATACGTCATCGCTGGCACATCTTACAGATTTGCTGATGACTACGAGCATAACATTACAATTTTCGATATTTCCAGTGCTTCCCTAAATAAGGTCTCGAGTATTGAAATCGGATCCAACTTTGACAATGTAAATGGTATTTGGGAAACCGTTCTGTCGAGGGATGGAAATACACTCTACGCCGGAGGTTTTGGAAGTGTAGTTGCAGTGGATGTATCCGACCCCAACAATCCGAGTAAACTCTGGGAGCGCACTACTCATAATTACCATGGTACAAATGTTACGATCAACACCTACGGCATGAACGTTTCTGCAGACGGCAGGACTTTATTTTTGGGAGATTGGAACAACAAAACAGTCCTGGGCTATGACGTATCCGATCCATCCAATCCAGTTGAGCTCGGTTCGATCCCATTGGATTCGGTTTCAGGCATAAATGACAGTCCCAATTTTAACAGAGTGACGTCAACGCCTGATGGAAAATATTTAATTCCCTCTACCTACACTAACGGTGAGAATGATCCACCGACTGCCATGGCTGTTTTTGAAGTTCCCTATGAATTGCGTGGCGATGGAAACGTTACCTTCGACGGCAAGATTGACGGAGCATTTGATTTAAGTACCAATGATTTCAACGGTTCGTTGATATTCAGAGATTCTATCGGTTCCCAAACTCCGCTCGCCAGCATCGATATAGAAAACAACAAATCCACACTTTTTGACTTTTCCGGTTCGGTCACCACCACCGGCGATCAAAACTACAGAGGTCTTGTCACAAGCACCGGCTCAATGGATTTCAATGGTGGTGGAGCAGGATCATTCCAGGACATCAACATGGGGGGGAACAATCTGGATCTCAATTTTTCCAATGGCGTATCGATAAACGGTTCTTTTGCCGAGATTGACCACCTTTCCGTTCTTGGCGACCTCACTCTGATTGATGGGTTTAATGGCGGTCTGAACAGCATATCCGTAGATGGTACATCCACCTTATCGGGCGATTTCATAACCGATGGAAATCAAAACTACGGACAGATTGATATACCTTATGGGGCGGCCGCCTCCTTCGCATCTGGCACGGGTACATTATATGCAGGTGTTCTCTCTGGAGGCAGTACCATCACACTTGGTGATAGTAATCAAACTGGGTCAATTCGTATTGATGGCATACAAAGCCAATCACTGAGAACCGGAGCATCAAATTATGACCTCACCATAGGTGGTGATACGGGCGCGACTGCAACAGGATTCTCTGAGAACACAGTATTCAATAATACTGGTACTTTAACTTTTGGAGGTCCGTCAGGCACCAGTGGCTCCCGTGGTGGGTACCACACTTTCTGGAGCGGGATAACTGCTACTGAACCATCTGAAGTCATTGTTTCAAACGGAGGCGTCTACACATTTGGAAAGGATATGAACATGTCAAATGTTACTATGTCCGCACCTGGAAATTCTAGTGTACGATTTGATACAACTTGGACACTGGCTGTTGGGGATTCTGTAGACGGTGCAAACATTACCATAAATGGCTTCAGGGAAGATGATTCCTTCAATGCTTCCTATCTTGAATTTAATCTAGGTTCGGGTACGGAAAATATCGGGCGGTTCACTGGAGACATAAACATGTCTAAAGATATCTTACGTTATTTATCGGGTAATGGGGCTTTTGAATTTGACGGCAACTTGACTCTTGCCGGAGAAATCACCCCGCCCCTCCCTCTCTATACCGGAGAGATCCGAAATGGTTTCTCCACAAATTTCAATGCAGACGTTAATTTGTCTGGCTCTACGGAAATTCAACTTCCCAACTCCGTTACCTTTGCCAACGGCATCAATGCAAACGGCAATGACTTAACCCTTGATCTCAATGGTACGACTTTTGACCTGTCGCAGCTATCCAACGTCAATAATTTTACCCTTGAGACCAATGCTTCCGTCAGTGGCGCATTTGTATCAGGCGGGTTCCAAAAATATAAAGATAGTCTCAGCCTGTTGAGCGACAGTTCACTCTCAGGCACCGAACTCAATGCATCCAGTATATTGGGCGGGGGATTTGATCTCGACCTTAACTTTAGCGAGACAGCAAGTCTCTACAATATTTCAAATATCAAGGATTTGCATTCCTTTGGAAACGTTTCTGCGGGTGGAACCATTCAAACCAGCCAGTCTCAGACCTATGATGGCACTGTTTCTCTGGTTGATGATTCCAATTTCACCGGGACGAGCTTTGTTTCTTCCGGCACTATCGTCGGTGGCGGATTTGATCTGACCCTTGATTTTGCCGAATCAAACATCTCCCTGGCAAACCTTTCAAACGTGGCGAATCTTTTGGTAGAATCGAATGCGTCGACCAACGGGAATTTATCAACCACCGGTTCGCAAACCTACAACGGAAGTTTTTCTTTGCTTGGAGATTCCAACCTCTCCGGCACCACGCTGGTCATGGCCTCGGTCATTCAGGCGAACGGGAACGGTCTCGATCTGAATTTTTCCGACTCCATCACCATGAGTGGAGCAACCGGGCTCACCTCAATCT
>JAYOCQ010000006.1:0-85517 GCA_038105525.1 Opitutales bacterium | reverse complement strand
ATTTTTTTAGGATCTCCATGGGGAAGTGCTTGTCTCCCGGCCAAGATAACCAAAGTACCGGCATCGTCGCCCGATCCAGGCGGTGACCAGCTTCCCAACCCAGCAAGTAAGAGTCGTTGTTGGTCAAGGCAGGCTTGTAGTGATTGTCCGCTTCGTTCAAATATCCGCAGCCATAAACGGGAATGGAGAATGCAAACCGCTGGTCGATTCCAAGTACGATCGAGCTGATGATTCCTCCCCAGGAAACACCCATCAAGCCGACTTTTTCATCTTTTACCTCGGGGAAGGAACAGAGCAAGGAATTCGCCAGTATGGTTTGGGATGCGGCGTGATACATCCATTGGTTCTTTAATTCCTTGTCGGAATCTCCGAATACTCCAAAGCGCGACGGGCCTCCCCAGGGGTGTTTCTCCCAAACCCTCTTTTGACCTTCGTCCAAAACCTTGCGATCGGTTTGCCCCTCGACTGCGATGCTGATGGCGGCAAATCCATGCTTGTTCCAGCGCTCGACCCATTCCTTGAAGGCAGTGCCGCCGCCCCCGTGGACAAGAACCACACCTGGGACTCCCTCTTTTGCATTATCAGGCAAACCCAGCCAGGCATAGGTGCGGGTATTTTTTCCTTCGTAGGGGAGGGACTCGAAGAAAATGGCTTTGGGATTGTCGGTCGCTTTGGAATCTTTAGCCAAGTGCATCTTAGGCACATGGGTAAGAGTGCCTAAGCTTTCGATTTCATGAAGTAAGCTATCCGATGCCTGCAGCGCTAAACTGCTGGCGATGAAAGTGACGAGCTGAAAAAAGTCTTTGCTCACAAGTCTTTATTTTCCTGTCGTAGTCAAAGGAAAATCGTCCGTACGAAACGGAGTGACTGGCAGCGTGACCGATCCGTCCTTTCGGTAGAGGTTGCAGACTGGGTTGTCTGCCCAAGCATATCGAACGGCAATCGGAGACGGTATCGATTCCGCCCAGACTTCGATTTTATCTTTGCCGATCAATTTAGCCTCCGCCCAGACGAACTTGCGGTCATCTCCGCAAACCGAAAATCCCTTGGGAACGTTCTCATCAAAGCAATAAAGCCCGGAACCGGTGTGATCGAATCGGAGAATGATTTTTCCATCCATAATTTCCATGGATGCGTACCTTGGGCTTTCGCAGGGAAGGGAGAAGTCGTAGTCCTTGACCAGGGCGTGGCGAAGCAGTCGATTGGCCACGACTTGCTTGTTTCTGGGATGAATGTCGCGTCCTTCACCGGCATCGACGATTACGGCTTCACCCACTTTATTCATTTTTTCGAGGGTCAAGGTTTGCGACTCTCTGAGTTCCGCCCATGCGGAATCCATAGGTTGGGCGACCTCCTTTTTGAAATCGGCAAGTTGGCACCAGTAAAAGGGAAAATCTCCCTGTCCCCAAGCCTGCCGCCAAGACTGAATCATCAGGGGGAAGATCTCCCGGTAGGCATAGGCTCTTTCCGCATTGCTCTCTCCTTGATACCAAATGACTCCCTTGATTCCAAAACCAATGACAGGATGCAAGACTCCGTTGTACAGGTTGCCGGGTCGGTGCTGTCCTTCAAGTTTGTTTCGAGGAGGCCTCGGTCGATTCTCTCCCGTTTTCCCCTCCTTCTTGTCTTTTTCCCATTGGGCCAATTTTCCGCGATATTCGTTCATCAAAAGTTCGAAATCGTAATCTTTCTCCAATTGACTCCATTCTCGGTGATAGGGATTGCCAATCGGATGAGCTTCTAGAACCTGACGGGGAATCCATGCTTCGCATGCGGAACCACCCCATGAGTTGTCGATCAACCCCACGGGGACGCCTAGGATTTGCTGCAAGCGTCGACCGAAAAAATAGCCGACCGCGGAAAAGGAGGAAGCGCTTGAAGGGGAAGCCGATTCCCATTGCCCGTTGAAGTCGGACTGGGGCGTTTGAGTACCGACTTGCGGTATGCTGATGAAGCGAAGATCGGAGCGCTTTGCAGACAACGACTCCAGATCGCTGTCGTCCGAAGAACTTACGTTCCACTGCATGTTGGATTGTCCAGAGCATAGCCAAACTTCACCGACGAGAACGTTTTCATAAACGAGCGAGTCGGGGTGCTTTTCCAGTAACTTGGAAAGGTTCTTGCGTACGACTTCAAACCCACTGACAAATCCATCGGAGATAACCATTTTGCGCGGTTTTGCGGACGCTTCCTCGGGATCAAGAAGGATTTTCCAATCTCCGGTCCTGTTCGCCTTGGTCTGGTAGACCTTGCCGGCAAAACTCAAGATTACCGGACTGTTCGGGTCGGCCCATCCCCAGATAGGGCAAGACTGGTTCCTTTGCAAAACCATATTGGATCCGAAGATGGAAGGAGTGGAGACCTTTGCGTTTGCCAGAAATCCTGACAAGCAGGATAAAATGAGAACGAGGCGGCGATTTTTCATAAGGTGTAATCAAATACGAAAACGTCTTGGAGAAGCGGTTGAAGCATGCTCACGAATTCCTGATGCGCGGGATGAGGGAGATAAGAAGTTCGAGCGGCTTCGCTTTCAAAGGTGATCAGGAAACAATGGGTGAATTCCTTGTTCAGACCTTCTGGACTGTCGTTGATTCCCCATTCGATGGAAACGATGCCCGCTATCCTTTTTTCGAGCAGTGTAAATTCCCTTTCGATCATTCGGATCTTCGCCTTGCTCGTTTCCTCCTTGAATTTGAGGCAAACGAGGTGTCGGATCATCGAATCCCTTGAATCATCGGCAATTGAAATCATTCCAGTCAAGATGCACGTGTGGAATATTTTTGCGAGGGCAAGATGCTTTGTTTTTCACTTTGGGTGTTGAACAGGACAAGAAAATCATCCCGAATGATCGCAGCTTGCGTTCCACGGCCAAAAAAATGCGCCGGACACTTCCTCCTCCTTGACTTAAGAGGTCGAACGTCCATGATGTGAATGATGTCTACCGAATTCGACTGGTTTATGGTTACCATGCCCATCTTTGCCATTGTGGTTTACCTGATCGTGATGGTCGGTTCCATGGAAAGACAACCCAAGTTCTTGGATTCCGAGGGAGTCAAGAAACTTACCGGTTTGTTGTTCGTAGGCTTGTTCGGCGCGGGGATTTTGGTTTCGCTGTATTACATGATCGTCCGCTTCGTCGATCTCTTGGCAAGCTACTGATTTCGGCTCGATGCCGATTTACGAATTCATCTGTTCGGATTGTTCGAAAGAGTCGGAACTGCTCGTACGGTCCAAGGACTGGCAAGGAATCGCCCAGTGCCCTCATTGCGGGTCGAAGGACCTGGAGAAGATGCTTTCCGTTTTCGCTCCCGGGGGCAAGGGGAATTCCGGTCCAGCAGCTTCTCCCCCTTGCAGCGGGATGCCGAGCAATTGCGGGCGATGCTCGCTTGACGACTGACTCTTCGCATCAAGGCGTCCCGGTTTTCCCTATGGAGGAGTGGCAGACTACCGAACATGCGGTGATTCGTTGCGTGGTTGCCCTTGTTCTTCTTTCCGTTTGGACTTGGCGGGTCAATCGCCCCACTTCTTTTAGAGGAGCCAAGGCTCGAACCATGCTCGAGGAATTCAAGGCTTACGGACTTGCTCGAGGCACGGCTTATTTGGTCGGAGGCATCAAGGTGACGATCGCTCTTTGCTTTCTGTCGGGCTTTTGGTTTCCCGTTTTGATTCGACCGGCTGCGGCAATACTCGTTTTCTTGATGTCTATGGCGGTATTCTATCACCTTAAGGTGGAGGATAAACTCCGGAAAGCCCTTCCCGCTTATCTTATTCTGTTTTTCTCGACTTACCTGATGATCAGTTAGTCCGTTCGAATTCTCGAAATTTTCGAATCAGATCGGTTTGCCGGACCAGGGTCTTGTCGTTGCGTACGGCCATGGCGTAAGCAGCGGGATCCCCCACGAAAACGACTTTCTTTTTAGCCCGAGTAAGTCCGGTGTAAACCAGGTTTCTCTGCAACATCATGAAGTGCTGCTTGAGCAGAACGAAGACTACGACAGGATACTCGCTCCCTTGGCTTTTGTGTACGGAAATGGCGTAAGCGGGCTGTAAATCGGCCGCTTCCATACGTTCGTAACTGACCATGCGCTGGTCGAAGCGAATCGACAGAACTCCGTTGAGGGAGTCCACCTTTTCGACAACACCCAGGTCTCCGTTAAACACGTCCTTGTCGTAGTTGTTTCTGGTTTGTATCACCTTGTCTCCCTCTCGGAAAAGCAGGCTGCCGAAAACCAGAGTGGCTCCGTTGGGGTTGAGGCTGTCCCGTATTTGATCGTTCAAATTGGCGATCCCGCCGGCACCTCGATGCAGGGGGGCGAGGACCTGCACTTCCTTTGTGGGGTCGATGAAAAAGGTCTTGGGCAAGACTTCGGAGCAAAGATTGGACACCAAACGGGCGCACTCGTCGGGTGATTCCGCTCGGATGAAATGCACGTCCTGGTTTCGGGGCAAGGGAGCACCCGGGTCAAGCGCTTTGGGAGGCGAGGTTCGTCCGCTGAGAATCGAATGGGCCAATCCGACTATCCCGCTGTGGTCCGCCTGACGAAAGGTAACTTGCAGGCGAGTGACCGGGATTTCCCCGCAGTCGATCAAATCCTTCAAGACGTTGCCCGATCCGACCGAGGGCAATTGATCGGCGTCACCAACCAGCAGAAGGTGGGCGTTGGGGGGAAGGGCCCGAACCAAGGCGGCGGCCAGGCGCACGTCCAGCATGCTGGATTCATCCATGATCAAGTAATCGCAGATCAGTGGGTTTTGTTCATTTACGCTGAACCCGCCTTGGGAGGGATCGAATTTTAACAACCGATGCACGGTTTGCGAAAAATGAGAGGCGCTTTCAGCCATTCTTTTGGCCGCTCTTCCAGTTGGAGCGGTGAGAAGGATCTTGGCTTTCTTGGCTCTTAGAATGGAAACAAGGGCGCGAAGAATCGTCGTCTTTCCCGTTCCGGGTCCCCCGGTAAGTATGGATACTTTCGATATCAGTGCCTGTCGAACCGAAGCGGCTTGAGCATCGGCAAATGCAAAGCCGGCTTTCCCCTGGGCCCATTCAACAGCTTTTTCCACAAGTATGAGAGGGAGGCTGGATTTTCCCATGATTAGGGAATTCAGGGACTGCGCGAGGATGCGCTCGGCGCGCGCGGTATTGGGCAATTGAATCCAATCGGTTTGCGACGCGACGATTTCTCCCTCTTCGAGCAGATTGTTCAGACGAGTTTCGACTTCCGTCGAATTTGCTTCCAGCAGTTCAATTGCTTGAAGGGCGATTTCTCTTCTCTGAAAATGAGTGTGGCCCTGATCCTCGCATTCCTGCATGACGTGCAAGATTCCGGCATCGATACGAGGAGGACCATTACTGGCCAAGCCGAGGTTAAGGGCGATCCGGTCGGCCGTCTTGAAGCCGATGCCCCTAACCTCTCTGATGATGCGGTACGGGTCGGTTTCCAAAACAGTTTTTGCTTCGTTCCCATATTTTCTCACCAGTCTCAGGCATAGGGCGTCCGTGACCCCATAGGTCTGCAGAAACATCATCACCTCGCGCACCGCCTTTTGTTCTTCCCAAGCTTGCTTGATGCTTTTTGCCCGCATTTTGCCAATCCCCTCGATTTCTCGAAGGCGGGCGGATTCCTCGGAGATGATGCGCAGCGTGTCGGCACCGAAATGATCGACGATTTTTTTTGCATAGGTCTTTCCAATGCCATGGATTAAGCCACTGGCCAGGTATTTTCTTATCCCATATGCAGAAGCAGGAAGCTTGCTTTCGAAGGTTACGAATGAAAATTGTTTTCCGTGTTTTGGATGCATCGTCCAAGAACCGGACAACAGGAGAGTCTCTCCGCATTGTACCTTGGGCGCCTTGCCCACCACTGCAATCTCTTCCTTTCCTTCACTTCCCTTTAATTTACCAATGAGAAAACCATTTTCCTCGTTGTAATAAGTGATGCGCTCGAGGACGCCTTCAACCGAGGTTTCGCTGATCTTTGCTTTTCCCATTACCTTGATTGGTAACATGCAGTCTTGTGAAACTTTGAAAAGGGCAAAGAAAAAACAATCAGCAAAAGAATGAAACTCAAACCTTTGAAACCTAAGAACGAGCGTTCTTTAGACCATACCCATCTAAAAGCTCAAGCCAGTCTCAATCCCGAATTGGTGAAAGCTCTGGTAGTCCATAAGGTTGGATTCCGATCGTCCGTCGAATTCGTAAAAGAGCGAGCTGTGCCAAGAATCGTTCCATTCCAGTTTAAGTCCAAGCAAGATCGCGTAGTGAAAGGAAGTGGCGGAGGAATCGTAGAGCGTGTAGGAAAGATCGGGCACCTTCACTTCGTAAGAGGAAGTTGCGATGCCGATGCTTCCCTGGGTAAGAATGGAGAGCGTATCGGTGAACTCCCATTCTTGCCCCAAGGTGAAGTCAAACCTCATCAGGGAGTTGCTGCCCGTCAATTCATAGCCGCCCGCAGTTCCGGTGGTGTCGAATGACTTCATTCCCCAACTCAATTCCAGGTATGACTGATCGAGGAATTCTCGTTGGTATTCGAGACCGAACTCCGATCCGCTCTTGAATTGCACCTCTTTGTTGCCCAAGCTGCACTCGTTGGGCACACAGTAGGCAAAATATAGGTTGAACTTGTTGAGGGCCGGACCCAAAGGCTCGCTTTCAAATTCATCGACCGATTCAGCCTGAGGGCGTTTGACGTCATCCCGAGCGCTTGAAAGCGATGGCTTGCGAACAGGGTTGGGGCGGGGCGAGTAGGCGGTTTCCGCTTCAATCGGGCTTGCGACAGGGATGGGTTTCCCTTCATGGGGATCCTCGCCGACAGGGATTGGATCAGGAGGAGGGGAGGGGAAATGAAGACCGCCGGGATCAAGTTGGTTCAAGCGATTGATCAATTCCTCCAAGCCTTTTTCGATTGTGTCGAACCTTTGGGCGTCATTGGCGAGCAAATTCGCGGAGAGAGAGAAGATGCCAGCAAACAGAGTCGCTTGAAGAAATTGCATTCGTCGGACAATCATGAACACTTAATCGAAGAAGATGCTTTTGATTCTTGATACCTCGAATTCCCTTCGGGAGAAGTGGTCTTCCCCGTATCCCCACTCCAAGGTCGCATAATTGAAAAAATAGGGGTTGCCGGGCCCGCCTGCCCAGCGTTCGTGAAGATAGAGCCAGTTGGCACGAAACGCGGAGAAGAAAAACGGGAAAAGGTCCTCCGTGGTCCAAATCCAACCGGTTTTTTCACTGTAAAACCAAGATGAATCGTCGTATTCGGCAACTGGATAAATCCACCCGAGGTTTTGGTGGAAAATCCATTGGCCGACGCTTTGGTAGAAAGTTCCGAACCATTCCGATCGGTACCACCCGGATGATCCTTCGTTCGAGCTTTCGACGATTCGTGATGCATCAAAAGGCACCGAAGCTTGCGATTCTTCCAAGTCTTTGGGGGAGGAAGAATCGAGAATCACTTCGTTGATCTCAGTGGTTTCGAAGGCCTTCAAGTCAATTGCAGGCTCCTTCCAAGAGCGGTTCATCTGAAACGACTTTGCCGCTTTGATGGCGTGAGCAAGCGAACCGGGTGAGGGAGGTTCGTATTCGGACTCGAATTGAAGGTAGAGTCGCAGATCGTTGTCGCTGTTGTTCTGGTCGCTCACAATCGTGTCGTTTGCATCCAGATAGATGGCGAAGTCGAGCAAGTCGTATTCGCCGGAAGCAGTAGTGACGGACTTGAGTACGAGATAGGCGGTGTGGTTGTGATCGTTCGGTAGAGGAGCGATGGCAACTCTTGCCCCCGAGGCATGCTCTTCAGCCGAAAGAGACTCCTTGAATTGGCGGGCTTTGGTGAAGACGAGTTCTTCGATTGCGGACGTCCAAAATCCCCAATTGGCGAATGCAAGGATCTTGAAGTTGTCGTAGCCCGGAACGGATGCCAAGTACTGGGAACCGTTCTTTTTCAAGGTGAGTGGCCGAATCACCTCCAGTTCTGATGAAACGGGCAAGTCGAAGGAGAAGGGTCCCTCGTTGTGAGCTTCATAGGCTTGGGCAAGGAAATGCTCGAGAAAGGATTCTTCGGAAACGAAGAAAAAGTGAGTCGGTTGATTGCCGAGCCGATTGCCAAGCAGAGAATCGATGATAGGACGGTTTTTCAATTCGGTCCATTTGGGAAAAGGGGCCCCTGAAGCTTGGTTCTCGAGAAAAGCGATCAGAGAGGAAGAGTCGGAGAAAGTGGAAAGAACGGATCCGCTTTCGGATTCGACTCGAGCATCGAAGCCAAGCTCTCCTGATTGGGAGATGATCAACTTTCCGGTTCCGGAAGTAGACAAGCCGACCACGTGTTCCATTAGCTCTAGCTCGGAAAAAGCGGCACTTTCATTTGACTCTCCTGATTTGACGGAGATTTTCTTGTTTGTTGGATCGAGAGAAATGGGGTTGAAGACTAGTTTGCGGTCGCCTTCATCCACGATCATGTTTCCTAGGAAATCAACGTGGTAGGAGAGGTTTCTATCAACTGCAACGAGATTTCTTTCCGGATCCAGGTAGGTGCTTGCCACTACGTGATTCTCGGCAAAGGCGTACTTGGTGGCGGTTGATGATGCAGCATGGGGTGAAAAGGACCACAATTGGTAACCGGAAAGATCGCTGGACCAAAAGTAACCGGAGTCGCTCTTTCTGGTAACTCGATATATCAACTCGACGTTGCTCGACTGGTCACCGATCGATTCACTGGATTCGTTTGATTCTTCGATGGCTTGATGCGAGGAAAGAAGGTCGCCCAGGCTCTCATAGGAAATGAAGGGAGATGCTTCCCCTTTGAGAAAGGAAGTTTGTTGAAGGAGCTGGAGCAATTGTTCCCCAGTTAGGGAGGAGCCAACGATTTCTCCCTTAAGCAGAAACCAATGGTCGTCGGAATCTGCGTCGGTGGTGCCATCGAATCCGAAATGAAAATCGGAAGAGGCGGATTCGAGACTGTCCTTGGTCTGAAGCAGATAAAACGGATGCCCGCCGCCGGTATTGAAGTAGTCCTTTTCCAAGACCTTTTTACCTGAAGCGCTTTCGGAGCGAGCGGCCGCGTTCAAATAGGTGTCCAGGGATGAGCTTCGATCCTTCCTGTATTCGATCGACAGCAACAGGGTGCTGTTGGGGTCTGCCTGGAGGGTCAAGGAACCATTCTCATTGTTGTCCTCCAGTTTATCAAGCGTCCATCCCTGGCCTGGCGACAGGGAGAAGAAATCGTTTTTCACGACGTCGTTGAGGAAACTCAGGTTTGTCGCGTTCGCAAGCAGGCTGCTGACCCCGGATAAGAAAAACGCAAGGTGTCGAAAGCGAAGCATGACGATGGAATTTAGGTGAAAGTCCTGATCGAAGCGATTAAATAAAAGCCTACCTGGAGCGGTTGTATGCGCTAACCAACGCCAAGAGGCCGCTTTTCTCAATGCTGGCATTGATGCCGCAACCGTAGGCGACTCTTCCGACCTTGGATTGCAGTTGTACGAATGCGGCGGATTCCGTGGCCGAGCCTTTGCCGATGGAATGCTGTCGGTAGTCCGTCAATTTGAAATCCTTGAGGCCCGCGTTTTCGAGGGCATGCACGAATGCGTTGATCGGCCCGTTTCCTTGTCCAGACACTTCCAATCTCTCTCCCTGGTGCTCGATAATGGCGCAACACGAGACGTCGTCACCGCCATCCTTGCTCGTTTTGTATGAAACCAATCGAAGGGGCCATTCCTTTTCCAGAAACTCTTCCCGAAAGGTTTGATAGATTTCCTCCGCCGCAAGTTCGCGGGATTCGGAGTCAGCTTTTTGGCTCACCAACAAGCCTACTTCCGGATGCATGGATTTGGGCAAATCCAAGCCGAACTCTCTGGAGAGTACGTAAGCGACTCCTCCCTTGCCGCTTTGGCTGTTGATGCGAATGATTGCTTCATAGGAACGACCGAGATCCCTTGGATCGATGGAGAGGTAGGGCACCCGCCAGGGATTTTCGTCCGTATCTCCTTCCTTGGCCCGCAAGTCCATCCCCTTTTTGATTGCATCCTGATGAGAGCCGGAAAAAGCGGTGAACACCAAGTCCCCGGCATAGGGATGGCGTTCGTGAACGGACATGCCAGTGGTTCTTTCATAGGTTTCGCGCACCTGGTCGAGGTTGCCGAATTCCAAATTCGGATCGATTCCTTGACTGTACATGTTCAACGCCAGGGTCACGACGTCTAGGTTGCCCGTACGCTCGCCGTTTCCAAACAAGGTTCCTTCCACTCGGTCGGCTCCGGCGAGCAATCCGAGTTCGGTGGCCGCGGTGCCGGTCCCGCGATCGTTGTGAGTATGAAGGCTGATGATGGCTTTGTCTCGTTCCTTGAGGTGTCGAGCGAACCACTCGATCTGGTCGGCATGGACGTTGGGAGTGAACAGCTCCACGGTTGCGGGCAGATTGAGGATGATGGGATTGCGGACCGTCGGCTCCCAAATTTCCATCACCGCCTCGCACACTTCCAACGAGTATTCCACTTCGGTGTCCGAGAAACTTTCTGGCGAATATTCGAGCTGTATTTCGGTCTCGGGAAGTTCGCAAAGCAAGCCCTTGACCAGCCTTACCCCTTCAATGGCAATCTTTTTGATCTGATCCTTCGACATGCCAAAAGTAACCCTCCTCTGCAAGGGAGAGGTGGAATTGTACAGATGCAGGATCGCCCGGGGCGCTCCTTTCAGGCTCTCGAAACTGCGCCGGATCAAATGCTCTCGAGCCTGAGTGAGAACCTGAACGGATACGTCGTCGGGAACGAGACCTTCTTCGATGAGCTTGCGGGCGAAATCGAACTCGGTCTGAGCCGCGGAAGGAAATCCTATCTCGATTTGTTTGAAACCGATTTCGCACAGCAATCGGAAGAGCTCCAGTTTTTGTCTTACTCCCATGGGAATGGGCAGGGATTGGTTGCCGTCCCGCAAGTCCACGCTGCACCAAAGCGGAGCGCGGTCGATGGTCCGGTCCGGCCACTTGCGATCGGCTAAATCGATGGTTCCCCAGGGCTTGTATTTGGATATCGGAATCTTTTGCATGAATGACTCGATTCATCTTATTGTTTTTGACCATTCTTGGAAAGAGCTAAACCTCCGAGAATCCGACTCGAGTTCAAATCTTGGTTGTGAGGAGGTTCTGAAAAAGATAACTTAGATGGGAATGAGCCAATTGTCTTTCCTTGATGAGCTAAACCGTAAAACGGTGGTTTTGGGCGTTACCGGTTCCATAGCCGCCTACAAATCTGCGGACTTGACCAGTGAATTGCGCAAGGCGGGAGCCGAGGTTTTCGTGGTTATGACCGAATCGGCTGAACGTTTCATCGCTTCTCTCACCTTGAGCGTTTTGTCACGCAACCCGGTTTCTCGATCGCTTTGGAACGAAGAAGCCGGCTGGCAGCCGGGTCACCTCGAATTGGCGGATCGTGCCGATCTCCTGCTCGTAGCTCCCGCCACCGCCAACCTGCTGGCTGATTTTGCCCGTGGAGCATGCCCGGATTTGCTCTCCAGCATCTATCTGGCCACTCGTGCTCCCGTGCTTGTCGCCCCGGCAATGAACACCAAAATGTACATGCACCCGGCTACTCGATCGAACGTGGAAGTTCTCAGAAGCAGAGGGGTCGCTTTCGTCGATCCCACCGAAGGTGAATTGGCATGCGGGTACGTAGGGGTAGGGAAGATGGCGCCGGTAAGCGAAATTTTGCAGAACGCCGCTCGGTTGCTTTCGGCTTCGAAAAAAGAACCACAAAAAAAGCCCTCGGAAATCGAGGGCTTTTAGAGGTTGCAGGTCGACGCTTACGCGGCGTTGGGTAATTCCTGCAGGGAAGTTTGCTTGCGCTTGACCTTGCGCAGGCGCGAGCGTCGCCTTAGTCCACGGTCTAGCTTTTCCACCAAGTCGTCAATGGATTTGAAGATGTTGTCCGAAGCTGCGGAAATAGTGATGGTGTCCCCTTTGAGTTCAAGGTGACCTTTGGCCACGAATTCGTTTTCGTGAGAAGAAGACTTTCCGGATTTTTCCAACTCGATTCGAGCCCGAATGATTTTTTCTTCGTGCTTGAAGATTTTCTCCATTTTGGAAGCAACCACTTCCTTGTGAGAATTCTTGAGGCTGAGATGAAGTCCGGATAGAATCAGATTATTCTTCATATATGCGTTTGATTTTTTGGGTTAAGTTGACGCGACGAATCGCTGGTCTAAACTTTAAATAAGCGCGCATTTTCTCATTTCACCAACATTTTTTATCATCTCTTCTCATCCTTCCCATGTTCAGCCCATCCAGTTCACCGACGCAACCTCTGGTTCTGATGGAGGAACTGATTTCCTGGATCCTGTACGAGGATGATGAGGTTATCGTACTCGACAAGCCAGGTTGGTTGGTTTGTCACCCATCCAAGAACGGCCCAATGTCCAGTTTGGTCGGGGCAGTCAAGGAGTACCTTGGAGCGAGCGTGGTTCATTTGGTCAGCCGTTTGGACAGAGAGACAAGCGGAGTGGTCTTGCTGGCCAAGAACCGCCGGGCAGCAAGTCATTGGCAGAAGGGAGTGGAGAAGAGGTCGGTTTCCAGAACTTATCTGGCGATTATGGCTGGTCGATTGCTTGAGGGACGATCGGCGGAAACGAATTTAGGCAGGGATCCGGAAAGTCCGGTTTTCGTGAAGCAACGGGTGGTCGGAAAGACCAATGCATCACAACGAGCCATTACTCGCTTTCACCCTTTGCACGTCGGAAGAGATCACACCTTTTGTCTCGTGGAGACGAAAACCGGCAGAAAGCACCAAATAAGAGTACATGCCCAATGGTTGGGCCATCCGCTGGTAGGCGACAAACTCTACGGCCCTGACGAAGGGATCTATCTGGATTTTTGTCATTCCGGATGGAAGGACGAGTGGTTCGATGTTTTGGGGATGAACAGGCAAGCCCTGCATTGTCACCTCATGCGCGATCAAACCACGGAATGCGGTTTTCATGCTCCGCTGCCCCTTGACATGAGGACGCATTTGCTGTCGCGTGTCGCGATGAGCGAACAGGAACTTGCCAGATGCCTCGAAAAGGCGAGGCTTGACTGAACCCTATTCTTTGGGCGAATTGAGTTGTCCTGCTGGGGTACGCCTTGCAAAATCGAACTTTATGAATGCGCCTCCGCCAGTTTCCCCATTGGAAGCATTGAAAGCCGGTTTTAGAAGGGCTTGCATCCGTCGCTTGGTCAATGATGAAAAGGGTGCGATTGAAGTTCTCAAAAACGAAATTCCTCGTCTGGTTATGGCTTGGGCGAAAGGAAATTCCCTGGAACCGGCGGAAAAGAAATCGAAGCTAAAGGAAATGTTTGACGACGAATCCTCTCGAGCGAATGAATTAGCCTGCGCCTTCGATCTTTTTGCAGGCAGGTTCGAAGCCCGGGTTGCAGAGATCGTGCGCCGGGATCTTCAATCCATTTCCCTTTCCTTGGGAAGCGCGGTTCGCGATTTGCGGGAATCGATGGAGAAAATTAGGAAATTTTCCGAAGTTTTGGAAGGAGGCGACTCTTTCTCTTCACCGAAGAATCCTTCCGACGTCCAGACCCCTGAGCCTTCCGATGCGCAAGGGCGCAAATCGGCCGAAGAAAAGGACGAGGGTGATTCACCTCTCCCACGTCAATCGGATCTTTCCGAGGAATCCAATGAATGCCTCTCCCAAAGCAGCGTTCCATCCGAAACCCGGTCGAATCGCTCGGCCGCTCCCCCTATGGTCCAGGACCTTCAGGATGATCCCGTTTCGAACTTAAATCAATTGGATCCACCTTCCGGAACGGGATTGAGGTTTGACGAAATCGAAGAAATGATTGATGAAATTCTCTCCTATGAATCTTCATGATCCCGTGAAACTGGGTCTGACTCGATGAGCGCAGCAGATCCAAGCCCCTCCTCCAAGGGGAAGCGCCTGCATTTAGGCTTGGATTTGGGCACCTTGGAGTCCTGTATTCTGAGCAAGCTGAGCAAGCCCGGATCAGATCAGCACTTCGGTATTTTGGCCCCGACTGTCGTGGGGTACCCGGAGGAAGGGATCCTTTCCGGAATTTTGCCGGGAAATTCGGAAATGCTTCATGGAGTAGATGCCCTGAACAATCAACTGCACTTGCGATTGGTTCATCCTTTGGGTGATGGAGTGGTACAGGATACGGAATCCGCTCGTTCCTTCCTTAAGTACCTGCGTTCCCTGGTCGATCCGGAGGGTAAAAACGAGGCGCTCTGCGTCATCGGCATTCCTGCAGTGGCGGATGAAGAAGCGAAGGGTCGCCTGAAGGAAGTAGCCACCAGCGCTTTTGATGGAGTTCTCCTGATTCCGGAACCTTTTCTCGCCGCTTTGGGAATGCGGGACGAAGAAAGGCTGCAAGATCCAGAATACAAGGATCCGGTCAGTAATTCGCTTTTCATCGACATCGGAGCCGGAACCACGGACTTTTGCATCATACAAGGATATTTCCCCAAACCTCAGGATCTCATGAGCATTCCTTTCGGTGGAAACGAGGTCGATGAAATCCTGGATCAGTTGATTCGTGAGACTTATCCGGAAGTAAACCTGCCTCTTTCCATGATTCGGTCCTTCAAGGAAGAATTTTCCTATGTCGGAGAACCGGAAGCGGGGGCTCGGGTAAAAGTGCCAGTGGAGGGAAAGCCCAGAAAGATAGAAATCGGAAAGCAGGTTGGAGAGGCTTGCAACCGCTTGGTCGACGAAATCATGGATTCTCTCAAGCAGGTAATTTCCTCCGCTTCTGCCCAGTCGGTTTTTTCGCTGCTGGGAAACATCATTCTCACCGGAGGCGGGAGTCGAATTAGAAACATCGATCTCGAACTGCAGAGGAGATTGTCAGAGGAAGGGTATCAGGATCCGGAGGTGCGAGTTTCGACCAAGGAGGTTTCCCCGTTGGTGGCCATCGGAGCGTTGAAGGTTGCCAAAGCCGCCAGAGAGGATCAGTGGATCAGGTGAAATCAAGCCCTCGGCTTGCGTTCGGCCGAATTCAGAAGATGCCGTTTAGGTTTTGATTCAATCTTTCGGAGGCCTCGGACAAGGCGTCTTCGATCTTCTCGATATCCTCGACTTCTTGCAGGAGAAGGCTCCATCCGCTGAGTTCCTTGAAAGAACCTGGGGCGGGAGTTTTGCATTTGCATAAGCCGGGAAAGCCCAATTCGGATACGATTGCTTCGGAGACTTGTATGGCGGAAGCCAAGAGCATGCTTTCCTTCGATAGTTGAGGTTGGTCATGCCAATGGATTGCATCGACGATTTCATCCGAGATATGGTGGTTCCATAGATAATAGGCGCCGATTTTGGCGTGATTCCACCCCATTTGCGATGATTCCTCCTTCAACAATTCGGAAGGATGATCGTATTTCTTGAGATAAATGGACTTGAATTGATCCGGAAAGGTGATGGCCAGGATGAGGATTCCCAAATTGTGAAGCAGGCCAGCGACGTAATCCGCTTCCTCTTCATAGCTGATTTCCATAATGGAAAGCAGTTCGCGCGTGAGAATGGCCGTGCCTATGCTGTGTTTCCAAAATTCTTCCCAGGGAAAAGCAGGCGTATTTTTCCCCAGTTCCAAAATTTCCTCGATAACGGGCGTAGCTACCAGCAATTCCCTGATGCGGTTGAGTCCGAGGAAAATCGAAGCCTCTTCCACTCCGCTTATGCGCTTGTTGTCCTTGCTTCCGAAAAAAATGGAGTTCACCAAATCGAGAACACGGGTCGTAAGCGAGGGGTCGAGACGAATGACCTCGGCAATTTGAGCCAGGAAGCTCTCTTCCGATTCCAAGAGAGATTTCAAAGTTTCGTTTATGCTGCGCAGCGATGCAAGTTTGGGACATTGGTTGATTCTTTCTATCAACAAAAAATCGGAGGGAGGATGCATCATTCCGATAGTCCGTTACCCGTGGAGCAAGGTCAGAAACGAATTCAGGATAGAAGAACCGCGGAACGAATTCGGTCGGTCGACAGGTTGCATTGCGTCTGCAAGCATCCGTTCAAATACTGGCGAGCTGGTTCCCACGCCGCCGAGCCCTTTCCGAGTACGGTGAAATCTCCTGAAGAAGACAAAAAACGAATGGAACCGTCCGCCATTTCATCGAGAGTTATTCGATTTCCTTGGTTTCGAGAAAGGAAATCAGACAGTTCCGGGCATGTCACCAGAGTGTCCTTCGTTTTCTCCAAATCGATCGGCGGAGCAACCGGAGCAGGAAGCGAGCGGTTGAGACTGTCTTCAAATGACAGGCGGGTTCCGGAAGGAGGGATGGAGGGAACGGAAGAGGGAATCGCCTTGCCCAGAATACTTCCCCCCAGGTTGATCAGACTCGTAGCTACGATGGGATTCATGCATGACTAAAGCATATCCCTTGCCACTTTGAACTAGAAGATCTTTCTCAGGCAATTTCTGGCAATCATCGTTTCTGCGATTTGAATGGCATTAAGCGCGGCGCCTTTCCATAGTTGATCCCCTACGACCCACATGGCCAAGCCGTTTTTCAGGGCATGATCGACCCGCAGTCGTCCCACCTGGCAGTTTTCCTTTTCCGAGGAGTCAATGGGCATCGGGTAACTGTTTTGCGAAGGTTCGTCTACGTAGTCGAGCCCCGGAAAGTTCATCAAAGCTTGTTTGGCATCAGGTAAGTTCACTCCTTCCTTGAATTCGGCGTTGATGGATATGGAATGGGCTCGGTAAACGGGCACTCGAACACAGGTACAAGAGACTTGCAACTGAGGAACGCCAAGAATCTTTCTGGATTCGTTGCGCATCTTCAGTTCCTCCTTGGTGTATCCGTCTTCCCTGAATTGATCGATGTGAGGAATCAGGTTGAAGGCGATCTGATGAGAGAAGACGGAAGGGATGGGATTGGTGGGCGGGGTTCCGGAAATCATTTGCGTGATTTCTTGATCCAGAGATGCCGGACCCAAAGCGCCTGCGCCGGAAACCGCTTGATAGGTCGAAGCGATGAAGCTCTTCAATCCAAACCTTCGGTGCAAGGGATACAGCGCCATCAACGCTACGGCGCTGGAGCAATTCGGATTGGCAATGATCCCTTGGTGTTCGTCCAACGCATGAGGATTTATTTCGGGAATGACCAGAGGGACGTTCTTGTCCATTCTGAAGGCTGAACTGTTGTCGATTACCACGCATCTGCGACGGATGGCATCCTGAGCGAACCGAATCGAGTTTTCGGATCCGGCGCTGAAGATGGCAAAATCCAAGTCCTTGAAGGAATCGGGCGTCGTTTCGACAACCGTTTCGGTGGAGCCGAAGGCTTCCATCTTGTTTCCAGCCGAACGAGCAGACGCGAGCAGACGCAATTCCGACACCGGAAAATTTCTTTTTTCCAACAACTTTAAAATTTCTTGGCCAACGGCTCCCGTTGCCCCTACTATGCCTAAACGGAATTTTTTCAATGAAGTCTGGGTTGATGATTCAATACATGGAGATAGTCGAAAGCTTGAACTTGCGTTTGAGCGATCACGTCTTGCTCGTATCCATTCCCGAGCAGAGGATGTATCATCAATACCTCGAAGAAACTGTCAAAACTTATGTCATTTCCACTTCAAGGAATCCTCCGAGTTGCCTGGTTGATTCCTTGGGGACTCCGTGGGGTTTGCATGAGGTTTGCGAAATTATCGGAACTGATGAGCCTTGGGGCATGGTCTTCATTGGAAGAAAGCCGACCGGAAATCTTTTTTCGGAATATTCCTCGAGCGAAAGAAAAAAAAACATGATAACCACCCGAATCCTGCGTTTAAGGGGATTGGAGAAAGGGGTGAATTGCGGAAAGGGCCGAGATACCTACGACAGGTTCGTCTACCTGCACGGCACCAATCACGAAAATCTCCTGGGAAAGCCAAGCAGTTCCGGTTGCATTCAGGTCTCGAACGATGATGCGGTGGAGTTGGCGTCCCTTCTGCCGAAAGGGAGTCACCTGTTCGTCGTTGCGTAGAAAGGCGATTCGTTCTTCAATCTGGGTTAGCCACTTTTGATCCGCGGATCGAAGTAATGGCGTTCCTCAAAAATAACTCAGGCGAATTCTCGATTTCAATAATTGCTCTGGACCTTAGCAGATCCTTCAGGCCCTGATTGTCCGACAGTTCCAAACGGGATATGACCGAGTTGTCCAAAGGTTCCGTGGAATTCGATAAATGCATCCTTTTTTCCGAATCGATCAGCGTTTTGACCGTATGATCCAAAGTAGACTCCAGCGTGGTCGAGGCGGTGACTCTTTGGGCGGCGTCGTCCAAGGACAATTGCCAGTTTGCTTTCGATCCTTCTGCCAAGTGAACGATTTCAAATGGGCTCTTCATCCTCCCTTGAGCAAGCAACTTGAAGTTTTCCAAGGAACATTCGGCCGGCTCGAATTCAAAGGCAAATACGCTAGGATGATGAAAGGGACCTTGGCTGAGGAAGCGATTGATGGATGACCCGTCGTAGAAAAATGCAAAAGAAGAGGGTATCTGGATCTTCTCCCTGAGGTCGGTGGCAAAAGAAATCAAGGAGACTTCGGTTTCATGATAATTTGCCGAGAGTTCTTTGATGAAACTTTTGAAGTCGACCCTTGAACAAAGCTCCGAGTCGAGTTCGGATTCCAGGTGATAAGTTTTCATAATCAGAAGGGGTAGGGTAAATAATATTCCTATGCTATGAACAAAAGGGGGTCAATCTTGGTTTTACCCCTTGATCGATCAAGGATCATACGAATTTACGAGGGGAGCAACTCATCGACCAAACTAATCAGGTCCGGATAGACCAAGGTTTTTTCGTCGGCAAGTTCCCGAAGCTCCTCCGCTTCATGGGTCCCTGAGGCAATCAAGCGGCAAGGCAAGCCACCAAGCTTTGCCGTTTCGTAATCGTAGGGAGAATCTCCGACGTACAAGGTTTCCGATGGATTGAAGCGAATCTTGTTCAAGGCGATTCGAGTGAGCTTTGGGTCCGGTTTTTTCCATGGAGTGTCATTTGCTCCGAGAACGAATTCCAAAAACTTGTTCAATCCCAGGTGGTTGCATGCGGTTCGGGCATGCGGTCCGTGTTTGTTGGTCATAACCGCGCAGGAGATGCCGTTGGAACGGAGCCTGTTCAACGAGGCTGTCGCTCCCGGCAGTTCCTTCAATCCGTGAAGCATCACTCTTTCGAAGATGGGTCTCAAGCGAACCACTCCCTCTGCCGCTCTTGTCCTTCCGATGAGCTTTTGCATGGTCGATTCCGATGCCCCGCCCACCGCTCGCTTCACTTGTTCGAAAGAGGGCTCGGGAAACCCCATTTCCAGCAAAGTCCGGGAAAAAGCCTTGTGAATGGCCTCGAATTGATCGATCAGAGTGCCGTCGAGGTCAAACAGGATTGCTTGTATCTTCATTTTTAGTGGCAATGCCCGACCATTTCATCCAAATTGGGAGGCAATGGCAAAGACTAAAGAGCGTCTTCTTCTGCGATGAGTGGGGTTCCTCGTTCGATAGAACTGACTGCCGACCAAGGCAAGGCGTCTTGTCGCTTGTCCGGTGATTGGTTGCAACTGCATTCCTCCGCCTCTGCATGGGAGGAATGGGAAGGTTTTTGGAGACGAAATGAAGGCGAGGTTCGTCAATGCGTTTTCAGCTTGGACGTAGATTCGAGATGGGATTCGAGCTTGTTGTTGTTTTTGATCGCTTCTCGATCGAAGTTGGCTGAAGGCCATGTAAGCGCAGACTTTTCCGAACTTCCTCCCAAGGTGCGCAAATTGGTCGATTTCAGCGATGCCAGACTGTCGGCCGGAAAGGAGGCAAGGCAATCCTCGGACAAGAATCCATGGGCGTTGGCTCATCCTTTGGTTGTCTTCGCGCCAATCTTCTTTTTTTGGGGGAAGTGGGTGATTGCTCTTCTAAAGGTGCCCATGGGCAAGTCATTCATGCGATGGCGGGATTTGCTCGAAGCATGCAGGAATTGCGGTGCCAGCGCTTTGCCCATCGTGACCTTGATCGCTTTTTTAACCGGCTTGACGATGGCATTCGTTGGCAGTGTTCAGCTAGAAAAATTCAACGCCACCATTTACGTCGCAGACTTGGTTTCCCTTGCCATGGTCAGGGAAATGGGCGCCCTGATGGTGGCCATTGTCATGGCCGGTCGAACGGGCGCCTCTTTCGCCGCCGAACTTGGTTCGATGAAGATTCGCGAGGAAATCGACTCGCTGCGCACTTTTGGAATTCCCGCTTTGGACTTCCTGGTGCTTCCTCGAACCATAGGGCTTTTCATCATGACCCCGGTATTAACCTTGTACGCGGACGTGGTGGGCATGCTGGGTGGTTTGACCGTCGGTGTCCAAGTGATGGAGTTTTCTCACCTTCACTACGTCGAGCAGACTCAATCCGCCCTTAACAACATGTGGGAAATCTATTCCGGACTGATCAAGAGCCTTGCCTTCGGTTTGATCATCGGATTGGTGGGCTGTTACAAAGGGATGCATACCGGTGACGATTCCGCTTCCTTGGGCAGATCGGTTACCTCTTCCGTCGTCACTTCCATTACGCTCATCGTGGTTTTCGACGCGTTGTTCGAAGTAACCTTCAGTTTGCTGGGTTTCAGATGAACGATTCGAACGCCAACAGACCTTTGCTCGAGACGCGTGCCTTGAGCTTGGGATATGGACGAAGGAAAATCCTTTCGGATCTATCCTTTTCACTTGAATCGGGTAAATGCCTGGTTGTCATGGGAGCGAGCGGTTGCGGCAAAAGCACTCTTCTAAAGTCTATGATCGGCCTTTTGAAACCGCTTGGCGGAAGGGTTTTGTTCGAAGGAGAGGATTTATGGTCAAGGGGAGCTCTTCCCAACGAGGATTTGCTTTTAAAGATGGGCGTTCTTTTCCAAGGCAGCGCTCTTTGGAGCTCCATGACCCTGTTGGAAAACGTATCCTTGCCCTTGGAGACCTTCACCCTCATGACTGCATCCGAAGTTCGTGACATGGCCCGATACAAGTTGAGTATGGTCGGCTTGTCCGGTTTTGAGGATCTGTATCCGTCGCAGTTGAGCGGAGGTATGCAAAAGCGGGCCGGATTGGCCCGGGCAATGGTGTTGGATCCAAAGGTTCTTTTCTTCGATGAACCCTCCGCTGGGTTGGATCCCGTAAACTCCAGGCAGTTGGATGAATTGATCATTGAATTGAAGGAAAGCCTCGAACTTTCCTTTGTCGTGGTCTCGCACGAATTGGAAAGTATCTTTTCCATTGCCGACCATTCGATTTTCATTGGCAAGGATTGCGGCGCCATCCTGGCGCAAGGCAACCCCTCGACCCTTAAGGAATGCTGTCAAATTACGGAAGTTAGGAATTTTCTTCACCGGATGGCAGAGCCTGGCAATCATTGATACGGGCACTTCTTGGATTGCGATATGTCTACGACTTCGGATAACCTCTGATTGAGATGAGAAATTCGACGAACAGCGGATTGGTTGGAGCCTTTACCATCGGTGGGGCTCTGCTTTTCGTTGGCTTTCTCTTCTTTACCGGCCGTTTGGCTCCGACGAGAATAGACAACGAGCGATTTGTGCTGGTTTTCAACGAAAACGTCTTCGGTCTCAACGAAGGGGGCAAAGTCACTTTCAATGGGGTCAAAATTGGCAGAGTGGAACGCTTTTTCATCGGAGACGCCTTGGAGCAGGGGCCGGTTCCAGTGTTGATTGAAATAGACCGTCAGCTTATTCAGCGGCATCGTGTTGCGGTCGGCAACGAAGTTTTCGAAGACGATGGCAAATTCAAACCGCAGGTTGTACCCCGATTGATCGGGCAGTTGGTCCAGGAAAGCCTGGTAACTGGAATTCTTTACGTCAATTTGTCTGCGGAAACGAATGCTTCCGACAATTCGTTTGTCACCAAAGAACTTTACGGATATCCGCTTCTACGCAGTAAAAATTCGATTTTCGCCGAATTGAGCGAGAGCATAAATTTCGAAAGACTGAGCAAACAAATCAGCAGGTTTTTAGACACGGCAACCCTGCAGATAAACAACCTAAAGACGGAAGAGCTGCGCGTCGCTTTCTTGGAGTTGTCCGCCAACTTGAACAAATTCCTTGAAGATTTTACGGCAAATTACCTGCCTCTAAGTGAAAATGCCATCAAGACCCTCGATCAGATCCGCAATAGCTTCGCCAAAATAGACGATCTGAACCTTCGCCTGCAAGAATCGCTCGCTCCGGATTCCGACCTGCGGTTTGGAGCAACCAATGCATTGCGCGACCTTTCCGATATGTCCAAATCTCTCAAGAGTTTGGCAGACTTGCTCGAACGCAACCCGCAGGCCCTGCTCCGCGGGAAATCCCATTCCCTAGATCAATGACGATGAAATTCCTCCGAGTTTTCTGGCTTTGCGTTTACCTTCTCCTCATTGGTTGTTTTCTTCCGGAATCCAACCACGTGGAGCCTGATTATTACCTTCTCTCGGCATTGCCTTCCGATTCGAACCTTTCTTCCTTTGCCAACGACCATAGCTTTTACCTAAGGGAAGTGGAAATCCCGAAATACCTGCAGGATTCACGTATGATCATGCGATCCGGGACTTCATCGATTCGTTTCAGGGAGTCAAAGAGATGGGGCGAACCGCTCGAAGACGGAATCGGACGAGTGTTGTCTCTCAATCTCGCCGCTGAACTGAATTGTTCAAGTTATTCCTACTTTCCACACCGTCGCAAGGATGATCCCAAATGGGATCTGTCCGTCTCTTTTTCCTCCTTTGAAATTGTAGGAGAAGAAGTTTTGGTGGCAGGCGCTTGGTCCGCAAGACACGACGCAAAAGAAGCGGTCCTGCAATCGAATTCCTTCCGTTGGCTCTTGAAAGTAGAGCCTGGGGCAGGTGAGGTTAAGGAAGTAAGAGCCCTCAACGAAGGCTTGAGGAACTTGTCACGAGAGATGACTCGTAAATTGAATGATGGTGGAATTTGAGTTTTCCATTATGGATTTGATCTTCCCGATCCTGTTGTTGATTGGATCCGTTTTTCTTGTCAGGAACTGCAAGATTTGGTGGGATCGATGGTTTGGCGAACGCTTGAACAGAGAGATCGAATGCGACTTCATTGAGGAACTTTCCGAAAATGCTCTCTCAAATGGAATCGGAGACGAAGTGGCCTTGTCGGTGTTGGAAGACATGCAGTTGGAGGAAGAGGTGGATCGCAAGGCATTTTCTTGAATATAAACGGCGAATTTATGAATTCCTTTCCCTTGCAATATATTTTTTCAAATCGAACGGTTCTTTTTGCGCTTTGCCTGAAAGCTTCGTTCTTGGCTGTTTCCGCTCTCTACGCCAATGATTGGCCTAATTGGCGAGGTCCGCATTTCGACGGGTCGGCTCCTGACGATTTCAGTTATCCTGAAAAGTTCGACCAAAGCAAAGGTGTTCTTTGGAGTTACCCGCTAAACGGCGCCTGCGCTTCCACTCCTATTGTTCTCGGAGAGCGAGTTTTTCTTTCCGGTGTTTCGAGCGAGTCCGAGTCATCGGCATCTTTGCTGGCCATTTGCTTGGACAGGGAGAGCGGAAAGCCCCTCTGGATAAGGAAAGCCGGCAGCGGATATCAACCAGGCGAGGGGGCCGCCGACGGGTCTCCCATACGCCTGGATTCCCGCTCCAACTATGCCAGTCCTTCTCCAGTTGCTTCAAGCCGAGGAGTGGCCTTCTTTTTCGGTAACGGTGATTTGGTTTGCTACGCTTTGAACGGAATGCAGAAGTGGAGAAGAAACGTTCAGGAAGATTTTGGAGACTTTTGTTTTCAATGGACTTTTTCCGCCAGTCCGACCCTGCTTTCCGGTAAGCTCTTTCTTCCGGTTTTGCAAAGAGACGAGCCTGTTCATGGAAGAGGCGTCCAGGGCGCCGATTCATACCTCATTTGCATGGATTTCGATACAGGCAAGGTTTTATGGAAACATAAGCGCCCAACGACTGCCCGCAAGGAATCTCGAGAATCCTTTGCCACCATCATTCCCCACCAAGGGAAACTTCTTGTTGCAGGGGGAGATTTCCTTACTTGCCACGACGCTGCGGATGGGGCGGAGCTTTGGCGTTGGGGAACCTGGAATCCCAATCATCGAGAGGAATGGTGGAGGCTGGTTCCTTCTCCCGTGGTCGGCAACGATCGTGTCTTGGTTTGCGCTCCCAAAAATGCGCCCGTTTATGCCGTTCAAGTGAATCAGGAGTCTCCTCCTGAGCTTGCATGGCATTCGGCCGGGATCAGGGAATTAACCTCCGACGTTCCTACGCCCCTTTTTTACAAGGATTGTTTTTTTCTGCTTAGTGACCTTCAGAAATGCCTCACCAAGCTAAGTCCGTCCGACGGCAGGGTTTTTTGGACAATCAATCTTCCCGGCAAGTACAAGTGGAGATCCTCGCCGACCGCCGCAGACGACAAGTTGTTTCTGATGAATCACAATGCGGAAGTGCTGGTGGTTGACTCCAAGAATGGGATAGTGCTTCATTCCGTAAAAATGGGGGGTGACTATGATGATCAAACGAGATCTTCGATTGCCCTGTCTCGTGGACAGCTGTTCATTCGAACGAATGAAAAATTGTATTGCATCGAATGAGGATCGCCCACTATGTTAATAACTTTCTTTCCCATCCACCACACCCGCGCCGGGCGGTTCCCGCCAATCTACCGCCCGGCGCTTTTTCTTTTCATGATGGGTCCTCGTTTTCGGTTCTTGTTCCTGACCGCCTTGCTGCCCGTTATTGCAGGCAAAGCTTTCTCTCAACCGCTTGATCCCCCAAAGGTCGCATCTCTTTCCGAAAGAATAGACGCATTGCGCCTGAAGTCTCACGCTCATGGAAAGTACGTCGGTGAATTGCTTGACGACTCCTCCTTGAAGTCCGTTGCAACTGAGTCAAGTTTCCTGCCCGTGGAACCTGCTTCCCCTTCTGCTCCCGATGATCAGGAATTCGTTTTTCCGGTAGAAAACGTTGCTCCGGAAGTTCATCCCGGAAACCCTGGGCTCGAATTCGAAACGGATGAAGATGCATTCGATGAACCCATCTCGGAACAGTCCTTGGAATCGTCCGAACCCGAATTTATCGAGCAGGACGCATCTCTGTCGGAAGAGCCTTCTCCTTCGCTTCCGACTTACGAGGAAATTTATGCTCCGAAGTACCCACAAAGAAGAATCGGGTATTATTTCGGTCCATTTCTTGCCGTTGCCTTTCCGGACAACAGCGCCGTGAGGGATGGCGAGGGCATTCATTCCTATGCATCCGATCCCGGGGTGTTGGCCGGAATTCGTCTTGGTCGAGACTTCGGCAGTGTGCGGTGGGAAGGAGAATACTCCTATTTGTCTCATGATTCGTTTACGGCTGACAGTTCCGGCAAGTCGACCTTGCACAATTTCGTCAACCGCATCATCCTGGAAAAGGAGATCGGAAAAAGAGCGGATTTGAGAACCGGCATGGGATTGGGCTTTGTTTTCGTCGACAAGGAATTGGGAGACAGAAGAGGCGACGGAACCGCCTTTACCTATGACTTTCTTGCCGGATGGTCCTTTCGCATAATGGAGAATTGGTCTCTAAATGCCGATTATCGCTATTACCTGACTTCCGCTCACGAGAATTTTGATCGTTGCCAGGGGCACCTGCTCGAAATTTCCACTATGTTCGATCTATAGTTCCTTCTTTGGAAAGGGAGTAGGGCTTGTTACCGGTCAGGATATGATGCGCCGGAAGATCTCCGGGATGGGGGCCTCCGCCTTCCAATCGATCGCTTCGTTCAACAAGGTTGCTTTGATGGAAACATTGGCAGAATGGAGACAAAGTCGCTTAAGTTTGAAATTTTTTTCCAGATTTCTGTTCAGGGAAAAGTCACCGTAAGTGCGGTCGCCCAAAATAGGAAGGTTGCGTTTGGCGCATTGTACGCGAAGTTGATGGGTCCGGCCGGTTTTCGGTCGCAATTCGATCAACGCCAAAGCGCCGCAGGCGCTTTGGAAGGCCTTGAGCATTTTCACTTCCGTAATTGCAGTCACGCCCTTGTTTGCCGAGGAAACCCTGATATGAGATCCATGAACTGACTTTTCCAAAAGGTCACTCCAAACCCCTTCCTTGATTCTTGCATTGCATTTAACGAGTGCGTAATAGGCCTTGAAGATTTGCTGCCGGGCGAACAAATTTTTTAATTCCTCGGCTAATTTTCGGTTTTGACTTCCCACTATGACCCCGGAGGTAGGCGAGTCCAATCGGTGGACTAAAAAAAATTCACGATGATTTTCTTTTCGGTCTGCCCAAGAGTATTTTTCTTGGGCCAAATCGTACCTGCATCGAAGCAACGTCCTTGAAGGTGCTTTTTGCTCCGAATTGGGATGGGTTTTGACACCCGAAGCCTTGTCGAAGGCCAGGAGCCCCAAGGGATGGAATCCTGCGAGCTTGCAATCCCTATCCAAGGGAATGCCTTCAAGGTACTCTTGGTCGGTGATGTTCATTGATACTTGAAACTGATGGTAACCTTGTCGGATTCCCCGAGTTCAAGCATCATTTCCTCGGACCAAACTCCAAAAGGAGCTGTTGAGGCAATGGCCTGTCGGCATAATTCGGAGGAGAGGGAATACTCCTGATTTTGATCGTCACCCCTGAGGTTTTCGATGAAGCCGCTTTTGAGAAGGGTGAAGCGATAAGTAACGGTTCTTAAATTCTTGTCCTCTCTAAGATAATCCAGAGAGTTTTCAATCAATCGCAGCCATTGACTTTCAATGGATTTAAGCATTTCCTGCAGGTAGGTGCCCAAAGGATGAAGCCTGCAGTCGATGGCGATGCTGCCCCTTCTCGGAGCATTCCCTTCGTGACGAAGAGTGGGGCCGTTGATCATCTCCGATGGAAGGGTGGGGCGAGTTGCTCGGCTTTGAGAGGCTGATTGATGATTCCTCTCCGGGCTTAAAGTTGAATGCTGGCCGGAGTTCAAAGCATCGTCTCCAAGAAAAATCACCTTAGGGGCTTTTTCTCCTTCCGTTTGTTTGGCCTTTTTGGCTCCTTTCCCATCCAGCGTCGCATCACTGGAAGATTCAGCAGACTTTTTTCGTTTAAATGAATCAGGCAAATCGTTGCTGGATGCTTTGGGGAACTCTCGAGGAGCGCTTTTTATTGAAAGCCGATCTTCGAATGAAGATGGATTGGGATCATTTGCGATCTTCAGGTTGTAGGAGTCTCCCTCTGAAGAAGGCAACGAAGATTCCGGCAGGAAATTGTTTTTCCGAGGTTGAGCCGCCTGCTGATCACGAGAGGAAACCAAGTTGGTTTTGTCGGGAGCGTTGGGAGCGACCGTTGGGTTGGCTTGGGCAAACCTGAGGGTGTCTTTTGTCAATGGGTCGAAGGATTGAATCCATTTCACGGACGAGTCTCGAGAGTCATGAAGACGGGTGTTGAAAATGCTCAAGGGATTCAAAAGGTGGAGCAGATAAATGATCATTCCGGTTGAAAAAAAAGCGAAGAGCCGGCTTTGCAGCTTTTCGATTCTAGGCTCAAAAATGATCATGTTCCAATCGGCTTTGCCGAAAATTCGGTGGAGGATTGCAGAAATCCCAGTACTAGCTCGGCAGCTTGTTCCGCTCCGTTTGGTCGGTGGTCCTGCCCTTGAGTAGGTGGGGCGATTCCCTTGGAACTCCATTCGCCAGTCATGAAATCTTCGAATTCGATTTCTTGGTGCGAGAGATTCCTTCGGCAAAATTCTCTTAGAATTGCGGACTCGCGGAAATCTCTTCGATACACGGCCAGAATCGGACGCTTCAATCCCCAGCATTCCGCAATGGTACCATAACCTGCTTTGGCGACAACGAGGTTCGAACAGGCCACCAAGTCCGAAAATGGAATCGAGAAGTTCATTGGTATGCGAATGACGTTTCCGATTCTCTCAATTCGATCGTGGTTCCCAGGCTGTACAATGATACCTTGGCAATGCCTGCTGCTTGGAGCGTCTCGCCCCATGCAAATTCCCCCGGTTGTCAAAAGAGTGAAAGTTTCGCTCTTGTTTATTCCTAGAAGTCTCTTGGCGCGCGAAGAACCGAGGGTAGAAGGGCGAAAAATCGGGTGGACGGAATGAGCTCCCGAATGAGCTTCGCAAAAGGGCGCGCACTGGATTCTCAAGGTGGTCTTGGAGTAGACCTTTCGCAGTCGATCGATAATGTCTTCGAATCCCTTTTCCCGATTCAAGTAATCCTGATAGATCCAATCCCAAGTGAAGTTCTCGATAAGAACGGTAGGGATTCCAAGATCTGCTCCCACCTTTATTCCGAGAGGGGAAACGTCGGCAAGAATCAATTGAACGCAATTTTTTTCGAGTGTCTCTCTGACGCCTGCCGTATCACGATCGGGAAAATCAAGGAATTTGCTGACTTCAATCTTAGTCTTGCTCAAGTCGTGAAAGAATGGGTTTTTTTGCACTAAACCAACGTCGGTTTTCTGATGAATGAGCTCGAAGGAACAGGATTCCGGCAGGTTGTTTGTCCAGAACCATGCGGGAGTCTGTCCGAAAATGATTGGCTCAATGGCCCCATTTCTTTTGAGCAACTCCACCAGAAGGGCAGCCATGCGTGCGGCATGTCCAAAACCATGGGATGATACGAAGCAAGCAATGCGCATGGAGAAGGAAGGCAAAACCTTAGTTGCAAAAGATGATTTCCAGATAGGTTTGAAGCTGTTCTGCTAGTTCGACCCCGTTTTCTTTTCTTCGAATCAGCGAGCGACAAGGTTGCTCCTCACTCATGGGTTCGAAGCTGATGATTTCAACTGCGCTTGCAGCAGTCTCTGAAGAGGGGAGGAAGCTAAGAGGAATGCCAAAGGGGCCAAAGCAACAAATCCAAGAGGAAAATCTTTCCTTGGGATAGCCGTTTACGCACAGGGAAGGATTCTCTTTTACGAGATCAGGAATGATTTGACTGGACACACGAAGTTTTACCAATACCGGAAGCGAACGGATGAATTCCTCGGGAGAATGGAAGCCTTGATCAAGATAGGCCGAATAGAATTGCAGAGGATCTAGCCCGACAAGATTGTAACCATTGTAATTACCGTGTTTGTTTGGGGTTTTGAAAGGCTGCCGGTCATACCAGCGATCGAAGTTGGCGCTTAATCTGATTCCAATTTCAAAATGTAGATGGGATCGATTCAATGGAATGTGAAAGGATGCCGAGTTGCCCATCTTGCCGATTGGCTCAGCGGCTTTTACCGGGGTTCCGATTGAAAGGCCGGGTGAGATATCCTCAAGATGGGCATATAGGGTATAGAGCGTAGGCTTGTAGTCGGGGTGCTCAAGAACGACGTATTTTCCGTAGGCGCTATCCTTGGCGGTCTTGTTCAAGTATGCGATGGTTCCGGGCATGGCTGCAAAGACAGAGTCCTTTGCCTTTCCCGAAGGATCGGAGTTCAGTGGAAACAAGTCCAGGCCTTCGTGGAATTTTTGGCCATGATTGCGAACGCACCCAAAGGAACCGGAAGAATACTCCTTGTCCGGTCCTGTTTTTTGTAGAAAGGCATGATAGCCCAATCCCTTGACGAAAGCAGGATTGGGGGTTGGCCAAGAAAGGGAAAGGCTTGAAGCCTCGAGAGCCGGATAAAGTAAGAGGAACGAACAGTAATTTTGCAGAGCTCTAAGGAGACTCATTAATTTTTTTGGTTCAAGAGCTCCAACTGAAGGTGAAGAACGGAGGTTTCCAATTGCTGATAAAAAATGACGGACTCCTCTTCAGATAGTTTGCGAGTGAAGATGAAAGGAATGAATCCGGAGGACACCGTCTTTTCTATCGGATGAATGCCTATTACGCTACCGTTTACGACGAGGTTGAGGTTTCTGCCAATGTTTTTAGTGGTTTCGGACTGAAGGGTCATTGCCGCTCGTCTGTCGACTCCGATCCAAACTCCGTAAATTCTGGCGTTTGGATCGGAATTGAAGATGTCGGAAAAACTGCTCAAGCGAACCCCCGTGACGTCATACTCGTCGATAATGGGGACCGGAGCAGCGCCTTCGATGAAGATTCTTGGTCGTTGCGTGATCTTGGACGGATCAAATCCGTTCTTCGCGCAGGAAGCTAAAATTCCGGCAAGGGCAATCGTTCTGCAAAGAAATAAAAGGAAATTCGATGAAGCGACTAGACGTGAATGCATGCTTGTTCTTTGAACGAGTTTTTTTGAAAGTAAAATCATCAAACGTAAAAAAATGAAACGAAGCAAACTTTCTAACGCAAATTCCACAAACGGGGTAGTGCCCTTGATCATGGATCTGCAACCACTCTTGTTGGGGGTAATCAATGAAAAAGACAATCTGCTTGCGTCAAACCTGCTGTTTCTCAAGGCGATGAATTTCCTGAATTTGCCTTTCATCCTTACGGAGCAAGTGCCACAAAAGCTTGGAAGCACCGAAGAATCCGTCCTCAAGGAATCTCAGGGCCGCCATGTAATTGTAAAAACTTCCTTTTCCGCGTTCGGCAGCGAGCAAGTTTGCGCGACTTTAAAGGAGTTTCGTTGCTCCCACCTTCTTCTTGCCGGAATCGAGACTCCCATCTGCATTTTTCTTACAGCGCGTGAGGCTCTGGTCAAAGGATTCTCCGTTACCGTAATTTCCGACTGCGTTGGTTGTCGGAGAGCTGACGATGGAGAGGCGGCTTTGAATGAATTGAGGAGCTTGGGGGCGGAGGTCTTGCCTTTGGAAACGGTTCTTTTCCGATATCTTGAAAGCTCTGAACATTCGGCTTTTCGCTCGATTTCACAGCTTCTGCGAAACCGCTGAAAACTGGCCGACTTCTTTCTCTTCCCATGCTTTCAGTAACCAAATCTGCGGCAATCTTAGGAGTTTCAGCTGTCTCAGTCACAGTGGAGGCAAACAGCGGACAACGTGGTGACCCAAGGCTGGTGGTTGTCGGGCTGCCGGACACTGCGGTGAAGGAATCGATCGATCGGGTACAGGCTGCATTGAGCAATTGCGGATTTTCGCTTCCGCGGACACGCGTGACTGTAAACCTTGCTCCGGCGGACTTGAAAAAGGAAGGTTCATCCTTTGATTTGCCTATGGCTGTCGCCCTGCTTGCAGCTACCAAACAGTTGAAGTGCAATGATTTGTCGAAATTCATGGTTTGCGGAGAACTTGCTCTCTCCGGGGCTGTTCGGGAGGTTCGGGGAGGGGTTGCCATGGCGATTCTCGCGAAAAAACTGAATTTAAGAGGTTTGATTCTTCCTCCCCATGCCGCAGTCGAAGCCTCGATCGTCGAGGGTGTAGACGTTTATGCAGTCGAATCTCTCACCCAAACCGTCGCATTGCTGGAAAGCCCGCCCAAGATAGGGCAAAGCGTTCTCTCTCTTTCTTCCCTCGATGAATCGTACTCTCCCGTATCAGGCGAAGACTTTCAGGAGATCAAGGGACAGGAAAGAGTGAAAAGGGCGGTGGAAGTCGCGGTCGCCGGTGGTCATAATTTGCTCATGATCGGACCTCCCGGCTCGGGGAAGTCAATGATTGCCAAACGGATTCCCTCCATTCTCCCCCCTCCCACCATCGACGAATTCATAGAGATCGTTCAGGTTCATTCAATCAGCGGATCTGCGAGTTTTTCTTCCGGCAAACGAAAAAGGCCCTTTCGTTCCCCCCATCACACCATCAGTGACGTCGGGCTGATCGGAGGGGGAAGTTTGCCTCAACCGGGAGAAATTTCCCTCGCGCATCGGGGGGTGCTTTTTCTTGACGAATTACCCGAGTTCAAGAGGTCTGTCCTGGAAGTGCTGCGGCAGCCTTTGGAAGATGGCCAAGTTACGATTTCAAGGAGCGCTGCGAAAATCACCTTGCCATGCAGGTTCATGCTTGTGGCTGCCATGAATCCTTGCCCCTGCGGTTTTTTGGGTGACGCAAGAAACTCTTGCCGATGCTCCATTCCGCAAATTCACAAGTATCGTTCCAAAATCAGCGGTCCTCTTCTTGATCGGATTGATTTGCAGATTGAGGTACCGTCGATCAGGATCTCCGAACTTCAAAAACTTGAACCTGGAGATGACTCGTATTCCATAAGAACGAGAATAGAGAAAGCGAGAAAAATTCAAGAAGCCAGGTTTTCCGCCAATTTCGAAACCAATAATTCGGAAATGTCGTCATCAACCATGGAAAAAACATGCGCCCTTTCTCTTACCGACAAAAGCTTGTTAAACCGCATCATGGATCAACTCGGGCTTTCCGCTCGCGCTTATTCGAGAATCCTTAAGGTATCGAGAACAATTGCCGACTTGGATGATTCGGAAAGTATAGAAAAAAATCATCTCCTTGAGGCTGTACAATATAGAAATTTCGATAGGAAATTGGGATGAATTTTTTACTTTACTTTTGCTTTTTTTAGATGTTTTTATATATATTTTTTAATCACAAATCAGACATACTTTATGAACCTAGACAACATTGACGACATCAAGGAGCTCAAGGCTTTGAAGGCCAAAATCGAGAGAAAGCTCAAATCAAACAAATCTCAACCTGCCAAAGCCAAGCTTTCCGATCTATACCCGATGATCAAGGATGATCATAAAAAGCATCTCCGCAAGGACGGCAGGAAGGTGTTTCGTTCCGTCGTTGATTACTTGGAGTGCTACCTCAAGGGTATTCCTCCGATTGCTCGTTCCGAGTTTTACAAAAGGTTTGGAATCGAAAGTCGCCGCGGCAAAGTTACCGAAGTCCTGATTTCGCAAGCTAAGCAACTCTTTGCTGAAGGAAAGTCGCTCGCCGAAGTATCCGCATCAATCGGTCTATCCGTGGCTACTTGCCAAAAAATCCGATCCGGGGCATACGGCAATTAACGTCCTTCGCACTCTCTGGTCCCATCGTCTTTAACCTTTCAAGGGGATATTCGAGTTGCCCCACAAATTGCGTGGGTCCTACTATCTGGACCGCTCGGAAGTTGTGGATTATATGCTGGCCGCTTTCGACTTGAAGTGGTGCATGACCCGTTGGGCAAGCAGTATGGTGAACCTCACCTTTGAAACGTCGACGGGAAAGCGGGGTACTTTCAAGGCGCCCGGTTATGTTCTGAGCGCTTCCAGGACGATTCATCTTTCCAAGATTGACGTAGACTTGCAGATGAAACTGTTAGGCTTGCAGTAGGACACTAAAATTCTTCCTCATCCGGAATATCCAATCGGTGCATGGTTGTCTCGACTCCCTTCGAGTCGACCGTTATCACCTTCATGATCTTGCAGTCTTTTCCTTGGGCTTGGAACCTCTTGGGTTCTCCGTCAGGACCGATGATTTGAAGCAATCCTGGTTTTTTATCAATTTCAACGCATTCCAGAAGGTCCTTTCCATTGTAGCCTTCTTCATGAGAGGTTGAGTACAGTCCGTCAGGATGCACGAAGCAAACGATTCTGCCATACCTCAAGGAGCTTCCCCTTTTGTGCTGGACGACGTCTCCTTTCTCGAAAGTTTTTTTGGAGAAGAGTTGTTTTCTGGGAACGTAATGCTTCAACTTGGATCTTTTTGTCTTGAAGATCTGCAGTCCATCGGAACCCTTTTCCAGAGGAGTGAGGTCGTCCGGATCGACTTGCATGCATTCAAGAGTCGGATCGCTGGGATCGTCTTGAAGAATCATCAAAACTTCTCCGCATCTCTTCTTTCCACCTTTGACCGCAACTACTTCCTTGACGTGATCGCCAATTTCTATGGTTCGTTTCTTCTTTGGCTTGTCCATCAGAAAACGCCCTAAAATCCAAATCCTGTTTTGAGGGTGCCGGTATGTGCAAGCCTTTGTTCGCGACAGGATTTGCAGATGCAAAACCTTCCGTGTCCGAAGTCAAGGGGGTCCGGAATCGCGGCCACTTCCACCTTGCTGTTATCTGCATCGTCCACAACCGATGACGAATCATCGTTTTCGGAAACCTTTTGCTTTGCATGAAGACGCGCCTGCGCTCTCTCCTTGATTATGCGAACTCCCAATTCGTACCTGTAGGCAACGCATTGCTTGAAGTCAGTCTGGTCCATATCGATGGCGCCAAGAAGTTTGGTGGTGTTGGGGTGAGCGATGGTCAAAAGGCCTCCCTTTGCCGCAAGGGCCTGAACTTCCGAACCTTGTTCCAGAACGGAAGAGGAAATCACTACGCCGTTGGATGTCTTTGCCACTAGGGTTACAGGTTGATTGATGATAACCGAGGGCACGGGAAAGGAGGTTTTGGGAATGCGCTTCCAATTTTGAACGGCGGCCAGCAGTTCACTGGAGAAACTAGGTATGTCAGGTTGATTGTCGATGGATTTTTCAACTGATGGAGCAGGAATGGTTTCCAACGTTGGTTTTGTTTCAGAGGGAAGCACGGAAACTTTTTTCGATGGAACCGGAGGGCTGGGCAACTCCGCGGGTTGCGTAGGTTTTTCAACGGGAGCGTCTTTGATGTCATCCTTTGCTGGCGACGGCTGATCGTTTGGAGAAGGCTGTTCGCAACCAATCAAGGCAAAGAGCAGGGCAATGAACAATACGGTGGACATGTAGGTTTTCACTGAATAATTCGATACCTTCATAATTAGATGAAGTCGAATAATTTTTATCAGGTTCCTGGATTTTGCCCATGTCTTGCTCTCGTGCGCCAAGCAGGTTGAATGCTTTCCTCCCATTTCTTCTTCTCCTCTTTTGGGTAGGGGCTTTGTTTGTCTTTCACGAACCGTTGGTTTTTTTGGGGTATGTATCCATCGCTATGATCGCTTTGTTGAACGCATGTTGGATCGTTCGCGAGTTTCTTCCTCCGTTCCTTAGGTATGGCGGACGCCGCCACTTGACAAGGGATATTCAAGATTCGGAGAAAAGTCACATCATGCGTGACTTGGACGAAGAAGCGAATCGCCGTCGCGAGGCGGAAAAGTTGGAAAAAAATTAATTGAAGCGAACTTTTCGCCCCTTTCCTTTATCCACGACCGGAATGCCACCTGGAATTCCCTTCATCGTGGGAAACGAGCTTGCCGAAAGGTTTTCCTTTTACGGAATGCGCTCGATTCTTTTTGCCTACATGACGCTCTATCTCTGCCAACCCAATGGAAGCAACGATTGCTTCGGCGAAAAGGAAGCCGAAGCATGGGTTCATCTTTTTGTCGGTTCGGCTTACTTTTTTCCGGTTTTAGGGGGATTTCTGTCCGATGCCCTTTGGGGGAAATACCGAACCATTCTCGTTCTTTCGCTAGCCTATTGCCTCGGCCATGGCTTGCTTGCATGCATGGAGCTGTTTGGGGATACTCGGACGCTTTTGCTTCTTGGTCTCGGGCTCATCGCAATCGGAGCGGGAGGAATCAAGCCGTGTGTGTCCGCTCACGTAGGTGATCAATTCGGGGCAAAGAATCGAAAATATCTGCCCAAAGTATTCGGGTGGTTCTCTTTGTCAATCAACCTGGGAGCTTTTCTTTCGGGTTTTCTCACACCCTTCTTACTCGAAGCTCGACTTTTGCCGGGAACGCTGGGGGAGCAAATCTATCCCCTTTTTTCCTGGTTGATCGGGGAAAGGCAAAATGGCGAACGATTGTTCGGACATCATTATGCATTCGGGATTCCCGGAATCCTGATGGGATTCGCTACCCTGATCTTTTGGATGGGCAGGCATCGGTATGCCCATGTCCCTCCGGTCGGCAAATCCTACTTGCAGGAATTGAGGAAAAGGGAAAACCTCTCTTCCCTTGCGGGATTATGGAAGGTTTTTACATTTATGATTCTGTTTTGGGCGCTTTTTGATCAGGTCGGAACCTTATGGCAGACACAGTGTCGGGAAATGAATCGAACGCTTCCGGATTGGCTTCCCTTCTTCGGAGGAATGGAAATGCTCGCGGCGCAGGTTTCCGCAGTATGCAACCCGCTTTTCATCCTTTTGCTCATTCCTTTCTTTTCCTTGATCCTTTATCCTTTTTTAGGTCGGTTCATTCACTTGACCGAGTTGAGGAAGCTGGGTTTCGGGCTTTGGATGATGGCTTTGGCCTTCGGAATTGCTTCCATTGCCCAAGAATGCATCGAGGCAGGAATTTCCCTGCATGTCGGTTGGCAAATCTTGGCCTGTCTTGTCTTGACCGCATCTGAGGTGCTGGTCTCGATCACTTGTTTGGAATTCGCTTACACGCAAGCTCCGAAATCCATGAAGTCGCTGGTTATGTCCATGTTCCTGCTAACGGTATCACTGGGGAACTTTTTTGCTTCCGCGGTCAAATTTCTGCTCTCGGACGAGTCCGGTCGATCCAAGCTGGCCGTGTCCGGAGAATTTTGGTTTTGGACGATTCTCATGTCTATTGGAGCGTCGTTGTTTTTCTTCGTCGCGCGAAATCATGAATTGGTTGACTTTCTCCATGAGGAAGAAGAAAAAACGGGAGGATAAATTAGGATATTCTGATTTTTGAAATCAAGTTGCAGTTATTCAGCTTTTGAATCTTCTTCAACAAAGCAGAGCGACAAAAACTCAATTCCTGCTTGATGGTTCCGCTGACTGCGCGAATTTCCAACGTCGACCCGTCATTTGAAAGTCGAACGGGGGCGCATTTGCCGGCAAGTTTTGGCCCGACGATTTGTTGCCAGCTTTCGGAAATCGTTTTTTCCGGAGTTTCCGCTTCACCGATGCCCCAATTTTCCCAAACTTTTTCGACCAGTTTTTCCATGTGAATGGGATCACGAGAAGAATTTGAGGTACTGTTTCCGGGCAAGCCTAGAAAATCACAAATCAAGGCATTCTCCAGTTTGTGAGTAGGCCAACTTTTGCCTGCCTTTGATCTTTTCATGGAATTGAGCTTTCTTCTTCTTGCCGTTGTTGGTAAAACATCTGACTTTCACTGTGTTCCTACAAGGTTTTTCTCTCAAGATGATAATAAGACCCAGAATCAAAGGCTTCGTTTGCATTACTTCTCATCCCTTGGGTTGCTTTGAAAACGTCAGGCAACAATCGGACTTTGCCCGTTCGCATCTCCTTTCCTCCGATCGCAGGCCCCGCAAGGCCCTGATCGTAGGAGCTTCCACCGGTTATGGATTGGCGAGTCGCATTTCTGCGGCCTTTTCATGCGGAGCGAAAACCTTGGGAGTTTCCTTCGAACGAGACCCCAAAGACGGCAAGTTGGGCAGCGCCGGTTATTACAACAACTTGTCTTTTGAGAAACTCTGTCGAGAAGATGGTTTGGAATGCGTATCGGTGAATGGTGACGCGTTTTCCGACTCCTGCAAGGATGAGGTCATTGCCAAGGCTCGTGAGATGGGCGGCGATTTCGACTTGTTGATTTACAGTCTTGCTTCTCCTCGCAGAACTGATCCTGCCGATGGTCAGGTTTATCGAGCCTGTCTCAAGCCAGTGGGCATGATTTACAAAAACAAGACCTTGGATACCGATAAAGGGGAGGTCAAGGAAGTAACCATCGATCCTGCGACCGACGATGAAATCCTTCAGACGAGTAAGGTCATGGGTGGTGAGGATTGGTCGATTTGGACTCGAAGATTGCTCGAAGAAGGTCTTTTGGCGCCTGGTTGCCTCAATCTTGCCTATTCCTACGTCGGGCCGGAGGTTACGTGGCCCATTTACCGAAACGGTACGATCGGGCGAGCCAAGGCTCACTTGGAGGAAACTGCAGGCTTGTTGTCTCAAAAAATGTTCGAATCTTGCAACGGACGGGCCTACGTTTCAGTCAACAAGGCGGTTGTCACTCAAGCAAGTTCGGCTATTCCCGTCGTGCCACTTTATGTTTCCATGCTCTTCAAGGTAATGAGAGAGCTGGGTACCCACGAAGGTTGCATCGAGCAGACGAATCGTCTATTCCACACCCGTCTTTACGGCGAGGATGCGTCTTTGGATTTGGATGAAAACGGTCGCATTCGTCTGGATGATTGGGAAATGGCGGCAGATGTTCAGAACAAAATCATGGAGCTATGGCCTCAAGTTTCCAGCGCAAACCTTTGCGAATTGACCAACTACGACGAATACCAGGAAGAGTTTCTCAAGTTATTCGGTTTTGCGATGAAGTCCGTGGACTATGAGGCGGAGGTCGATCCTTCCAATCCCTTCTAACACCTCTCCACCCAGAGCAACTGGGGGCTCTTTGGATTGTCGTTTCCAGCGATCGCCTCATATTTCCAGCTTCGCTTGGAGCAAAGCGCTTCCAGGCTTTCTGCCTCTTCCTTCCCCCCTGAATGGCCTCGATAGCACAAAACGGACAAAATGCCTTCTTTTTGAAGCATCTCATAAGCGCTTTCCACCGCCCGGACCGAGTGTTTGGCTATGGTCGCAAGACTTCGGTTGCCGCCTGGCAAGTATCCGAGATTGAATACCGCGCATTTGATTTTCCCGTGAAGCGATTGGGGGATTAGATGCTTCATTTCCGCATGATTTTCCTCATAGGCATGAAGCATTTTTTCCAAACCATGTTGATAAAGCGCTTCTCTGGTCTCCCGGATGGCGGAGCTTTGGACGTCAAAAGCGAAAACTTTGCCTTCTGGAGCGATTTTTCCGGCAATGAACAAAGTGTCTCTTCCCCTTCCGGCGGTTGCATCGATACACGCGTCGCCTGGCGAAAGAAGACGCTCAAGTCGATGGTGAACCAATTCGACGAGCCTCATTTTGCATGATTTGCAGAGAACCTTGCCAGGTCATGCTTCTGCGGAAGGGGTATTCCCGAGAGTACGAAATCTGCCATTTCGGAAGCGCGCAGAGGAAGGGTAGTGCAACCCCTTGACCCGAATCCGTTGAACAAATGAAGCTGCTTGATTTCCGGATGTCTGCCCATCATCGGGTTTCGGTCCTTGGTGGCGCTCCTGACTCCGCTTTCATGGTCCGTGACCACCTTGCCTTCCTCGGATAGATAGGATAGCTCCGAGAGTATTCTTTTTCTTCCGCTGGGGGTCGGGCCGCTCTCCAAGTCGTGATGTTTCCAACTTGATCCAGCAAGGGCCGTATTCCTGTCTCTCAACGGCAGGTGCCAGGATCCGTTGCTGGCATAAAGCCTGCAGTTAGTTTGCAGAGTAAGAACCTCTCCCTGTGAAGGAGCAAATGGCAACCAACCGAACCATGAATTCTTGGTGGCAAAGTATCCATCGCAAAGGAGGACGAGTCGATGGGAGCGCAGCATGTCCCGTTCGAACAGCCCTTTGAAATAAAGCCCTCTGGCCAGAAGCGATTCCTTCGAGGCATTGAGAAATGATTGAACCTCGAACTTCCATGCTCTGGTAACCCCTGTTCCGAAGGGAGCCAATAGGCCGAGTTTCCTTGATTCCGCTTCGTCGAGCCAGAGATTCTTGTGGCAGGATTCTTGGCTCCTCCAGTTTCTTTGCTGCTTCAGATCAAGCAAGACCCGATGGAGCTGGATCCTGGAGAGGAAATTTCTTCCGTGTATGTTTTCAAACCAAAGATCGAAGGCCCTGCATGCTTCGATGCATTCCTCGTAATCATCCGGTTGATGAAGCTTCGGACCGATGAAAGGATTGATTAATCCTGCGGCCACACGACTTGCAGAATGCGGGAGCTCGGCGTCCATTACGCGAATCGACACTCCCCGACGAATCAGTTCCTGAGAAAGAATTGCTCCAGCCAGACCGTGACCGACGATTAGAATATCTTCTTTCAAGAGGGGCATTTTTCAAATCAATCGGTTTGCGGGCAACCCAATTTCGGTTTTTATGAGGATTTGGAGTATGCATCGAACCAAGATCAGCAGAGTTGCGACCCTCGCTTTTTTCTCAAGTTTTGCCATTATTTTCGGATTTGATTTCCTGCGTGGGCTTTTTAGCGATGAGGTTCCTCTGGTGGTAGCTCCAAAGGAGTCATCCACTGCTCAAAGCGTTCTCCCCGAACTCCTTCCTTTTACGAGAGAAGACTTCTTGGTCGAAAAGGAGAGGGACGAAGCCGAGCAATTGGTGGAAAACTTACGCAAGTTGAATCCGAGGAACGACTGGTGCGGAGCGGTGCTGAGCGAACCCTCGTTGGATTTTTCGAATCTGCCTGAACTAGCCGGTATCGAGCTGCTTGATCAAATCCCGGAAATTGGATTTATCAGGTTTGCAATCATCGATCCGATGAAGGCAATCAGGGTTCTTCCCGAATTGATTGAGCTGGATAGCTTTTCTCCGAATCATTCTTTGCGATCGCCCCTTCCTCCTCGCGAACTCTCGGGAGAGGAGGAGAAAGGGTTCGAGGATGGTTTTCTGTCTTGGTTGGGTGGTCGTTCCGATCGCTCGGCGATGGGACGAGGAATAAAGGTTGCCCTCCTTGATTCCGGCATAGACTCCACCCACCCGCTACTGGTCAATTCCTCCTTGAGAGAAAATGATCTTTTGACAGATTCCGCCGAGGAAGATGCCAGTCATGGCACGGCTCTTGCGTCCGTCATTGCAGGCATGGGAGACGGATTCGAAGGAGTTGCTCCCGCATCCGAGGTTTTGTCCTATCGAGTGATCGATGATACCGGGCATACGGACTCGCATACGGTGGCTCGGGCCATCGTTCTGGCGGTGAATGAAGGTGCCAAGGTGATCAACTTGAGCCTGGGTGGCGAGCAACCGAACCAAGCGTTGGAATCGTCCGTTCGTTACGCCTTGGAAAACGGGGTTTCCCTGGTTGCTGCCGTTGGAAACGAGGGAATGGGCTTGGTCGATTATCCTGCTGCTTACGAAGGGGTGATCGGGGTGACTTCCGTGGGTGTTTCTGGGCGTGTGTCCGAATTTGCCAACTTTGGAGACGAGGTGGATCTTTCCGCGCCCGGAGATAACGTTTTGACCGCATGGAGTGGGGGTGAAATGGTTGGCTTTTCCGGCACTTCGATCGCAACTGCGATAGTTTCAGGGGCAATCGCAGCGGAGTTGTCACGTGATCCATTGCTGTCGCCCCCCATGATAGAAGAACTTCTTTATCGGCATGCCAACGAATCGGAGATTCCAGGGGTCGATCCATACGCCGGCAGGGGCGTCTTGAGCTTGGCCCGATTGGAAAACCGCTCCAAAGCAGAGTATTCGGACCCGGCGATTGCAGGTTATCATTTCCCTGCAGTTCCGGAAGCGGGATCTGGAATCATACCTTTCGAAGTCATGGTGCAAAACCAAGGGAACACCTGGCAGGGAAACCTGGAACTTATCGTTGAATACTTGGGCCAGAGAAGGGATTTTCGCATCGACAATCTTGCTCCAGGAGCCTTGCATACGAAAAAGTTGTACCTTCAGGGCGGAGATGCGAAAGACGGAATGCAAGTGAATGCCCGGTTGATCCAGCAGGGGGAAAGAAATGACCAGAGGTTGGACAACAACCAACGCTCCAGCATAATTCGTTTCTAGAAATTTTCTTTGCGCCGATCCCTGAGCGGAATTATGCAGAGGTATGCGCTTAGGCGGCGTTTCTGTCTTTTCTTTCGATTCTGGAGATCTTGGCCTTGGCCTTGCCTTTGGTCACGGCCTTGTTGATCACCACTTCCACCGGATCATCCAACGCAGGCAAGTCGTACATGACGTCAAGCATGACCCTTTCCATAATCGAGCGCAGGGCGCGGGCTCCGGTTTTCATGGTCAGGGCCTCTTCGGCTATCGAGGTAATCGCTTCACTGGTGAAACGCAGTTCCGCTCCCTCCAAGAGAAAGAGCTTGCGATATTGTTTGAGCAGGGAGTTTTTAGTCTGCTGAAGGACGCTGACGAGTTGGGATCGCGTCAGTTCCTTGAGAATCGAGAGAACGGGCAAACGACCGATGAATTCGGGAATCAAGCCAAACCTGACCAAGTCCTGTGGCATGACGTCTGCGAGAATTTCACTCGGTTCCTTTGTCTTTTCACTGGTGAAACCTACGCTACGCTTCCCCTTTCGCTGATTGATGACTTCGTCCAGTCCAATGAATGCCCCTCCGCAGATGAACAAAACATTGGAGGTGTCCAATTGAACGTATTCCTGGTTTGGGTGCTTTCTGCCCCCTTGAGGCGGAATGTTGCAAACCGTGCCTTCCAAAATCTTGAGCAATGCTTGCTGCACTCCTTCACCTGAAACGTCGCGGGTAATGGAAACGTTTTCGGTCTTTCGTCCGATCTTGTCGATCTCGTCAACGTAAACAATTCCGCATTGCGCGCGTTCGACGTCGTGATCGGCGGCCTGAAGAAGGCGAACGATTATGTTTTCGACGTCATCTCCGACGTAACCTGCTTCCGTCAGGGTAGTGGCATCGGCAATGGCAAAGGGGACGTCGAGGAGTTTGGCCAGGGTTCTGGCGAGAAAGGTCTTGCCGCTTCCGGTCGGGCCGATCAACAGGACGTTGCTTTTTTCGATTTCCACGTCTTCCAGTTCCGCGGAAAGAAAAGAGGAATTCCGGTTTTCCTCGTTTGTCCCCAATTCTGCGGATAATCTGAGGTAGTGGTTGTGAACCGCTACCGACAAAACTTTTTTTGCATGTTCCTGTCCGATGACGTGATCATCCAGGCAGGCTTTGATCGATTCGGGCTTGATCAATTTGAAGACAGGTTTGGCCCCAGGCTTTTTTCTGGGAACATCCTTTTCCCCAAGTTCCCGATCGATGATGGTCTTGCAAACTCGGACACAGGAATCGCAGATAAATACGCTGGCCGGACCGGCAATCATTTTTCGTACTTCGCCTTGCGGCTTGCCGCAAAAGGAGCAGAAGTTGATTTTCGTCGGCTTGGCCATCTAAGGAATCAATCGTTGGGCTTCTTGGAAATGACTTCGTCTACGAGTCCGTACTGCAAGGCCTCTTCGGCGGACAAGTAGTAATCGCGATCGGAGTCCTTTTCGATTTGTTCAATCGATTTTCCGCTGTGCTTGGAAAGCACTTGGTTGATGGTGCTTCTCCAGCGTAGGATTTCCTTGGCTGCGATGGAGATATCCGAAGTTTGACCGCCTGCTCCACCGCTGGGTTGATGTATCATCACTCGGGAATTCGGAAGGGCATACCTTTTGCCCGGAGTTCCCGCGGCAAGAAGAACTGTGCTCATGCTCGCAGCCATTCCGATGCAATAAGTAACGACGTCGCACTGCATGAAATTCAAGGTGTCGTAAATGGCCATTCCATCGGACACGCTTCCTCCCGGGGAATTGATGTAAAGATGAACGTCCTTCTTTGGATCCTCCATCTGCAGGAAAAGAAGTTGGGCAATGATGGAATTGGCAACGTAATCGTCGATTGGCGTACCGATGAACACGATTCGGTCACGAAGCAAGCGACTGTAAATGTCCCATGCCCGTTCTTGACGGCCTTCGCGTTCATAGACGTAAGGAAGTGGTAGGTAAGCGCCCATAATGAATCAGTGTGTGTGTTCGCCCTCGATATCGCAAACTCGTTCTTTGGATAATTCGGCGATCTTAGCCAACGTCTTGTCGTAAACGATGTCCTCCTTAAGGCGTTGCAACCTTGCCCTATCCTTGCTCAACTCCTTGATGAACTTGGCCGGATCTTCCCTGCGCATCATTGCTTCACGAGTGGCGGCTTGGGCGAGGTCCTCTTTTTCAACGGTAACTTTTTCCAGCTCGGCGATCTTGGCTAAGACCAAGGTGAGTTTGATTCTGGCTTGACCCTGGGTTTGCGCCTCCTTCCACCAGTTTTCTCGATTTTTTTCAATTTCAGCCTGAGCGGTTCCCTGACGAGCGGCATATTGCAGGCGATTTTGAAAAACCGCCCTGGATTCCTCTTCTACGGCTTGTTGCGGAAGAGGAAAATCTTCCATATCGAGAATTTTCTGAGTGATTTGTCTGCGTTTCAAATTTTCGTTTTCCTGAGATTTCCGGTTTCGGATTTGTTCCGAAACTTTTTCCTTGAGAGACTCTACGCTTTCGATCTTCAGGGATTGAAGAAAGGCTTCGTCCTCGAGCGCCGGAGCCTTTTTTTCTCTGACTTCATGAACTTCCAAATCGTAATCGACCGACTTTCCGGCCAGAGCTGAAACTTCGAAGTCTTCGGGAAAATCCGCCTTCAGCCGCTTTGTCTCTCCATTGGACATGCCCACGACGCCCTGCGCGATCGCATCCACGCCCAGTCCCGAAACGTTGCCCGCTTCCTCCCATGTGTTGGATTGTTTGCCGTACATCGGCTTGTCGGGGGCAAGTTCACTTACCAATTGGTCCCCCAGTTTTCCCTCGTAGGAACATTTGACGTAATCCCCTATTTGCGTGGGGCGATCGACCACTTCGAAACTGGCTCTTTGTTCACGTATTGCATCCAACTCCTTCTGCAATTCCTCCTCCATCACCTCTATCGGTTCCACCGTCAATTCATACTCCTTGTATTTCGGCAATTCGAATTCGGGTTCGACGTCTATGGTCACTTCGACCGATGCTGGTTGCGAGGGTTCCAGGATTCCGGTATCCACTTTGAGGACGGAAAAGACCTTGACGTTCTTCTCTTCAAGCACCGCCTCGTAAGCGGCCGTGGAAACCTTTCGGTTGAGTTCCTCCTGCAGTTGTTTGGCGTAGCGTTTTCTGATGACCTGCGCGGGAGCTTTTCCCTTGCGGAATCCTGGTATGCTGACGACTCGGCCAATTTCCTCGCAGACCTTTGATTCATGTAAGGTGACTTCTTCGGAATCGAAGTTTACCGTTGCTATCTTGCGGGCGACCCCCGCATCCTTTATTTCTACGTTCACGATCGTTCTTTTGTACTTTGGAGTGTGATTGAGCGAATGCTTCCAATGGAGGAAGGCGAATCGCATTTCAAGGTGGCATTATGTTCGAAAACCCCTTGTGGGTCAACGAGATTGAGTGGATTCAGCGCGGACTTTCCCACGGAACCATCCTTGCCGAACTTACCATTGTCAGTTTGCTCAGGTAATTCAAGCAACGAGCAATTTCAGTCGGAGAAAAGACCCGAACTTGAAGAATGTACTCCTTGGTGGAGCGGTTTTGACCGATGATTTTCATTTGCTCCTCGTCCAGAACCGCCTCTAGGTTCTCCAAGGATGACGATGGCTTGACGGAAAGATAAATTTCGGATGCGCGAAAAAAGCTGCCCTGCGACTGATCACGGGAACTTGATTCCACCAGGACGAAGCATCTCTCGGATCGGAAGGATCCTGAAGTCTCGATGACCCATGCATCGACGAGAGGAGGGGCGTCGGAAAGACTGGTTCGATTCGATTCAAAGTGAACCACGATCCCTTTGGGCAGTTTCCGGCGAATGAGATCGGGGACTGGGGGAAAGGGGTTTGCTCCGAGGGCAGTGAGACCGGAATCGTAAACCCCGGGCTTTCGGGCGGATTGTTCCTCCTTGACGACAAGGGCATGTCGCACCAAGAGAGAAGAAATGAGCACCCCTGTGATCAATCCGATGGCAATCACCATGCGACGCTCTTTTTTTTGCAGGATCATAGCTGTTGAAATCGGGCTTGGCTAAAAAAATCGAATAAGCGAATCTAATCCCATGTTGTCAGCAAAAATCGAAGTGCGCGTACGCTATCAGGAAACGGATCAAATGGGTGTGGTTTATCATGGCAATTATTTTACTTGGTTCGAATCCGCTCGAATCGAATTGCTTGACCAAATTAAATGCCCCTATCGCGAGCTCGAATCTTCGGGCTTCTACCTTCCGGTTCTTTCCTGTCAAGCGACCTTCCTTTCGCCTGCTCGTTTTGATGATCGACTCAGTGTCACGGTTTTTCTCGAGGAAGAGCCTTCCTTGCGCATTCATTTGCGTTACGAGACACACTGCTCCGATCGATTGCTGGCTCATGGTTCGACCACGCATGCATTCGTGGACGAGCGGGGGCGACCGATGCGCCCGCCTCAGCGCTTTGTCGATGGCGTCCGGTTATGGTTTCGTTCGTAGTTCACGATGCATCGGGAGAGAGTTCGGAGAGGATTCGTTGCACGGTTTCCCGCGGACTGATCAGATCGGTTTCGATCAGATGGTCGGCCAGTCGATACCTCGACTCCCTTTGTCGAAGCAGGTCCTCCAGAACTTTCATCGGGGAATTGGTTTGCAACAAGGGGCGAGAATCATCTCCTTTCGTGCGCTCGACCAAAGTATGCGGGGCAGCCCACAGGCAAATCACCTTTCCTCGTTTCTTCAACTCTTCCATCATGCCCGACGGTACGCAAAGCCCTCCTCCGCAAGCAACGACGATTCCCATACTGGGATGACCGCGGATGACGAACTCCCTTTCAAGGTCCCGAAACCCGCTCTCTCCCCTAAGAGTGAAAATTTCCGAAACCTTCAATCCGCATGATTTTTCGATGGCTTGATCCGAGTCGATGAAGTCCATTCCGAGTTCATTAGCCAACATCTTCCCAATCGTGCTCTTTCCCGTGCCCATCAATCCGACCAGATAAATGTTTGATCGATCGAGCGAGGGTCTTGAAGAAGGAGCGGTCATGGTTGCGCAGAGCAGCTTAAGTTCTTGCGAACAAAAGCGACCGCGGCGATAATGACAACATGAATCATGATTCTTCGATCGTCACCATCAGGGGCGTCATGCCTACCTCGAACGGGTGCGCAATCTTTCTCGGCAATGAAGAGAAGACGTTCGTCATCTACGTGGACCCAGCCATCGGGAATGCCATCAACATGACCATCAACAAGATCAAGAAGGAGCGGCCCTTGACTCATGACTTGATCGGTTTGATCCTCAAGGGTCTGGAAACCAAAATCGAACGGGTTCTGATCAACGACGTCGACGAAGGCACTTTTTTCGCTCGCATCATTCTTCATATGGAAAACGAGCTCGGCAGAAAAATCATCGAATTGGATGCCCGTCCCAGCGATTCCATTGTGCTGGCCTTGCAAATGGATCAACCCATTCACGTCGCCCGCAAGGTCTTGGACAACGTGGAGGACATGACCGAGATCTTGGAACGCATCCTGCGCAAGCAGGATTGAGACGGTGCTCCTGCAAACGGGCGCTCAATCGGTTCCGCAGACCGGGGCCGTCACCAGTTTCTTTCCTTTGGTCGGATTCCCCTCGGCGCTTGCTCCGATGCAGGACGTCACGGGATTGGATTTTATGGAAATCGTTTCGCAATACGGTTCGCCCGACTTGTTTTTCACCGAATATTTTCGCGTGCACGATCATGCCCGCATTGATCCAATCATTCTTTCGTCAATTACCGAGAATTCTTCGAAAAAACCGGTGTTTGCGCAGCTGATCGGGGAAAACCTCGATCATTTGCGCCGTTTTGCGGAAGAGTTGCAACAATATCCCATTGCGGGAATCGATCTTAACTTGGGTTGTCCTGCTCCCCGTGTCTACCGCAAGAACGTCGGCGGCGGTTTGTTGAGGGATCCGGATCGAATCCGGACCATCCTTCTTGGCTTGCGCGAAGTTTGTTCCTGTCCGTTGACCGTCAAGACTCGAATCGGGTTTGCAGGCTCCGAAAACTTCGATCGAATCCTTGATGCTTTTGCTTCCGCCGAAATCGATTTGGTCAGTTTGCACGCCCGCACCGTAAAGGACGGATACCGGGCTCGCCCCCAATATGATTACGTCGCCAGAGCGGTCGATCTCCTGTCCTGCCCAGTGCTGCTCAACGGTGAAGTGCTTTGCGCCAAGCAAGCATTGGAGGCAGTCGAAAATACCGGGGCGGCAGGAGTGATGATCGGAAGATCTGCGATCAGAAATCCATGGATCTTCAGGCAGATTCGAGATCTGCACGCCGGTCGAGAGCCATTCGTTCCGTTGCTTTGCGATCTCTACGACTACGTCAACAAACTGAAATTTGCTCTAAGCCGGCCTATGGTTGCTGAAATCAAGCAAGTGGCTCGCCTGAAGAAGTTTCTCAACTTCATCGGATTGTCGGTCGATGCGGAGGGTAGTTTTCTGCATCGCATGAGAAGGGTTGTCACCTGGTCGGAATTGGATTTGGTTTGTCGAGAACTGATGATCGATCAGGGTAGGGGAGATTGGCCGATGGCCATGCGGCCTTACCCCGGACTGGTCGCTCGTCCCAGTTCCGAGGAGTCCGCTTGTCAAGGATAGTTCGATGTTTCATTCGACGAGGTTGAGCCTGCTTTGCTGGGCGCGCGGATGGGCGCTGCCTTTGTTCGCCTGTTTCTGCTCGCATTTCATGCTTTGGTTGGCTCATGCTCCGAATGATTGCCCGGAAGCCGCCTACGTGTTTCTTCTTCCGGTTTTGATCTGGTTTTATTTCCGACCCTCCTTTCGCAAAGTCGCTGTCTGCGCGCTTTTGACGGGCTGGATGCATCAGGTCGCTCTTGTCGGATGGATGCGGCATGTCAGTCCTGGAGGCATGTTGATTACCACTTTTCTGTTATCGCTCTATCAATTGCCGTGGTTTCTGCTTGCCCGGGCATGGATCGAGCCCTTCGACAGGGGAGGTTTTCGCGCTCGTCTGCTGGTTATCGTCGGTCTTTCCTGTTTTTGGGTAGCCATCGATTGGTTGCGATCTTCCTTCACGTTGGGCTTTCCCTGGTGCCCGTTGTCAGTCACCCAGTGGGAGAGGCCGGTCGTTTTGCAAACTGCTCGATACGCCGGTGGTTGGAGCATTGCATTTTTCCTCGTCTTTTTCAACCTCTGCATTGGCTCCTACGCCCATCATCTTCTAATTCGCAGGCGGAAAAACCAAGGCTTTTTCAATCGTTCCTTCTGTCCTGAATTATATCTGGGAATTCTGCTGCTCCTTTTGATGACGGCGCCGTTTTTCCTTTCCTACACTCAACCAAAATCGCCTTCCAACGATCAAGTCGTCAAGATCGGAGTTTGCCAACCCTACCTTACGGAAAAATGGGAGAGCGGTCGAGCGGTCATGCACAAGGAGACCCTTCGCCGCCAAACCGAGTTTCTTTCCCTTTTGCGTCCGGATCTTATTCTGTGGCCTGAAGCTTCCACCCCCTACGCCCTCAACCTCGACAGAGCCTGGGTGGAGCAGTTGTCCAAAAAGATAGGCATTCCCCTGCTGGTGGGCTCAGTCATTCAGGAAGACGAGGCTTCCTACAACTCGATGGTGTACGTGGATCCTCAAAAGGGAATGAATCCGGAGTGGTATGCAAAGCAAATCCTCGTGCCCTTCGGTGAGTACGTTCCCTTTCCGTTCAGTCTGCTACCTGGTCTGCGGAAACTCGTAGGCCCCGTAGGAAATTTTTCCCCGGGCAATGATTCGGTCGCCATGGAACTGCCCGTAAGGAAGGACGATTCGACCGCTGCTGTTCGGGCCGGTCTGCTGATCTGCTACGAAGACATCTTTCCCTCCCTTTCTCGCAATGCGGTCGCCAAAGGAGCTCGGTTCCTGATCGTCTCCACCAACGATGCCTGGTTCGGCGAGGAGGGCTGCGCCGAACAGCATGCCGCGCATTCCGTTCTTCGCGCCGTGGAGAGCGGGGTGCCAGTCGTTCGATGCTCCAATTCGGGATGGTCGGGCTGGATCGACGGCAGGGGTTTCAAGCGAGAGGTTTTACTCGATCGGTCCGGCAGCGTCTATTTTCAGGGAGCTTCGGTTCTCGACTTGGTATTGCCGGCAGCCTACGAACAAACCGTCGGTCTCGGAGATCGTTTTGCCGTCACTTGTTTCATTCTTTTTCTCCTCATTTTCCTCTACGATCGTTTTTTCTCCGGTTTGTCCTCTCAACTTGCCAACCGAGCTTCTTAGGGCATCATTCGTTTTCTCTCCTCGGTTCCTGCAAAGTTTGCCTTGCCATTTTCAAGGCAAATCTCATGTCTATTCGTTTGCCATCTTTTCTCACACAACTAATTCATTTGCAATGTCTACAAAAATTGGAATCAACGGATTCGGCCGCATCGGCCGTTTGGTCTTTCGCGCTCTCGTCGATCAAGGTTTGCTCGGCACCGACTTCGAAGTGGTCGCCATCAACGACTTGGTACCTGCTGACAATCTCGCCTATCTCTTAAAGTACGACTCCACTCAAGGACGTTTCAACGGGACCGTCGAGGCTCCCTCCTCAGACATGCTTGTGGTTGACGGTCACGACATCAAATGCCTTGCCGTTCGCGAAGGTCCTGCCGCCCTTCCTTGGGGAGAGCTTGGAGTGGACGTCGTCATCGAGTCCACCGGGTTGTTCGTCGATCGGGAAAAAGCCGCAGGTCACCTGGAAGCCGGGGCTAAGAAAGTGATCATTTCCGCTCCAGCGAAGGGTGACGTGAAGACAATCGTGCTTGGGGTGAACGATCATGAGTTAAGCGCCGACGATCACGTTCTCTCCAATGCTTCCTGCACCACCAATTGCTTGGCCCCCATAACCAAGGTCGTACTCGAGAACTTCGGTATCGTCGAAGGATTGATGACTACGGTGCACAGTTACACCGCCACCCAAAAACCCGTCGACGGACCATCCGTAAAGGATTGGAAGGGCGGACGTGGCGCTGCGATCAACATCATTCCCTCTTCTACCGGCGCCGCCAAAGCCGTGGGCTTGGTTCTGCCCGAGGTTCAAGGCAAGTTGACCGGCATGGCTTTTCGTGTTCCCACCCCCACCGTTTCAGTGGTTGACCTCACCGTCAAAACCGAGAAGGCGACTTCCTATGAAGAAATCTGTTTGAAGATGAAGGAGGCGGCCGAAGGTCCGCTCAAGGGCATCCTTGAATACACGGAGGACGAAGTGGTTTCAGCTGACTTCATTCACTGCCCGGCCAGTTCCATCTTCGATGCCGGCTCCGGAATCGGGCTGAGCGATACCTTCTTCAAGCTGGTGTCCTGGTATGACAACGAGTGGGGGTACAGCAACCGTTGCGTCGACTTGCTCAAGCGAGTAGCGGCGTTCGTCTGATCGGACGGAAAGAATCTCCCGTATGCGGGGGGTTCTTTCTTCGCTTATTTCAAAAGGACCATCGATTATGATCAAATCAATTGACGACTTGGAGTTGAAGGGAAGGCGCGTCTTTGTTCGCGTTGACTTCAACGTGCCGCTGGATGCGGACGGAACCATCACCGACGACACGAGAATCAACGCCGCCATTCCCACGATACGCAAACTTTGCGAATCCGGAGCAAAGGTCGTACTGGCCAGTCACCTCGGTCGGCCCAAGGGAGCAAGGATGCCCTCGATGAGTTTGGCGCCTGTTGCTTCGGCTTTGGCCGAGCGCATCGGGTTGCCGGTGCTGTTTCTTGAAGATTGCATCGGGTCGAAGACAGAGAATGCGATCCATTCGATGTTGCCTGGTCAAATCGCTCTTTTGGAAAATCTTCGTTTTTACGAAGGCGAGACGCAGAATGACCTTTCTTTCTCTCAATCTCTGTCCAAACTGGCCGACGTATACGTCAATGACGCATTCGGCACTGCTCATCGGGCGCACGCTTCCACCTGCGGGGTTGCCGAATTGCTGAGTGAACGCGCGGCCGGTTATCTGATTCTCAAGGAATTGGAGTTTCTCGGTGAGAAGACGGAATCTCCCGAGCGCCCCTTTGTGGTCATTCTCGGCGGAGCCAAAGTGAGCGACAAGATCACTGTCATCGATCGACTTCTGGACAAAGCCGACACCATCATCATCGGTGGCGGTATGGCCTACACCTTTGCCTTGGCCAAGGGCAAGGGTGTCGGAGACAGCTTATGCGAACCCGACAAGGTGGAACTCGCCCGAAGAGCCATGGACAAGGCTCGCGAAAAAGGGGTCAAACTGATGCTTCCCGTGGATTACCTGGTAACCGATGCCCTTGACTTCGGAAACAAGACCCTCGGCAACTTGAAAGTGGTAGAGGATGAGGTTCCGGATGGCTGGGAGGGGGTAGATGCAGGACCCAGGACCGTAGAGCTTTATTGCGAAGAGGTTTCACGGGCTCAAACGGTGTTATGGAACGGTCCCATGGGAGTTTTCGAGATCGAAGGCTCAAGCAAAGGCACGTTCGCCGTAGCCAAGGCGGTTGCCGAAAGTGGAGCCCTTTCCATCATCGGTGGCGGAGACAGCGTCAAGGCGATCAAGCAAAGCGGGTATTCGAACAAGGTATCCTTCATGAGTACGGGTGGCGGAGCCTCCCTTGAATTTTTAGAGGGCAAGGAATTGCCCGGGGTGTCCGTTCTGGAACAAAACTGATCCACTAACCTTAATTTTTTCAGACATGAGCCGAAAGTACCTGATTGCAGGAAATTGGAAGATGAACCTGACGCCTGACGAATCCGTCTCCCTGGTGGAGGAAATCAATGCGGTCGTGGGCATGCAAACCACGGTACAAGTTTGCGTCTGTCCGCCCTTTACCTCTTTGCCCGTCGTTTCCGAATTGGTCGAGCAGACCGAAGTTCTGCTGGGGGCTCAAAACGTCAGCGCCGAGCCATCGGGAGCATACACGGGCGAGGTTTCCTGTGAGATGCTTCGTTCACTTTACGTTTCGCACGTGATACTCGGGCACAGCGAACGCCGCCAATACTTTGGAGAGACCAATTTCTCCATCGGCAAAAAGATACTTGCTGCCATACAAGCCAATCTCAAACCGATCTATTGCGTGGGGGAAACGCTCGAGGAACGCGAAAGCGGAAAGACCATGGAGGTCTTGCAGTCCCAGATTAGAGAGGGGTTGGAAAGCATTCCAGCAAATGGATCGGATTTGTTGATCATTGCTTACGAACCTGTTTGGGCGATAGGAACAGGCAAGACGGCAACCGATGAAATGGCTCAGGTTGCCCATATGGAAATCAGGAAGGTTTTGCGGGAAATGTTTGGCGAAACCGCAGCTTCTTCGATCCGAATTCTCTACGGGGGATCAATGAAACCGGAAAATGCAACCGGACTGCTTGCTCAACCTGACGTGGACGGTGGTTTGATAGGAGGAGCTTCTCTCTCTGCCAAGTCGTTCTGCGAGATCGTACATTCGGCGGCTTCCGCCCCCTGAATCTCGGCTCGGTTGCCTGATTCAGCGCCCTAAGTCCACTAAGGCGACGGCGGCGTGCTCCCCAGGTTTGATCTTGGAGTAGGATCTTTCGATTTTTCCATCGGTTCCCACGAGAAAGCTTGTCCTGTGGATGCCTTCGTACTCCTTGCCCATAAACTTCTTTTGCCCCCAGACTCCGAAGGCTTTGGCAATCAAACCTTCTTCGTCGACCAAGAGAGGAAAAGGGAGGTTATGCTTCTGAATGAACCTTCGGTGGGATGCTTGGCCGTCAGTGGACACTCCAATGACGGGTACTCCAAGCTTCGTGAATTCATCATACTGATCGCGAAAGGCGCATGCCTGAGTGGCGCAGCCGGGAGTGAGGTCTCTGGGATAGAAGTAAACAAGGTAGCGTTTGCATGAGAAGGATTTGGAACTAACCGCCTGACCGTTCTCATCCAAGGCATGAAAATCGGGCGCTCGCTCACCTGGTTGCAAAGGACTTGCCTTATTCATTCTTGTAAATGAACCCAGCGGTTTTTCCGACTTTGGAAATCGTAATCGCCGGAAGAATTTCGCAAAGCTCCTCGATCAATCGTTTCTGGGCTTCCTTGTCACCGGGCAAACCGAGTTTGATCATGCCATCCTTGAACAAGACCTTCCGGCATTCCTTGATGAATTCCAAATTCAGGCCCCGCTTTCCGACCTTGAGGTCTACGGGTCGCATCTTGAGAATGCCGCGATGAAATCTCTTTTCTCCTCCAGTTAGGTCTACCATGGAATTATTTCTCCGTTTTCCCCGAAGAATTCACCGGTTTGGTGGTCGGTCAATCCTTCCGTCACTTCAATGATTTTGGAAACTGATTCGGAAACCGGGTATTTTGCATCCGGTCCTCCCATTTCGGTTCGCACCCAACCCGGGCTGATTGAGATCACTTTGACGCCGTATTGGGCGAGATCGACCGCTGCTTGTTTGGTAAGCATGTTCAAGCCTGCTTTGGAACACTGATAGGCGATGGCTCCGCCCAAATGGGTTTTTCCTCGCAGTTCGATCGATCCAAGCCGAGAGGACAGGTTGAATACCCAGGCATTGGAGGATCTTCTCAGGCAGGGCAATGCATGAAGAAGTACCAGGAAGGCCCCGCGAAGGTTCGTTTGCAGCACCTTCGAGAACGCATCGGCGTCAACCTGTTCGATGCCTCTCCAATCGATGATTCCGGCATTGTTGAACAAGCGATCGATAGCGGCTCCCCTTTGATGGATTCGGGAAAAGCAATCGTTTACCGATTTCTCATCGTTTACGTCGAGACGAACGATTTCCAAATGAGGATTTTTTCGGCAAAGAGTTTGCAGATCGTCCGCCAGAGATGGATTTCTGCATGAGGCGATGATATGATCTCCGCGATCGCAGAGTTGCCTGCACAGCTCAAGGCCGATGCCACGGTTTGCGCCGCTTATGAAGATTGTTTTCATGCAAGAGGTCATCCAATCCGATCTTTCATCAACAGGCAAGCGGATGCGGTTGAAGAAATCATTTGGTGCGCGGATTCGCTTCTTCTTTCCTGCTGTACGAAAGGACGGATGGGTGATAAGTTGAGCGACGTTTAACACATGGGTATTCCACCCCTTATCAAATGTCAGAAGATTCCAGCTCCCATCCCATAGATCAGGCTTCCGAAAAAGTCAGATCCAAGCGTCGCGGATCCGTACGCAGAAGAAAGAGCGGCGATCACCCGACTCAATCCTCCTCGTCGGCATTGCCGCAACCTTCCACTTCTGCAAAAGGACAGCATCGAAGACCCGAGATTCCCAAGCGCAACGATGAAAGAAATGCAAAAAAAGGAGGTGGTGTTGGGGAAGGAGTCAAGCCTTTCGAGGATCGAGCGAGAACGGTAAGAGACTTTGCGAGGTTAAAGGGGGTGAGGCCAATCGTCGGTCTCACTGCATATGATTCGGTGATGGCAAAGTTGGCCAGCGATTCCGGGGCGGATTTTATTTTGGTAGGGGATTCGGTGGGTACGACTCTCCTTGGTTACAAGACAACGATACCAGTGGATATGACGGACATGGTTCGACATGCTGCCGCGGTTCGGCGGGCCCAACCGGATTGTCTAGTGGTGGCGGATCTTCCTTTTGCCGAGGCGAGTTTTTCCTTCGACCGGTTGTTGGATTCGGCTCGCAGATTGATGCAGGAGGGCGGGGCGGATGCAATCAAGATAGAGGGTGGTCGTGACGTCGCTGACGATATAGAAAAACTGGTGGCGACGGGCATCCCGGTGCTTGGTCATATCGGACTGCTTCCCCAAACGGTAAAGGCGATCGGGGGATATCGGAAGTTCGGCTCGGACAAGCAGGAGGCGGATAACCTTTATACAGATGCAATCGCGCTGGAAGAAGCCGGCTGTTTTGCGGTAGTCGCAGAAATGATCGATGGCCCGGTAGCGAAGGAACTTTCAAAGCAGATTTTACCCCCAATGATTGGAATCGGCAGTGGTTCCGGTTGTGACGGGCAAATACTGGTCAGTCCGGATTTGTTGGGTTATTCTCTCCACACCCCTCCCTCTTTCGTCAAGGCTTACGCCAATCTTAATCAAGTCATTTCCAAGGCTCTGCATGAGTTTGTGACGGAAGTGAGGACGCAAAGATTTCCCGCCTGAACGAATGAACCTTTGTGTCTTGGGGGCTGGTGCGTGGGGAACGGCAATGGCGGTTTATTTGGCTCGGCTTGGCCATGTGGTGACTCTGTGTCCAAGAAGAATGGAGCATGCCTTGAGTCTTTCTTCCGACAGAACGAACCAGGAATACCTTCCGGGAATCGTTTTCCCCGAAGACCTGCAGGTTGGAAAGGAGATTGCTCCTGCAATCATGGAAGCGGAATACCTCTTTCTGGCGTGCCCATCTCATGCCTTGCGTGAAACCTGCAGAAATACGGCCAAACACACCTGCGGCAGTTTGCGCTTAAGGGGAGCCCTTGCCCTTTGCAAGGGCTTGGAACAAAGCACTTATAAATTTCCTCACGAGGTGATGAGGGAAGAATTCGAAAAGTCGGTTGGTTGCGGTTACCTCACCGGTCCGTCCCATGCCATGGAACTTGCCTTGAGCAAGCCCGCGGCAATGTGTCTGGCATTGCATGCGGATGCGGAGGAAACCCAGATCCTTCAATCGGCGCTCAGTTCCACGCGACTGCGTATCTACCGTTCGGATGATCTTTTTGGGGCGGCAATCGGAGGGTGTTTGAAGAACGTCTATGCAATCGCCGTCGGCATATCCGACGGTTTGGGTCTCGGCGACAACGCCCGCGCTGCGCTCATCACTCGTTGCCTCAACGAAATGATCGAACTTGGCGTCCACTTGGGGGCGCGCAAGGAAACTTTTTGCGGACTGAGCGGAGTAGGAGACTTGATTGCCACCTGCACCGGAGAATGGAGTCGCAACCGGACTTTTGGTCAACTCATTGCCCAAGGTAAATCCGCGCGCGAGGTGTTGCAAAGTCAGAAGACGGTGGTCGAGGGCTATTGGGCAACTGATTGTTTCAAGGAAAAGTGTCGGAACGCTGGGGCTTCCGCCCCGGTTCTCGAACAAGTTCATCGAATTCTCTTCGAAGGCAAGGATCCAAAGCAAGCGGTATCCGAACTGATGAATCGCGATTTGAAGGCGGAAGGATCCTACTGAGGATTTTGTTGGGATGAACACTGCGCAACGACCGAAATTGGAAGCCCCCGGACAAGCGAAAAAAGTTTTGCTTCATTCCTGCTGCGCCCCTTGTGAAGGAGAGGTTTTGGAAACGATGCTTCACTCGTCGATCCAGCCCACCGTCTTTTTTTACAACCCCAACATTCACCCGAAAAAGGAATACGAGTTGCGTAAAAACGAGGACAAGCGCTTCTGCGAGAAATTTGGGATCGACCATCATGACGGGGATTACGACGTTCGGAAATGGTTTGATCGCGTCAAGGGATTGGAGTGGGAACCGGAGCGTGGGATTCGTTGTTCGGTTTGCTTTGATCTTCGTTTTGAAAGAACCGCCCTGTTCGCTTTTGAACACGGCTTTGAAGTCTTCGCCAGTTGCCTGGGAATTTCCCGCTGGAAAAACATGTCGCAGATAAACGCTTGCGGAGAGCGGGCTGCCGCTCGCTACGATGGGTTGACCTATTGGACCTACAACTGGAGAAAATGCGGGGGTTCTCAGAGGATGCTGGAGGTTTCCAAACGGGAAGGCTTCTATCAGCAGGAATATTGCGGATGCGTCTACTCTCTTAGGGATACCAACGATTGGCGAACTTCAAGAGGGCGTGACAAAATCGAGATTGGAAAGCGTTTCTACGGGGCGGCTGATGTTGAAGAAGAATCAAACTCGTAAATTCCCCGGCATTCGCTAGGATTCCTTCCATGACGATTTCTCCGGTGTGGCATACCCTTAGAAAAGAAGCATCGGCAGTCGCTTTACGCGAGCCGATACTCGCCAAAGTATTGAATGAATACGTATTCGAGCGGAATTCCCTCGAAGATGCGCTTAGTTCTCGACTTTCCTCCCGTTTGGCGATCGGCAACGTTCCCGAGAACGACCTCAGGGAATTGTTCCTTGAAGCGTATCGTTCCGACTCGGCGATTATCGCGGCCATCGAACGAGATTTTCAAGCGGTAAAGGAAAGGGATCCTGCCTGCGACGATTACCTCAGCCCGTTTTTATATTTCAAGGGCTTTCAGGCGCTTTCCGCTTACCGAGTTTCTCATTGGCTTTGGGGGCAGGACAGAAAAGACCTAGCCCTTTACCTGCAAAGCCTGATTTCCGTTGTTTATGGAGTAGACGTTCATCCTGCCGCGGTAATAGGAAAAGGAATCTTGTTGGATCATGCAACGGGTTTTGTCGCGGGGGAAACTACGGTTATCGAGGATGACGTCTCCATTCTCCATGAAGTCACTCTGGGTGGCACCGGAAAGGAGAGGGGCGATCGTCACCCAAAGATCCGCTCTGGGGTATTGATCGGGGCGGGGGCTAAAATACTAGGCAACGTGGTCATCGGTGCCGGGGCACGTGTGGGTGCAAGCAGCGTAGTTCTCTGCGACGTCCCTCCGCGCGTATCGGTAGCGGGTGTTCCGTCCAGGATTCTCGGTTCGTTCGACGATGATTCCTCTCCTTCTCTGGGCATGGATCACACTCTCGCAAATTTGAAGGAGTATGAATCCGGAGGAGGAATTTGAGGTGGAATCCGCATTCGCCTTTTTCAAGTGGTTGACGATGATTGTACGAACATTTAGACAAGGCAGATGAGCAGCAGTTTCAGTTCTGAAGTCACTCGCGATGCAATCGGCGGGGACAAGCCGGCAAAGTCGGTCAAGCCGGTTGAAGACATCGAGGTGAAGGACGCGCAACTCATCTTTCATTCGGTTTGGCATGAACTTGAAAAAGAGGTGGGTGTAGAAAACCTCAAGTTTCCTGCGGAAATTTTTTGGCTCAATGGAGCCCCGGGAGCCGGTAAAGGCACTCAAACAGCATTTATCATGGAATTTCGCGACCTTACCGAAAAGCCGATCGTGGTCAGCGAGCTTCTCAAGTCTCCCGAAGCCAGAAAAAAAATGGATGCGGGATTGCTTGCCGGGGATCGAGAGGTCACCAAGCTGGTTTTACGCGAACTGCTCGATCCCAAATACGAAAGCGGCGCGGTGGTCGACGGATATCCACGAACGAAGACTCAGGTTGAGTGCCTGAAGCGCTTTCACCGGCGCTTGAGTGACCTTAGGAGCAAATATTTGGGAACCTTTCAGGAATCTCAATTCCCCAAGACTCGCTTTCACATCATCATGCTGTTCATTGACGAAGATGAAAGCGTGCGTCGCCAGCTTCTGCGAGGCGAACGCACCATTTCTCACAATGCGGAGGTAGATGCCTCGGGAGTGGGAGAGAAATGGGAATTGCGCAAGACCGACCTCGATGAGGCTGCCGCTCACAAACGCTACAAGACTTTCAAGGAATCCACTTACGATTCCCTGAAAACTTTGAGAGAGGTCTTTCATTATCATTTCATCAATGCGCACGGAACCATCATCGAGGTGCAGCAGCGAATCATCAGCGAGCTTAAATATCAAAGCTCTCTTGAGCTGGACCAGCCCACCTACGATCGGATATCGTCGATTCCCCTGGCCGAGCAGCTCTCCTTGCATGCTCGTCAGTTGTTGGTCAATCGGTTGGACTCCTACGAGAAATTTCATTGCGAACTTTTCGAACAAGTGGTTTCCCTGATCAAATCGAAATTCATTCCCATCGTTGAAAAGCACTCGATTTCCGGACTTGCCTACATCAATTCGGAAGAGGCGGTCTTTGATGATCCTTTGGCCATTACCATGCTTATCGACGTCTTTACCGAACGAGGTTTTACGGCGGTTGTGGATATTCGAAGAATGGAAGTTCCATCTCGCATTGATCCGAAGTCCTATGAGATCATCAATCGAGTAAAACGGGTCTATCGGGTAAGAATCAACTTTCCCGGTTCTCGAATTCGGAGAGGCTGATTCCAAGGCCCTTTCCTTTCGTCAGATGGATCCCAGGTATCACCTTCTTGCCGATAATTTGGTGTCCCATTCTCTTGATCTTCGATCAGGCGAAAAGGTCTTGATCCATGCTTTTGACGTTCCGGAGAGCATGACGTTGGCATTGGTTCGCGCTGCTCGCAAACGCGGAGCTCATCCCTTCGTGCAGTTGCAAAACGCCAGGATTGATCGCGAATGCATCCTCGGTGGGAAAGAGGAGCAGTTTGAATCTTCCCTCAAATGGGAGCTTGAGCGAATGAAGCAAATGGATGCGTACGTAGCTTTGCGCGGGTCGTTTAACGTATTCGAAACCTCGGACCTGCCATCCTTTGACGTGCGCCGGGCCATGAGGATTCTCAAGCCTGTTCTCGATTGGAGAGTAAACGAAACGAAATGGTGTGTTCTGCGCTGGCCGACTCCGTCCATGGCCCAGCAGGCAAGGATGAGCACAGAGAAGTTCGAAGATTTTTATTTCGACGCCTGCTGCATGAACTACGCCAGAATGAGGAAAGCAATGGAAGGCCTGGTCAAGCGAATGTCTGAAGCGGATCAGGTTTCCATAACCGGACCTGGTACGAATTTGCGATTTTCCATGAAGGGCATCAATGCCGTAGGTTGCGGCGGGACGCACAACATCCCTGACGGAGAAGTCTTTTCCTGCCCAGTGAAGGACAGTGTGGAAGGATACGTTTCCTTCAATGCAGACACTCTTTATCAAGGTAGTTCCTTTTCGGGAATCAAGCTTTCCTTTGAGAAAGGAAAGATAGTGGAAGCGACTGCTTCTTCCAACCAAGAGAAGCTCAATGAAATTCTCGATTCCGACGAGGGTGCCCGATACGTCGGCGAATTTGCCATAGCTTTCAATCCGATGATCCGCGAGCCTATGCTCGATATCTTGTTCGACGAAAAAATCGCCGGTTCCTTCCACTTTACCCCGGGGCAGGCTTATGAGGAAGCAAACAACGGAAACAAGTCCCAAGTTCATTGGGACATGGTTTGCATACAAAGGCCGGAGTGGGGCGGCGGGGAGATCCGCTTCGACGATCTGTTGATTCGCAAGGATGGATCCTTTCTGCCGGATGACCTGCGTCCCCTGAACGCCGAGAACCTAATTGAAGCCGATTAGGGACGAAGGAGGCGACTTCAGCCTTGGAGTGTAGAAAGATCTTCGAATTCGTCGAATCTCTGCCCAAGACGGAGACGCACCTTCATATTGAAGGGGCCCTTCCTTGGGAATTGCTGGTGAGCCGATTTCCCGATGATTTTTCCGAGCCCCCATTCTTTCGTTCCGATGGTTTTCGTTATTGCTCCTTCCAACAGTTCGAATCCGTTCTGATCGAACATGCCCTTCGCGTCTTTCGTTCCGCGCGGGATTATGCGGAAGTGGCGGCAATGATCTTTCGGGATCACTTGAGACAGAACGTTCGCTATGTTGAGCTCAGCTTTCACGCTGGAATGATCGAGTTCACCCAGACGTCCGGGGAAGAAATCATACAAGCCATACTTTCCGAAGTTCCTCCAGGTTTGGAGGTTCGCGTATTCATGGGCATCAGCCGAAATGCCTATACCCCTTATCTCGGACCGATTTTGGAACGGGCAGTCGAACGATGGGATGGACTTTCGGGTATCGATCTCCATGGGCCTGAAAATCTCCCGGTTGAGTCTTGGGTAGCCCCATTATGGGAGAAGGCCAGCCGCAACGGCAGAACCTTGAAGTGCCATGCGGGTGAATTTGGGCCGGCGCAAAACGTTTCCTGGGCAATAAGGGACCTGGGAGTGAGACGCATTCAGCATGGACTGAGAGCCATCGAAGAGGAAAAAACGATGGACTTGCTTGTTGATGAAGAAGTAACTTTGGACCTTTGCCCCATCAGTAATTACAAGTTAGGAGTGACGAGACACTGGAAGGAATACCCGATACGGGAGTTCATGAAGCGAGGGGTGCGCTGCACCCTGAGCACCGACGACCCGTTTTCCTTCGGGAATCAGTTGAATGACGAATACCACGCCTTGATTCGTCATCTGGATTTCACGATCCCCGAACTCGCCCAACTGGCGAGAAATGGTTTTGAAGTTGCTGACGTTCACGCTTCGGTTCGTGATCAAGCCTATGGCTTGATCGATCGCTTGACCGAGGAATACACCCTATGAATCCAATCGATTTTGTTTGCCCGTCGGGTACCAATGATAGAGTGGACAAGGTGCTTTCTCTGGGTTTCCCCGATCATAGCAGGAGCGCCATCAGGCGTTCGATAGAGGAGGGCAGAACGGTTCTTGCAGACGGGACGAGATTGGAACCCAAATCCAAGGTGAGATCGGGGGATCATTTGCTGGTCGATCTTTCGAGGCCGACGGTGCGTTCGCTTGAGCCCTGCGATTGTCACCTTGAAGTCATCCACGAGGACGATCATTTAATCGTAATAAACAAGGCCGCCGGCATGGTGGTGCATCCTGGAGACGGTACGGACGAAAGAACGCTGGTTCATGCTTTGTTGCATCATTGCAGGGAAGGGTTGTCTCCCCTCGGCGCTCCACTGAGGCCTGGTGTGGTTCACCGCTTGGACAAGGAAACGAGCGGGGTTATGGTAGTGGCCAAGACGGAAAGAGCTCACCTTTCGCTTGCCGAACAATTTGCCGAACGCTCCACCGTTAAGATCTACCGTGCATTAGTCAGCGGTTCAATGATCGCAGCCAAGGGAGTTTTCGGTCAGCCGATTGGCAGGCATCCGAAGGTTCGGGTGAAGATGGCGGTTTCCGAGAAAGGAAAAAAAGCCAGAACGAATTGGGAAGTGATCACACGATTCGGAGAGGAATTCTGCTTGGTCGAATGTCGGATTGAAACGGGCCGAACCCATCAGATTAGGGTTCATTTTTCGGCATCGGGTCATCCCCTTTGTGGTGACTCAACTTATGGCTACAAATTGAGAAATCATCCCGATCACCTCTTTCCTCGGGTCATGTTGCATGCGCGAACGCTTTCTTTCCTTCATCCTGCCACAGGAGAAACCGTTTGCTATGAAGCCTCGATTCCGGATGACTTCAAGCATTCCCTGAAAGCTTTGTCCCAAGAGTTCGGCGCCGAAAAACCTAGTCTTCCAGAGTGCGAGTGATTGCCAGGTAAGCTTCTTCGACGTCGTTGACCACCTGAAAAAGGTCGATGTCGGCAGGTGAGATTACTCCCCATTGGATGAAGTGTTCAAAATTGATCAATCCATTCCAAAACTCCTTTCCATAAAGAAAGACAGGCATTTTCTTATGAAGTTTGTTGGTCTGAGCAAGCGTGAGGCATTCAAAGAGTTCGTCCATGGTGCCAAATCCGCCGGGAAAAACCACGATAGCCTTTGCATGATAAAGAAAATAAAATTTCCGAAGAAAGAAATAATGAAATTCAAAGGACAATTCCGGGTCTGCAAATTCGTTGACCCCTTGTTCGAAGGGCAGGCTGATGCCTAGAGCAATTGATTTTCCTCCCGCTTGCTTCGCTCCTCGATTTGCCGCCTCCATCATTCCTGGCCCTCCCCCGGAACAGATGAAGTATTCCTTGCCCTTTGCAAGTTTGGAAGACCATTCCGTGAGTTTTTGCGAAAGTTCCACTGCCTGATCGTAGTACTTGGATAACTTGGAAATGCTTCTTAGTTTTTGCAGGTCTGCCTTTTGTTGATCGGAGCGATTTTCCTCCTCTGGCAAGGATGCGAGAAATCGATCAAGATCGCGTTCCGCAACCTCCTTTGGCTTGGGACGAGCGGAACCGAAAAATACGATCGTGTTTTCCACTCCTCTTTGGTTCAGTCTTGTTTCTGGTTCAAGCAGTTCGCAAAGTACTCGAATCGCTCTGGCATCATGTCCATTAAGGAAGGTTTTGTCCTCGTAAGCTTTGGTTGGTTGATTGGTCATTCGGCAATGATGTTTCTTATCCGGTAAAAGAAAAGATCAAACAAAGTTCGATTTCCTTCTAAAGTGAGGTCCGGTTCGTCCGACTATGGATAGTAGCCACACGGACGTGGCCCCGAAAAAGTTGGTTCGATCCACAGGAGGTAGGATTGGAGTCATCAAGGTTCCTTTAAAGACAAAACTACGTTCGCTGTGATTTATTTTGAAAACTACCTTCGAGAGCATGATTTGCCCTCATTGCCTTCACTCCCGCCTCCATCCCCTGATGTCGGCCCCCAAAAGATCGTCGATTTTCCCGGTCTTGAGCCCTCTCAGGCTGAAATCGGCAAGTGGGTCGACTTGATAATGGCCATGCCGGAGAAGCCCCTTGGGCGCAAACTTTCGCCTTGCTGCAATTCGGATTTGAGTGAAGGCCCCCTGGAAGAGTTGTCGAGACGGTTGCTTGAGGAAGGTATTGTCTGAGAAATGTTTGTTCGAATACTATGTATGCTTTTGTTGGTTTTTTCATCGGGGTGCATGGATTCCGATTCATTTCGCGAAGTTACTCAAAATCCTCCAAGTGTCGTTGAAAGAAGCATTTCCCAGGAATCAAAGAACGACTTTCCTTTGGTCGGTTCTGCCGATACGCCGACACGTGAGGTGGAGGCAATTCTTCGTGATTTTGAAAAACCGCTCAAATCCTACCCGCTGATCGATTCCAGCGGCTCGGAGTATCGTTCCGACGGGCTCTTTTACAGAAAGGGAATTGAAGAACCTTTCACCGGCAGGCTGGAGGAGAGGACGGAGAACGGAGAAATTGCTCTCGAAGCTTCATACTTGGAAGGGCAGCCTCACGGTGTTCAGATAAGGAGGCACGACAATGGACAGGTCGCAATGGAGGCAATCTTCGACCATGGAGTCTTGACGGGATTGAAGTCATGTTGGTGGCCGAATGGTCGTTTGAGAGAAGAGGAGTATTGGAACAACGGAGTTTATAAAGGAAAAAGAACTTGGGATGAGGAAGGTAGATTGAGCAAAGAGGAAAGAGTGTTGCCCTGACAGGGACCTTTCCATGCATCAAGCGCCACTGAGCTTGTCCAGGTAATTGCCCAAATCTCCGATGCGAATGGTCGAGAGGTTGGGTACGATTCCACTGCGTTCGATCTGTCTCCAGGAATTGAATTCCACGTCGGACAAATGATCGGGGCATACAAGGACAACGAAAGTGGTATGACGAAGCGAATTGGTATGCAGAAAGACCTCGACAAGCGCTTCCTTGGATTTTTCGGTCAACGAATCCCTGATCTCGATTCCAAGGCTCAAGCCCGGAACCCAGATGTCCACCTCTGCCGCATCAAACCTTGAGACGTATCTAAGTTTTCTGGCCCTGATCTTGTGTTCGCAAATATGAATCAGGTCGCTGATTGAAGCGGAATAACCGTGCAGCGAGTCCCTTTCCCTCGCAACCAAGGTGTGCAGGTAAGCCAAAAGATTTCCATGGTGGAGCAGTTGGATGCGCTCCAAGGCGAATCCTCGAATCCTGGAGTCTGGAAAGAGTTGCTCCAATGTAAGGGGAAAGTCCTTTTTTATATCAAGGTTGGTTAGGAACCGATCCTTGCTCATGATAACCTCGGAAAGATTTCCGGGTAGAGCGATCGGGTGCACCCGCAGGTCGTAGCTGCCGGTTTCGGCAGCCATTTTAAGCAACTGTTCGCGAATCCACATGGCGAGAAAGATGGCATCGGCATTGGCCTCGAAGCCATTTTTTCGGATAGATTCGACGATATTGAGGAATTCAGTCGATTCCGAAGAAATTTCTTCACGTGTGGCATTGGAATCGTGGAGAATGGATTCCAATTCTTCTATAAGCAGCTGGTCGTCTTTCCAGTCCCTTCTTTTTCGATGATAGATGGGAGTGCTGAGAGAAGTAGCGGTAGGTTTTTTTGGAAAAGCTTTCTTCAAAGTGAAAGGGCTATGATGCTGATCAATTTTCTCACTATCAACTTTTTTGGAGAATGTTCCAATCTTTTTCAACTTGCCCGATTCCTGAGAATGCATGTTTTGGTACCCATGATCTACAGGTTTGCTTTCATAGCTTGCACCCTCATTTCCCTTTTCAAGGAAGAGGTTTTATCGCAGGAAGATTTTGCCAAGGAGGAGAACAACGAAACGGTCAGAAAATTCAGCGTGGTTAGAGTGATTCAACCGGGCGTCTTTGACGTCCAAAGCGAGGACTTCCAAGTTCGAATGCGTGCATGGGGAGTGCGTTTTCCAAAACAAGCAGAGTCCGGGTACGAGCAGGCGATAACCTTCACGCAATCAAAACTTCTCAACGGAAGCTTCCACGTGAACGTAAAAACTCCTTTTGATTCCCAGAACCTAAAGGTCGTAGACCTCTTTCTCGACGAAAGGGACGAAAGCTTCAGTCAACTTGCAATTGAGGAAGGAATCGGTTGGCATGACGAAGAGGAAACCGGCCGATTCGGTCCTTTTGTCATGGCCCAAATAAAGTCAAAACGCCGAAATCTCGGAGTTTGGAAAGATGGAAACCCGATTGACCTTCGAACCCGAAACCAACAACTCCCCTTGCCGTTGCTTCAGTCGATGATAGGCAGAGACCCCTTTTCAGCCAGTCTGAACTACTGGGTTACCACCTTCGGCAAAATACATCGTCCGGGATGTTCCTTTTATGAAAGGGGAAGGGGCGAACATTCAAGAAGACCAGTCGGAGAAGACTGCAGGTTGTGTGGGGGGGTAGCGAGAAAATCGAATTGAATCACCCCAACGATTTCGAGGCTGTGCCCGAAGGGGTTAATTTTTTATGGCGTTTACCAACTCATCCTTTGTCTTGAGTCCGACCAAACTTTCGGACAAGGATCCATTCTTGTATACGAGAATGGTGGGAATGGACTGTATGCCATGCTCTTGGGCGAGATCGGTATTCTCGTCGACGTTGACTTTGTAAATATCCACCTGATCGGACATTTCATCGTTTATTTCCTCTAGAATCGGTCCCAAGGCTTTGCAGGGTCCGCACCAAGGCGCCCAGAAATCGATCAAGGTTGGTTTGGCGCTTGAAGAAACGACTTTCTCAAAGCTGTCCTTGTTAAGGTTAATCAGTTCACTCATAAGTAGAAGAATCAAGTCTTGAGAAAGACGAGAACGGTCAAGGCGACGGCGCCTGCAAAGACCAAAAAGTCAAACAGGATAAAAAAAAGGCTGGGTTTTGGTTTTGAATTCGGGGGCGGTGGGGCCTTGACCTTTTTATCCTTTTTGCCCTTTTTTCCGACCTCAGGGTTTCCTTCAGGCTCACCAGATGAGGGAGAGGGCAATGCAGGAGGAGGAGATGCGCCAGCGGAAAGGGGAGGCGGGGCCGATGGAGGAAGTTGCGCCGGAGGAACTCCGGGAGCAGGAACTGGGGAAGGAGCTCCAGGAGTCAGGCCAGGAACAGGGGCGCTCGGAGCGCCGGGCATTGGACTCGGAGCAGGAGTGCCCAGAGCCGGGCTTGGCAGTGGAGCGCCGGGCATTGGACTCGGAACAGGAGCGCCCAGGGCGGGGCTTGGCAGTGGAGCGCCGGGCATTGGACTCGGAGCAGAGGCTCCCAGCGCGGGGCTTGGCGCTTTTGGGGGGCCTGCGGGCAGAGTGGGGGCGGCAGGTCCTGCCAAGGGGCTGTTGGTAACTTTAAGCTTGGGCGTTACGGAGGGACCGGGCACCTTGAGCTTTGGAGCGGATCCTGGTATCTGTGCGTGGCCCGGTTGAGTCATGGAATCAGCTTTCGGGAGAGTTTTTAAGAAGGAGGTCCCGGATTTCGTCCTGAGAAGCTTCTTCAAGCGCCTTGCCCTTGATGGAAAGATCCTCCATGGTTTTGAGCAAGGTTTCAGTCATTCTGCAATGGGTTTCCTCAGATCCTCCGAGAATGGAAAACTTGTCCGCCTGCGTAATTCTTTTGTGACCGTCCGAGCAATCCAATCCCAAGCCCAACAAATGGGCCATGACTTTCGGGTCTTTGTAAGGAACCTGAAAATTTCTGCTCTTCATGATAATACATTAGTTAAGAGTCCATCGAATAGTCAACCATTGAGAATTCAATCAACAAGTTTCAAGGGCGATTGACAAGCCATGGACGGAATGGATCGCTGATGGTAATCCCGAAATTGAATTGAAGATTGTTTTCTCTTTTGGTTCCTTTTCTTTCCGAAATCGAGCATTCGTAAGTCCAGTTTGATGAGGATTTGTAATCTAAGCCGGCCGACAGATAAGTCATTTGGTTTTCATGCATATCATAAACGAATCGAGCGGAAAGGAGCGTTTTTTCATTCAACAATTTCCTTCCTTCCATCTCAGCGTGATCATTCTCATCAAGGTAATTGACGTATGAGATTCTCATTTGCTGAAACCTCCCGTCTTTAATTGTCGTGGCATAGGATTGACGCAGGTTGCTTTGGGAATGAAGATCAAGCTTGGTCTGGGCTTGAAATGACATCCAATCCAAAGGACTTATGGAGATCTCACTGAAGAGGCTTCTCTTCGTGCCCTTTCCACCAGCGGCGTTGAAGTCAAGATAAGTTCTGGAGTTGGCCAAAATCCTGGAGCTGCCTCTCCATTTTGCCAAGAGACCATTCTCCCATCCGATCCGGACGGTTTCATCTGGGCAAAGCAATTGGTGTTCCTCGTAGTCAAGAAGATCGATGGGAGCTAGGTTTAGGTCAGGCAAAAGAGGATTAAGTTCGGGTAGATCCTGATTTTCCTTTCCCGAAAGCAATTGGTTCTTGCGATAAGAAAAGAAGAATTCAACTAGATGCAAAACTTCCTGAATCTGCCAAAGCGGTTGGGTCAAATGGAAGCGTCGATGGAAAACCGAACGAAGATCTAGTCCTGATTCCCCGAAGGTTCGATGGATGGATTTGTCTGGGAGGCTGTAATTCGTGTGCCTGATTGACCATCCGGGAGTAAATCGAAACCAGCTGTCAAAATCAAAAGGTTTTTCCACTTTGTAGCCCAGATCAAGGAGTTCAAGGGAATTTTGCCTTCGGCCGAATCCGTCCCTCGTTCTCAGTCGCGATGATTCCAGCCTGGTGGTGTGATGAAGGCCGGCCCCGATTCGGGGGCCCGCCTGAATACGAAGCATGGGGAGCTGTTCGATCGCCGGATCATGACGATTAATCTGCCACTCTGTAAAAACCGAAGCAGAATATCCCGGCCCCTCGTAAGTCATTTCGGCATGACTTTGGTTCCATTGCGAAGATTCGAATTCATCTCTGCGGAAGTCTCTCATGAATTCGGAATCGTTTTGCCATTCGACAAGCGAGGAAAGCCTGAAGTTTCGACTTGGACGCATTGACAAACCGAGGTGGGCGTATCCTCGATCCGGCTCGAGCGCTTGGTTGCGGGAGTCCATTATGCCCTCAATCGCTTGATCGTTGATCCACCCACCTTCGATGGTTCCTCTGAAAAATTCCTCAGAGAGCGGGTTGCTCCAAGAGAAGCCGGGCTCAAGCAAGAGGCCTCTCTTGCCGTAGAGCGTCCACGTTCCCTCGAAGGAACCGTCTCGGAGTGATCGAGTGAAGGTGGACCCTGCGTACGTTCCGAGGGAATCTTCCTTGCCTACTCTGAATTTGGAGCCAAGCCATCGACGACTTGCATTGAAGTCTCCCGACAGCTTTGGTAATTTTCCGATTACGAAGTCTCCCATGGAAATGCGGGGATCGTGAAGAATGAATTTCGATAGGTTTTGATCCATCTGCCATTTGCTTGCGCTTAGATTTATTCCATTCCGAGTGGGCTCGAATGGATGCAGACGAACGTCCTGTACGGTAATTTTACCTTCGAAGGATTCCAAGGTTTTAGCCTCGAAAACAGTACCATTGAATCCTCCGCGTACGTTCGATCCGGAATAGGCTCCGTCTTCCAGGTTGACCATGATCGTATCGGCGAGAAGTCGAAGGTCGCCTGAGGTCAATGAGGTCGAGCCGCTGGCATTTACCAAGCTCAATCTGCGGTTCCAGGTTATCGAATCGGCGAGCAGAAGAAACCCCTCGCCGGAAAGCGAGGCCCCTCCGTGGGCTTTCAAAGTGCTGTTTTCATCTTCGTATGCGATTCCACCCTTGGCCTCAAGGATCAAGCCGCCGTATGAAGTGTCGACTGGTTGCCCAGTCAGTTCAGTGGAAGCAGACCAACAGGCTAAAAGTGCAAGCAACGTGAAGAAACGACCCATCTCACGAAAATGGACGTTGGAAGAGTTCGGACAAGGAATAAATTTTCGATTCCTTTGCGAACTTTCTTTTTTCCTTTCCATGAGCTGTTAGGATGCATCCGGAATGATCATCTCCGAATCCGAACTCAAACTCCTTCTCAACGGAACTTATCATGATCCTCATCGATTGCTTGGCATGCACAAGATCGGAGAGAAGAAGGGGTTGGTCGTTCGAGCTTGGGATCCCGGCGCCGTCGAGATGCGCATGTTGAACCTTGGCAGTGGAAGATCATCGGCTTTGAAGCGCCTTTCTTCGGATGGATTCTTCGAGCTCGTTTTGCCCCGGAACAGCAATTTTTTTCCGTATCAGCTTCATTCCTTCTACCAGGAGGGAGAGCGCAGGTGGATGGATCCTTATTCCTTCCTTCCCAGTTTCGAGAACAAGGATTATCAGGCCTTCAATCAAGGCTTGGAACGTCGTCCCTTTGAAAAGCTCGGAGCCATTCCCAAATGCATGGAAGGCATCAACGGTGTATCATTTGTGGTTTGGGCTCCGTCCGCTCGTTCGGTTCATTTGGTCGGTGACTTCAATCATTGGAATACGAAGGCCCATCCCATGCGCTCGCTTGGGAGTTCCGGTTGCAGGGAGATATTCATTCCCGGAGCGAGTGTTGGTGACAAATACAAGTTTCGCGTCTTGGGGGCTGATGGAGTGCTGCGCGAGAAAACCGACCCCTACGGTTGGCGTTTCGAGCCTCCGATGGGAAATGCTTCGATCATTGAAGACAGGAAGCGCAGTCGCAGTAATTCTCGAAACTTCCATGAGACGAACCCAAGGCTTGCTCCCGTTTCCATTTATGAAATGCACTTGGGTTCCTGGAGAAAGGAATCTGACGGCCAGCCCTTGACTTATTTGCGCTTGGCGGATGAATTGCCGAAGTATTTAAGCAAGCTCGGTTTTTCCCACGTAGAATTTTTGCCCCCGAGCGAATATCCCTATGGCGCTTCCTGGGGATATCAGGTCACTGGTTACTACGCGCCCACTCATCGATACGGATCGCCGGAGGATTTTTGCGTCCTGCTGGATGCCCTTCAGGATGCTGGAATTGGAGTCATCATAGATTGGGTGCCTGCGCATTTTCCTGCGGATGAGTTTTCGCTTGCTCGATTTGACGGTACTTGTCTGTACGAACATCAAGATCCGCGCATGGGTCGTCATGCGGAATGGGGCACCCTGTGCTACAATTACGGACGAGCCGAAGTGCGCAGCTTTCTCATTGGAAGCGCCATCGCTTGGTTGGATCGTTTCGGCGTCGACGGGTTTCGCGTAGATGCGGTGGCATCGATGCTTTATCTCGATTACGGGCGCAAGGATGGGCAATGGCTTCCGAATCGTTTCGGGGGAAACGAAAATCTCGATGCAATCGAATTCATCAAGCAGTTCAACCAAGCCATACACGAGGAATATCCTCGCGTCATGAGCATTGCCGAGGAGTCCACCGCTTTTCCCCAAATCACCAAGCCTCCATTCACGGGTGGATTGGGTTTCGATTTCAAGTGGAACATGGGATGGATGCATGACGTCTTGGGCTATTTTTCCACGCCTCAGGACTCTCGGAGTTCCACACATGCAAACTTGACCTTCGGGGCGATGTATCAATTTTCCGAAAATTTCGTTCAAGCGTTTTCTCACGACGAAGTGGTTCACGGGAAAGGATCCCTCGTGAACAAGATGAACATGCATCATCAGCAAGATCGCATTGCAAATTTGCGGGCCCTGCTTGCTCTGCAATGGACGTGGCCGGGAAAAAAAACCTTGTTCATGGGATGCGAGTTCGGGCAATGGAAGGAGTGGGATTTCGATTCGTCCTTGGATTGGGCATTATTGGACTTTCCGATTCACCAAGGAGTTCACAATCTGGTTTCGGACTTGAATCGTCTTTACCAAAAGCATCCTTCATGGGCTCGATCGGATCACGATGGAAGCAAGTTCCGGTGGATTGATTGTGGAGACGCTGAAGGACAGACTCTGTCTTTTCTCAAATTCGGCGAGTGTCCGAGCGACATTTTGCTTGTCGCCTGCAATTTTTCGGCTCGGACGCAGCACCGTGATTGGGGCTGTCCGCATCCAGGTGAATGGGAAGTCGTATTGGATACCGATTCCAGCCACTATTGCGGAAGCGGTTCGGCCGGCGGCACCACTTTTTTCAGTTTCGACGAGCCGCGAAACGATCAACCTTGCGGACTGGCCTTTGCAGTTGGTCGTTGGAGCGTTCGAATGCTGGCTCTCAGGGATGCCTGAGCCTAAGGCTTGAAGATCTGAATTTTTTAAAGCAGGCCTTCCTCTGAAAAACTGAAGAATCCGATCCCTCTGGGACAGTTTTCGGGTTCGCCGAGAATAACGTGGTCATGAAAATCCAAATCCAAAAAAGACGCCGCCTCACAGATTTTTTTAGTAGCCCGTAGGTCCGAGGGACTGGGGCTTGGATCGCCACTGGGATGGTTGTGCGCCAAGATTACCGCGGTAGCCCCGTGACGAATGGCCGGACGAAACACTTCGCGTGGATGTACGAGGCTCCCGGTAGCGGTGCCTGAAGTAACCGTTTCACCACGAATGAGCTTGTTTCTCCGATCCAAGCATAATACCCATACTTTTTCCACCGTTTCCGTTCGCGTTTCCGGATATAGGTGCTCCCAAACCGATTTCGAATCAGTGAAGCGGAATTGACCGAGCCTGTTTCCACTTGCCATGCGCTTGGCGATTTCAACCATTACCGTCAATTGCAGAGCCTTTACGCTTCCGATTCCAGAAATCTTCATGAAGTCAGTGGTGTCCCAACGCAACAAACCCGCTAATGATCCGGCCTGATTGAGCAATTCGTCCGTCAGGGCCAGGACGTCCGATCGGGCAGTGCCTGATCGGATGAGCATGGCAAGCAATTCACGATCGGAAAGGGGCGAAGCCCCCAGTCGGATCAGACGTTCTTGGGGGCGATCATGAACAGGTATGTCCTTGAGCCTCGAAGAGGAGGAGAGACGCTTCACTTGCCCGGCAGACCGTGACTGACAACAAAGGCTCGTTTCGTTTCGGTATCAAACCATTTGTCTACCGCTGCCTGTTCCTTATCTCTGGCAATTCTATTCTCTATATCACTGCGAGCATCCTCCAATGAAGTGAGTTTCGGTTCGATGATTTTGTCCAGTTGGATGATGCACCACTCGCGAACAGCGCCTTGTTGATAAAGAAAAGGCTCCGAAACTTCACCTGGAGCCAAAGTTGCCAACACCTCTTGATAGGACTTGGGGAACTCGCGAAGGGCATAGAGAGGCCATGCACCTCCCTCGCTTCTGTAACTGCTGTCACCGACGGCAAGAGCCAAGTCTTCGAAAGGCTGGTTGTCGTTCAACCGTCGTTTAATTCCATCCGCCTTTTCCTTTGCTTGAGTATCGACTTCACTTTCCTTTACCGAAAATACGATCTCTCGAATTGCATACTGCTTGTCGCCTCGGAACTCATCTATTCTTGCGGCATAATAATCTCGGACCATTTGCGGACTTACTTCAAGGCTCGATCGGTTGTGTTTGGATCGCATATGGCCGTAGATGATTTCATCTTTTAGGTCCTGACGGTATTCGAAATCCGTCATTCCCTTCGCTTCGAGTTCCTTTTTGCGGAAGTCTACTCGCCCTCCGGCTTTATCGACACGTCTGAGAAACTCCTTTTCGACGTAAGAATCTGGAATGGAGAAACCCTTTTCATCGAATGCATAGGAAGCGATGATTTGCCTTTTCATCAACTCTATGGTCTCTCTGGCATGTTCGTTCCTTTTATTTTCGTCGAAAACGCTGCCTAGACCCCGAGCATCCAGTTTTCTTTCGACGTCATGCCAAGTAATGAATCGATCGTTAACTTGTGCGACGATGCGGTTTACTTCCACACGATTTTGATTTGCCGAGAGATGGGTCGACAAGCAATAGGCTATGATGCCAAAAAGAGCGAAATTCTTATGAGCGGTTGTTATTCCCATGCAATCTCAGTTTGAGAAAACGAATGATTTCCTTCAATCTTAAAAAAGGCTCGCTCTCATGCAATTTTGGGAGCATTCCCATGATTTTCAGGTATTGCCGGGTTCCATTCGCGTTCTTTCCGACTTTTCTGCAAAGAACTTCCTTGTTTTTGGTCTCGACTAGATCCAAGCCGCACGCCTCGGCCAAGCAACGAATTTCCGCTTCCATCAAGAGCGCGGTCACACAATCGGGCAATGGACCGAATCGATCCTCCAACTCCTCTTTCAGGGAATCAATCTCCTCCACTTCTCGAGTTGCGGCAAGTTTTCGGTAAAACTCTATACGGAGCCTGGTTTCGCCGAGGTAGGATACGGGAAAGCAGGATTCGTCTTCATTCAGAAAATCAATCCGTACACTTGCCGATGGCCTCAATGAAAGCTCCTCTCCTTTAAGTCGTGAGACGCTTTCGCTCAAGAGTTGGCAGTACATTTCGAATCCAATGCCGGCGACGTGACCACTTTGCTCGCTCCCCAGCAAATTGCCCGCTCCTCTGAGTTCCAAATCGCGCAAAGCTATACGAAAGCCGGCTCCCATGGAATTGGAGCTTCGCATGGCAGACAATCTTTTCTTGGCTTTGTCCGCGATGGGTTCGGCTCGATTTACCAACAGGTAAGCGTAGGCTTGTTTGGTGAAGCGTCCGACTCGACCGCGCAACTGATAGAGTTGGGACAGGCCGAACTTATCAGCTCCCTCGATGATGATGGTGTTGCAATTGGGTATATCCAGGCCGGACTCGATGATGGTGGTGCAAACAAGGAGGTCGAACTTTCCGGCGACAAACTCGGTCATGACGAGTTCGAGTTCATTTTCCTTCATTTGTCCGTGTCCGAGGGCAATTCGTAATTTTGGAAATTGCAATTGGAGTTTTCGGGCAGTTGCATGAATCGTCCTTACGCGGTTATGGAGGTAGAAAACCTGTCCTCCTCTTCTGGTTTCGGATTCAATCGCTCGTTTTATCACTTCAGGAGAGTTCAGCGCCACTTCCGTTCTGATCGGGCGTCGATTGGTGGGGGGTGTTTCGATCGCGCAAAAGGCTCGAGCTCCGACCATTGCGAAATAAAGTGTTCGGGGGATCGGGGTTGCGCTGAGAGTGAGAACGTCGACGTTCGCTCGCAGGCGCTTGAGTTTCTCCTTGTGTTCAACGCCGAAGCGTTGTTCTTCGTCGATGATGACGAGGCCCAAATCCTTGAATCTTAGATCGCTCCCCAGCATTCTGTGCGTGCCGATCACCAAGTCGACGGCGCCGCATTTCAGCCCCTCGATGGTCTTTTTTTGAGATGACTTCGACCTGAAGCGAGAAAGCATTTCCATGCGAATCGGGTAATCGCACATTCTTTCCGCGAATGACTGCAAATGTTGCTGGCATAAAATGGTGGTAGGGGCGAGCAAAGCGACTTGCTTGCCATCCATAATGGCCTTGAATGCCGCTCGCATGGCAACTTCGGTCTTGCCGTATCCAACGTCACCGCAAACCAATCGATCCATTGGCTTGTTCGATTCCATGTCCTTTTTGACCTCTTCGATCGCCCGGAGTTGATCCGGAGTCTCCGAGTAGGGAAATGCGTCTTCGAATTCCTTTTGCCATTTTTCGTCGAGAGCAAAAGGATGACCTTGCTCGGCGTCTCTGGTTGCTTGAAGACGCAGCAAGTCCGCAGCCAGGTCAAGGGCGGCCATTTCCGCGGCGCGTTTGGTGTTTGCCCATGCCTTTCCGCCTAATTTAGCCAATTTTGGCTTGGACTTGGTAAGGCCTAGGTAACGGGACAAAAGATGGGACTCCTGCAAGGGTACGTGCAGGAGAATACCGTCGGCGAATTCGACCGTTATGGCCTCTTCCGGTTTCTCCGAATGCTGCATCACTCCCAAGGAATCGAACATGCAGATGCCATGCTGCAGATGCACCAGCAGGTCACCGGGGATCAAATCGGAAAAATCGAGGGCCTGATCCACCTGTCTCTTGTTGACCCTAGCCTTGCGCGTGTAGGAAGGGCGCCTGCTTCGCTCTCTTCCAAGGATTTCTCTGGAGGATGCCAGTACAAGTCCGCAATTCTCATGCTTGATGAAACTGGAGAAATACTCGGGAGCATCCGATCTTTTGTAAACGAATCCGTCACGAAGTCCTGCCGCAATGAATCGTGGTTCGAACGGTTCGGGGATGGTTTGAGCAATCATCTCCCTTATTCTCTTTTTTTCCATCTCCGCTCCCACGGCAATGAATACGCCGAAGCCCGAACTCTCATAAGTCTGCAAGCGTTTGATCAGTTTATCTGAATTCGGTTTGCCAAAGCCATCGGAGAGAAACGAAGTGGCGTCTGTTCCTTGATTTTCCAAGGGGTCGACAAAAAGAGAAATTTTCATCGAAGTTTTAGGAGAACTTTCAAAAATGCCGGCGCCTGCATCCAGTAGGCTTGTTCCCAGGAAGAAATCATTTTCTGCGGATCGTTTTTCCCAGGCATCGGCGAAAGTGGCGCCACGCATGGACGATTCATCGGACCTGTGAAAGGCCAATGGGTGAGAGTGCAGGCAGGATTCGGGTTCGTGTATCGCCCAGAGAACCGAAGATGGCAGGTAACGAAGAAACTCACCGTTTTTCAGAGCCAGGTTTTCTTCCGAAAGGGAAGAGATTATCAAGGATTCTATTCGCTGGAAGGTTCTTTGAGTCGAAGGATCGAAAAGACGAATATCCTCCACTGAATCACCGAAGAAATCGATGCGGGCAGGATGGTTTGCGTTTACGGGATAAACGTCAATCAGTCCTCCTCTTACCGAATATTGACCGGGCTCTTCGCAAATCGCCTCGGAAGAATAGTCGAGGTCGCCGGCCAACTTTTCGGTAAGCCAGGAAAACGAGGTTTCTTGTCCGCTCCTGACTTCCACCTCGGATTCCTTCATTCCTTCAAGCAGGGGACATGGGCCGAGCGCAGCTTCAAAAGTGGTTGCAACAAGAATCGGATTGGCGTCCTTGTCCGCTTCGCTCAGCCTCCTGAGAGAGGAAAGCAAAGACAGTCTCTCGCAAGCCCGATCAAATCCATCCGGATGATCGCTGCGAGGAATCTCGTCAAATAAATGAAAATCGATCTTCCTTTCCGGGACCAACGCTTCCGAGAAAGCAACCAGGTCTTCGCACCTTGATTCCGCTTCGCTCAAAGAATCGGCAAAGACGACGGTCGCTTGAAAATGATTTCTCGTCCAAAGATCCGCCAACAAAGGGGCGATTCCCTGTTCGGGGAAATCGCTAGCGAAAAGGGAGCGCCGGGAACTGGGCAGCTCGATCCTTTTCACGATTGGCTATTCAAGTCTTCCTGCAAGGATCCCAAGGCATTTTTTGCAGCCATTTCTTCGGCGGATTTCTTGCTTTTGCCGCTTCCTGCGGAAATCGGCTGATCATTTAACGAGAGTTCCACTTCAAAATGCCTGGAGTGATCCGGTCCGGACACCTTGGTGACTCGGTACCTTATCTTTGGGTTGCGATGCATGGATTGAAGGAGTTCTTGAAGCCTGCCCTTGGGGTTGAAGGTGGCATTGTGGTTTTTCAACGTCTTCTCGAAAATGGGAATCCAAGAAAGGATCAGGCGTTCCGCAGGAATCTGTCCGCCATCGACGAACACTGCGCCGATCAATGCCTCCAGGGCATCTTCCACAACTGCGTCTCTGATGCATGCGGTATCCTTCCTTTCGGATTTTCCTAGTCGGAGAAATCGGTCCAAGCCCACGCTTCTTCCTATTTCGGAAAGATGAGAACCGCGAACAAGCAAGGACTTTCTTCGGCTTAGTTCCCCCTCGTTTTCATGGGGAAATCTTCGGAAAAGCCAACTTGCTAGAACCGAACCGATCACCGAATCGCCGAGAAACTCCAAACGTTGGTTATGGGTGAGGTTGTTGGAGTCGGAGGCAAGGGAAGGATGAGTCAATGCTTGTTCCAACCACTCGATCTTGGTGAACTCGTAGCCAATGCTCTTTTCCAGGATGCGATATTCCTGACTCGGGCAATCTTTCTGCTCTTGATTGCCTCTACCGGACCATGAGGCGAGAAATTGAGCAATTCTCGTCAATTCGGCTCTCCAGTTGAAAACCTGTCGACGAATTCCTTGGCGAATGCTCGGTATGCCAGGCTTCCCAAGCCATTTGGATCATATTCGAAAATCGTTTGACCGAAACTGGGGGCTTCGCTCAATCTGACGTTTCGAGGAATTGCGGTGCGAAAGGCCTTGCCATGATAATGCAAGTTTACTTCCTTCCACACTTCGTAAGACAAGCGGGTTCGGGAATCGTACATGGTCATTACGATTCCTCCGAGTGAAAGTCGGGGATTGACACCTGCATCTCTCAATTTGTCGATCACACCGGTAATTTGTCCGAGTCCCTCCATTGCGAGGTATTCGGATTGCAGGGTGACTACGAGAAATTCCGCTGCGCAAAGGGCATTCATCGACAAAAGACCCAGGGTAGGGGGGCAGTCGATCAGTACGTAGCCCAATCCGAAGTTGTTCTTTAGAGAGGCGAGGGAAGCACGCAGTTTGATGAGATACTGATCTTGGGAAGCGAGTTCGAGTTCTGCGGCGGCCAGATCAAGTTCGGAGGGAATGATCCAAAGATTCTTTCTCTTGCTTGAAGTCACTCTGCCTGTCAAATCAGCCCCGCTTAGGAGAGGTTCGTAGACCCCTGCGCCCGGACTTTTGCTCAAACCGAGGCAACTGGTTGCGTTGCCCTGAGGATCCATGTCCACGATCAAAGTGGGTATGCCCATCAAAGCCAAGGCATGTCCCAGGCTGACGGTAGTGGTGGTCTTACCAACACCACCCTTTTGGTTGGCGATCGCTACAACGGTTGCAGGCATGAATTACTGGATTCGAGCCAATTCACAATCAACGGCGGAAGCAACCGTATTCATCCAACGATGCGTACGTTTTCTTCTTTTTTGCGCAAAGTCATCCCGATCGTGAACCGAGGATCCGCAGGAATCTCGGAAGACAGACCCGCCTCTTCGAGCAAGCTCCAACGTATGGAGTGGAGACCGGCGGCAAGAGCAAGAGGGCTGGCGCCACCCAGTCTAGGATTGATTTCAACGAGGCTTAAGCGATCGTCTTTCGATGCGATCACTTGGGCCAGGCAATGACCTCGTCCGCCCGGTATGGATTCAAACAAATCGCGGATTCGAGACTCCCAGTCAGGTACGGAGAAAACGGTCGTTTGATGCGATTCTCCATCGACGACTCGCTCACGCCACCTTAGGAGAGAGCCGTGAGCCTTGCCTTGGTTGTCGATCCAGGTTTCGGCGCTAAATTCTCTGCCTTCCACGAAGGGTTGAAAGATCGGGTTGGATAGATTGCTTGCATGAAGAACAGCCTGATCAATCATCAGGTTCAATCCGGTGGACCTCGATCCGGATCCGGTTTGCTCCTTCACCACCCATCTCTGGCTGATCTTGGCGTCCGGAAAGGGGTAAGTGGGAATGGATGGAATCGGGGAATTCCGAAATTCTCGAGCGAAGGTCGTCTTGTTTTGACAGATTTCCAAGAATCCTTTCTCCGACACCCAGGCCTTTATTCCTTCATTGGAAAGCAATTCGGATTTCTTCGACCAGTAGGGGAGTTCATCATCACGAGTCGGCAGGACGTGGGTGATTTCGTTTTTCAAGCAGAAGTTGATCAGATCGGAGTCGGACAATTCGACCAAGGGTGGCATGGCTTTGAATTCCTCAACTTTGCTTGAAGCCGAACAATAGGGGGAACAATCGGTCGCGAGCACGGATGAATCCGGGTGAAAAGCCTTAGCGTCCTTCGTAACCCATTGATACAGAGCCAGTTTTGCGGAAAGCGAACTGAAAAGTATGCGAGGAGCCCTACGGGAACCCATCATTTTTGTGAGGATTGGAAAGAAGATTTATCGCATTGGGCGCAAATCCCATCGACCCACTTTCCCTTCACCCTTGCCCGATTCTTGAGGATTTCGACACGCGTGAATCCGGAACTTTCGATCGCATCGACGTGATGGGGGCGGTGAGCGTACGCTTCCGTAGTCAATTTGTTCAATTTCAGATGCCCGAAGGCAAGTTGCTTGATGAGATGGAAGAAAACGCCCAATTCAAAGGCATAGCGATCCGAAATCTTTGATCGATTCGTCTCCAGTAAAAAGGATACCTCACCCTGTTTGCTGAGCCAATCCAAGTGAACGATTCCACCGTAACCGATCATTTCGTTTCCAAGAAGAAAGCGAACCAAAATCGGATTTGGATCAATTTTTGGAAATTCCGACAAAATCACTTGGGTGAAATAACTTTGCTGCTCTGCTTTGGTGAGAATCTTTTTTTGTCGCAGGACAGATATTTGCTGATTTCTCCACTGCCTGATTTTCTCGGCATCATCCATGCGAATGGATTCGATCGAATAATCATTTTCCCTTATTTTCAGTTCACGAAGAACGAAATAACCTTCTGGAACAGGATTCATTTTGTCCGCAAAAAATCACCGAGGCTATCGATAACGAAATTCTGTTCCTTTTCCTCAAGGGAAGGATAAAGGGGAATGCTGAGGACCGAGCGGTAATATGCCTCGGCCCCGGGCAGGCGTCTTTTTCCATAGAGCTGTTCGTAGTAGGGATGACGATAGAGGGGTAGATAGTGAACTTGAGAGTGTATGTCTCTCGAGCGTAGAGACAAATACGCCTCGTTTCTTGTTTTCGTTTCGTGAAAGCGAACGGGGTAGAGGTGCCAGGCGTGACCGGGCGAAGAAACCGGCGGGACGAGATGTTCGACGAACGGAGGTTGCGACAGCGCCTCGTGGTAGCGAGCGGCGAGCTTTCTTCTTTTGGACAAGTCATCATCCAAACGCGAGAGTTGGGATCGTCCGAGAGCGGCTTCGGCCTCCGACATTCTGTAGTTCCATCCCAATCCGGTCTGTTGATAATACCATGGGGTTGGGTGATCATGTGAAAATGGTCTTTCGATGCAATGAGAGCGCATGGACCTGCATTTCTCGGCAACCTCCGAGGAGTTGGTCAAAACGGCCCCTCCTTCACCGCAACAGACGTGTTTTACGGGATGGAAGCTCAAGCATGCGGCAGTTGAGCTTTGGCACGAAGCGCTCTTTTCGATGAACCCATTAGGTTTTCTTTCGCAAGCGCCCGGGGAATGCGATGCATCTTCGACTAAGGCAAGACCATGATGATCAGCGATCCTTCGGCACGATTCCATTGGCGCCACTCTTCCGTTCAGGGAAACTGCGCAAAGACCATTAAGGGAAGTTTCGGAGTCGTAAAGATCGGACTCAAGAATTTCCTCCAGGGAATCAAGGCAAATCAATCCTGTTTCCGGGTGGACGTCGCAAAAGAGAATTTTGGCTCCCAAGTAACGAAAGGCGTTGGCAGTTGCCGCAAAAGTCACCGAGGGCACGATCCCACAGGACTCGGGACCGATCCCCAAGCTGGCGTATGCCAAGTGCAAGGCAGCGGTTCCGCTCGAACATGCAACGGCGTACTTGACACCGAATCGCTGGATCAATGCTTCTTCGAAGAAAGGCACCTCGGGCCCCTGGGTCAAATAATCCGAAAGGAGAACACGATTTACGGTTTCCAAATCACTTTGAGTTATCTTTTGCCTGGCGTATGGGATCATTTAGGACGTAGCAGAGAATCGATTAAAAGAAAGCCCTTCATTCATGACAACTCAATCCTTGCTGCCCTTGGATTCCGCAATGATGCTTGCAATCCGGTCGCGCTCCTCGCTAGAAGTGACTGATGAGGATTGTCGGTTCAATCATCGCTCGTATGGGCAGCAAACGGTTGGCCTACAAAAACTTGCTGCCCTATCGAGGCAAGCCGTTGGTTTTGCGGGCTCTGTCACATATGATTGAGACCAAACTCTTTGACGAAGTCGTGCTGTCGACCGACAGCGAGCTAATCGCCCGAACCTGTATGGAAATCGAAGGATTTTCACTTTTGAGAAGACCACCCGAGCTTGCCGAAGACGAGGTCCCTTCGATCCCGGTCTTTCGTCACCTGGTGGAGAATTTCCCTTGTGATCTTCATCTGAATTACAACTGCAATTTTCCGGAATGTCCTCAAGAGGTCTTCGAGCGCGCCATCGAAATTGCCTCGGTTTCCGGCGAGGCCCTCTCCGATCCCTATGCGGTTTGGGCGCAAACGGATCATCGGCTTCGCAATTATGGCAATCCTTGTGAGATTTCCGCCGAGATCTTTTCTGCAAGCGAGGTTCATCCGGTCGACGTACACACCATGGACGATCTTCTGGCAGTGCACCGTGCTCATCAGGATGCTTTGCCATGGTGATTTTTTTTCAATATTTGCTTAAGTCCGTTCAAAAGCAGCCGATTGTATCCCATGTGAATCACGTCCGTCATATCTTCTCATCCTCGTTGTTTCGTCTTCTCGCCATCGGCTGCCTTCTTTTTCCTTCTTTGGAAACTTGGGCATTTCTCGGCTCTCCGAATTCCTTAGATCGACAGCCTGATCGACCTGGCTATTTGAACGTGTCGGCTCCTCCTCCTTTGCGAACCGTGGAGGTTCTTCCGCAAGCCGACCGAAGGAACCTGCTTATGCTTGCCGATGCCTTGCCCGGCGCTTCCTTGCCGCTTGCCGTATCAGTCGATGAAGAAACACCCGCCGATTTCCCTCTCGTGCAATACGGGGATGATGAAAACGCTTCCTCGATCATTGATTCGCCTTTGATGAAGGATGCCATCTCAAATTCCATGGACTCGCTTTTACCGCCTTCGGATCCATTCGTACCTACTGATTTTCCCGAACAAAATCTCAACAACACCGACGATCTGATCGAGATACTCGAGGCGGAGAGCGACCCTTCCCGTTCTGGGTTTGATCCACGCGTGGATTTCACCCCTCCTTATACCATGGACAGCGCCAATATGCTTTTGAAGTCAAATAGTCGCTACGTCAGGAGGGTTCGCAAATGATCAGGTCAAATCTATTTTTCGTATTACTGGGTTCGTTTTTTTCCTCTCTTTTGCTTCAAGCCAACGAAGATCCGCAACTCAAATCGATCGAGGAGGTAATCAGCGGCATTGACGCATTGCTTGAAGAGATTGATGATTCAAGTGAAACTCCCGTACAAGTTGCCCCCCAAGAAAGGGATTTCGAAGCTGATGATCCTGCTTCTGAACGTTCCTTTCGTTTGGAAAACGAATTGCTGCCTGTTGAATTGCGTCAGCCTGTGAATCAGCAACCTGTTGACAGTTTGGGTTTCGTCTCTCCCGTGCCGGTAAATCCTGCGCCTTCACCCGCAGTTGTCCCTGCGCCATATCCTACCTTGCCGCAGAACCTTGATTATTCTCGCATGAGTTTGGATGATTTGCTCCGTGAAGTTGATTTGTTGAGAAAGCCCGACGCTCTTTCAACTTCTTCTGTTGAACCCTTGCCCAATCCTTCCACGCTTCCAGCGGAGGAAGAAAAACCCGCTTTGATGCTGCCCACCAAGGAATATGAAGCCAACCCTTCACCGATCAGGGCTCCAATAGAGAATCGACAATCTCCCGATCCGGACGTCGAAATCTTGGTGGAGGATTACGTCGTGCTGGGCAATGAAATCGATGAGGAATTGAAGGAGAAGATTCGCGAGGCAATCATGGCTACACGCATGGCTTCAGGAGGAACCAACAATCCCTTCGTCACCCGATCCGTTTACAAGGCGAATTCATATTGCAACCGAGTACTGGGACGATTGAGCGCTCCCTTGCACAAGCGGTATCGCAGAGATATCCTGCTCTCCCTCATCAACATGAATGAGAAGAATCTGGCATGGGTCGATGCCGCTAAGTCCTATGAGCGCTTCCTTGACGAATTCGCCGCCGATGACACGTACCCCTTCGACCAGCACGAAGACGCTCCCGGCATACCTGATCTACATGCCGGACTCGGCGACGCTGAGAGGTTTCTCGAAGGACTGAAGCGTGGCGCCCCGACCATACCGGAGACTCACATTCGCTTAGGCAAGATCTATCGAGAGCTAGGAGCCGACCGGATGGCATTGAACAAATTTTACGATGCCATCAACGCTTCGCTTACCTTGCCCTACAACGAGGCTTTCACCGACGCTGAAAAGAGAAAAGGAAAATCCTTCGAGCTGAGAAAGGATGCGGAGTCCAACCAAGCAATGTTCGAAATCGCTGAAACCTTTCTTCGGGCCGAGGACTATGACAACGCGATCAAATTTTACGATCGTTTGAATCGGTTGGAGCAACTTAACGATGCGGATCGTTCGGTTGTTCATTACAAACGCGGCCTGGCCCATTTTCGTCGGGCAGTGGCCAACTTGAAGAAACAGGAGCGTGAAAGGCGCCTTGATCCGGATCGCAATCCGAGTTGGGATGACTCTTACGAAAAGACCCCGCGGGCAGACTTTGCCCGGGTCAAGGAAATCCTCAGTAGTTACGGATCCCTTTATCCCACCAGTGCATATGTTGCGGAAACCCATTACCTTCTTGCATTGTCCTACGAACAGCTCAATCAAAGCGAAGAATCGATTCTTCAGTTGCTTGGGCTGCTCAAGGAAGCCAACTTCAACCCGGAGGCCATCATGGCAGAAGAGCAGAACAAGGTAGTTCGGGATCGCGACCTTGATCGCATCGGCAAATTGAGAGGCGTTTGGAACTTTTGGAAAAAGAAGACCGGAAATTACTTGGCTAACAAGTTTTTCGAGCGGGGCGAGTTCTACAATGCCTACAGAATTTACTCGGCGCTTCTTCCCGTGGACGAAACGCCGACTTGGAAAGTACCCTTGTTGTATCAGATCGCCCTATGCGAGGAAAAGCTTGGTAATTTCGTGCAGGCTACGGAAACTTACCTCTCCATTGAGGATTTGTTCGAGCGTGAAGAGAGCGCCCGGGAGGAGCTTGCGAGAAGCAAGTACTTGAAATTCGTCTATGGTATGTCGAAGTGGCGGCGCGAGCAATTGGAAGACACCAGAGAGATTAGGCAAGCGGTCAATCGTTATGGAATACGTTCGAGTCCGGTCTCGGACGAAAGCCAGTTGCAGCCTTTTTAGTTTGTCTTTTTCTCGAGCTTCGAATGACTTTTGCCATATGGAACCGACGGAAGTACTGAAGAGTCACTTGGCGCTTTGTAATCAGGTGCATGAGTTGCTTCTCGAGGAAAATACTTGGCTAAAAGTCCAGAAGAAGGTTCCTGAAATAGCGCTGCTGCAAAGAAAAAAGGAAATCGTAGGCAGGCTTGAATCCTCGCTTTCCCAATTGAAGAAACTCAAGCCTGAGTATTTTTCCCCCTTCGACGATTCCAAGAAGCTGGTAGGGGAGTCACATGCCAAACTTCTGCAGATTTTTTATCTCGATCGAGAGAACGAAGAATTGCTGGTGAAACTGAATCAGCCCATGGACAGACAGACCTTCAACCGTTTTACCGTCGGACCGGACGAAATCGACCAGATTCATCATCGAACCTGATCAGGATCCAGTTGATCCAAAGGGTTCATTTTTTCCCTCCAATCCTCCAATCGTCTGAAGGTGTTGTACAGCACGCCCTTACTTTTCTCTTTTTCGGGTTGGTATCCTGCTTCGTAACTTAGGATGATCCCTCTTCCCTTGATTACTCTGGAATAGGGGCAAGGAGTTCCATCCGGATACCATCCTCTTGCATCTACGAGGTTGCCTTCTTCAAAGGTAGCCTCCAACTTGATCTTTCCAGAGTCATACCAGATCAAACATTCGCCATGGAGCTTGTTCGCCTTGTAATTCTTCTGGCTCGTGCGAATCGCTTGGGCATTCCACTCGATGAATTCACCATGCCTTTGATTGTCGACCATTTCGCCTTGAAAGCGACGGGTTCCATTTTCGTCCCACAAGTAGATGAATCCGTTTTTGACTCCTTCGTAAAAGGAACACAACATTCTCGGTTCGTCAGCTTCATCGAATTGGCCATACCATCCGGTGAAGGGATGTTCCTTTCCATCCTCGATCATTTGCCCTCCCTTTAGTTTGAAACCTTCGAAGGGAACCGACTTGTTGGACATCGGATGCCATTTGCCCTTGTAAGCATCAATGAGCATGGTTTGAACCAATTGCGCTTCCAAAGCATTGTCAGGCGCCAATTCAGGGAACAATGATTCGCTGCCCAAAAGAAGAAGAGGCGTGAAAAGCAAAACGATGGTCCGATTTACCATTAAATGAATCCTCACTCTCACCTGCGTTTGAGGGCAAGGGAAATTTGTCATCTTTCGACAAATTAAGGAAAAGTGGCGGAAGGAGAGGGATTCGAACCCCCGGA
>JAYOCQ010000031.1:0-22613 GCA_038105525.1 Opitutales bacterium | reverse complement strand
ATGCCTTTTGTTGGCGCTTGGTGGAATCCGGCCAGTCAAGTTCATCCAATCCGGCCAGAAGTTTTTCAGCATAAGCAGTGATGCGAAGGACCACTTGACGAAGGTTTCTACGTTCGACCGGATGGTTTCCGACTTCCGATTTTCCGTCCACTACTTCCTCATTGGCGAGGACCGCCCGCAGGTTTGGGCACCACCAAACCGGTTTTTCATCCACATAGGCAAGTCCCTTTTGGAAAAGCTTGAGAAAGATCCATTGGGTCCATTGGTAGTAACCAGGATCGGTGGTATTGATTTCCCGTTCCCAGTCGATAGCAAAGCCAATGCTTTTGATCTGGCGGCGGAAATTATCAACATTTGTCTGAGTGGTAACCGATGGGTGGGTTCCAGTCTTTATCGCATATTGCTCAGCGGGTAGTCCAAATGCATCCCAACCCATCGGGTGAAGCACATTATATCCACAGGCTTTTTTATAGCGGGCTAAAATGTCGGATGCGACGTAACCTTCGGGGTGACCGATATGCAAGCCTGCGCCCGATGGATAGGGGAACATGTCCAAGGCATAATACTTGGGCTTGTCCGATTGATCGTCCGCCCGGAAAGTGTGATCGCGTTCCCAAAATTCCTGCCATTTCTTCTCGATTGCGGAAAAGTCGTATTTCTGTTCGTCGTCTGCCATTAGCGATATAAGGAACTGATCATATTTAATGGATTGCTGGGTTTTGGCAAAAGCAAACCCCGGGTAATGGCTCTACTTGGATTCTTTGGCCCGGGGGACGAAATGATAAAGGCGTCTGGTTTAGACCAGAATTCGTACCGCGCGTCTGATGGCATTGGCAAAAAGGCTCGCTTCTTCCTGGGTATTGTAAATAGAGAAGGAGGCTCGAGCCGTCGCCTCGAGTCCCAACCTCTTCATCAGAGGTTGGCAACAGTGATGCCCCGTGCGCGTCGCTATGCCTTCGGCGTCCAACAAGGTGGAAAGGTCATGAGGATGCACTCCGTCGATGGAAAAGCAAAAGACACCTGCCTTGTTCGGAGTGGTGCCGTGTTCACGCAATCCCGGGATGTCGGCAAGTTCGGAGCGAGTATGTTCGAGAAGCGTTTTTTCGTGTTCGTATGCTCCTTCGAATGAGATTTTTTCCAAATAACCGATGGCTTCACCCAATGCTATTGCTCCGCAAACGTTAGGTGTTCCTGCCTCCAGTCGTTGAGCCCCGTTGGCAAAGGTAGTGCCGCTGAAGCTCACTTGATCGATCATGTCGCCTCCGCCTTGGTAGGGTTTCATGCGCTCCAGCAGGTCCGATTTGACGAAGGTTACGCCGATGCCCATCGGCGCGAAAACCTTGTGGCCGGAAAATACCAGGAAGTCACATCCAAGATCACGGACGTCGATTCTCAGATGAGGAACGGACTGAGCGGCGTCGACTACAACCTTGACGTCGTTTGCATGCGCTTCATCGACTATTTGCCTGATCGGATTGACTGTTCCCAAGACGTTGGAAACGTGGCAAAGCGAAAGAATGCGAGACTTGTCGTCTGCGAGCATTTCCCAAAGACGGGAAAGGTCAAGTGAACCGTCTTCCATGATTGGAATCACTTGGATTTCGGCTCCGACGGATTGAGCAAGCATTTGCCAAGGTACGAGGTTGGCATGATGTTCCATTTCGCTGAGAAGGATGACGTCTCCTTTTTTCAGCAGGGATTCCCCGAAGGAACGAGCGATCAAATTGATTCCTTCCGTTGCCCCGCGCGTATAGACGATTTCACCAACCTCTGCTCCGATCCAATGCGCAATTTTCTTCCGAGAATGCACGTAGAGCGATTCCGCTTCCTCGGCCAATTCATAAACCCCTCGATGGACGTTTGAATTGGTCGATTCGTAAAAGGAGCGAATCGAATCGATTACCACTTGCGGTTTCTGGGAAGTCGCGGCGTTATCAAGGTATACCAAGGGTTTTCCACGATTCTTTCGCGAGAGAATGGGGAAATCCTTGCGTATTTCGTATGGATCGAAGCCGGACATCAAAAATCGAAGAGGGAATCGAGCGAGCCTTACTGGGTGGAGGCTTCCACCATCACCACCGGTGACCAAATGATCTTAGCCTCGGGCAGAGCCTTGCGCAAAGATTCCACTCCTTTTGCCGAAACCTTGGAATTCCAAAGATAAACTTCCTCGATTTTTTTCATTGTGGAAAGATCCTTGATCGCTCCGTCCCCGACCTTCGTACCGGATAAATTCAGGTATCGCAAGAATTCGAGGCCCTTCAATTGCCTGATCCCACTCTCGGTGACCTCGGTGTTTCTCAATCCCAACCAAGTCAGATTCTTCATTTTCTTGACTGCGCCCATGGCTTGATCGTTGATGGAAGTGCGAGAAAGATCAAGGTGTGAAATGTTGCTTTGTATACCGCTCAATCCACCGACGTCCTCGTTTACGATCAAGCTTGCCGCCTTGCTGAACTCAGCCCGAACCATCGAATGGTTCATGGCCAGCAATCGGACCAGGGCCTTGCTCTTTTTTTCGGCTACCTCGAGTTGGGTCTTGCTGGGTTTGGTCATGGTCTTGCCCAATAGATCAACCAAAGCGATTTTCTTTTCCGAAGCGGACACTAGGGAAGCAGGGCTGATTTCCTCCTTTGGCAGTTCAAAGGAATCGGTTGGGTATTCCTTGGCTCCTTCATCGATCCATTTTTTAAATAGTTCAATTTCTTCCGGGCTTAATGGATCGCCTTTGGGGGGCATAATTTCGGAGTCATCTGGATCAAGCGTAATCACCACATAAAGGGTACTTTCTTCGTGATCTCCGCGATCAATAATTGCACCGTCCAAGTTTCCTTTAAGCACAGCTTCGTAGCTATCTAGTGCTAGTCCAGCCTTTGGGTGAATGGTCCTACCATTCTTAACATAGGGCTCGCCATGACAGTCCAGGCATCTTTCCTCCAAAATTGGGAAAATATGATCGTGGAAACTTATTCCTCCACTCGCATCTGCGACTCCACTACCTCCTGCCTTAGGTTTTGCTCCTTCTTCAATCCACCTTTTGATAATATCAATTTGTTCAGGTGTCAGAGGACCGCCTTTGGGCGGCATGAACATATCGTCGTCTTCGTCCAAAGTGAGCACTTCATGGAGGTAGCTCTCCTCTACGTTTCCCGGGGTGACGACGGTATTGTCCAAATTCCCCTTCATGACCAAAGCATGAGTGTTCAAGGCGAGTCCGGCTTTGGGTTGAATGGTGCGCCCGTTTTTTTCATAGGGCTCGTTGTGACAACTCAGGCAGCGATCCTCCAATATCGGCAGTACGTGAGAGACGAAATCAACGGGTTGGTCGGGAGAGGGCGGACCGCCGGATTTTTTTTTCGTGGCCAAGCCGGGGTCCTGACCAAGATTGACGGGCTTGTAAGAAAAGAAGGAACCGGGGCGTAGTTTGTCCTGCTTTTTGGGAGGAGCCTTCAACCGCTCCCCTTCAGACATGGCAGGAGCGAAGGAAACGCTTTCATCCTCCTCGGGTTGCGTGGTTTTCTCGGATGGCGAGGGAGGGGCGGGAATTGAATTCCTGGGGTTGCCTTGTGAAATCTTTCCCTCCTGAACGATTCTGCGGAGGTAGGATTGATCCGTTTCGGAAAATTGGGAAAAGCGAACCGGATAGAGCAATCCATTCTTTCCTTCGAGATAAAAGACGTCGTTTTCATAACCGACGGCTCGAGCGGGGAAAGATTGGAAAGATTCTCCGGATTTAGCCGTGAAGGTGCGAAAATCCTCAGCCGCCAATAAACAAGAGAGAGGCAGGAGACACAAAATCCCCCAAGCGGGAAAAAGTGATCGCATTCCTTACCCGGCCCGTTTCAGGCCAGAACGTCGAACAATGGCTCACCGTCGTGAGCGACCTTGAACGGACGGCCGGAAGGAGAATATTGCACGTCGTTCAGAGGCAGTCCCATGGCGTAACCAATGGTGGCGTTCAAGGAAGCGGGATCGATGAATTTTCCTTCGGCTGGGTTTCGTCCGACTTTGTCCATCTTGCCGTAAACGGTACCTCCCTTGATTCCACCGCCGGCAAGGAAGGCAGAGAAACCGTAGGGCCAGTGGTCGCGACCGTTGTTTTGGTTGATGCGCGGGGTTCTGCCGAATTCGGAAACGACCACGACCATGGTTTCCTTGAGCAGTCCTCGATTTTCAAGATCAAAGAGCAGGGCTGACAATGCCTTGTCCAAATCGGCGCAATTGTTCTCTACTGTATCGAAATTATTCGAATGGGTGTCCCAGCCGCCACGACCCACCTCAATGTATCGTACGCTGTTTTCAACCAGTCGCCGGGCCAGTAGACAGCCTTGCCCAAAGGGCGTCCTTCCGTAGAGGTCTTTGATTGCATCAGGCTCCGAAGCGACGTCGAATGCCTTCAGGTCCTCGCTGCGCATCAGTTGAATGGCGTCGTTGTAAAGATCGGTGTAGGCGCGAACTTGTTTTTGATCGTACTTTTCGATGAAGCTTTCATTCATCTTTTGAGCCATGGCCAAGCGTCCGTCGAAGCGGGTCTTGTCGAGGTAGTCGGCGGCTTTGCTGTTGGCGAGTCCGGAGTTGGGATTGCCGATGGGCAATGGACCGAACTTCGACTCGAGGAAACCGGAACTGCCGCGGGCGCCGCCAATGGTAACGTTCATGGGGATCGTAGAATTGATGGGCCCCGACATTTTGGCGATCCAACTGCCGAAGGAAGGATGAGTGATCGTTCCACGCATCTGGTAGCTGGTATGGAGCAAGTAATTCGCTTGAGCATGGGCGCCTTGGCTGGTCATCATCGTTCGGATGATGGCCGCGTTGTGCATGTGCTTTGCAGTTTCAGGCAGGAATTTCGAGAGCACGACACCATCCGCGCTGGTCCGAATCGGTTTCATGTCGGCACCGGTGTAATCCTCGGTGGCATCCGGGTTCGGAGCGAAGGTGTCCATGTGTGACATCCCTGCGCCCATGTAAAGATAAATCAAATAACGAGCCGATGCAGGTCTGGTTCCCGGTTGCAGGGCGGATACCGGAGTGTGAACGTAAGAACCGGCCATGGGGAGAAGACTGACTCCCAAACAAGCTTTGGCCGCGCTGGCAACGAATTCTCTTCTACTCAGTTCATCTAGGGTTTTGAGGTCTGTTTTCATTGTGTGATTAACCGGTTTAGGTTGAGTTCTAAAGAAGATTGAATCAGGGCACGAACATGAATTCGTGGGAATTGAGCAACACCCAAGCTACGTCCTTGTGGTAATCTTTGCTGTCTAACCTTTTGAGAGAGTCCTTGAAGTTTCTCATCTCGTTGCTGTCGGGCTTTCGTTGAAGAATTGCCATGTAAGCGGTGTTGATCATCGCTTCCATGGAAGGTTCTTCGGACAAATTCTTCATCAAGAGGGAGTTCTTGTTGCTGATGATGCTTTTTTCGATTTCTCCGTTGATCATGGACAAGACTTGGTTGACCGCCGCCTGTTTGTGAGAAACTTGAATTTGATCCCTAGGAGAGCCACCGAATTGAAGGATGAAATGACCGGGGGGGGGAGGTTGACCTTGCTCGGCCGCCCGCAAACCGTCGCGGGTAGGTGTTCCCTGACGTTTGAAAGTGCTTCCGGAAACATTGGAATTGTTCATGGATTGGGCCATTTCCATGCCGTCTTCCATCATGGGTAGGTTTTCAACGAAGGTATCCAGGCAGTTGGTGCAGCAAAATGCAACGGTTTCTCCCTTTTCGTTCTTGGCGGTGATGTTGGGGTCGGCTTCTCTTCCCTTCCGAATCGGACACGTTTCATTGATGGGCTTGGGCTTGTTTGCCAGCATCGCCGCATTTTGCTGAGGGTTGCCTCCGGGTGGGGGAGAACCCAATGTCTCCATGAAAAGTTCTTCGGCGCTCATTTGAGCGTATTGTTCGAAACGGTTGAAATCTCCTTCCGGATAAGCGTTGTTGATGCGGGTATCCAGATCTGGGTAGTTGAAGGTAAGCAGTGAATCCCAAAGTTGTTCACCGGTCATTCTTTCCATGGTCGGACCTTGGTAAAAATAGGGCTTGGCTCCGCGATTAGGGTTGTCTGGGTCGGGTCCGGAGACGATCCATTTTACGTCTATGGGCATGGATTCGTCCTTGGCGTCTCGGGGAACGACGTCGCTGATGGGAGGTTGTCGCTGGAATGCCTTGGTGTTGTACAGGATCCTCAGGTATTCCTTCATGTCAAAATCCAAGGAGACCATGATTTTCTCCAGGTGTTTCATCAGTTCCGGATCGGTGGCCAAGGTGTCGTCGAACATGTTGTCTACCGGTTCGATCAAACCGATTCCGAAAGCGGACTTCCACAGACGATTTGCAATGACGGTGGTGAAGCGGGGGTTGTCCGCAGAGGCAAGCCAACTTGCATAGGAGGCCCGAGAGCCTTTCTCCTCAAGGTTTTCATCCAACTCGATTACAAGCCCGAAAATAGTCTTGGCGCTGAGTTCCTGTTCAGGCAATGCGTCGTCGTATTGGTAATCGTGAGGCAATTTCTTCGTTCCATTACCGAGGTCATCCATGCCGACGCCGAGGAGATCCCCCACTCTCCGGGTCGCCGCTCTCAATCGATTTCCGATTCTCGCGCGGGCTCGAGCTTTCTCGTCATCGCTCATGTTTGGGTCGTCATCTATCTTGTCCTGCTCTTCGCGGCTCCAAGTACGAACCAAATCGGAAAATTTTCCCAATTCCTTTCCGGATGCCGAATTGTTGACCGGCCGGTGAGCCCCCCAGGTGAACGCCGCCATTTCGTAGAATTGCTTCTGCGTCCAACGGTCGAAAGGATGGTTGTGACATTGAGCGCACTCCAAGCTGGTGCCCAAGAAAACACGAACGGTGTTTGACATGTTGTCCAGTCCCATGCCGACGTCGCGGTAATAATAACCCACGGCTCCATTGCCTCGCTGCCACATCGGGCCGGTTGCCGCGAGCATGTCGTGAACCCATTTGTCGTACGGCTTGTTCTCCGCCAAGGATTCCTTCAGGTGAACGATGAAGGGATATCCGTCGTTGCCCCTGTTGTCGATGCGCATTCTGGCGCGAAGAATATCGGCCCAATAAACGTACCAGTTGTGCACGTATCCTTCCGAAGCGAGAAGCTTGTCGATCAGCTTGGTTCTGGAGCTGCTGCTGCGGTCGGAGAGAAAATCCCGAGTTTCCTCCAAGGTGGGGATTCGCCCAATGATCTTCAGGTAAGCTCGACGAAGGAAAGTTTCATTGGAAATCTCCTTGTTCGGGTACATCTTGTAAGACCTTAGGCGTCGTTCTATCATTCGGTCGATCGAGTTGGCGAATGACTTCAACTTGTCTTGAGTCAATGGTTTGTCCGATTTAGGCAGGGCTTCGTGATTGGGGGGGAAATTGTTTTTGACGAAAGCCTGATCGTCTTCGGTGAAAATTTTAAGATCGACGCGAAAAAGTTGAAGGTCACTGGAACGTTTGAGCAAAACGTCTCCGTTTGGATAGTACTTGACGACCGAGCCTTTGAAGACTTTCGCGTTCTTCTGCGACCTGAATTCACGTTCGGCGATGCCTGAAAGACCGCCGCATCCAAGCAGAAGCCCAAACAAAAGTCCGAAAATCCTTACCATGCCTTAATTATTGTTGACGAAGTGGTTCCAACGCAAATCAAAAACGGCTCGAAACCAAACTATTCGCAAGGAAATCAAGCAATTCTTCGGGCCGAAAATCTTTCATTCAAATCAGAGGTTCCATCACCTGTCCAAGGATGCTTGCGGAAACTCCCTTTCCGGTTTGTTTAGCGCATTCGAAACTCAAGGGATTTGAGATGATTCGCTGGAAAACTGCCTCAATTCGATTTCATCCAAGTTGCCACGACAATAAAATTGCGCATCCATTGAAATTCATGCTTCGAGGCCTTCCCAAACCAACTGCCGATGACTGCTTTATCAGACGGATGCTTCTCCTGCCCGGATTCCATTGTCTGATTTGGGTGGCGGCATGTTCGGACGTTTCTCAACGGGTATCCGATTCTCCGCAAAATTCCATAGCCCTGGATTCGATCAGGGCCGAAGAATACGTAGGAGCCGCAACCTGCTCGCAATGTCACCTCGAAGCGCATGAGAAATGGATGAGTTCTCATCACTTTCATGCCATGGAATTGCCTGATGAAAATACCGTCAGGGCAGATTTCAACGACACGATCTTCGAGAACTACGGGGTCGTCAGCAGGTTTTTTCGAGAAGGAAGCAAGTATTTGGTGGAAACAGAGAATCAGGCCGGTCGCATGGAGGTTTTCGAAGTGGCCTACACCTTTGGCTGGGAGCCGCTGCAGCAATATTTGGTTAAATTTCCCGATGGCAGGCTACAGGTTTTGCCAACTTGCTGGGACGTGGAAAAAAAAGAATGGTATCATATTTATCCCAATGAGAGAATAGCTCCCGAAGATCCTCTTTTTTGGACTCGTTCCCTGCAAAACTGGGATCACATGTGCGCCGATTGCCATTCTACGAATCTACACAAGGAATTCGATTTCTCCTCGCAGAGATTCTCGACCCATTATTCGGAGATCAATGTTGCTTGCGAGTCCTGTCATGGTCCTGGGCGCGAACACGTTGAGCTTGCTCGGAGCGGTTCCGGCTGGACGGGGGTGGCGAATTATGCGCTTGTCGACGTGAATTCCTCCAATCTTGCCCAAGTTGAATCATGCGCCAAGTGTCATGCTCGGCGTTCCAAGGTTTATCCTTGGCATCATCCGGGCGACAGGTTTCTCGATCATTTTTTACCGGAAGTGACTCAGCCTTGGTCTCCCGAAATGCAGAGACCGACTTACCATGTGGATGGCCAGATCGACGATGAGGTTTACGTCTATGGCTCATACGTTCAAAGCAAGATGTTTCATGAGGGAGTTAAGTGCACGGACTGCCATGATCCCCACACAACCAAGCTTCATCATTACGACAATCAGTTGTGCACTCGTTGTCACGTCTCGAATGAAAGGAATCCCGCCGGCTTTGACAATCCGGGGCATCATTTTCACCCGATGGGGTCGACTGGAGCAAGTTGCGTCGAGTGCCACATGCCTCACAAAAATTACATGGTGATCGATGCCCGCAGGGATCATAGCATCCGTATTCCACGTCCCGATCTATCCGCTGAATTCGGGCATCCAAATGCATGCAACAATTGCCACGAGGATCAATCTTTTGAGTGGGCCGCAAACGCGGTCGAGAGGATCAAGGGACCGAATCGACCGATCGAAACCAGGCACCCCTCGGCATTTCATGCCTATCGTACCGGAGCCTCTGGGGCGGAAAGACTCTTGCTGGATACGAGTTCCGATCCCAACACTCCTGCTTTTACTCAGTCCGCGGCTCTGCTTGCGTTGCGTTCCTTCGTCAGCGAAGTTTCCAATCAGGAAGCCATCAGGCAACTCGAGTCCAATCAATCCCTAGTGAGGACTGCGGCGATTTCCAAACTGGAGGAACTGCCTTACGCAGAGCGAATTCTTCATCTTTCTCCCATGCTTCGAGACACAACGAGGGTGGTTAGAACCGAGGCAGCGAGGGCGCTTTCTTCCGTGCCTGAAAACCTCCTTTCCGTGGCCGACAAATCTTTGTTGGAAAAGGTTTTAGTAGAGCTAAAGGCGCGCTACGAGAGTGATTTGGATCGTCCTGAGGCCCATCTTTCTCTGGGCATTCTCGCAGAAAATCAAAACCAGCCCTCAAAGGCGGAAAGGCATTATCTCAATGCCATTGTCAGGGACGATCTTTTCGTGCCAGCAAGAATGAACCTGGCCACTTTGCTCAATCGGCAGGGCAGGAATGAGGAAGCCGAGAAACTTCTGCGTGAATCGGTTCGCATCGAGCCAACTTGGGGACAGATCCATTATTCCTTGGGTTTGTTGCTCGCGGAAACACCCGAACGTTTGCCTGAAGCCATTCGCTCCCTTGAAACCGCTGCCGGTTATTGGCCTGAAAACCCCAGAGTATCTTTCAATCTTGCCATTGCCTACTGGCAAAAAAACCGCTTCGAGGATGCAAGGCGGGCGTTTGAGGGCTCGATACGAGTCGCTCCCGACAATCCCGAATTTCGAATGAGAATCAGCGAGTTGCTGGCGCAAACCGGGAATTGGGGGGATGCCTTGCCTCATTTGCGCCATTTGTCAGGACTTTTGCCCGAAGATGAATCTGTGCGGGAATTCCTGCGCAGGGCGGAATCGGAAATCGGAGAGGGAAATCCATAAAAAACCTCCCTCGGTGACTTGGATCAACACGAGGGAGGAGCCTTTTTGAACTGATGATCCCGTTGATAAGCGGGAACTAATAGCTTGTTTATCAATCTTCCACGTATAGTTGCGATTTGTCAAAAATTATTCGAAAAATTTCTAATGAACCAAATAAGTATCATTTATTTACTTCTTTTTGGTTCGATTGGTTGATCCAGTTGCAATATTGTTGCAAAAAGATTCTAGCGGTGACATTTTTCGAAAAATGAATCGAAGTTCATCCAACGATCCGCTCTTGCTGCATCCATGGGCATGGATGGATCATTTGGGCATAGGTCTGGCGGTGATTTGCGCCGTTCATTGTCTAGTCACCCCCGTATTGGTCATTTTTCTTCCTCTGCTCGCATCGACTTTCTGGTCGGATCATACTTTTCATCTATGGATGCTTGCCTTGGTTCTTCCACTTACCGGTTTTTCCGTTTTCCTCGGTTGCAGAAAACACCGTGATCGATGGGTGCTTCTTTTTTCGGTCTCGGGTATCGCGTTGCTCTTGGTGGGAGTCCTTTTCGGTTTCAATTCGTTACCGATATCACAAGTTCCAGGACATCATGGTCACTTGCACCACTCGATACTTCCCCTTTTCGTCTTTCCTCATGGATGGGAATCCCTCTTTACTACCTGCGGCGGAATTTCACTCATTTTTTCTCATGTGCGAAATTACCGCTTGTGCCGGCATTGTCGCTGTCGTCACCACGATTGATTTCACTCCGCATCGGTTTGCGGAAATTCAAGAGTTAGGAAAGATCGGCTGATCTGCGACATTGTATTGGTTTTCCTGATCCGCTGCGCAAAGTACTCCCGGGGGAATCCCAAGAAAAGAAAATGGAGCCACCTGCCAGGATCGAACTGGCGACCTGATGCTTACAAGGCAACTGCTCTACCAACTGAGCTAAGGTGGCCAAAACCAATAGCTTCGTTCCTGTCACCAACCAGGCGCCATTGCAACAGGAAAAAACCCGGGAAGGCAATGGAATGGACGCCCAAGGCAAAATCGCCTTTTGAAATCGTCAGGAAGCTTTTGCCAAAATTGTGTCGGCAACCATTTTTTGAAGGGTGGGAGTCGGGGACAAACTGGCTTTCTTGGCGACCTTTGCGGCAGTCTTGTAAAGCTGGTCGTCGATAATCTTGCCAACTTCAGCCCAACATCTTTCCTCCAAATCCTTGGTGAAGCGGGACTGGGGGTCGATCGTATTCAAGTGGCATTTCAAGAGACGCAGTTGAGCCCTCTCCACTTCTTTGGGAAATCGCAAGGCCAGCCAGTCGGCAATTTGACTGTTCGTCCATTTGGCATCGCATTCGACGACGAGTAATTCGGCCGGATTTTTATCAAGGATTTGAGTGGCCAAAGAGCTTTTGATCTCGATGACGGTAAAATAGTAATCCTCGTCTTTGTTGAAATCGGAAGGATGCCTGCTTGCGGTTCGGTTGGATACGCATCCCACTAGCAGAAGCAAAAGAAAAGCAACAGGGCAAATAGCGATAGGGCGGGCGCTCATGCTACTATAAACCTCCACCTTCGTCGAACTGTCAAATATATGAACTCATATTGTTAGTAAGTTTAACAAGTTTGATACTCTTTTTATTATTTTCGAAAAATTTTGTATATATTTCCTTTTTTGAATAAATTAAAACAAACAAAATAGAAAAATAAGTAACAATTTGAAAATAGATTTATAATATGTAAGTGTTTAGGTATACTAACTATTAACCCGTACAGGAGGAGGAAAAATGAAATACGTCTATTGGTTCGTCGCCCTAAGTTTGCTGTTGGTTGGTTCCTTGCCAGGAAATACCTTTGGTAAGTTCGAATACGAGGTTTCCGGGCCAAACGGTGATGAGAATTACGATCGATCGTCCGATGTTCTGGGCAACGCCATCGACGATCTCAGGAGTTATTCCGATATCCCGGCGTATGGTAGAAAGATCATCAAGGATCAAGCGTATCAAAGCTTGTGGAGCAAGATGAATCGCTCTCGTAGGCTGAGCGATCATGCAAATTGGAAACTGCATTTTGAATTGAAGGAAGAAACGGCCAGATATCGATATTATTGGCATACCGTCGAACGGGAGCGAAAAAAACAGCAAATTCTGGCTGAGGCATGGTACCACAGTGGCACCGGCAAAAGGGATGGTAGAAGCTGGTTTGCTCTCTCCGACGAAGAACGACACATGTACGAAAGAAGGTTCGATGCAAAACATAATCCCGCTCTTCGGGAGAATTCTTCCCCAAACCCTCTGGACATCAGCGAGGATGAGTATGCAGGCGCCTGGGAATTGTCGAACATGGGCAAGCGTGACGTTCCCGCTTGGAGGCAAATTCGCAACTTCAAAACCAAAAACGAATTCCGCAAGCATTATTATGCATTCAAGGCAACCCATTTGCCGATCGAGCATTACATCACGGATGAAGAGTATGAGTATGCCTGGGAAGTTTCCCAGATTGGGAAGTCGAGTCCGGTTGCGTGGAACGATTTGGATGACGAAGAAGCCAGGAATGCTTTTCGGACTAAATATCATTCCTTTCGCTTGAGTAAAATTCATGCCGGGAATGCGAAGGATGCACTGCCGAAACCAGGCTCAACCACGCACTACGTCTATGCGAACTACACCAATTGAGGATTTGGTTCCTGTCTCCGAGTCTTAGATCCAATCTTACCGGCAAGTGAAGATTTTTTCTTCCTCAAGGTAGGCAGACAAAACCTCGTGGCAGGTGGACTTGAGCCTTTCTTCGGTATCGATTTGGTATGAGATCATTCCCTTTTGGTTGCTGAAACGAGCCGACCACAAGGATTCTTCCGGATACATCCTCTGAATTTTCTTAAAGAAAGGGGCGGGCATGCGAAAGGTTCCCAAACTAACGGAATGAATTCTTTCTCTTTCAACGGCGGCGAAGATTTGCGAAAAAAGCTCCTCGTATCGTTGGCGAAAATCCGGGCAATCGATCAGGGGATCAATGCGAAGACCGATCTTCCAACCCATTTCACTCAACCGACTCATGGCGCGAATTCGGGTGGAAACCGAAGGCACTCCCACTTCCGTCTGTTCGCTGGTTTTTTCGGGAGTGAAGCTGAAGGCGACGACAGAATTCTCAAGGGGTTCGGTTTCCTCGAGAACTTTCGTCGCCACGCTTTTTGTGCGTAATTCCAACCAGGCATCCTCCCGTTCTCTGAAAAAGTCGAGAATGCATTGGGCAAAGCCGCTTATCGATTCCAACGCCAGGCTGTCGGAGTCGTAGCCGGAGAAAAACCAGCACGGCTCATCAAAAGAACGGGCGGTGCTGGCGATTTCCTTTTCGAAATCTTCGAAGTTTACAAAAAGAACGTAATGGGCAGATGGGTACATGCCTTGCAGAAAGCAGTACCTGCAATCGTAAGGACAATTAAGCAGATGGGAAAAGTAAAAGTTGTGTTTGCCTCCCACCCCGTAAGATTCGGGAATCGGGTGGACGAGTCTTCCTTTTTGACGGGCGATGATCAGTGCGGGTCTTTTCTTCTGCAGGCGAAAGTTTTGGTTGTTGGGATTGAAAACTTCCTTGTAGTGCTTGCATTTGATCACTACGGCACGGGGAAAACGTTCCAGAATACGAAGGGTTCGAGGATGTTCGCCGGCTTCCTCCTCCAAGTAAATCACTTCGATCATGGCAGTTTTTCCGATTCGCTCAATCTGGAATCAAGAAGCTTGAGGAATTCCTTTCCGTTTCGAACGGGCGCGTGGCCTTTGTCCAAAAGGGAATCGAGATCAAGCTTCATACGGTTGGCTCGCAGAAGAGTGGCTCGCAGGGCATGCGAGGAGGTGGATGAAAATCGATACTTGGAAGTGATCTCCCGGTGTAGGCGTTCGATCGATTCGGGCGGGCGAATTTCTTCAGAAAACGCAGACCATTGCCGAATGACTTCATCTAAAAGGGCCATGTTCCTTTCAATGAGTTCACACGTCGACTCATGCGTGAACTTTTCCAGGGAGCGATCGGGGTTGTCGGAAACGATTTTGACCACTTGAACAAGCTCGCGAGTCGAGAAGAGACTTGCAGCTTGGTAGAAGCCATGTGCTTCCATATCAAATCCCAATCCCTTTTTATATTCCTGACAAGGTCTGGAACAGGTGAGCAATTCGCTGATTTGGATTTTGGGGGCGAGAAGTTGCGGGGGATAAAAACTTTCCTCCGATACTTCGTCTCGGATGCGACCGGCAACGAATAAGCTTCCGATCTTCATGTCACCATGCCCGGCGATCCCTAGGTTTAACCAACCTTGATCTCTGGTTTTCAGCCTGCCCATGAGAAAAGCGCATGCAGCTGCCGATTTTACCCGGCCGGATCCGGAAATGATGAGGTTGTGGTCATTTCCAGAATAAAGAGCAAAGGGATGAACTTCGACTTTCTTCATTTCATAAGCCTGGATCAAGGGACTGGCTTCGCTTGGATGGGCGATTACGAAATTCATGAATTTTCTCCTGCCATTGTCATTTCAAGCAAGCTTACGTAGGCCGACTTGCGACGTTCGTACTTTCTCGCTTCCCGTTTTTTCAGCCTCTTTCTCGCGCCCTGTTCCAAGATAAGGGTTTTTTCAATGAGAACCTCGAGTACCATGGGCAGCCGGTCGGCTGGCAAAGCCGGATTGCTCAAAAGCTTTTCGAGCGATCTTATGCGAAATCGATCCAGTCCCCAAACGCTTTTGGAGAGTTGGTCCGAGTGGCCGCCATGCTTGATGACCAAATCCTCGTCAAGAAAGTCAATATTGAAACGAAGAAGAAGGCGTAGCCAAAAGTCAAAGTCTTCGCAAGCCGGCAGGGATTCGTCAAACCAACCAACCTGATCAAAAACCGTACGATGAAGCAGGATGGAAGACGGAGAGATGATGCAGCGACGCAAACTGCGTTGGAAGATTTCAAAGGATGACTTGTCCAAGTACTTGGGATGCTTGAGCGGAAGTCCGTTTCTGATCCACTTTTCTTGAGTGTGCAAAGCCTTTGCTTGTGGGTTTTCATGCAAACGATCGACTTGTAGTTTCAGTTTGAGGGGGGCCCATTCGTCGTCCGAATCAAGAAGTGCGATCCATGGGTTGGAAGAATTTCTTATGCCCAGGTTTCGAGCGGCGGAGACTCCTCGATTTTTCTGAACCAACCAGCGAACGGAGGGGAATTTGAATTGAAGATCGGTGTAAGTTCCTTGCGGCGAACCGTCGTCCACCACCAATACCTCCTCGGGAGAAAAGGTCTGGGCTTCCACGGAACGCAAGGCCCTTTCCAGGAAATCCGCTCTGTTGTATGCAGGAATTACAACAGAAATTCGCATTCGCAGGCCTCGACTTCCACTTCCCTCCTGAATCGAGGGAAGAAAAAATTAAAATACCCGGATGGGCACTTCGACACCTTCGAAGCCGGGTGCGGAAATGACCAGTTTGCCTTCACCGACTTCTCCCCCTTTGATGGGGATGTTCACCGTCTTGTCGCCTTCGGCAATGATCGCTTCAGGCATGATGACGGAAGTCGGGACGTTGGTCTTCACTTCGATGGGCAATCCTCCGGAGGGGGCTTCGAAATCGATCTTGAAAAGCAGGGTGGCAGAGTCGCCCGATTGCAATTCAAGGGATGCAGGCACGACGCCGAGCTTGCTCTCGTCGATTCGAAAATTACCGATTTCCAAGGCGCCGTGGGCGCCACCGATCAGCTTTACCGGATAATCGAGCCCGGCGGGAAGAGCGGGAACGAGAAACCGAAGTTCGTTTTCCGAAAGATAGCGAGTGGAGGCATCCTCCTCGCCTACTTTGATCACGTCATATTTGGTCAACCCCCTTCCTTGCACAGGAATTTCCGCCCCAACCGGACCGCGGTAGGAAGCCAAATTTCCGACATAGCGGTTCTCCAGGCGAAAGACCTGCAAATCGCTGGTTACTCTACGGTTGGCAACGTTGCCATTGTCCAACACGCTGGCGTAATTCGCTTCGAAATAATAAGTGGCTTCATCAAAGCCCGAAGGGAGTTTGTAATCACAGCTCCAAAGCGCCGGATTGAGCTCGTCTTGCGTCATTTCCAAGCGCTCGCCTCCCACCACTGCGAATACCTCAACCGTATCTATTTTGATGCCTCGGTCCTGTATTTCCAATTCGGTTTGCAAAGTGTAGATTCCAGAAGGATTTTGACTGATGTTCTGGGAGGTGAGGTTTATGAAGTTCGGTTGTCGACAACTCGAAGCAAGCCACATGCTTGCTGACAAAAGAATGAGGAAGGTTATTTTGGAGGAAAATTTCATGGTCGGATGAATCAAGCGGATGAAGAATTGGATACCTCGGTGTTAAACAAGGAATTCGCTGGGCGCAAGAACCTAGCGCTAGGAATGTACGTGCATGTTCCTTTTTGTTCCACCACTTGCGATTTTTGCGCCTTCTATCAGGAAAAACCAAGCAAAAATCGCATCGAATCCTTTTTTCGCGGATTAAGGAATGAATTCAAGCGCTTCCCCCCGGATCGGCCGATCTCCACGGTTTTCATCGGTGGAGGCACCCCGGGTCTGCTCAAGCCCGAACAATTGAACGAGTTATGCCATCTCGTTTCATCCTTTGATCGTTTGACGGACGTCGAATGGTCCATCGAACTCGCTCCCTCGGAGATCACTCCGGCCAAACTTGATATCTTGAAAAAAGGAGGGGTCAACCGGATCTCCCTGGGCGTGCAGACCTTCAATACCAAATTTATGGATGCCTTGGGCCGCCAGCACCCGGTTGAAAAAACCTATCAGGCATATCAATGGATCCGAGAGGCAGGCTTCGATTCGGTCAACCTCGATCTCCTCTTCGGCGCCCCCGGCCAGTCCTTGCAGGATTGGGAGGATGATCTTGCTCACGCCGTCAAACTTGCTCCTGACCATCTCTCGACTTACTGCCTCACTTTTGAGGAGGATACCGCCATGTTTGTCCGTTTGTCCGAGGGCAAGGTGAAAATCGATCCTGAGAGGGAGGCCGAGTTCTATGAATTTGCCTGGGATTATTTGCCCAAGCATGGATTTGAGCAGTACGAAGTGTCCAACTATGCCAAGCCCGGTCATGCCTGCCAGCACAACCTAAACACCTGGGCAATGAATGAGTGGATTGGGTATGGTCCATCTGCCTGTACCCAATTCCAAGGGGTTCGCCGGAAAAACCTTGCCAACTTGGAGGAATGGGCAGAGGGGGTGAAGCTCGGTAACCAGCCAAAGTTTATGGAGGAGGAAACTTTGAGTTTTACCGAATTTGCTCAGGATGCGGTTCTGTTCGGCCTGCGGATGAACCGGGGCATAACCATTCCAGCTATTGCGAAGAAGTTCGATGTACCAATCGATCAATTTTCAGGAGTCGCTAATTTCATGAACCGTTTGGTGAATGAGGGACTTGCCACTCAGCCAAATTCAGGAAGTTATGCTCTCACCAGACAGGGTCGGATTCTTTGCGACGCCATCGCCTGCGATCTGCCAGATTTAGGTTCGCCTAACTGAGTGCCTTGGCAAGGAGGTCGCTTGCTTCCTGTAGTCCCCCTGTGCGTGCCCGTACTTTCCAGATGCTTTCAAACTTTCCAACAAGTGCGGTTGCATCGATCGTTTCATGATTTTTACCTTCCAAGATCTTTACACCACGCTCCAGGGAAATTCGGGTCATCTCAAGTCCCAGTTTCAGTTCCTCAATGGGGTTGGGCAAACCTGAGCTTGTTTGGATTCTGCTGAGCCTGTCGTTGCATTTGCTCAGATGGGCAATTCCCCGATTGAGGTTTTCCAACGAGGTTTTTTCACTGAGAAAACTTTGTAACCAGTTCTCTCGACCCGGAAACAGAATCCACCAATGCAGGCTGGAGTTGGGAATGCAGGACTCCATGACCTCGTCCAGCCTGCCGATTTCCAAAAGTAATTTCCCTAGCTCCGCTTTTGGATTTCCGAAAACCAATCCATCCATTGCCGAGCCTAATTCCGCCTCCGGTAATGAGTTTCCTGCCCACGCCATCTGGGCGCCATGGAGAATGCCTGGATACATAGTAGCCCAGGGTTGGTGGTTCCCGCAGTCTCCCCAACTGGTGAGCAGAATTCCCTCTGCCTTGTATTGGCAGGCAGTCTCAACCGCATGTGCAATATTATCGCGTGCGAGAGGCCATCGTCCGGTAAAAGCTCTCCAGGTGGCGGTGCCCGGGGCGAGGCAGAACTTCAGCCCGCACTCCGCAATCGTCTTGGCCTGTTCCTCGTAGGGGTGGCTCGGTTCATATCCCCAGATGATGGGGGAGGCATGCTTATCAAGGAGTTTGGCATTTTGGGGATCTTCCAAGAGTACGTCCGCCCAGAACTGCATGTTTTTCCCATGCTTTTCGACCAAGGAACGGATGCCTTCCAAGTGTCTCAAGTAAACCGCTCCCTTGCTCGTTGCCTGAACCTCCTGTTTGCTCCATCCCTGACCGAGTTCCCAGGGTTCGTCCAGGCCGACGTTAAAGGATTTGGAACTGAAATTTGGCAGGTATTCCGCGTACAATGAATCAATGAAATCGAGACTCTGCTGATTGGGCTTCAGGGTGGTTCCATGATCCCGCTTGATGTAGGGTTCTTGCCTGACGAAACCATCCGGGCACTCTGCCATGTGCTTATATGCCGGATGGCAAAGCCACCGTTCGAAATGACCAAAGGAATTTAGGTTGGGAACCAGTTCGATGAATCGTTCTGAACAATACCTGTCAATTTGTTGAACCTCCTCTGGGCTTACCGGCGAGGCATCCTTCCACACCGTCTCATGGTCTTGAAATCGGAAGGTATGCTCGATGTAGAGCTGTAACTCATTATATCCGATCAGGGCGAGTAGATCGATCAATCGAAATAATTCCTTCATTGTGGGCACCTTGCACCGGCTGACGTCCAGCATAAATCCGCGCCGGTTCAGGCTGGGAGCGTCCTCGATCGCGAATCCCGGTATTTGGGTGCCTGCCTCTCGAAACTGAAATGCCTGAAACACCTTGGACAGTCCACGGAATACACCCGATGCAGTTTCTGCCTTCAGCGTAATCAGATCGTTTTCCAGTTTCAGAGAGTATGCCTCGGGATGTCCTAAACTTTCTTTTTGAATATGAAGATTCGCCTGTTCGATCGACCCTGCCTGTTTGATAGCAAGTTTTTCTGACCATGGTTTTAACCCTTCGCTCAGGCTGTCCTCAGAGCAAGAAAAGCGGAGTTCCTGAGGAAGAGTAAACGAATTTCCAGTCCCAGAAATTTTCCGGGGTGTGGGAAATAATGCGGGCAGGCTCATTCCGCTTTTCTCGGCAGGAGCAGTCCGCATCCCCAGGTCAGAAACACCGTCACCGGCCATGCCCATGCGGTATTGATTTCGATCAATAATTTTGATCCTTTGACCATCAGTCCGCTCCACTCTTCCACCTGATCCAACGAAATGAGATCGAAATTCAGAAGGATCTGGTAAAAATCGGGCCGTAGGTAGGCAACCAACGCAAAGGACAGGGCAAACCCAAGGCTTAGTCCTTTTACGCTAGCCCGTGGGGTGAAAAGGGAAGCGAGAAACATTCCCAGCATCGGGCCCGTGGTGTAGGAAATCATGCCAAAGGCCAGCACCACCACGTTTACCTTACCCCGCAGTTCATCCAGTTCCACCGCAAAGGCTGCCAGCAGGATGCCCCAGATCAGCACGAGCAGACGGGAAAGAAAGAGATCTTTCTTGTCTTCCTGTGGTTCATTTCCCTTTCGATCCCGAATGAGGGACAGGGTGGTCTGAGAGAGGGCGGCAAGAATGGAATCGAGGCTGGATATGGCGGCGGCAAAGATTCCTGCGAGGATTAGCCCCCGCAGTCCCGCAGGCAGCTCCGTCACGATCCACACTGGGTAGACGTAATTTCCATCCTCGGCAAAGATGGCAGGTTCCGTCCCCGCTGCCCGCATCGGTTCGTAATAGGCATAAAGGGCGGCGCCCACGAAGAGCATCAGGGTGGTGAGAAGCAGGGCCGATGAACTGGCGATCATGGCCTTGCGGGCATCGGATGAGTTGCGGCAGCAAAACATTCGCTGGGCATTCAACTGGTCCACCCCAAAGGCGCTTAGGTTCTGGAAAGGCACCGCGATGATCGCCACCCACAGGGTAAACCCGGCCGCCGGGTCAGTGGTCAGATTGAGCAGGGTGAACTTTCCCGCCTCCCCTGCGGTGGTCATCATTTCACCCCATCCGCCATCGATATGGGAAATGATCCAGAACAGGGAGAGGAGACCGGCGCCAACGAAGAGAAAGAATTGCATTACGTCAGTCCAGATTACGGTGCGCATCCCACCCATCCAGGTCCATCCCACGGCAAACAGACCTATGATCCAAATACAATGTTCAAACTCGAGAGGGGTCACTACTTTGAGGGCCAGGGCCGCGACCAGTACCCTGACGCTTTGCCCGAGGATTCCACCGATCTGGAAAATGACGGTGGCCAGCCGCTTCGCCCCGATTCCCAGGCGGTTGCCCATATAATCATAGGGACTGTAGATCTCTTTTTCGTAGAAGGCTTTGACGAAATAGATACCCACGAGGATACGGGCTACGATGGAGCCCAGTCCCCATTGCAGGTATGTAAAGTCACCGGTTGCGGCATAGACCATGCCGGGCACCCCGATAAAAGTCACCCCGCTGATTTCCGTGGCGATGATCGAACCCGACACCGCCGGCCAGGGGAGGGTGCGGCCGCCGAGGAAGAAATCGCGTATGGTTGACTGTTTGCCCTTGAGGGCATGTCCCACCCATGTGGTAAGGGCGAGATAACCCGCCACCACCAGCCAATCGATTCGAGAGAAAAATTGATGATATTCCATCCGCCGGTTATCAAAGAACGGATGGACTCATGTGGAAACGGAAAAGCGTTTTTAGTGAATAATTCATATCCTACGTGAATAACTCCAAATTTCACTGCTAAACGTGAATTGTTTTGGCTCGACCCATTCAGGAAGGAAGTGTCTTGATCAGTAGCATGTCCGTATCCATTGGCACCCCCTTTAAACATTCGGCAAAAAAAGTTCTTCTCTGCGGCTCCGGCGAGCTGGGCAAGGAAGTGGTGATCGAGCTTCAGCGCTACGGTGTGGAAGTGATCGCTCTCGATTCCTACGAGAATGCACCTGCCATGCAGGTGGCGGACCGTTCCCATGTGGTCTCCATGCTTGATGGTGCCGCATTGCGTGCGGTTATCGAGCAGGAACAGCCCGACCTCGTGGTTCCTGAGGTGGAAGCGATCGCCACCGATGTACTGGCGGAGCTGGAAGCCAGTGGAGCCTCCACCATCATTCCCACCGCCCGGGCCACCCAGCTTACCATGAACCGGGAGGGTATCCGCCGGCTCGCCGCGGAAGAGCTCGGTCTGCGCACCTCCCCGTACCGCTTTGCAGCCACTGAGGAAGAGTTTAATCAGGCAGTGCAGGAGATTGGGATTCCCTGTGTGGTCAAGCCCATCATGAGCTCGTCGGGCAAGGGCCAAAGCACCATTAAAAGTACGGACGATATATCAAAAGCCTGGGAATATGCTCAGGCGGGTGGCCGGGCAGGGAAGGGCAAGGTCATTGTCGAAGGCTTTGTCGATTTTGATTACGAGATCACGCAGCTCACCATCCGGCATGCCGAGGGCACCTCCTTTTGCGACCCCATCGGTCATATTCAGGTGGATGGGGACTATCGCGAGTCCTGGCAACCTCACTCCATGTCCGATACCGCCACATCCGAGGCCCGTGACTATGCCCGTAAAATCACCGACTCTCTGGGCGGATGGGGCGTGTTCGGGGTGGAACTCTTCATCAAGGACGATCAGGTAATATTCAGTGAGGTTTCCCCACGCCCGCACGATACCGGCATGGTCACCATGATCTCGCAGGATCTCTCCCAGTTCGCCCTGCATGCCCGGGCCATTCTCGGGCTGCCCATTCCCGCGATTCGCCAGTTCGGACCCAGCGCATCCAGCGTGCTTTTGGTGGAGGGAGAATCGGACAACCCAACTTTTGGTAACTTGGAGGTGGCGCTGGGGGCGCCCGACACGCAGATCCGCCTCTTTGGCAAGCCTGCGGTCAAGGGGCGTAGGCGAATGGGAGTTGCCTTGGCCAGAGGGGATTCCATTGAGGAGGCGCGGACGAAAGCCAATGCTTCCAGTTCTGCCATTTCCACCACTCTTGGATGAACGAATTTTACGAGCTTTTACAAATTCTCGAGAAATTTCGGGACGAGCGGGACTGGGCGCAATTTCATGATTCCAAGAACCTCGCCCTTGCCCTGTCCATCGAGGCAGCGGAATTAAACGAGCTTTTCTTATGGAAAAAGGACGATCAGGCGGAGCAGGTGGACAAACAACGCCTCCGCGAAGAACTGGCGGACGTCTTTGCCTATG
>JAYOCQ010000030.1:0-23337 GCA_038105525.1 Opitutales bacterium | reverse complement strand
AGAAAAGAGAAAATCAGAGATCCGCCATCGCCCAGTTGATCATGGGGGAAGACTTCAACGTCTTGCCAATGTACAAAAACTACGTTTCCAAGCCGAAAAGACCACTCACCGAAGAAGAGAAGGCCTTCCCTGATTATTTGCTACGTGCCTCTGAATTCGCCTCCCCTACGGGAGCCGACCATTTTTTAAGGGAGTTCGGTCAGTCCGATCGTAACTTGATTGATAATGGTCGCAGGGAAGCATCGGTTCCCCAAGCCCTCAATCTGCTCAACAACAACTTACGCAACCGCCTGTCTGACAAACACTCCATTTTGGCCAAGGAAGTCATGGCATTGGAGACGGTGGGAGAAAAAATTCAGGCAATTTATCTGGGCACTTTACTGCGCCCTCCCACGGATGAAGAACTGGAGATTTGCAACCAGACCTTCGAATTTCCTGATTCCAAGGTCCTGCAAAAGCCAACCTTGCAAAACGACCCCAAAAAAGACGCTAAAGTTCTGAAGGATTGGGAAAACAGAAAAAAGCACTACTACAATCGAGTGCATGACGAACTGCGCCATTTGACCTGGGCACTGCTCAACACCCGAGAATTCTCCTTTATCCAATAAGTACGCCATGAAAAATCCCTTTTCCACTTCTTCCGAGCTCAATCGAAGGGCTTACCTCAGCATGGCCGCCAAGGGTTTCCTTGGTGTAAGTATCCTCCCTTGGGCTTTCTCCTCTCCACTCCAGGCAGCCGGGCTTGGCCTGAACCGTCCGGTAAATTACGCCCCCAAAGCCAAGAACGTCATCTATTTATACATGTCCGGGGGAATGAGCCATCTCGATACCTTCGATCCGAAATCCACTGAGGTCAGGGGCCGGATGGAATCGATATCCACCAAAACGGATGGAATGATGCTTGCTCAGACGCTCCCGCTGCTTGCCAATCACAGCGAAAAGATTGCCGTAGTCCGCGGACTTACTTCCACCAAAGGCGCCCATGAGCAGGGAAACTATTTCATGCATACCAGTTACGACAAGCGGGGAACCATTGTTCATCCCAGTATGGGCTCTTGGGTCACCCGATTGGACGGTCGCTTCAATCCCACCCTGCCGGGGGCCGTGGTCGTGGGCACAGGAAACGAACATCCGCTTGCCGGTTTTCTTTCGACGGCTCATCAACCCCTGAAGATCGGAAGGCCCGACAAGGGATTGATGAATTGCGAGCACAAGGGCCTCACCGAGGAAAAATTCAATCGCAACTTGGAACTGTCCAAAAAACTGGATCGTTCCTTCGTGGAGAAGTACGATTTGGCAAAGGTCCGATCCTATGCGAACATGTACGAAGACGCGGTTCGCTTGATGCGGAGCAAGGACCTGGACGCCTTTGACATCGGCAAGGAGCCCAAGGAATTGCGGGAAGAATACGGCAATGACACTTTTGGACAAGGCGTGTTGCTGGCCCGTCGGTTGGTCGAAAAGCAGGTGCGCTTCGTCGAAGTTCAATTGGGGGGTTGGGATACCCACAACAGCAACTACGACCGAGTTTCGGAACGCTGCGATATCCTGGATCAAGCTCTCTCCGCCCTGCTCAATGATCTTCACAACCGGGGCATGCTCGAGGAAACCTTGGTGGTGGTGGCCACCGAGTTCGGCCGCACCCCGGACTACAACGTCAATGACGGCAGGGATCACTACCCAAAGGCCTTTTCCTGCATGCTTGCGGGAGGTGGTGTCCGCGGCGGACAGGTATGGGGTTCGACCGACGAGGAAGGCCGTGAGGTCGTCGATGGAGTCACCCAGATTCCCGACTTCAACGCCACCATCGCCTATGCCCTCGGGCTGCCCTTGGACGAGATCGTTTTCTCTCCCTCCCGCAGGCCTTTCACCCTATCCGACAAAGGCCAGCCGCTCACGCAACTTTTCTAAGCTTCCGCCTTTATTGTCCACTTGTGGGGATTTGGGCTCGACCTTTGTCCTGCTCTGCGTAATGGATGGTTCCCTTTCGCTCATCATTCTCAACCCCTACTTACATGAAGTACTTCGCCTTGCTTGCGCTCTTGCTTCCCCTCGTCGTGACAGAAGCCAAATCATCTTCCACCTCCTCCGAAAACGTCATCGTCATCGAACTCAAGGACGGCCCAGTGGTCATCGAGACCTATCCCGACGTCGCCCCCAAGCACGTCGAACGAATTGAAAAACTGGCCAAAGCGGGCAAGTATGACGGAGTTGCCTTTCACCGCGTCATCGACGGATTCATGGCCCAGACCGGAGACGTCGAATTCGGCAACGTCAAGGATTTCAGTACGGCTCGCGTGGGCACCGGCGGATCCGATCTTCCAGACCTGAAGGAAGAATTCAATGAAAGGAAACACCTCCGCGGAACCTGTTCCATGGCCCGCTCTTCCAACCCGGACAGCGCCAACAGTCAGTTCTTCATCTGTTTCGAACCGGCTTCTTTTCTTGATCGCCAATATACGGTTTGGGGACAAGTGATCGAAGGCATGGAACACGTCGATAAAATCAAGATGGGCTCAAGTCGGAACAATGGATCGGTTACGGATCCGGATCACATGCTCAAGGTGACGGTGGGCAAGCCCGAGAGTGATTCGCAAAAGGAAGAAGCGAAGGAATAGATCGCTTCACTTTGCTTCCATGGACGAGTCATCAATGATCGGAATCGATCATTTGGTCGCATTCCAAATGGTAAAGACCGACGAAGAACTCCTCATCCCATCTTTCTTCCACGGATAAAGCCCCCAACACCCTGATGACCCGGTCCATTGTCACTTCAACCCCGGACTCGGAGCGGACAACCACCCAACCATTGGCTTCCGGGGCCTGACCAAAACAGCAACTCAACTGGTCGGGCATCAGCAGGAACTCCTTAACCTTGTTGTTTTCGTCCACAATGGTGGGCACCATGAATCCCTCCAGCGCGACTTTCGATCCGGAAAGTTTGCGCACCTCGGAAGGCACCCGGGCGCAGTAAGCGGAAAAATCAAACTCCATGCCATCTCTTTCCCATTCGATTTCATAGGTGAAATCCTTGATGATTTTGAACCCAACCGCCTTGTAGGGACTGGAGGGATCGTGGGGGGGAAGATTGTCGACTATGACCAAGGATTGGTTTTCTTCGCCGACTAAGGTCGTTTTTCCAAGAACGATCTTGCCTTGGGTTGTTTCAGGGACTTCGCCGGCCAACGACTTGGATTGGTTCACGTCCTCATCCGCAAAATCATCCATGCTCTTGGCATTGTCTGGATTTGCCGATACGGATATGGGATCCCCGCGAAGGGTGTCAGGATCGATTTCCGAGCCATCTGCGATTGGATTCTCGGAACACCCGGCAGCGCCCCATCCGACCACCGATAGAGTCAGGGCGAAGGACCAAGAACCTCCCCAAGGGGCATGGATCCCCAAAGCCTTGATCTTATCCATGAGGATTCAAGGATTCCTGCAGGTTGGAACGATAAAGGCTCCGGGCCGGCAACCAGGCGCTGGTCAGTCCGAGGAAGAGAATACCGGCTCCGGTGGAGAAAACCGTCCCATCAAGCAAGGGAAGATCCATGCCCACACCGATTTGCGATTCCATCAACAGGGAAACTGCCTCGGACAAGACAAGATGAACCAGCAGAGACCCCAAGGAACCGAGACCGGAGAGGAGAACGGCCTGCCAGAGAATCGATCCGGTAACCAGCCACCGATTGGCGCCCATGCAGCGCAGAACCGCAAACTCTCGCCTTCTTTCATGCATGGTGGAGCGCAAGGTTGCCAAAATGATCAGGCCCCCTGCGATCCCCATTAGAAGGGCAAGAGAGGCAATCGCTCGTTCCAACCAGGAAAAACGATTGAAAAAGGAGGAGAGAATGGCGGGAACCGGCCATGCCAAAGTCGCCCGATCCCCTTGTCTGTTGTACTTCACGTCCAAAGCCAGTCCGGAAGAACCCTTTAAATTGAGCAAGACTCCGCTTATGGAATCGGATGCGGACGGATCATGCCCTTCCATCGTCTGCACGCCCCGTATCGGTATCCATATGACCTGATCGGCCGGAGTTCCCGTAGCCTCAAGGACCCCGACGACAAGGTACAAGTCCGAATGCTTGCGTTCGGGACTGTATTCCAGTCCATGATAGGGATGAAAGTGATCTCCCGGCTTCAACCTCAGATCGGCCGCAGCCTGGGAGCCGACAAGCGCTTCCTTGGCCGATTCCGAAAAGATTCTGCCCGGCGAGCTGACTTGGTACTTGCGTCCGGGCTTCCATTGATGACGAAGAAACATTTCCGGAACCGTCCCAACCAATCTTCGTCCCATGTAGTTGTCGCCGAGAGCGAAGGGATAGGCTTCAGAGACTCCGGGATGCTCTCGTATTGACACGTACTGCTCCCATGGCAAGTTGCCCGGCGAACTCTCCATATGAAAAAGGGCGTTGAGCACGAGTTGCAATTTCGATCCCCTGGCTCCCAGCACCGCGTCAAAACCACCCGCCGAATGGGCAAATGCCAGATTAACGGATTGCTTGGTCTTCCAAGCGCCTAAAAACAAGCCTCCCGACAAGGAGATGGTAAAGACGGCAACCAAGGTTGAAAGCGGGTTTTGACGAAGCGAGCGTCCAGCCAACCAAAGGGAAACCTTGCAGCTTGACCACTTCATTCAACCCCCTTTTCGTCAAAGGAAACCTCGTTCAATTCCCGCCACTCGATCTTTCGATCGAACCCATTGATTACTCGCTGGTCATGACTGACCACCAGCAGGGAGCTTCCCCATTCCCGACAAAGAGCGCAAAGCAGGGAAAGCACGCGATCGGTGTTGCCTGGATCCAAGTTTCCGGTGGGCTCGTCGGCCAAGACCAACTTGGGTTGATTGACCAAGGCCCTGGCCACCGCCACCCTTTGTTGCTGACCAATTGAAAGCTGCCCCGGAAAGAAATTGGCTCGGTCGGCCAAACCTACGGCATCGAGCATGGAACGGGCTCGATCGATCTTCGGAGAACCCGTCAAACTCATCGCCAGAATGAGGTTCTCCAGGCAGGTAAATCCAGTCAGTAGATTAAACGATTGAAAGACGTAACCGATCAAACCCGCCCGCAATCGGTCTCTTTGCCCCTCTTTCAGCAGGTCCAAGCGATTCCCGTCGATCAGGATTTCTCCGGAAAGCGGCGACAGCACGCCGGCAAGGAGGTGCAAAAAAGTCGTTTTCCCACTCCCGCTCGGCCCCCGCAGGGCAACCTGCTCCCCATGGGCAAGGCAAAAGGCCGGCACCCTGAGAACCGGCTGTGTTTGTCCGCGAGGAGACTCGAAGGACATCAGCAGGTTTTGAACGCTTAGCAGGTGCATAGAACTTCGCCCATGCTATTCCAAGTGAAGGATGGGATCAAGCGGGATGGCGTTCCAATTTAATTTCTTCGCTTTAGGCCTTTACAATCCTTGACGGCTTTACCATGAATGATCCGGTTCAAGAACCGTGGGTGGAGTAATGAAACCGAAAGCTCGTTTCAAGTGGGGCGTGATCCCGTATCGCATTCTCGCTTCCGGAAAAATTGAAGTGATCATTATCTCGACGAGAAAAGGAAACTGGTCCCTGCCCAAGGGAAACCTAGTCAAGGAAATCGGCCCACGGAGAACCGCTCAACTGGAAGCCTATGAAGAGGCTGGAATAGAAGGAATTCTCCACCCTTGCCGCATGACTTGTTCCTTGAACCATACCTGCATTTATCTATATCCGCTGGCGGTAACGAAGGTTTTCGAGGATTGGCCGGAATCAAAACGGAGAAAGAGGAAGTGGATTTCCCTCGCCAAGGGATCTCGTATTTTGAGCAGAAAGGAAATGAGGAAGGTTCTGCGCAATTTCCTTCCGCCCAAAACTTGAAATTCTTGTCCCTTTCGAGCCTTCGTTTCATACTCGTGGAATGATTTCGGCAAGCAAGGACTACAGGAAGAACCTACCCGTATTTCGGCCCCCGAAATATACGGGAATCACCTTGTCTCTCCTGTCCATATTCACCTTGGTTTCCATGATGGTCGTTTGGAACAAGATCACTCCGCCCCCGGGGTTCTCCACTCTGCGGATTTTCGCATGGGAAGAGTGTCGCCAGCCCCTTGAATCAGCCAGGCGTTGCTTCGAAGAGGAAACCGGCAGCTTGCTGGTCGTCGATTACCTCGACTCCTCCGCTCTGGCGAACCGACTGGGTCCACTCAATCCTCCGACGGAAGATCGGGCGGACCTGATCATCTCTCCCGAACTCGCTCCTGCTGACGATCGAAAATCTTCGGTTTTCGGGACGGAAGTCTTTCGTCTGGCATCAAGAGGGGCGCCCTCTACCGCAAGCTCGCCGGGAGAACAAGTTCTCGTCGGTCGAGTCTCAGCTGAGACGGCTCAAAGCGCTTCGGCCCTACGCTTCCTCCGTTATTTGCAAGCTCCCACCAAAGGACAATTTGATTTTGCGGAAGCCGGGTGGCAAGGAGTGCGTGGCGATTTCTGGTCAAGCCATCCCTCGCTGCTGATCTATGCGCTGCCTCGTTGGGAATTTCCGCTGCATGAGGCAAGCAAGGCGTTTCTGGCGCGAGAAGAAGTGGACGCCCGAATCACCTGCATGAACGGGGAAAGCCTGAGGGAGACGCTTCTGCAATTGAATCGGCCGGAGGGAATGAAGTTTTTACCCGATCTTGTCATCCTTGAGCCTAGAAAGACGAGTTGGGAACTTGACGGTTTGCCCTTTGATAGAATTCCTCTTCAAACCGATGAGGTCGCGCTCGCCCCGGCGATCCTGCTCGGCCGAAATTGCAGGTTTCCTTCGGTTGCCAATCGTTTTCTGAAACTTTTCGAAAAACGTTTTCACGAAGCCTCCCATTCTCCATGAGGGTCCATCCGCGCAGGTTGTCACGAATTCGGGAAAGCTGGCCCCCTAAAGCGATCCGCTTTGGAATTCCCGCTCTTTTTCTCTTCCTCTCTTCATCCTACGCTCGCTCCCCGGCATGGATGCAGGATCATCCTCATGACGTCAATGACTTGCTGGAGATTCAGCAACGCGTACAAACCCTGCTTCCCGGAGCTGAAAAAACGGTGGTTTCGATCGTTTCCGAAGATGGAGCCGGCAGTGGCGTCGTGGTTAGTCCGGAGGGATTGATTCTTAGCGCCGCTCACGTCATCAGCGCAAGGGGCTTGGAGATGAAAATCCTCTTTTCAGACGGATCCGAGGCCATGGCCGTAAGCTTGGGAGGTTCAGAGATTTCCGATGCCGGCATGCTCCGGATGGTCGACCCCGGTCCATGGCCCCACGCTCCCCTCCGCGAACATGCGGGAGCAAAGGCCGGGGATTGGTGCTTTGCCCTTGGGCACCCAAGCGGGTTCGATCCTGAGCGGGGGATGGTTGCCCGCATCGGCAGGGTCTTGAGGAGAAAAGACGAAACCCTGCAATCGGATTGCAAACTCCTCGGGGGAGATTCAGGTGGGCCGCTCTTTGATATGGATGGCAAGGTGATTGCCATACACAGTAGAATTTCTCATGGATCGGAAGAAAATTTTCACGTTCCCATCGAATCCTTTCTCTCCAATTGGGAATACTTCGAATCAATGGACTTGCTTACCTTGGAATCCGTCATGGAAGGCGGATTTCTCGGAGTGGAGTGTGAAGATTCCGAGGTGGGCCTGATCATATTGGACGTTGTTCCTGGCAGTGCAGCCGCTGAATCTGGCTTGCTTCAGAATGATCGTTTGATTCGTTTGAACGGCCAAGCCTTGGACACACGGGAGAAACTGACGATTCTCGTTTCGGCAACCCCCCCTGGACAAACGGTGGTTCTCGACTTTATCAGGGAGGAGCGGGAAATTTCCCTCCGCGTCGAACTTGGAACTCGACCACGAGAGATGCTCCCATGAGGTTGCTTGCTTCGATTTCGTTTCTTCTTTGCTCGACAGCCGACCTGACTGCGAATTCGGACCCTCCGTTTTCGCTTGAAGAGAATTTGTCCTTGAACGGATTCTCCGTCCGACAAGCATTGGCCGAAACCGCGAGGGACAAAATCCTGCGTTCGCTTGTCTTACTGACTCGCAACGAACGAATGATCGCTCACGCCATTTTGGTCGACTCCCGCGGATATCTCCTTACGAAAGCCAGCTCAAGCGTCGGGGCAAGGTATGCCAATACGCATTCGGGAGAAAAACTCCCTGTACGGATTCGCAAGAGAAATGACGAAGCGGACCTCGCTCTTTTGCAACTCATCGACCAAAAGAACCGAACGTGGCCTGTCGTAGCATGGGAGAGAAATGCAACTTTGAACCTGGCGGGGTCGTTTGCCGTGTCTGCCTCTTTTTCCTTGGACGAACTCAGGTTGGGCACGATCACCGGGTCCCCCCGTCCAATCGGGCGAGAGGGAGGGGTGATGGGGGTTGAATTCGCAAACGAGGAATCCGAGCAGGCGGGAGCGTCAGTCGCCGAAATCGTCCCGCATGCGGCTGCAGACCATGCCGGGTTGCTGCCGGGGGACCGAATTCTTCGCGTAGATGGAGCGCTGGTGACCTCGGGACAGCAGATCAAGGAAATCCTACAGGACAAGGATCCGGGTGACCTGGTTGTTCTCGGAGTCAGAAGAAGAGATGACTCCTTTACCATCCGCGTTACCTTGGGCCACCGATCCGTCACCTTTGATCTTTTCAATCGCAACCTTTTGATGAGCGGTCCGGTTTCCAAAAGGAAGGACAACTTTCCTTTGATTTTGCAGCACGACCTGCCCCTTTCTCCCCAAATGATGGGAGGCGGGTTGTTCGATCCACTCGGCAACTGTCTTGCCGTTAACGTGGCCAGAATCGACAGGGTAACCAATTACGCCATCCCGCACTGCGCCTTGGAACCGATCTTAAATGCTTGGCTTGCTCAATTGCCCTAGGAGCTCAGAGGGTTATCGAAGAGGCAAACCGATGACGTACCTGAAGCCGATTTCCGATCCTCGATAGGATGGTTCGTAGCTAAAACGATGAGCTGATCTGCATTCGAAGGCGGTTCGAATGAAGCTTCCTCCCCTGACCACTCGCTTCGTTCCGCGAATCGGACCGATCGGGTCCACCACGGTTTCCTCCTTCGAGTAGGGTCCGTAGAAGTCATGACACCATTCCTTTACGTTCCCGTGCATGTCATGGATTCCCCAACGATTGGCAGGATACCTGGGGGCGGAGGGGTTGATCTCGGAGACCGACTTTCTGTTTCTGGGGGTGAAGGATCCTTCTCCCAAGCTAAAACTGGATCGCTGCCGCTCGTCGATTACGTATTCCCTTCTGGAACCGTTTAGATTGGCGTTCTCGCCGGAGAGATGCAATCCGTCATCCATTCCGCTTGGACCAGAGTATCCAGCCCTGCATGCGTATTCCCATTCTGCTTCCGTCGGTAATCGGCAAACCATATCCTTGGGTATGATCCCTTGGGCATGAGCTTGTTCGGTCTTCTTCCAGCAAAACGCAACCGCTTGGGAGTAGGAAACGTGAGTTACCGGCAAATTTCCATCCAAGCGTCCTTTGTTTTCAATGCCCAGGGAAGAGAAATATTCCATCAGTTTGTCCAGTTCGCCAAACTTGGCGGAGTCGGCTTCCAAGGTTAGAAAGGTATTGGGACGAGCCCAACTTTGTTGCGTTCGTCTGGCCTCTTTGAGAAGGATGACTTTGCCGGCTTCTCTCTCGTAACTTGCCACGGTATAGTTTCCCTCTGCCAATCTTCTCTTGGAGCAAATCGCTTCCAAGGCCTTGCCGGAAAGCTCATAAACCGGCAATCCCTTGCGGAGGTCTTCGGAAACGCCTTCGTTCCATTCGTCATTGGTCACCTCGAACTTCTTCATCCAAAAAGGATGGCTGAGACTTGTTCGATGCCGGTCTTCATCGCTTTTGCGACCGATCTCGTCGGGTAGGCTTCCCATTTCGAATGCGCCGGGCTCGATTCGGGCAAAGCCTTTCATCTCGTCGATTTTTCCGAGAATCGCGGCGCTCGGCATCTTTGCTTGCCCCGCATGAAAAAAGACGGTGGGGCTCGTAGCCTCGGCGGGGGGGCCGTTGGCGCCTTCGCAACCTGAAAGCCAAAGAAAGAGTGGGTACAACAAGCAATGCGAAAGCAGACCCGGCCGCGATGCAGGTCGCATCATGACTGGGCCGCAGGCTCCTCTTGATTCATTGGCAACTGGATGTAAAAGGTGGTGCCTATTCCCTCCTTGCTGTCGAACCAAATCTGGCCTTTGTGCGATTTAACGATCACGTTGTGAGCGATGGCCAAGCCTTGTCCCGTCCCCACCCCCACTTCCTTGGTCGTGAAAAATGGCTCGAAAATGCGAGACTGCACCTTGGCGGGAATCCCCCCCCCGTTATCAGCAATTGAAATGATCACGCATTGAGCGTCCGGATAGTGACGGGTGGCCACTACGATCGTTCCTTTCTGCCCTTCGGTGATTCGATCTCGAATCGCATGGGCTCCATTGACGATCAGATTGAGAACGACTTGGTTGATTTCACCGATGTTGCAGGGAACCATCGGCAGGTCCTCCTGCAACTGCAGATCCAAATTCGCATGGTATTTCCATTCGTTGGTGGCGACTACCACGGTGGATCTAACCGCCTGATTGAGGTCATTGGGCCGCTTCGCCGATTCGGCGTCTCGATAAGCGAAGTTCTTCATCGACTTCACGATTGTCGTAATGCGAGAAATCCCTTCGGCAGCCTGCAAAACCGCATCCGGAGCGTTCTCGACGAAAAAATCGACGTCGGCGTCACTAGGCGAATCCGGCGACTGCCTGATCCTCCTGATGAACCCGTCCACCGCATCCTTGAGAAAGAGGACGTTGTCGTTGGCGAACTGGGAAGGAGAGTTGATCTCATGAGCGATTCCGGAAGCCAACTGTCCGACCGCTTCCATTTTCTGGGCATGAACCAGTTGAGTTTCCAGTTCCTTCCGTTGTTGCATCTCCTGCTTCAGTTGGTGGTTGCTTTTTTGCAGCGCCGCCGTTCTTTTGCGCACCGTTTCCTCGAGTCCTATGATCAAGCCCTGCAATTGCCTGGTTACGGAACGAAGTTCGTAGGGTCCGGATTCCTTCAAGTTGAAGGGTTTGTTATGCTCGATCGAATTTTTGGCGGCGGATTCCAGCTTGCGGATGGGACTGGCCAAGCTCTTGTAGGTAATGATTCCCAAGGTTGCAACCAGTGTCAGATAAAGAACTGCAACCACGAAAAATACAATCGAGTTGCTGGTTTCTTCATCACGCAAAGCCCTTATTTTTCGTTCCAGTGATTGCGTCGATTCCGACTTGCGGTTTTCCGCTTCCACCTCCAGGCGGTTCAAGCTTTGCAAGAGGCTTTCGCGCGCTTTCTCGAAGGCTTTTATGGCCGCGGAATCGGAGGTCTTCTTTGTTCGAGCCTCTTCCATCATGCTGAGGGCCTCCTGCGTTTTCTTCAATCCGGCGGCGGCGGAACGCAAAATATCCTCGGAATAATTGGCATGATGCTTTTGGGAAATTTGATTGATTCCCTCCTTGGCCAAACTCAGTTGGTCGCGGGCAACCCCAAAAATTCCCTTGTAGTGCTCAGGGTAGATCTCCCAAGCCTTGAAAATTTCGCGAGCAGCAGCCATAAAGGCATGCAGGTCTTGGTACTCGTCTGAAGATGCTCCCGAATTTCTGCTTTCCAGCTCCAATTCTCGGTTTGCCTGGTTGGCGCTTGAAAGCATCCACCACCCAAAGACGCCCACAATGACCGCCCCACTCAAGCTGCCGGCCGACAAGAGTCCAATGTAGGTCCTGACCTTCATCACAGGATGGCCATTGGATGATAAACTTTTTCTTTAGGCAACAGGATTCATCACCATGATTTTCTTCGGAAAGGGAAACTCCGTGTAACAGGATATGTAGTTTCGAACCACCTTGATCAGCTGTCGATCGACGTCGGCTCCTGAAGAAGCAATGAGCATTTCGTTGTCCAGAAGCAAGTCTTGATGCAAGCGCATTCCCTCCGCCAAATCACGCGTTGAGATTTCCTCAAGAACGAAATTGTTGGAATCGGCATTGAGATAAGAGCCCAATCCTTGCACCACAACCGAATCGTAAACTTCGTCTCTAGACTGCAAGGTTTGGATGATCAGTGAGTCGGCATGACCCTGCTCGTGGTAGTAATCGTAATCCAAGGATACCCTGAGAATGGAAGCGGCCTTTCTAAATCCGGTCTCATCCTCCTCCTGGTATTTCGGTTGAACGTCAATCCGTTGCAGGATTTCGCGCACCTCCTCGAGCCCTGGTATGAGATCGACGATTTTAAGGGTTTCATCCGGCAGGGTTTTCAACATGGCCCGAATTTCGGGCTTCAATTCCCTACGGTGATAAACCGCTTCGCTGACGTGCGCCGGCAAGGAAAGGTAGGCCAATTGGGAAAATATGGCGGCTACGTCCACTCTCCAAGAATCCGGCAGGCGGACTTCATCGGCCAAACCGTTTGCCAAACGCCTGACTCGCTGAGCCCGGCCGAAAAAAAGCGGTTGGGTCGTCGCCAACGACTGGGCAAGCGCATCCACGGCCCCGCGAAGGGTCTTGTCCAAGAGCAATCGCTTGCCCACGATCAAATCGTATTGGGCTACGGCATCACGCAAAACTTTGGTCAAAAGCTCGGGCGGGCAAGGTTTGGAAAGCATGCGGAAAACGTTTCCCTCGTTTACCGCCGCCATCGCCGATTCAAAATCGGTGTAACCTGTCAAAAGCACCGTTACCACCTCGGGGTCGATTTTCTTGATGTTGGCCAACATTTCCGCCCCGTTCATATGCGGCATGCGCATGTCGGAAAGAACAACCGAAAAACCCCCTTCGCTTTTGAACGCTTCCAATCCCTGCCGACCGTCTGCAGCCAGGTGCAGATCGAATTCCCTGCTGAGGTTGAGCTTGAATCCTCGCAGGATCGAATCCTCGTCGTCCACGCAGAGAATTTTTTTGTTCATTCCAAGATTCCCTTCGGGAGAATTGAATCACTCATGGCGCGTAATCACTCGATTTAAGCTGCTCTTCCTAACGTTTTCTGAACCCGGAAATCCTTTCCTCGACCGCTCCTTGGTTCTTCCACTCTTCAGGCTTGGGGAAATCCTGATTTTTCAAGAGATCCTCCAAGGTGACTTCCCTCGAAGGAACTCCGTTGGGCGGCACCTCCACCCGGGCAATCCATGCTATGGCGTTGAGGACGAGTCGACGGGCATCCAAGGAGGCCCAGTTCTCATGAAAGTGAGCTCCGGTGAAACCAAACCCTCTGCCATGATTGTAGTCCTGTCCTCGTTGGTAGGCCCAAGCGACGTGTTGCGCCTCCTTGCGTCTAAGCACTGCATCGGCCACTTCCGGGTTTCCATGATGAGGATGAGCTTCGACTCCGGGCTTTAGGCGCCTCATGGTGGCTTCGGGTGGGTGAGCGGAAAGAATGGGGGTGATCGAACCCAATGCGGAAGTAGCCTCCCTAAAACGCATGTGAAAATACCATTCGTCCAACATTTCGAATGGCTGCACTCCGCGAGCGATCGGATGTTCGGGCAATAGCTTGAACTGGGCGTTCCACACTGGGTTGACCGACCAATAAGGCTCGAAATACCCTCCCAGCCACTTAAGAAAATGATCCCCGGCCGGCCCTTTGGTTGTTTCGACTCCGTAATGAATGCAGGCCAATCCCACGCCTCGTTTCATCACCTTGTCGAACTCGTTCAAGTGGTTGTTGAGCAGGTGACGAACCCCTCCGTCGCAAGCCACGACCACAGCATCCGCTTGGTCGAACACGCTCGGGTCCTTGGGATACCCCGAATCCGTGATTACCTCGCACTCCACCCCCAGTCCGGAATTCTCCAGATGCTCCGCCAGCAATTTGCATCCTGCCGCATGTTCATGAGCGAAAAAGCCGTGGCTCTTTGCGCCGGCGACAAAGACGATCCTCTTGGCTTCGGCGAGAAGCGAAGAGTTCAACCAGACGAGGGGCAGCCCCAGCCATAGAACCAGACAAAGGAAAAATTTCATATTATGCGTGTTTTGGTTTTAACTAAATGGCTAAGTAAAGCCCAAGTCTGAGTTTTGGCAAAATCTTTTCCCCGAAGAATGAGGATCTTGTCGAAGGAAGCTTTGGGGAATCGCCTCATTTATGACGCCCCCCAGACAACCCCTGCCAGTCAATCGGTTATCTCTTTCAGCGAGAGATAATAGCGATAAAAGAGAGGATCCTTGAGCGCGACCTGATCAAGAGCATCGCCTCCCATCGCTTCGAAGGAAGCTCCCAAGCGAAGAACCAACTCGCGATTGGAAACCCCGGCAATATCGACATTGTCCGCGTGCATCATGCGATATTCGCTGATTACCCGGCATTCGAAATTAGGCTCCGCTTCGGAAACTTCCACTCCGTGGACGGGATCTGTCTCGGGGCCGAAAATTCCGGACAAACTCGGATCGGGCACAAGGGAATCGAGGGCTAAGAGTTCCTGTTCGGAAATGGGCCCCATCCTTTCGAAATAATCCATGCATTCCAAAAGAAAAGCCACGGCATGGGAGGACAGGGAGAGCTTTTCGGAAGGAGATTTGAACATCAGCAACCCTCCGAGTCTGGATGGGTACAGAAAATGGGACTCCCGGGCTTTGCTCGCCCATCTCAAAAGCTCGCGTTGCCTGGAAATCAATTGGTCTTGGTGAGGAGGACACAGTGAGAGAATCCACGCATGGAAGTTTCTTTGCGGAGCGACAACCGCCCGAGCGGGCGAATCGACCACCAGGCCGTGAAAGAGACCGGGGGCTTGCTTGAAAGCCTCCAACAGGATGGACGCGCTTTCACCTTGAGCGCAAACGAACAGCTTCTCCGCCAGGTTTGGATGATTGGATTTGAGCTGTTCCAAGAGGGTGGACAACTCGTTGGAGTCACTGACTTCCAAGAGTAAGCAAGCGAGTCCGTGAGAGAGTAAAAAGCCGAAAGTGTTTTCCAGTCGGGCAAACCTTTCCTGGTAGACCGGCCTGGTAAGCTCGGTTTCCAAAAAGATCACCAATCCTCTGGAATGTTCGATGGGCATGCCGATCCGGCGAGCCAACCCGCGTTCTACGTCCAGCGCGGTTGCCGGGCGACGCAAACCGGGTTTGACCAGAGCCCGAGCCATCTCCAGATCCACGATTTCATAGGAGGACAAGCTGTCATTTTGGCTCAAGCAATAATCAGAGTATCGATCACGAAGTGGGCGAGCAAAACTCATGATTTTTCGGGCATACTCGTCCTCCTGACTGAAATCATCGAAAGATGCGTCGGCAACTTGAGGCGGGGAACGAAAATGATCGAGGGGCAATTTTGAGAGAATGGGGTTGATTTTACCCGATTCGGGCTGCCCCCAAGCCATATGAAGTCTGAACTTCGCATATTTTTCTATCATTCGGTAACTGGCGCCTTGCATCAGGTAGATCGTGAGCAGAAACACGATCAAGGCGAGCAGACGGGTAAAGATTTTCCTGATCATGAAGGCTTCGCTCCGGTCTCTTGCAGCAAGTCAGCCGGATTCTCCGACTCTCCGGCCACTGAAGGCGAATCCGAGATTTGCTTTTCCTCCCCCGAAAGGGAGTCCTCGCTCCCATACGATTGCTCATCGGAAAGTTCAACCTCGTCATTGGATGCGGACACTTGCGGCAAGTCGGGCTCATCAGCAGTCTCCCCGCTGATTTGCTCGATCGCCTCTTCCTTGGGTTCGGCTAAAGGCTTGCTTTGCTCCTCACCCTCTTCAGGATTCGCGGGAGGTTGCTCCGGGTCGCCGAACGTTTCATCATCCGTCTTTTCCGTCGGAACCTGAGCCGCCTCGATCTGAGGAGATTCTTCGATTGTGTCCGCAGCTGCAGGTAGGGTTTGCTCGGGCGCCTCCGTCGGATTATCCGCAAAGACTTGCGCATCGGGCATCTTGGATTCCCGATCCTTGGTTTGCTTTGCTCCGGAAGTATCTGTCTTGCTCTTGGCTCGCAAGGGACTGCTTGGTCTCTTGAAGCAGTACCACAGACAAAATACGGCTACCGAATACAAAGAGACTGTGAACAGGAATAGTCCTCCCTTTTCCTGGGAGAGAATTACCTTGTCATCCTGCATCAACCGCTCCCAAAAAGCGAAAAGAAGAACAAAAAGGGGCAAGGAGAGTGCAAAGGAGAGAAATTTCATCTGCAACCGGAAGCAAGGCAAGTAGCTGATGAAAATTAGGTACAGGGAACCTGCGCCGATGATTCCCGTAAAGAGAATCTTCATCTGGCGCACGCCCTCTCCGACCTCCCAGTCGGCCTTGATGTTGAGGGCTTCAGGCAAAGTGTATCCGACGAAACGATAGCTGATCAAATCGTTGATGAAATGATTGAGTGAAAGCAAATCGAAATGCAACGCCGACCAAAGAAAGACCAAAACCAGAAGGAAGACGGCTCCCGAGGTGAAAAAGAGAGTTTTGCAAAGGGCTTGCATGGGCAAAATTCGTTTCTAGGCTCAAACAACACAAGGGGTTTTGCAAGTTAATCTTTTTTCCTTCGGGGGTATCCGAGGGGAGCAAATGAGAGAATGGGATATTCAGCGCCAGGTAATCACAGTCAGGTCATCCCAAAGAATCGGCTCTTCCGAATAAGGTATGCCCGAGAGCATGCATCTGCCCTGAGGAAGGTCCCCGTCTATGGTGGTCGATGCGTTCCATATGACGGGTTCTTCGGCTTCCGCAGGCCAAAGCTTGAACCGAAAGAGAGTCTTGAGGCTCTCTTGTCGAGGCTTTGCCTGGATGCGCGCTCGCATCCATCCATCAAAGGAAAGAGGAAGGGGAAAGTGATGAACGCGTTGCTCCTTGAAGTAAATCTCTCCCAAGCGAGAAACCGGATTGAGCCTGAGCTTGATTCCTCTGGCCCCTCCCAAGGCGGCTACGAATGCGGGATGCCTCCTGCCCTTTTTTCTACCCAGAAAGGAAAAGGCCAGTTCCCTGCCCCATCCGGACAACCTTGGTCCAAACATGAAACCATGCTCACCCACCGGAAAAGGGTCTTGTTGCAGGCATTTTCCTTTGTCTGTGATGCAAACCGCAAAATTTCCCTCCAAAATGAAGAAATCATCCGGAAGGGAACCGGCGGAGCAATTTTCAAACCCTTCGAAACGAACCATCTCGTGTTCGCGCTCCATCGCTCTTTCATCCTCGGCAGCGAATCCTTTACCTGAGAAAACCCAGATTGGAAAAAGAATAAGAATAAGCTTATTCACGCCGCAGTTCATCCAGCTTGCTCCTTCCCATTGCCAACCGAACCGCTATCTCTACGCTTAGTACGGAGCTGGCTAAGAAGAGGATTCCCACCATGATCCACTGGAAGCCGGATCCACTTATGCTCAGGTTCATCCAAGAGGGAACCAAACTGACCAGGGCAGCCAAAAGACCAAGCAAGGCGCCATGGGCGACGATTCGCAGGTTGGCCCATCTCCACAAGGAGCGGAGTTGGCGAGGAGAAAAACCGATCGCTTCCAAAATCGCATGTTGCCGCCTGGCTTCCCAGAGGTTTCGAACGACAACGACCACCAGCCCGATCGTGCCCAGCAGGACGCCCCATGCGCCAAGAGCCTGAAAAACGGAAAGGTAAGCGCCTTCAACCCGAAACAGGCGGGCCAACCGATCCAAGGTCGACTGCGCTTGGAGCCCGTAATTCGAAAGCCTTTCACCCAACATGGATAGCGCAGGATCGAGCCGATCGGAAGGAGCATCAAGCCAAAATCGCTCATACCCTCCTCTGCCCGGGTATTTTTCGATCCAATGCCGCTCGGAAAGGTACAATCCTCCCTGCAGGATACTGTCCTTTACCACCGCCGCAATTTCGACCTCGAACGGGGATCCCATTTCATCCTCAAAGGAAATTCTGTCGCCGAGCTTTTTCCCCAGGGACCACAAGAGAGTATTTTGATCGACGACCGCAGGCAAGGCCTCGCCTCTCTTTTGGCGCAATTCCTCCCAGCTTCCGCTGACAAACGAAAACCGTCCGCTTACCTGATCGATCGGCACGCCATAGAGAGGGGGGCGCAAGCTTGGGTGGAGGTTGAGACAGCTGGCATCGTCTCCGGCCGAAATCCTCAGTCCGATCAAATCGATTCCCTTGAGCTTCCGCTCGTCCAACCCCAGCGCTAAACGACCTTTGGCGGCGGACACATCTTCGTAAATCGGCAAAGTAGTCCGCAAAAGGTATTCGTATCCTCCGGTTCCGCAAGCGCGGTTGGCCGCATCAACCGGAAGCTCCTTCCTGAAGGCGCCCGCGCCGATAACCAGAAAAAGCGCCACGCTCAGGGTTCCCACCACCACCGTTGTTCTACCCTGCCTCGGATCCAATTTTTCAGACAAGCCTCTTTGATTGGTTGCCGAAAGAGGATTCTTGCTCTTTTTTCTTCGGGGAAACCGCATCAATCCGGCCGCCAAAATCAAAGCTCCCACACCGAAAAAGGCCGGTGCCGGCGACCAACTGAAAAAAATCGCTAGCGCCAGCGTGACGACCACCCCGATCCAGAGCAATTTCTCGCATGCGGCGACTATGCCCCCACCCTCTGAAGAAGCGGTCGACAATGCTTCGCTCCCAGGCAGACCGGCAAGCAATCGCGAAATTGCAGGGGCCCTGGATGTCGAGACGGCCCAAGCAAGGGCTCCCGTCCCAAGCACCCAAGCCAAGCCCGCTCCCCAGAGTATGCTCTCTGTGTTCGGCGCATAATTGACTCCCAGATCGGCAACGGCTCCGGACCACGCTCCGGCAAGCAACCATAAGACCGACTTGGCGAAAAACCATGCCCATCCAACGCCCATGATCGAGCCGGCCAGACAAACCACTGCGGCCTCCATAAAGAGAACCTGACGCACCTTGGCCCAGGAAAACCCCAGGGCCAGCAAGAGACCGGTCTGGGAACTTCTCCCTTCGACCGAAAAAAGAAACAGCATGGCGCTCAGGGAAACTCCGGCGAGGATGACGAAAAACCCAAATGCCGCGAACAACTGCCCGAAATCAATCGGTCCCTCTGCGGAAAGCTTTTCCATCGCATCGAACCGACGCACACCGGACCATTTCGGAGACAGGATGTTTCTCAAACCTGCTTCCACTTTCTCGGCATCCTCGGGATTGGTGATGCGCAACCCGGTGAGGTTGCCCCATCGGTTGCCCCACATCTCTCGAGCATCCGAAAGGGCAACATAGGCCTTGGGCTCGCTTCTGTACTCCTTCCAATAATCTTCGTCCTTGGGTCGAACCTTGTAAATCAGCGGAAATCCCGTATTCCAATCGCCGCAAGTCCTGGCCTCTCGCAAACCTGGAAAATTCGGGGTCCAATCACTCTCCTCTCCCGGGGCAAGCTTGTCCGGCATGGGAAGAATCCGACCCAGAACGAAAGCCTTCGACCGTTCGACCAATTCTCCCTTCTCTGCGGCCACGAAATATTCGAGTGTCACGGGATCTCCCACGCTAAGGTTCAGATCGTCCGCCGCCCATTGATTGAGGGCGACTCTGCCAGGTTCCCAATCCTCAGGCAAAACCCCGCATTGCCCGGGTTCCACTCCAGCAATCATTGAATAAGGAACCAGCGCGGATTCCCGACCGCGCATGGCGTTTACCAGATAGGTCAACTCCCCCTCTGCCTCCGGGGCGATCGTTCGCACCGATTCCTCCAAGGAATCGGGCAGGAAAACCTTTCGATAGCGAACACTCCAGGCATCTAGTTTGGGCAACCTTCTGATTTGGATACCTGCATCATCGAGGCTCCATGCTTCGTCGAGAGATTTCTCCAGTTGCTCTCCCTCGAGATCAGTTGAGCATAAGAGCAAATTGGCGTAGTTGGAGGAATTAGCCTCCTCATGAAACTCCTTGAACATCGCTTCCTGCAATCTTTCCACGGAGATGAAAACCGTTCGAACGGGCTCCATGTCACCGGAGAGCGAAAAGGAACCGAGAGAATCGGATTCGACCCGGCCTGCCAAAGGCAGGTTCCACGAAGCGAAGCGATCATGAGCTTCTCCGGACATCGGCGCCTCGCGCGAAAACACGCTCGCTTCCTCTACTCGCAAAACCAATCTCTCGCCTGGGCTTGCTCCCATCTCTCGGAACAGTTCCGGGCTGAGCCAAAATCCATTCCCTTTTATCCGGGGATGGTTTTCCCTTCCGGGCGCGAATTCGAAAAATGCGTCGTCCACTCCGAGCACCTGCACTCCTTCTGCTCTAACCTTTGAATCGGGCGAGCTCAAGGTTCCGCGAACCATCAATGCGGACGCAACCCGTTGCCTGGCTTTGCCTGAGAGTCGGGCCAGAAGCCGGCTGCTCAAATCGGCCCTGAAAAAACCGTCCTCCGAATAAAAGGCCTGACGGACCGCGCCGATCCTTTCGGCGGTTTGTCTGTCCAGCGCGTTGCGAGCCGAGTCCCCGATCGTCAAAGCTCCTACGAGAATCATGGAGCACAGAGCCACCCCTGCTCCGGTTCCCAAATGCTGCCTGCGGGAAAACCTAAGGTTGGAAAGAACGAGGCCCCAAAGGCTCATTGCATCAAGCGAGCGAGTCGACCATGCCGCAATTGAAACACCTCGTCCATTCTCTCGGCGCATGCCATCGAATGAGTGACCACGATCAATGCCACGCCCATTGTCCGGTTCAGTCGAAGGAGCAAATCTACGATCTGACGGGCGCTATCCTCGTCCAAAGACCCGGTGGGCTCATCAGCAAGCAAGAGTTCAGGCTGGTTGAACAACGCCCTAGCCACCGCCACTCGTTGGCGCTCTCCCCCCGACAATTGTCCGGGCAAATGAAGCAGTCTGGCGCCCAGCCCGACCGCCTCGAGAAGCTCTCGTCCTCTTTGCTCCATGGCTTTTGCGCTTTGGGTACGATGTCCGGCAAGCCCCGGAACCATGACGTTTTCCAGAGCGTTGAGCGAGGGCAGCAAATGGTGGGCCTGAAACACCATGCCAATGGTTTGATTCCTGAAGCGAGCGGCTTCCAAATGAGTAAGGCGATGAATTTCGCGCCCATTCGCTCGAATCTCTCCGCTCGTCGGCGTATCCAGCGCGCCGATCAGGTTAAGCAGGGTGCTTTTTCCCGATCCGGACGGTCCGACGACAGCCACTCTGCCGCCCGATTCGACGCAGAGATCGATCTCGGACAGAATGGTCAGCTCATTACCCCCTTCGGTTTCAGGAAAGGATTTCACCACCTTGGAAAGCTCAAGTACGGGATTCATCTTCAAAGACGGGCTAATCGAGAAAGACCCATCGACTTGCCTTCATTTCGTATCGAGGCAGGGATTCATGGTGGGCGGTCTCCACCGGGATGCGCAGGGAAAATGCCTCTTGCAATGCGCTCTGCAGCCTTTCGGCCACCTCCATCGTACATTCGGCCCGCATTTTCACTTCGATCATTCCCCGTTCCTTTCCCACCATCACTTGATATTCGGAAACCTCGGAAAACTTGCGCACGATGGAATCGACCGCAGAAGGATACAGGTTCACCCCACGCGCCACCACCAAATCATCCGCCCGACCAAGAATGCCGCCTACGAGATCGAACGTCGGCAGGCCATGTCCATCGACTCCGCGTCTTGCCCGAACCAAGTCTCCCGTACGGTAGCGCAGGACGGGACTGCCCCATCGTCCCAGAGGGGTCAAAACCAGTTCTCCCAACTCGTTATCCCCAACCGGGCGGAGGGTGTGCAGATCGATGACCTCGGCATGGTAGGATTCGAGCATGATGCGCAATCCCCCCTCTCCCCCCGGCGTCTCGTATGCAACCGGCCCGACCTCGGTCATTCCATAATGATCGAAAAGGAGTGATTCCCCTCCCCAAGTTTGATCCATCGCCTGACGAATTTCGGCGATGCTTCCTCCGCATTCGCCTGCGACGATTATTTTCTCGAGCGAATTTTCCCTTAAGGAAACCTTCTTCCTCTTCGCAGTGTCGATCAAGCGCATGGCATAGGTGGGCGTACAAAAGAGGTACTCCACCTGGTGATCCAAAATCGCCCGCAGCCTTGCTTCGGTGGACTGCCCGCCACCGGGTATGCATACGCAGCCCCTTTGAATCGCCGCTTCATACGCCGTCCAAAAACCGAGAAAAGGGCCGAATGAAAAGGCAAAGAAGCAAATGGATGCATCCGTCGCCCCCGCTTCCTTCAAGACCCGATCCCAATTCCCCAGCATCCACTGCCAATCTTCTTGGGTATCCATCCAAGTCATGGCGCGACCGCTGGTTCCGCTCGTACTTGAAAATCGACGATATCGATTCAAGGAGTGAGTATGGTTGGAGCCCAGAGGAGGATGGATCCGACAATCTTTCTCCAATTCCTCTTTGGCGGTCAATGGGCACTCTCTCGAGAAATCCTCGAAGCCTCTCCATGCTTGCCAGTTCAAGGATTGCGGCATGCGTGATTGCTGAAAAGAATTTTTCGCCAGCATTTCCTCCAGCTTCGACTTGAAGTTCACCCATCTTCTTTCCTTTTGCAGGAAATCGGCCTCCGGTTGTTCCATCATTCTCGCGGACTTCACCCCCCCTGCCCAATGCCTCGGGTCAAGAATTCGGGGTCTCCGCAGATGGCGGAGCCTTGGGAGGCTTGGGGGCATGCTTGGTGATCAGGTATCCACCGGTTGCCGCCAGAGCGATTCCCAGCACGAAGGGCCAGCGAACAAAGGCCCAATTTCCTTCCTTCGTGGTACTGACCACCGCATTGACCATGGGGGCCCCGGCAAAAATGATCGACATGATCACGGGAACATAGGCCGGACTGGGCATTTTCCCAAAGGCAAGAAGCACGCCTAATGCTCCGATTGCACCCAGAGTGCCTGCGAGCAGGGACCATTGCCAACCCTTGGTCGGATAAGTCCAAAAGGAAACGTTTCCACCCTTGAGCTTCAGGATGATGAGCGGGGCAATGACTGCGGTTAAAAAGTAAGCGAGTCCCACCCAGAGAAAAGCCATGATCCTCCCGTTGTCCTTGTCAGCCATGTTGCTCGAACCGACGTGCATGCATACTCCGTAGGTTCCCCAGCAAACCACCGTCAGCAAAGCGAAATGTAAATAGTGCATGGCAGACACTTTCTATCGGCAGCCACTATCAGGCAAACCGAATTTGCTCCCTCTTCAAGAAATGGCAAGGATGACTCAAGCCTTTCGATAAAGGCTTTGTTTCGTCCCACACTCTAGGTCGATTTGCAAATTTAGGGAAACGGACGGGACTAATAATTGTTTCTACTTCAAAACTTGCTTTACCTTCGACCTGAATACTTCGGGAATCATGATCGGGGTCATCGACCCGCTCGCCTGGTCAAATCGTACGCATGCAGCCACGGCTTCCCCGACTGCGGCTTTTACACGCTCCCCATTTTCCTCTTTCCAGAACTGAAA
>JAYOCQ010000029.1:0-24985 GCA_038105525.1 Opitutales bacterium | reverse complement strand
CCACGACCAAAAGATTAAGAGTCTCCTGCTCTACCAACTGAGCTACGCCGGCAACTTGAGTGTCCTACGATAGCCCGATTCGAAGTTCGGTCAAGGTGTAATGCCCGACAAGGTCTGGCAGGAAATTTCACAAATCTGTTTCCAGGGAAAATTTCACCCTAACTTCGACTCCGAAGGAAAGCTCGCTTGGACCTTGGACCGGAACGCTGCTCATCATGGCATCGGAGGCATGCATCATGCGACGTTCATGAACCGGAGGCGAGGAACCCTCGATCTCTTGTATGGAGAGGGGCGGACCTACTCTAGCGCCGAGGGTTCGAGCAAGAACCTCTGCTTTCCCCAATGCGTCTTCCACAGCTCTCACTCGAGCATCTTGCAGTCGCAGCTCAGGCTTTTCCGCAGCAAAAGAGAGGGATTCGAAATTGTTCCCTCCCGCATCTATGGCCGCCTGCATGATTTCGCCTACCTTTTCCAAATCGTGAATCTCCACTCGAATGACGTTGGAAGCCTGATACCCGGTGACAATCGGGGGCAAATCCTTCCGATACTGCCTCTGAGGATTGAGACTGAAGCGAACGGTTTCAAAATCATCGTCGGATACGCCAAGCTCTCTCAACAGCGAAAAAATCCTGGAAATGGACTGGTTGTTTTGTTCCGTGGCGAACTTTGCGGTCTTGGCCGAAGTTGAAACTCCCAAGCGCAAAACGGCAAAATCCGGAGGAAGGTCGACACTTCCTCTGCCAACTACCGAGATGCTTCGTTGCTCCTCCGCAAAAATGGTCGAAAAAAAGAAAGGAAACAAAAGAGAAAGCAAAAAGCGGGTCTTCATGAATTAGGGTTTATGGGAACTAATCGGAAACGATCGGAGCAAGCAATACTTTCTCCTGCAATTGGAAAGTCTTCAAGTTCTTTCTCAGAACGGTGAACTGCCCCTTGCCCGGAGCGGCTTTGATTATTTGATATTCGTAACCCCATTCCTTGATCCCGAATTTATAATCCGATCTTTTACCGGTGAGATCATGAAAAAACTTGTTAGGCCCGTTTGCCTGCTCGAAGTGGATCCGGTAGGTGTCGGTCAGGGGAGCCTCGTCATCGCTGTCGATTCGGTAGGACGGACCGCCTACTTTCAAGTCGCGCAATATCAAGTAACCCGTGGGTTTGGGCAGGTTCGAATAGGAAAGAACTTTATCCTGCACCTCGAAGGACTGAAGGACCAGCCTGACGTTGCCGGAATCGATTCGCCCTGGCTTGAAGAAGGACTCGTTGGTGTTTGGATTGATCAATTCCCTGTAAGGAACTCGAAGGTTCAGCCAATGTCGCGGATAGCTTCCGTCGCTGGACTTGGGCTTTTCCAAATCTTCCAACTCAACGAGTTTCCTTCCCTTCCAACCTGCCAGCCTGAAACGAGAGGGAATCGGCTCGACCAAGGTGCAGACCAAGCCGAACACGGAGTCATCGGGCTCGACCCTTTCCTTTTCCTCGGAGACTTCGATCATTTCCTTTTTGGGGCTCGAAATGGGGGGGTCCGCGACTTTGTTCGTTTCCGCCGGAGAAACGGCGGGAACCTCCTCCATCGGGGCGAAAGGAATTTCTTCGCTGAAGTTCGTCGGTTCGGGAACCGTTGCCGATAATGGCATTTCCACTTTTTGTTCGACGGGCCATTCGACTGTCGAGGGCTTGGGGGCATCAGTCGCTTTTCTCTCCTTTGGCTGGAGAACAAGATATCCCAGAAAAGCCAACCAGAGGAAGGCGAAAAGAAGGAAAAGATACTTAATCACTTGGAAGGACTAGAGGAAAACCTCGGTAAAGTAGAGAAAAAGTCGCAGATCAACCATTGGCTTCAATCAAGCGAACGTCGATGAACCATTCCCTGAGTCGCTCGACAGGCAATCCGATGACGTTGCTCAAAGAACCGTGCAGCGCTTCGACGATCCATTCCCTCTTGGTTTGAATGGCATACCCACCGGCCTTGTCCAGTGGATTCGCAAGCTCCAAGTAGTTTTTGACCAACTCGGGATCCAAGCGGCGAAACGTCACCTTGCTCTCGACCACCTCCGTCTTTTCCACCTTTTCAGCGCAGTTCTTCAGGCAGATCCCGGTAAAAACCTGATGAGTTCTACCGGAAAGGGTTTCCAGCATCTTGCTCGCTTCTTTCATGTCCTTTGGCTTTGCAAAGGTCTCACGACCCAAAGCGACCACGGTATCTGCGCCCAGCACCCACCGCTGCGGAAAACTCCGAGCGACCGATCTGGTTTTGGCTTGAGCGTTGGCAAAGGCAAGTCGAGAGGGACCGTCTTCATGAGCCCTCAATTCGGCGACGCGAGGAACGACAACCTCAAACCTCGAAACAAGTTCGGTCAACAACTCCTTTCTTCGAGGAGAACCCGAAGCCAAGATCAATGATTCGATCATGGGGAAAAAGTTCTTCGTTCAAATTCCGCAAGGAAGTCCGGGCAACCTGAATGCTAATCCTCCGAAAGAATTCCGATCATTCGATCGAAGATCGGACCAATCGCCTTTTCCCAGGAAGCGGCGAGAAAGCCTTCGGTCAGGATCAGCTTCCTTTCCATCGATAAATCGGCGGGGTCATCTGGGATTCCACGGAGGCAAAGCTCCAGTTTCCCATGATCAACCCCCCACTCCAGCAATTCCTCTCGAAGTTTTGAACCACCTTTCACTTCGATCAGAAAATCCACCAGCCCGTCGATCAGGTTCAGGCATTGCAAATCACTTGAGAAATCCCTTGCTGTATTGCCCATTCTTGCCTTGAGAAGAAAGTTGTCTCCAAGCGAAGGGGAAACGAACTTTTTGCACAAGGCAGCGAAGGCAAGGTTGCCCAATGGACCCGACTGATCCGAATTCAAAGCCTGATTCAAGGAACCGATCAATTTGTCGACGTCCTTTGAAAATGCCGCAGAAGCCGATTCCACGAATAAAAGAGGCCACTCACGCTCCTTCCAGCCAAGGATTCCCTCCAAGGTTGAAGGGAGGGTTCCGGAAGCGGGGATATGGGCTTCCTCCTCCAGAAGAGAGGACGCCAAACGGTAGAACTTGGGAAGCAGGATCTTCTCGAAGGCAATCATGGCAAGGGTGGCGTTTTGCTCATTCGAAGAGGGAGTGGCAGTCCATTCTTCCCTTGTTGCCTCATGAAGGAAATTGAGGAATTCATCGCTGGAAAGGGTTGGGCAGTCGAGAAGAAAGGCATCGTCAGGCAGGGGCAAGGCCAAGTCCTCGAGAACGGTCAGTTTGAGCGAGCTTTCTCGAGCGTCGAATGGAGAATTCTCCACCTCCGCCTGCAAACCCATTTCCTGATCCTCGCGAATGTTCAGGACCAAACCATCCTTGGAATACGTCCATCCATCGGAAGTTCGCTTGAATTCATTCGCCCACCCCCTGCCAAAGTCATAAAGCAACAACGCGGGCGTCCAGTGAGAAAGCAGCATTGATGGCTTCCTGTCGGTACGAAACCCCGCTGCCATGCTTATGTTCCGATCTTTACCCTTGTCGAAGGAGAAGGTTCCGCCGGCCATCAAATGAAAAGAAACATTTAAGGCTAGCTTGCCAACCGGAAGGGGATCATCACCAAGAGACAAGCCCAGATAGCCGTCGAGCAAATAGATCGTAGCCAACAATTTGGATTCTTCATTCAAGAACTGCAGAAGAAAGAGAGATCTTTTAAAATCGGTCTTGAGCCGGACTTGAATGGATTTCTCCATGTATTCCACCATCATTCGAGGTTTGCCGTACAAAAGGTTGGAAAACTTTCGAATCATCTCTTTTTTCGGTGAAAATTCTTCGCCCAGCCTCGGCAGTTTTGAATGATCCTTGAGCGTCACCAGCAATTCACTTGGCCCAGACAAATTCAAAGGCCGAACGCCAACGTCATGAAAGCTGCAGCTTTCGAGCAATCTTCTTCTGATTGCGATCAAATCGTTGGTCGTGAGAATCTGTCCCTTCCTCAGGCTGTTCTCCTCCATGAGCCACTTCTGTATCTGCTTGGACGAGTGCTTCTTCGCTCCTACCACTTGCAAGCCGGCAAAAGTCAGAGCGGTATTGAAATTAGAAACCTCCAACCGAATGACGTAGCCCCCTTTCCTTTTCATAGGAACAAAAGTAGCTTGAATGGAAGGATATCCTCTTCGGGCTCCTTCGCACCCGAGAAGCAGCTGCAGATCATCTTTCCTTTTGAGCATGGCAAGAGGATAAGAGATCGAATCCTCCGGATGATTCTTCAGGTAACGAAGGGTTTGCAGTAGTCGCATCTTGGCCAGAATCGCCCGATCGGGGAAAAAGCCAGGGAAGGACGAGGGAACGATTTGCTCCGATGGACTCAATAAATCGGTGTCTCCGAACCATGATCGAGCAACGGACTCTCGTTCCTCCAATCCAAAAAACCCGGAGGGATTACCCATTACGGAAGCAAGGTTGGCAAAAGCCTGATCTCCGGCATGGTTGGCAAAAGCAAGGTCTCCTGGGTGCGTATCAAAAATCCCAGTGGTTTGACAGCGCCATAAGGAAACAGTCTTCAAAGACAGATCGACGCTTTCTTCATGGATGCCCAGAAGGGCCTGCGACCAGTTCCGCAGCCAAGGAGGCAAATCGGGGGAGGTTTCAAAACCGAGAAATTTCGAGCCCTTCCCCTCCTGGATCTGCAAGTGTACGCCGAATTCCTCAGAGGAGGAAAGATCCGAAACACGAATGGAGGCATCCGGAAAGCCTTGCCCTAGAAAAGCAAGATGAAGTTCATTCTCCAAGGATTTCAGCAACAAGCTCACGTCATTATGACTGCGCCCTGCCTGCAACCAATTCAACCAGGAAGAACAATCATAAACCAAAGATTCGATCCGCTCCTTTGAAAGAGAATGAGTACCGGATACCTTTATTACGGGCTCTCCTCCATCGGGATCTTCCTTTACGAGGATATCCGAAGGAACCTCCGGTTTTCCGGTGAAAGGAACCGTCTCATTTCCGAAGAGCGATCGAAGCATCAAAAGGGCCAGCAATGGGAAGGTTCGGCGAATCATAACGGCATGGTCGCAATAAGAACAAAAGTCGTCAATGTTTGCTTTGACCGAGGATTCGATCAGAGCAGGCAAGCAAATTTCAAGCGAAATTGATGTTTATGGATGGCATTCCTCGCAACGCTTTACATACTTGAATGCGATGATGGTTCGAGGAAGCTAAAAATGAAAATCGGGGTCGCTCAGATCAATTCCACGGTGGGTGACTTGGAGGGCAACCTTCAAATCGCCTCTTCGGCATACGCCAAGTTGGTTTCCGAAGGTAGTGAATTGGTGATCTTTCCGGAATTGGCCCTATGCGGATATCCGCCGAGAGACCTCCTGCTCAAGAAAAGTTTCGGCGATGACTGCAGCCTGAGCCTTGAAAGTTTCGCTCGAGAAACTGGTCCTTTTCCCGCCTTGATCGGTTTTCCCGAAAAGAGAACGTCCGATGAAGGCAGACCCTTTCACAATTCCGTCGCCCTGTGTCGTCAGGGAAAAATTCAACAGGTATTTCGCAAGCGGCTTCTTCCTACCTATGACGTTTTCGACGAGGATCGCTATTTTGCTCCTGGTCGTCTACCGATGTGCTTTACGCACTTAGGCAAGAAAATCGGGGTAACCATTTGCGAAGACCTGTGGTTTCGAGGCGGACTACATGGAGAAGACCCTCTCGATGAAATCTGCAGAGAACGTCCGGATTTGCTTGTTAACTTGTCGGCAAGCCCTTGGCACCTCGGAAAAATGAAAACCCGACTTGCCCTGCTCCGATCAGTGGCCTCGAGAACCCAGGCTCAATTGGCTTACGTAAACCTTGTAGGAGGAAACGACGAATTGATTTTCGACGGATCGTCCATCTTCTTGAACCAACAGGGACTAGTCGTCCAAAAGCTCGTTTCATTTGCCGAAACCACCTTGGTTTTTGATCTCGACGAAGATTCATCCCTCAAAACCATTGTCGAAACCGATGATTATGAATCGGTTCACAAGGCCCTGATGCTTGGATTGGGGGACTACGCCCGCAAGAGCGGATTTAAAAAGGCAATCATCGGTTTGAGCGGGGGTATAGATTCCGCCGTTACCGCAACGCTTGCAGTTCAAGCGCTTGGCAAGGAAAACGTGATCGGCATCAGCCTGCCCTCGGCAATCTCAAGTGAGCACAGCAAGGATGACGCCCTTGCTTTGGCTCGAAACCTAGGCATCGAATTCCATACCCTTCCCATCGAGAAAATCGTGAATTCGGCCGATTCGCTTCTCGCTCCGCTTTTTCAAGGCTTGCCTCCGGACGTCACCGAGGAAAACGTTCAGGCGCGGGCGAGAGGCCTCTTGCTCATGGCGCTTTCAAACAAGTTCGGGGCCTTGCTTTTGACGACCGGAAACAAAAGCGAACTGGCAGTCGGCTACTGTACCCTCTATGGTGACATGTGCGGTGGTCTGGCCGTTCTATCGGATCTGCCAAAAAGTCAGGTTTTCGCTCTGGCGAAGCATCTTAACCGGTCGAGCGAGGTCATTCCGCAAAACACCATCCTCAAGCCTCCCTCCGCTGAATTGAGACCCAACCAAATGGACAGCGACTCGCTGCCGGATTACGACCTCCTGGATGCCATCCTGCATGAATACGTTGAGAATGGGGCTTCGATTCGCGAGTTGATCGGATCCGGCTTTGAGGAATCCACCGTCCGACGGATCGTAGAACTGGTCGATCGAAACGAATACAAGAGAAAGCAGGCGGCCCCCGGCCTCAAGATCACTCCACTGGCTTTTGGCATCGGCAGGCGCATGCCGATCGTGCAGAAATATTCCAACTGACTTATCCCCTTCATGAACCAATCGCAATCCCTCTTCGAACGCGCCAAGCGAGTCATCCCCGGTGGAGTGAACTCTCCGGTACGAGCCTTTCGCTCGGTCGGAGGAACCCCCTTCTTTACCGAACGAGCCTCCGGAAGCAAGCTTTACACCTCCGACTCTCGGGAACTCATCGATTACGTGTGCACCTGGGGCCCCGCCATCCATGGACACGATCACCCAGTTATTCGAGAAGCAATCGAGCAAGCTCTTGCCAAAGGCACCAGTTTTGGTACGCCCGGACCGGCGGAGGTGGAAATGGCGGAACTGATCGTTCAGTTGGTTCCATCGGCGCAAAAGGTTCGCATGTGCAACAGCGGAACGGAAGCAACCATGACTGCGATTCGTCTGGCTCGCGGTTACACTTCGAAAACGAAGGTCATCAAGTTCGCCGGTTGTTACCATGGACACGTCGACAGTCTGCTCGTCAAGGCCGGCTCAGGAGCATTGACCTTGGGGAATCCCGATAGCGCCGGCGTGCCCGCCTCTTTGGCAGCGGAAACACTGGTGCTCCCCTACAACGACCTCGAAGCCCTGAAAAACTGCCTTGAAGAATCGTCGGATCAGATTGCGGCCGTGATCGTCGAACCTTATCCGGCCAATTGCGGTTTGATCCTTCCTCTGTCAGGATACCTCCAAAGCATGCGGGAATTATGCTCGAAACACGAAGTCGTCTTGATCTTCGACGAAGTGATGACTGGGTTTCGCATCGGTTTGGGCGGCGTGCAGGAAAGAACGGAAATTATCCCCGATCTTACCGCAATGGGAAAGATAATCGGCGGAGGGCTTCCAGTCGGAGCCTTGTCGGGAAAGCAAGAAATCATGGATTTCCTTGCCCCTGACGGCCCCGTATACCAAGCCGGCACGCTAAGTGGAAACCCGCTTGCCATGGCCGCTGGAATCGCCTCTTTGAAATTGCTCATGGAAAGCAGTCCCTACGAGCGGCTTGAGAAGATGGGCAGCCGAATATCAGCTGGCTTGAGCTCCCTTGCAAAAGAGCGAGGAATTCCCTTGCAGGTTCCGCAGGTTGGATCGATGTTCTGCCTCTTCTTTTCCGAGTGCCCCATTCATCGTTTCGAAGACGCGCTCGGGTCGAATCATCAGCTTTACAAAACTTTCTTTCACGAATGCCTGGATGCGGGGATTTATCTTCCTCCCTCTTCCTACGAAACCTGCTTTCTCAGCGCCGCTCACCAAGAAGATGAAATCGACCGAACCTTGGAATGCTTCTCAAAATCATTGTCGGGTTTTTGTTGACCCTTTCGCAATGACCGAAACATTAGAAATCAAACGATGAATGAGTTCTCCGGCATTTCCAAGATCTCGGCTTTTTTCTTTCTCGCAAGTTTGCTTGGCGGGTTGCATGGCCGAATCCCCTTTTACGAAGGCAACTTGAAAGAAGGCGCCCTGGATGCATACCTTGGCGATGCTCACCTTTTTTTGGATGAAAACTCTTCCTCTCCCCATGCTCCCAGAGTTGCGCTCGATCTTCTCATGATAGGGAAACTGGCCGAAGACTTTCGTTCCGTCAAACGGGCAACGGATTTGTTGCTTTTCGATTATTTGGGATCGGTACCCAGTCTTTTCTTCGCCAGTACTTTCGACAAAGGATCGGACCGGCTCACTCTGTTGCTCAAACACAAAACCGAAGAAGGAGATCTCTCCAGCTCCGAATTCGCTCAATCTTTTTCCGAGCTGATCGAATTGCTTGCAAAAATGCAGGGACCTGAACTCATGCAGGACCCGGCTTTGCTTCTTCGTTCTTTTCTGATCTGCCGAAAATCGGAAAATGAAAAGCTGCGAGAGGCTCTGCTTGCCGCCCTCCAAGTTCTTTCCCGACAGAACAATTCCTTTGCTTCCTTGATCGAAACGTCACTTTCCGAAAACCCGCCTCTAGCCAAAATACGGGCCCTATCCGGCATGGCGCACCCGGAGTCGGCATTCTGCATTCGATATCAACTCGCGCAAATCGACGAATCGGAAAGAAACTCGACCGACGTCCAAGAGAGCTTGCTTGTCTCACGCTTTCTGCGCCCAAACACCAAACCCGAAGAGATCGAACAACTCATCGCCAGTCTCCCGCCCTCTCTTCGCCAGTCCCCGAAGTATCTGGTTCTGCATGCTTTATCCCACCTGCGCTCCGACGAGAAGGACGACGCTCTTTCCCTTCTGAAAAATTTCCTCAAAAACGAAGGCAATTCCGACTCCCACTGGCAAAAAACCCTCGTCTCTCTTTTGGAGGGTCTGGAATTGAAGGAAACACGCTTAAAAGCCTTCTTGGAGAAGTTTTCCACCTTTCACGATCTCTTGAACGAAGATCAGGAAGCCATCTACGTCAAGGGGCATTGGTTGCTTCCCGATCCTGAACAAATGATCGAGTTCATCCTTCTGGTCGACAAGGGATCAAAAGGCTTCGAGGTACAATTCAGAAGGGAGCAAGAAACCCTTCTTGCCTACCGCGTCAGGAACGGCCAAAGCCATTTGCTTGCTCCCGATGGCAACCATACCGAGTGGAAGGAAGCGAGCTATCCTCTGCCATCTTTCGAAATTGCCCGAGTCGTGGAAACGGGCAATTTTCACTATTCCTTCAACCTCAACAACTTCACTCCGGTTTTTGAAGACCTGCTTGAGGCAGGTAACGATTTCATCCAGACCCCCTACCTCAGCACCTCCAAAGGACGGGAAGTTTGGCTCAATTATTTGTTGAAGAGTGAATTCGTATGGATTAGCTCCCCTGAGAAATCCGATTCCGAGCTTACCTTTCTCTTTAAGAAATTGAACCCGGATCGCCCGGATCCTACCGACCTTCGAATGTCATTTTCAGATGAAGGTCACTTGAAGTCCATGAGTATACTCAACTTTCGCATAGACGAATTCAGGCGCGGCAAACATGTTGAACTACCCGCCTTGCCTCAATGGCCGGTTGCCGATTTGCCGATACGATTGGAAAAGGCGGATCTGCGTGCGATCGAGAAAGCCCTGATTGATTTTCAAGCCTGCTTCGACTGACCCAAAGCGAAATGCGTACGATCCTCCGAAAACTGAAAAAGGAGAAAAAAGGCTTTCTTCGTCTCCGGGATCGGTAGAATCAGAGGGATGGTCCGCGCAAGGCCTTTTCCAAGGATCTTTGAAATTCCATCACATCCTTTTCGCTGGGTTGGTAGCCGTCCGTTCCTCCGCTCATTGCCAACCTTCCGAATTGATCCAGAGTCCAATTCTTGGATTCTCCATCCGAGAAAGTGACCGACCCACTGGCCATAGCGCCTGGAGGAGTCACTCCGTCCACTTCTACACTAACTCCAGACGTGACTTTTTCGTCCTCGACCACAATATCGTCTACCTTGCTTGATTCAGCTTCAGGTTGCTCCGGATCGACAAGATCCAAGTCCAAATCATCAACGAGGAACCGAACGTCCATGTAAGTCATCACTACGCCGTAGTCGCCGGCTATTCTTTTCTGAATATCCGAAAGACCGAGCCCACCAGATACCCAATTTGCGATTTCACGCCTCTGCTCCGAATTCAGCGAAGAACTGGAAGCAGGGGGAAGAGCGGGGCCTTCGTTAACTTGTTCGTCATTCATGAAATAGAGCTAAATAAAACAAGACTGACGGTTGTTCAAGCCAGTAAGAACTTCCCTGCCGATGAAGTTCAAGCGATCGATTGCGAGAGTTGCTCGGTCAATAATTCAACGGATACCTTGATCGAAGCATCCTGATCCATCATGTTTTCAACGGTCTTGCAGGCATGAATTACGGTGCCATGATCCCTTCCACCGAAAGCGTTACCGATTTCCTGCAGGGAATGTTCCGTCATAAGACGTGAAAGGTACATGGCAACTTGCCGAGGAAAGGCGATGTTGGCCGGACGCCGCCTGGAAAGCATATCGGCCATTCTAAGGTGGTAGTAATCAACCACTCTTTTCTGAATGGTCTCAATGGTTATTCGACTAAGGTTCTCTTCTCGGAGAATATCACGAAGAAGGCGTTGAATCGTTTCCAAATCGGCTTTTTTACGAGTCAATCCGACGTACCCTGCGACTCGAGTGAGAGCCCCTTCCATTCTGCGTACGTTTCGGGAAATATTCTTAGCGAGAAACTCGAGAATTTCCGCCTCGATTGAAATACCCATCGCTTGAGACTTGCGTGACAGAATCGCTACGCGCGTTTCCCAGTCAGGCGCTTGAATATCAGATACCAGTCCCCACTGAAACCGGGACAGCAAGCGACTTTCGATCTTGTCGATCTCTCCCGCAGGACGATCGCTGGTAAGCAAAATCTGGCGCTGGGCTTCAAACAATTCATTAAAGGTATGAAAGAATTCTTCCTGAATACGCTCTTTGCCTGCAAGAAACTGCACGTCGTCAATCAGCAAATAATCTACGCTCCTGTAGCGAGACCTGAATTTGGTAAGCGTATTTTCTTGAATCGCTCGTATGAATTCATTGGTGAACCTCTCGCAAGAAACGTAGGCGATGCGAGTTGCAGGATTGCGATTCAAAGCATGGTGAGCAACGGCATGCAACAAATGAGTTTTGCCCAAACCGGTATCTCCGTAGAGAAAAAGCGGATTGTAGGCGTGAGCGGGGGCATTGGCAACCGCTACGCAGGCAGCGTGAGCCAATTCGCTGCCAGCCCCGACGACGAAATTGGAAAAGGTGTTCTTGGGATTGATTCCCAAGGAACGGCCTTGAAGCGAAGGTCCCGAAGTGCGATTTGATTTTGTTTTGGATTTTGCGATTCGATTGCGAGCGGAATCCGATTCTGCGTGCTCTTCGTAACAACCGAGCAACTCGACGGTGAAGGGATACCCGACCAACCGATCGGCTTCCTGTCTGATGACGTCCAGATAATTGTCGCGAATCCAAATGGCGGAAAATTCGTTGGGGGTGATCAGCTCGCAACCATCCTGATCCATGTGACCTACGCGGATGTTATCGAACCAAACGCGAAAGGTGTCTGCAGGTATCACCTCCAGGAGGCTTTCTCGCAACGAACTCCAAAAGGTTTCGGGAGTGGCTGTAAGTTCAGTCATAGGGTGTATAAGAAAAATTATTCACAGGCCAAACACGTTTATGCAAACCTGCTGATTGTGAAGGGGTTCTAAAAAAAAAGAGGGGGAAGAAGAAGTTTCGAATGCAGGGGAGAGATGCAGTTTGGATATGTCACAAAAAATTGATCTATAACTACTTGCGTCAATCCAAAGATTCGGGAAGCTAAGGTGAAGGGTTAAATGGGAAAGAAGGGAAGGAATCTTTTCTGAATGAAAGAAGACAGTAAACCAAGAAAAAAAACACCCTGACAACGCAAACTTTCTCACAAGTTATTCACATGGGGTCGGAAGTAAGTTTTAGAATATTTTCGGGTTGCCATTGAAGAAAAATTCACCCGTTTCATTACCCCTCTGATGTTTGGCGATTTAGGAAAAAGAGCAGGCGCAAATTCAAACGATTTCACAAATCGGAATTCATTTTTTTTATCAGTTTCTGATTAAATTCGTAGGCTGAGTCGTGACCAAGTTGCCGAGCGGCTTGTACCATGGCCGCCACTTCAACCAAGCGAGCCATGTCTCTGCCAGTTCGCAAAGGAATTTCCATATGGGGGATGTTTGCACCAAGTATTTCAAAGCTCTTTCGCTCCAAGCCTGTACGATCGATGTCAGAGTCCTGTTGGTCTTCGGTAAAGGTGACCACCAGTTCGATTTTCTTTTCCAAGCGAACGAAACGTATTCCGAACAGTTCCTCGACGTTGATTATGCCAATTCCTCTGCATTCCATGAAACCTCGGCTTATTTCATCGCAAAAACCCACCGGACTATGATCACTCAGAAGTTTGACTCGCACCATGTCGTCCGCGACCAAACTGTGTCCGCGTTCGATCAAAGCGAGCGCTGCTTCGCTTTTACCCGAACCACTGTCGCCTCTAACTAGGGTTCCAATGCCTCGAACGTCGAGAAGGGTGCCATGAACCGTTGTCTTGGGGGCAAAGCGTTCCTCAAGAAGAACGGTCACTTCGGTAGTAAACGCCTTCGATGGCAAACTCGTACGAAAAACAGGTACTCCTCTGCGCTCGAAAACCTCGATCATTTCCGGAGTGGGGGCAAGGTTTCTCGATATCACCACGCAGGGAATTCTTTTCGAGGCCATCATTTCCAGAATCCTCAAGCGGTGGCTTTTCTGCTGTTCCCGGAGGAAGCCCATTTCACCCGCGCCGAAAAGTTGAATCCTCTTGCTGGCGAAATACTTGAAATACCCGGTAACTGCCAAGGCTGGACGATTGAGGCTTCTTTCCCGAATGGTGCATCGGGATAAAGTCTTTTGCGAAGTGACCAACCTCAAGAGCAATCGTTCGGCAAAGCTATCGTAAAAATCGCGAACGGAAATACTTTCGATGTATTCGGGCAGGGAACTGGGCTTCATGAGGATGGATACTGTTACTAGGCTTGAAAATCCTCACCGAGGTATTTTTCCCTCGTTTGTGGATCGGACAAAAGAAAATCTGCGTTTCCATGGGCAAGCACACTGCCTTCGTAAAGAAGATAGGCTCTATCCACAACCCGAAGGGTTTCTCGAACGTTATGGTCGGTAATGAAGATACCCATTCCGCGCTCCTTGAGTTGACCAATGATGTTCGCTACGTCGCTGACGCTTATGGGATCTACTCCGCTGAACGGTTCGTCCAACATGAGAAACTTGGGACTAAGCACCAGCGCCCTGGTAATTTCGAGGCGTCTCCTTTCACCTCCACTCAAAGTATCAGCCTTCTGCTCGGCCAGATGACTCAAGGCCAATTCATCCAAGCGCGTTCTCACCAATTCGTTTTCCTCATTCCGGGGAAGTCCAAGCGTTTGAGCAACCGCTCTGACGTTTTGCTCCACGGTAAGCTTTCGAAAAACGGAAGCCTCCTGAGGAAGGTACACCAACCCTCTTTTCGCTCGATGATGCGGAGGTAAGCGCGTCAGGTCCTTTCCATCCAGACAAACCTTCCCTGATTGCGAAAGAACAAAACCGGCGACCATGGAAAAAGTGGTCGTCTTTCCCGCACCGTTCGGACCAAGCAACCCGACGACCTCTCCGCCGTATGCATCCAAGGAAACGTTTTTAACGACTTCCCTCGGACCGTAAGATTTTCGTAATTCACAGACCTGAAGATGGGGAACGGAAGAGGTCATTGAATCAGGGAGTTTTTTTATTTTTCCTGTTGGGCAATTTAGGGAAACTGAAGGCCGGAATCGCAGGCAAGGCAATCCGTGACCAACCATCCTTGCCGCCGATCACCTCGGCCCTGCCGTCTTCCTTGCGAAGGATAATCTTTTCGCCTCTGGCCTCTCCCCATTGACGATCAAGAACCAGTGCATCACCTTCCAAAAGAACGCTTCCGCCTTCTTCCGCCAACCAAAGCAATTGTTCGGCAGAGCATTTTCTTGCCGGATCATTCATCACGACGTTTCCTTCCGCATGTATGCGAACGATCTGGCCAAAGGCTCCTTGATCGCTCGTATTGGAATCTTTTTTCAAATCGACCACCAGTCTGGAACAACTGATGGTGGCAACCTGAAAGCCCGATGCATTCTCATCTTGAATCTTCATTTCAATCAGAACTTCATTTTCAAGAAGAAACTTGTGATTCCCCCCCCCGAGATCAAGGACGACCGAATGGCGGGATCGAGCCAGAGTAGGAAATTCGTTGTCATCGATTTTTTCGTGAGGCATGCCCTCCCCCAGCTCTTTTCTGCTGGAACCTTCAACCTGCCCCGAAGTTTCACCGGTCAAGACCGGCCCAAGTTCAAAATCAAATCCAACCTCGCTACGATCGGAAAAAGACAACTTGGTGGAACCGTCCGATACGCCCGATTCGAATTGCCAAGGTCTCCCCACGGCTTGAAAACCCGATCCCTCCACCCAAAGCGCGTCAGAACCCTTGGCGTAACTGCTTTCGAGATCAAAAGTTCCCGACGACGAACGAGCGGAGAGAGTCGGCTGATTGCCTTGAAGAACTCTGACTTGAGGGTTGCGAGCATCATAGGTTTGTTTTTCGAGAAGATCCACCTCCGAGGCCGACAGCTCCCAAAGCAGTCTGCCATTGCCGTCATAGGCAGGTATTCGAACGTCCAATGCCCCGGGCTGTATGGAACGCCCAGTAGCTGCAATGAAAAGAAGCGGCGCAAGGAAAGCGAGGGCCGAGGCTTTTGACGGCACGGAGCCGAAACCAGGGCGGGATTCTTTTTCAAAAAGGCTGACGCGGGAGCAAAACATCAGGGACTCGACTCATTTTCATTCGTTCCTGAAGCAACCTTCGAACGAAACCTTAGGACGGTGGCATTGATGCAATATCGCTTGTCGGTCGGAGTATCGAAGCCTTCTCCGGAGAACACGTGACCTAGATGTCCGTCACAAACAGCGCACAAAACCTCGGTGCGAGGATACCCCAGCAAGTAATCGATGGAAGTTTTGACGTTTTCCACTTTCGAGGGATCGAAAAAGGATGGCCAACCGCAGTGGGAGTCGAATCGCTTATCGGAGGAAAACAATTCGGTATCACATCCTGCGCAAAAGTAAACCCCTTCGCCATGGCGCTTGAATTCCTGATAAGGCTTTCCATTGGGCCTTTCCGTTCCGGCTCGACGAAGAATCCTGAATTCATCCGGCGTCAGCAAACCTCTCCACTCCTCTTCAGTCTTGCGAACGACTTTGCTCTCCTTTTTTTCCTCTTTTTTCATTTTTGAAGATTGTGGATCATTCGCTCCATGCAGCAAGCACAAGAGATTGAAAGCGCAAGCGCAGAACAGGAGGCAAAGAGAAACGTTCGAAAAGAAGGAAAGTTTCATGACGGAAGAACCGACGTCGAAGAAACGACAAAGGCAACGCCCCTTTCAGAAAACGAAGGAATCATTGCCCCAACCGCTCGACAATGCTTGCATCGTTGGCGTAAGCAACCGCCGACTCCTGGCTAATGATTCCATGCTGATGCAAAAAGAGGAGGTGTTGCTCCATGGTCAGCATGCCCTCCCTTGACTGCGTTTCCATGGCCGAATAGACCTGCTGCCAATTCCCGGTTCTAATCAGATTACCTATGGCCGGAACGTTTTTGAGCACCTCCATTACCAGAATTCTACCGGCGGAGTCGCATCGTGGAACCAATTTCTGGCTCAATACGTAGGATAAACTGAAAGAAAGCTGAAGGCATATGAATTTCGCCTGCTCTGCAGGGAACATATCCACGATTCTACTCAAAGCTCCCTTTGCATCTCTGGTGTGAAGAGTTGAAAAGACCAAATGACCGGTTTCCGCTGCGCTTAGGGCGAGAGTGGCGGTTTCCGTATCCCGAATCTCTCCAACGAAGATCACGTCCGGGTTTTCTCTCAGGGCGCTTCTCAATCCGGCGGAAAAGCTTTTCACGTCTTGACCGACCTGGCGTTGGGAAATCATGGAACTTTCGTTCTTGAAGATGAATTCGACCGGGTCTTCGAGAGTGATGATGCGACACTTTCGATTCAAATTGAGGTGATTGATGAGCGAGGAAATAGTGGTGGACTTTCCGCTTCCGGTTACGCCGGTAACCAGTACCAACCCCCTTTTCATGGCGGAAATTTCTCTCCAAATCGCCTCCGATGGCAGCCCGATCTCCTGAATGGCGGGAATTGTTGAGGAGAGCACACGCATGACAAAGGCCAATCCATCCCTGTCTCTGAAGACGTTCAATCGAAAATTGATTCCTTGAGCCGACCATTCGAACGCAGTATCGACGTCCTGGGGATCATCCTCATCAGTCACCGCGGCAAGTTGTTTTTCGCTCAGAAGAATTCCGAGCATGTGCAGCATGGCATCCTCAGTTACGGGGGTACCCTTTGGGACGGGGAGCAACTGATCGTCGGTTCGAAAACTTATGGGCAATCCGATCTTGACGTGCATATCGGATATGCGATGAAAGTTACCGCTCTTCTTGGCGGGATCGACGAAAAGTTCCAAGATTTCCGTAAAATTCAATCTTTCGAGACCGGTCCGATAAAAGGGAATGGCAAGCTTTTCTTCGATACTCATGTCAAGATCATGGTTGTTTCCCATCGATTCATCAAGCACACAACTCGGTCTTCCAAATTTAGCCTTGTCAAAATTGCATTGCCCTAATTTCTCAATTTATAAAGAACGATATCCTGCATGAAGATTCATTTCAAAGGCACCCGAGGATCTTTGCCAACCGCTCCCACCGCTAGTGAAGTGGAAGAAAAGGTGGTCGCCGCATTGATGTCGGCCCGAGGAAAGGAGTTGCGTTCGGAAAAGCAGATTCGCGAATTCATCAAGACCAAGCTCAAATTCAGGACTCGGGCCCACTGGGGCGGGAACACACCTTGCATACACGTTGAAACCGGATCTCCGGAATATTTGATACTTGATGGAGGTTCCGGTTTGCGTTGCTTGGGAAAGGAAATCATGGAAAAAGGGATATCGGGCTGCACCTTTCACGTCTTCCTCTCCCATTTTCATTACGATCACGTTCAGGGAATCCCCTTCTTCGCTCCTGCCTACGCTCCCAGCAATCGAATCGTGTTTCATGGCGGTCATCGAGGTATCGAAAAATTTCTCAAGCAGCAAATGAAGGAACCGTTCTTTCCCATCGGTTTCGAAGTTATGGCGGCGCAGATCTCCTTTGAAGAACACTCTCCCGGAGACGTCATCGAGGTTTGCGACTCCCGCATCACGCTTTACAAGCAGAACCATCCCGGAGACTCCTATGGCTACCGCATCGAGTCCAACAATCGAGCCTTCGTCTATTCGACCGATTGCGAACACACCAACGAAGCTCATTGCAAAGACTATCCCTACCTGGACTTCATTCGCGGGGCCGACCTGCTTGTCTTCGACGCGCCCTACACCCATTCTCAATCCATCGGCAATCGCGAACACTGGGGGCATTCGAGCAACGTCATGGGCGTAGAACTTGCAGCTCGAGCTGACGTCTCCAAATTGGCCATCTTTCACCACGACCCCAACGCCACCGACGATGACATCTCCGAATTCTTCGCCCATACGAAAAAGTTTCTTTTGGGAACCAGGCATGCCGTCCGCGAATCCATCCCCGGCATTCCGGGAGCACCCTCCCCTCGTGGCTTGCCCAATGAAGTGATTTTTGCCTACGACGGGCTCTCTCTGCAATTGTAACCGAATGCCTTCCCTGCCTACGAACATGGGTGATCTTCCCTCGCGGTTGGAGAAGAATCAGATCAACGAACTGCCCCTGATTCGCTTTCAAGGGTCGATTCAACTAGCGGAGGACGCAAAGACCACCAAGCGTTTCGTCGATCGCTTATCCAAGCAGCGAGTGCTTGGCTTCGACGTCGAATGCAAACCTAATTTCAAGAGGGGCCCCAACAACCCTCCCGCTTTACTGCAACTGGCAACGGCCGACCAGGCCTTTCTCTTTCGTCTCTATCCGGTAATGAAATTAGGTCCCCTGGTCGGAATTTTACAGAATCCGAAAATCGTCAAGACTGGGGTAGCCATCAAGGATGACGTATACAACTTGAAGAAAATCGAGGAATTCGAGCCTGCCGGATTCGAAGACCTTGCTCCTCTTGCTCAATCACTGAAGATCGAACAGACCGGTTTGCGAAACCTTACCGCAATCTTTTTCTCTCAAAGGCTCTCCAAGTCCGCCCAACTCTCCAACTGGCAAAAAAGTCCGCTTAGCGAGTCTCAGAAAAGCTATGCCGCCACCGATGCCTGGATCAGCAGAGAGCTTTACTTGATCATGAAGGCCAGGTTGTCTGCCGTTCCTCCAAAACCCTGACTATCCTTGGGCTGCATCTGCATCCAACGATCAAAAGCCTCTTTTCTTCCGTGCAGACGCAATCGATCCCGAACACGTCCTTCGAATGGGCGTGAGAAGGTGCATTCCATCACCAACAAACCCTTGGGCTTCAGGTCGCTGTGAGAACTGATGAAGAACCCATCCCTGACCAAAGTTCTCTCGATTTCTCCTTCCACTTTTTTTCGATAGTTGGAATCGGGCATTATGCAATCCTCGATCCCACAAGCCAAGGTGACGATCATTTCATCGGGTTCGCTCAAGAGATGATTCAACATGTCCTTGCCAATCACTTTTCGAGGAATGCGTAGATCCAGTGGCAAATGCTCCTTTATGAAGGTCGCCTGAGCGAGTGCCTGTCGGTCGGCAAAAAATGGTTCCACTGCAACAAAGTTTCGCGCCCTGGAATGGGCAGCCAATGCAAAACCGTATGGCATCATGCCCGCCCCTAACTCCACAACCCTTCTGCCTCGAAGCAAACCCTGAACGAACCGTCCCTCGGGTGTCAGGCTCCATTCGAAAAGCGCCCGAGTGAATTCTCCTCCGGGTGCGGCGAAACCAGTACCCATGCGCCGTGAAAGCTTCAGCCTTTCGCGCCAATCCGAAGACAAAAGCTCTTTGGATGAATCCTTGATTCTATCAGTACTCCCTGAGAAGCAGATGCCGAGCAAGCTCAATCAGGAACTGGTTTTCTCCTCCAATTCCGCGAATGGCAGCCATGGCATCCTCGGTATGACCGGCAGCCAATTCCTTGGCCTTTTCCACGCCCAGCATACTTACCCATGTCATTTTTCGGGAAGCCACGTCATGCGATGCGGCCTTGCCGAGCTTTTCCGTGCTTGAGGTTACGTCGAGCAAATCATCAACCGCTTGAAATGCCAGTCCCAATGAACGGCCCGCCCGTCGCGTAAGTTCTACGAGATTCCGATCATTTCCCTTTGCTCCCATAAGAAATCCCATCATCAATGAGACTTCGATCATCGCTGCCGTTTTGTTGGCATGAACGAAAGACAAAGTATCTATGTCCGGCTCTTTACCCTCGGCCAACAAGTCTTCCATCTGTCCAGCGACCAATTTTTCGCTTCCTGCAGCACGAGACAACTCTCGAACCAACTCCAAGCCCAGCCCCGGAACGTCGACATATGCTTCTGCGAGGAATTGAAAGGCAAGCGGAATCAGGGCATCGCCAGCGAGAATTGCCGTCGCTTCGTCAAAGGCCCGATGGCAAGAAGGTTCTCCTCGGCGTAAATCGGAATCGTCCATTGCGGGCAAATCATCATGAATCAAACTGTAGGTATGAATGACTTCCACGGCCAGCGCTGCGGGCATGGGATCAAGCGCTGCAGGATAAATCTGCTCTGCGGCAAGAACCAGAACCGGACGCAGTCGCTTGCCGCCCGCCAACAAGCTGTAATTCATGGCGGCATGCAAACGAGCGGGGCGCTGGTAGGATGGGGGCAGATCGGAGCGCAGGCGCTTTTCCACTGCTTCTTGGTATCCCTTCAGTTTTTCGGAGAAATTCATGACTTGCGGACAAACGCAACCATGTCATCATTCAGAAGCTATGCCAAGTTTGGAAGCGGTTTGCTCACGATTGTTCGGAAGTCGGGGATGGGTTCCCAAAGTCGGCTTAGGGGGCGCATTGTCCTTTGTGCCGGTTCTCAATCTTTTTGCCCTTGGCTATCTCCTTGCATATGCTCGTCGGCTTCGTCGCTCCAATAGATTCGAGTTGCCTGAATGGTCGGAGATGAATTGGGTCGAACTCTTCCTCGGAGGTCTCCGTATCTTCTTTCTCCTCGCAATCTACGCGGGCATTCCTCTTCTGCTTGGATGGATTCTCAGCCTGGCTCTTTATTTTCTTTCCTTCGGTTTGCTCGGAGTGGTTGCTTACCTCCCTTTGGCCTTGTGCGCCTTCTTCTCCCCGGTATTGTTCCTCGGATCTCTATATTTGTACTTAACCCGCGAATCGCTCGCAGAGGCCTTTCAGGTGAAATTTCTTTTGCGGATCGTACGATCAACATGGAAACCCCTTGCCTTGCCGGTTGTTTGCTTTTGGGGTATTTTCGTTCTGGCTCTTCCGCTTTACGGACTGTCGTTTTTTATCGGTCAGTGGGTTCTCGTCTCTTACTTCTTCTCTCTTCGAGGGAAGAAAGCTTACTGATTTGTTCACCATTCCCTTCTTTTACAACCAAATCCATGCCTACTTACGATTATCAATGCGGTTCCTGCGGACACCACTGGGAAATGTTTCAATCCATGAAGGATCTGCCAGCGAAGAGTTGCCCCAAGTGCAAAAAGCGTCAAGCAAAACGATTACTCGGCCTCGGAGCAGGTCTCATCTTCAAAGGCTCTGGCTTTTACGAAACCGATTACAAGAAAAAGAGCGGATCGGATATCAAGGAAGGATCCGCTGAATCTTCCGGCAAGGAAAAGAACGGGGCTGAAAAAAGTCCTCCCTCCAAGGATACGAAAAAGAGCGAAAAACCGCAAAAGGCAAAAGCTTCAGCCTCCCCATGATTCCTCAAGTCCTCGTTCCGCTCGCTCATGGGTTCGAGGAAATCGAGGCTGTTTGCCCCATCGATCTTCTTCGTCGAAGTGAAATCGAGGTAATCACTGCTTCATGCGAATCCGGATTGGAGGTATGCGGGAGGTCGGGAATAGTGATCAAATGCGATATTTTTTTGGTCGACAGTATACCGAATGACTTCGATCTGCTTGTTCTTTCCGGTGGACCCGCCGTCTTCGAGCTTCGCAAAAACGAAGCTTTCTTATCCTTCGTTCAAGAATTCGAGCGTCTGCAACGACCGATCGGAGCCATTTGCGCAGCTCCCTTGATTCTGGGCGACCTAGGTATTCTGAACTCGAAAAGGTACACGGCTCATTTTTCGACTGCCAAAGAACTGCCCCGAGCAGTCAAAGGGCAAGAAGTCGTACAAGATGGCCATGTGATCACGTCACCTGGAGCAGGCACCGCAATTGAATTCGGATTGCGTTTGGTTGAGCTCTTGAGGGGAAAGGAGATGGCCGAGAGCATCCGCGCTTCCATCCATGCATGAAATTCGAGCAAAGCGGAAAAAAGAGCGCCTATTCGGATGCATTTACTTCCTCAACAATCGCTGAAGAGTTGGATTCTCCTGCGGACTGCTGCAAGAGCGAATCATCAGGGAAAACAACCGGAGGCGGGATCGTTGCGTTTCCTTCGAGTGCATCAGGCACTTCTATGGGAGGTGTAATTCCGAGCAACTCCACCTCGAAAGTAAGGGCTTCGTTCGGACCAATTGAATTGTTGCCTCGCTCTCCATAGGCTAGAGCAGAAGGAATGAAAAGCTTCCACTTGTCTCCAACATGCATCAGTTGCAAAGCCTCGCTCCATCCTGAAATAACCTGCCCCACCATGAACTTTGCAGGTTCTCCTCTATCAACCGAAGAGTCAAAGACCTCACCGTTCACCAAGGTTCCATGGTAGTGTACTTCAACCTCGTCACTGAGACCGGGGGCTGATCCGTTGCCATCTCTAAGGGACTCATAGAGCAGTCCACTGGCAGTCTCTTTCACTGATTTTCGCTTTCTTTGCAGGCTAAGGTATTTCGCCCCCTTTTCCAAATTAAGCTCAGGCAAGGAAATCGCCTGATCGTACAAGTCGAGCAATTGTTTGTATTCCACTAGACGAGCCAGGTATTCGGCTGAGCTCTCGTCATCTCCCAGAGAAGACTTAAGGAGCTCATAAGCGTCGTAATCATCATCATTCAAGGCTTTCACGCCCAAAAGATAGCTTGCCTCGAATCGATCAACCGGAAGCAAAAATGAGTCTTGGGTAATTGCTTGCAAGGCCTCGCCACCTTCCTTTTCCTTACCGCTGCGAATCAAGGATACTGCATGACCGATTCTGGCTCGGCCCTGCAAAGGATCTCCATTCAAGCGATTGCCGGCATCGAGAAAATTAATCGCGGCATCTTCGTAACGACCTTCTCGGTATTGTATGGCCGCTGCCCGAAATTGGGCCACTCCGCCTAAATTGTCGTCGTAATCATCGGCAAAGGAAAGAAATTGGTCCTCCGAATCTGCGTCGACAAAACGGTAACTGCGTTCGGAACTTTCCTTCAATGCGGTTCGATTCAAGTAGGAGAAGAAAGCCACGCCCAAAGCAATGATTCCAAGCAGAGAAAAAAGCAGGTTTCGACTCCTCTTCCAGGTCTCCAACTCATTGTAGCCGGAGTTTGAGTATTGCTCGTCCGACATACCCGGGTGGAGGTCGTTTTCTTCAGGTGAAGAGTCGGATGGTTTTTCGTTGGGATCGTTGCTTACCATTGAAAGGAAATAGGTTCAAAGAGGGCACTATCCTTTCGATTTTGAAACGAAAGTCAACGACCGCTTTGCCTTTGCTCGAACCCCAAACCAAAGGGAAGACAATTTTGCAAATGGATCAGCGATAGGATTGAGTGGAGAAATCGTAAATACGCTGAACTTCGCCCGCTTTGAATGGAGCCAAGTGCAACCAATTGCCTGATTGATTACTCCATAAGTAAGGCCATACCTCATTCTTGGTCCACAACCAGCCCTCTCCATCCTTCCATAGCCATACGCTTTCATCCTCGACGGCGGAAGAATACAGCCATCCCAATCGGGCATGAAACATCCAGCCATCTCCGTAATACCTGAATAATCCAAACCAGTCCGAACGCTTCCATCCTCCGGAAACCTCATCCAACTCTCCCCACCAACTCTTCGGACTTTCAGGCAAAACCAATTTTTTCAAAGCCCCCCAATTCCTGCCCGCGGCGTTTTCCGCCCATGCTCGAACGTACAAGGTGCTTCCAGCCGGAGGATTCTCCAAACTGAAGTGGAAACTTTTCGCATCACCAGTACTATCGATCCATTCCCATTGCGTACTCTCCTTATCTCGAATCATTGTATCGGAAAGCGCGAAGCCAAATCCGGTTATCTCACCCCACCCATCGAATTGAACCGACCCGAACAAACCAACCGTTCCATTTTCATCCAGTTCTGGTTCTTCCGTACGAACGATAGGCAATTCAGTCCGGGAATAAAAATTGCGAGGATCTGTGCCTTGGGTGTTTTCCCATTCATTCGAATAACCGTCTCCGTCGATATCCTGATCGAAGAAATCCTCCACTCCGTCATTGTCCAGATCCTCCACAACGTTCAAGATTCGAACTTCGAACAACCCATTGGCGAAAGCTCCATGCTCGTCCGACACAACGACTGAGAACATCCAAACCTGCGGGTCCTGCTCGTAATCGAAAACGCGAGTCGTTACCAAGGTGCCATTCTCTTCGAGCAAAAACGGATGGGTAGCGAACTCATCTTCCAAAGAGCCGTTTTGTTCGACAACTGAATGCATGCGATAAGACAGTTTCGCATCAAGGTTTGGATCAGATGCAACAAAAGTCCCGACAAGTGATCCTGCAGGTTCATTTTCAAAGATCTGCAACTCTCCAAGCGCATGCAGATTCTCAGGAGCGTCGTTCACCACCTTGACGAATCGAATTATCGGTTCTGCATAGTTGCCGGAGCGATCCACTGCAGTGTAAGTGAGCAGGTAGGTGCCAGGAACGTCAACATCCACGATACCGCTCACTTCCGCAGACCCGTTGCCATCCAAACCGTCGACCCAAATTGCGCCTTCATCGATATATTCCAAATTGACCTCATGGGTAGTATTCCGATCCCCCTGCAAAATCAGAACAGGTTCGGTCGTATCCACCACATCGATCGTACGAACCAGCAAATCGGCGGCATTTCCACTGCTGTCGACGTAGTTGTAAGTGATCTGATAAATTCCGGGCACCAAATGATCGACCGCGCCACTGGCATCGGCAGTACCGTTGCCGTCCACATTATCGTGCCAGGTCGCTCCTGCATCAACGTATTCCGCACCTGCTTCATGAGTGACGTTGGAGTCACCGAGCAGGGTGATCACCGGTGCATCGACGTCCACCACCTCGATCGTACGTACCACGGGCTCGGCCGCATTGCCGTTGGCATCGGTCTTGGTATAAATGATTTGATAAATTCCCGGTGTGTTGGAATCCACCGATCCATTGGCATCGGCAGTACCATTGCCATCGACCACGTCCGTCCAGGTCGCACCGGCATCGAAGTACTCGGTTGAGGCGGAATGAGTGAGGTTGGCGTCACCGACCAAGGTGATCACCGGTGGCGTGGTGTCCACCACATTGATGATACGGGTAATTGGTTGGGCGGCATTGCCACTGGAATCGGTATAGGAGTAGGTAATCTGATAGGTTCCGGGCGCTAAGTGATCCACCGTGCCATTGGCATCGGCGGTACCGTTGCCGTCCACCGAGTCGTGCC
>JAYOCQ010000028.1:0-25268 GCA_038105525.1 Opitutales bacterium | reverse complement strand
GGCGGGCGAACCATACGTCGATGCGGGGGCGGTATGGAGCGACAACGTCGACGGCGACGGCGTCGCGGATGCCAACGGATCGGTGGATCACCTGGTTCCGGGTACTTATCGGATCGCTTACGACTACGTCGACAGCAGCGGCAACTCGGCCCAGCAGGCGATCCGGGCGATCGAGGTGGTGGACACCACCGCGCCGGTGATCGAGTTGATCGGCGGAGCCAGCCTGACGCATGAGGTCGGAAGGCAATACTTCGATGAGGGCGCTACCTGGAAAGACGCGGTGGATGGAAACGGATCGGTGGAGGCGAGCGGACAAGTGGATGCAAGCCGACCGGGTGCATACGAATTGAGTTACGATTTCTCCGACCGTTCGGGAAATGCCGCTGAGACGGTGATTCGGTTCGTTCAGGTGCTCAACGACGCGCCCGAACAGTTGCGGGCGCTCGAAGAATTGGAGGTGAGGGAGAACGAGCCGGTTGGTACGCAAGTCGGATTGTTTGCGGCATCGGACCGAAACCCCGAATCGATTCTGTCCTATCGAATGAATTGGATTCGTGATGAGAACCAAAGCCTTGCGGCAGAGGGAGAAACAACCCCCTTTACCTTGGATGAGAACGGAACCCTCAGAACGACTCGTTCGTTGGACTACGAGAGCGAGTCGAAGATTTGGACCTTGGGAGTGGAGGCGTTGGACCAGTATGGTGCATCCGCAAGCGCGCAGTTTGAGGTCCGGCTGCTGAACGTGGTGGAGGACCTCGACGGAGATGGCTTGGAGGATCCGTTCGACGAGGACCTGGACGGCGATGGATATTCCAACGAGTGGGAAAAGGAACATGACACCGATCCTTGGAACTTTTATTCCCGTACCGAGGCGCCCATCGTAAGCACGGACGAGCCGGTAATGGAAGAAAACGCAACGATTCGATTGTCGGGCTCGGTTCGGTTCGATGGCTGGGGTGAAATCACTCGTTTCGGATTCGCCCTTTCCGATGACAGTTTTAGCGATTGGGAAAGTCCGGAAGTGCAATGGGTTGAGGGTGCCGGTGATCCCGAGAATTTCTTCTCTGTGCTTCGCCAATCCCCCTACCGCAACAAGATTTATCTGCGTGCATGGGCGGAAAACGCAGCCGGGAGAAACTGGGGAGCCCTAAAGAAGCTGGTTCTTCCGGAAAAGCGTCAGAAATGGTGGGGTGAACTTCAGCGCTTGAGCGGAGGATGGGTGCGTTCGGAATGGTTCGGCGCTTTCAAGTATTATCAAGATGGCTGGATGTTTCATGCTCGTTTCGGATGGCTCTACGTATCCGAGGCCAGCGAAGAGAGCGTATGGATTTGGAAGAGCGAAGAGGGGTGGTTGTGGACCAAAGACGAGGTTTGGCCCTATATGTGGAGCCAACGAACAGGTGACTGGCTCTACCTGAGTCCGAACGCCAAGGGAGGACAGCTCAAGTTCTACGATTTCTCCACTCGGTCCTATCGCTGATCTTTAGATTTGCCCAAGGAAGAGTGGAAAAACTTTTTTCCCTGGGGGTTCCAGTGGATTTTCCTTGGAGCAACCCCTTGTTTCAAATCGAAATCAGGGCTGATTTTTTCATTCTTCGAGCTTTTCGCCCGACGCTTCCCGTTGTTCCACGCCGGCCCCCTCCACGACGGTAAATCCTTCGAAGTCCGGGTGCCCCAAATACAAATGCCCGCGACCGCCGGCTCCTGCATGTGCCTTGCGGAATGCTTCCGATTTTGTCCATGCCTCGAAATCCTCTTCGGACGCCCAGAGAGTATGCGAAGCATATAGGACGTGGTCTTCCCGCTCCGGTCCTTTCAACAAATTAAAACGAATAAACCCCGGAACGTCTTCTAGGTAAGGATTGCGGGATTTCCAGATGCCTTCGAATTCAGCTTCCATGCCGGGCGCGATCTTAAAGCGGTTCATTGCGATAAATTGACTCATATTAAATTCTACTCATTTGGACTTTCAGGACTATTTCACTCTTCTACCTTCACTTTTCACTCTTACTTTGTTGAGCTTCCCCACCAGTCTTTGCTCGGGACAAAGCTCTCATCGAAGTAGCGGGCAGCTTTCTGCTCCATTCCTTTTTTAGAATTCGTTTTCATATTCGCCCAGCGGGCATCCCGCTTCGTGGAATCAAATTGGGGATCGGGGATGGGGAACTTTGCTTTGGTCCCCTTGAGCCATTGGTTCAATTGGACGCGCATTTGCTTGGCCATTTGTGGATGCTTGTCTGCAAGATCGTTTTGCTCACCGAGATCATTGCCCAGGTGGTAAAGTTCGTCCCGTCCGTCCTCATGATAATGAATCAGTTTCCAGTTTCCTTGCATAATGATGGAGCTTGGTTCCCCCCCTTGGTTGCCATAAGAGGGGTAGTGCCAGTAGAGGGCACGCTCGGCCATGGTTTCTTGTTTGAGCGCGGGAACGAGGCTGACTCCGTCCACTTCCTGCTTCTTGGGGAGTTCGATTCCGCATAGGTCAAGAATGGTGGGGTACCAATCGATCCCGCTGGCAAGGATATCGGTTTTGGTCCCCGGTTTGGTCACTCCGGGCGCTTTCAAATAATAGGGCTCGCGAATGCCTCCCTCCCACTGGCGCCCCTTGCCTCCGCGTAGAGGAAGATTGGAAGTGGCATAAGCATCCCCGGAGGAGACGCCGCCATTGTCGGAGGTGAAGCAGACGATGGTATTCTCCGCCATGCCCAGTTCATCGAGTTTTTTGAGCACGATGCCAACGGATTGATCAAGCTGTTCCACCATTCCGGCATAGACGGGATTGTCCTGCGTCTGGCGGACGTTCAGGCGGCGGTCGAAAAGGTAGCGCTCCTCCACTTTGTCCAATCCCATCTTTTTCGCTTTTGCCCGGTATTTTTTGTAGAGCGCCTCGGTTGTCTGAATGGGCGCATGCACGGTGTAATAAGAAAGGTAGGCAAGGAAGGGCTCATTGCTTTCTTTTTGAGATTCGATGAAGGCTGCGGTTTCCCGGCCGAGCCGGATGGTAAGCGATTCCCCATTTGGGCCATCCTTTAGGTTTGGGTTTTGGTAAGGAGAGAAAAAACCGCCTCTTGGCCCGCCCGCATCAAACCCGCCTTTGTTGATTTCAAACCCGTGATCCGTGGGCCAGGAACCCTTGCTTCCGAGGTGCCACTTGCCCGCGAAAAAAGTTTTGTATCCGGCATCCCGCATCGCTTCCGCCAGCGTAATTTCCGATGCCCGCAAATTTCTTTCATACTCCGGAGGAAGGTGGCTGTCATGCCGACCTTTGTTGCGGTGAGCCACTCCGGAAGGTCCGCCAATGTATTGAGTGATGCCGTGGTTGGTGGGATATTTGCCTGTAAGGATACTGGCGCGGGATGGACTGCATACCTGGCAGGTGGCATACCCACGGCTGAACTTCATGCCCCCTTTGGCAATGCGGTCGATATTTGGGGTTTCATAGAAGACGGATCCTTCGTTGGTCAGATCCATGGCGCCGAGATCATCCACCAAGATGAACAAAACGTTGGGTTGCTTCGCCAAAAGCCCAAGGGGTAGAAGGAGAGAAAATAGAGTGAGGCCTTTCATGGGGAACGAGTAGATCAGGTTGCGTGTCTTAGCAAGAATTGTCGGTTACAGAATGAGCATGGCATCCCCGTAGGAGAAGAATCGGTAGTTTAGGGAAATGGCATCGGCATAGAGCTCCTTGAGCTTTTTCAAACCGTCCGATTCCCCCGGACTGAGAAAAGCGGCAACCAGGCAAAGAAGGGTTGAGCCGGGTAAATGAAAATTGGTCAGTAAATGATCAATTCCCAAAAAGTCATAGGGTGGGCGGATAAATAATCGGGCTTCGGCGCGAGTGGCCTCGTTGGGAGATGGATCTTCCTGCCCAAGATAGTGCTCGATCGCTCGTACGCAGGTGGTGCCTATGGCCAATCTTTGAAGCGATGCATCCCGTAGGGCTGACTTGGTGGCAGGGGATAAAAAATATTCCTCCGCATGCATGGGATGATCCTCCACACGCTCGGTCTCGATCGGCCGGAAGGTGCCCAGTCCGACGGACAGGGTGAGGTCGTGAATTTGATGACCCTCTGTCGCCAGTCGTTCAAGCAGTTCGGAGGTGAAGTGCAAGCCGGCGGTGGGAGCGGCCACGGCAGTACGATTGGTCTCCTTGGCATAAACCGTTTGGTAGCGTTGCTCGTCGGAATCGTTCGCCGGACGGCGGACGTAAGGTGGCAGGGGAAGTGATCCGATTCGCTGGGCAAGCGAAGGGGCATCCTTGTCCTTCGGTAAATCGAAGCGAACCAGGTATTCGCCAGAGGACAGGCTTCCCAAGACTTCCGCACGATACTCTCCATCCAAGCCGAAAGAAACTGCCCTGGCGGTCTTGCCTCCGGGTTTGAGCAGGCAGCGCCAGGTGGTTTCGGGTGGGTCCGCCGGGCGCAGCAGCAGGCATTCCACGGCGCCTCCGGTCGGGCGTCGACCGGGCAGTCGCGCTTTGAGCACGGAGACGTCGTTGCGTAAAATGGAAAGCCTGGCAGGAAGAAGTTCCGGAAGCTCGTGAAAATGATGGTGAGAAACCACACCCGAAGAGCGATCGAATAAGAGCAGGCGGGAACCGTCTCGTCGGTCGCACGGGGACTGGGCGATTCGGTCGGCAGGTAGTTCGAATTCCAATTCGGAGGAAAGCATGTCGAAGCAAAGATAAGCTCTATCAAAAGCGCATCGACAAGCAGGGGGCAATTTCCTAACTTCGAAAATTCAGCCAGAAAACCAATTTTCAAACCACTTCCATCTCCAACGCCATGAAAGATACTTCAAGCAGTGAACTCGTTCATCCCCCCGAAGCCGTTTCCCAGGGGGCCCATTTTAGGAATTTTCAAGAATACAAGAGCATGTACGACAGAAGCATTGCCGACCCCGAAGGATTTTGGGGAGAGGTGGCGGATGAATTTCACTGGTTCAAAAAGTGGGACAAGGTGCGCTCCTACAACTACGACCGCCGGGAAGGACCGGTTTCGATCGAGTGGTTCAGCGGGGCTACGACCAATGCATGCTTCAATTGCGTGGATCGTCACTTGGAGGAGCGTCCGGACAAGACCGCCATCATCTGGGAAGGAAACGAACCGGGCGAGGACGCAACCATTTCCTACCGCCAGTTGCACCGGCAGGTATGCAAATTCGCCAACGTTCTCAAGGGCAGGGGCGTGAAGAAGGGGGACCGGGTGTCCATCTACATGCCCATGGTGCCGGAAGCGGTCGTGGCCATGCTTGCTTGCGCCCGCATCGGCGCGGTGCACTCGGTGGTGTTCGGGGGGTTTTCCGCCGAGGCGCTGGCGGACCGAATCGTGGATTCCAGTTGCAAGACCCTGATCACCGCCAACGGCACCTTCCGCGGAGCCAAGGCCATCCCCATGAAACCCAATGCCGATCAGGCAATGTCAAGCGCGGGCGAGCGGATGGGCGAACCGGTGGAAACGTGTATTGTGGTTCGCCGGGTTGCAGAGGATTCTGGAATCGCCTGTGACATGCAGGAGGGCAGGGACCTGTGGTGGGATGACGCAATGACGGATGCATCGCCGGATTGTCCATGCGAACATATGGATGCCGAGGATCCGCTTTTCATTCTCTACACTTCCGGTTCGACCGGGCAGCCCAAAGGGGTGTTGCACACCACGGGAGGATACATGGTATACACCGCCGTCACCCACAAATATATTTTCGATTATCACGAGGAGGACGTTTATTTTTGCGCCGCTGACATCGGGTGGATCACCGGGCATTCCTACATCGTTTACGGCCCATTGGCCAACGGCGCCACCACCACCATGTTCGAAAGCATACCCACCTATCCCAATCCCGACCGCTACTGGCAGGTGATCGAGAAGTGGAAGGTCAACCAGTTTTACACCGCTCCCACAGCCATCCGGGCGATTGCCGCCGCCGGAGAAGAGTGGCCAAGCAAATATGACATGCCGAGCCTGCGCATCCTGGGAAGCGTGGGAGAACCCATCAATCCGGAGGCATGGAGGTGGTACCATCGCAATGCCGGCAAGGAGCGTTGCCCGATCGTCGATACCTGGTGGCAGACCGAAACGGGCGGAATTTTGATCACCCCGTTGCCGGGAGCGACCCCGCTCAAGCCGGGCTCGGCTACTTTTCCTTTTTTCGGGGTAAAACCAGTACTCCTTGATGCTCAGTCTGGCGAAAGGATAGAGGGGAACGGAGTGAGCGGAGTATTGGCGATGGAGGAACCATGGCCCGGGCAGATGCGCACCGTATATGGCGATCACAAGCGCTTCGAGGACACCTATTTCGATCAGTACAAGGGTTATTATTTCACCGGAGACGGGTGCCGCCGAGATGAGGACGGATATTACTGGATAACCGGACGGGTAGACGACGTCATCAACGTATCCGGACACCGAATGGGCACCGCAGAGGTGGAAAGCGCCTTGGTGGCCCATGCCTCGGTGGCCGAAGCCGCGGTGGTTGGGTTTCCTCACGAGGTCAAGGGTGAGGGCATCTATGCCTATGTCACTCTCAACGCGGGCCAGGAATACTCCGAGGAATTGCGAGGAGTGTTGAAACAAAAGGTTCGCGAAGTGATCGGGCCCATCGCTACGCCCGACGTCATTCACTGGGCCCCTGCCTTGCCCAAGACCCGTTCCGGCAAGATCATGCGCCGGATCCTGCGAAAGATCGCAACCAACGAAACCGACCAGATCGGAGACACTTCCACCCTGGCGGATCCGGCGGTTGTCGACAACCTGATCGCCAATAGGTGAATAAGATTTTCGCTTGGCGCTCGCAAAGCCCGATTGTTTGGTTCATTCAATGTCTCAGCAAATGAAGATTTACTTAAACGGTGACTACGTAGACAAGCAGGACGCCAAGGTGTCGGTGTTCGATCACGGTCTGCTCTATGGAGACGGCGTGTTCGAAGGAATCAGGCTCTACGATGGGTGCGTTTACAAACTGGACGAGCATTTGGAGAGATTGGAACATTCTGCCAAGGCCATCCTCTTGGAAATCCCCATGAGTAGGGCGGAATTGGCCGAGGCGGTGTGCGAGACCTGCCGCCGCAACGACTTGCAAAACGGATACGTCCGCTTGGTCGTTACCCGCGGACCGGGCCACCTCGGTCTGACTCCCGACGGATGCGGTCCGCAAAGCGTGATCATCATTGCCGACGACATACAGCTTTATCCAGAGGAACTCTACGAAAACGGTCTGAAAATCATTTCCGTGCCAACCCGAAGGATCAATTCTTCCGCTTTGCCCCCGGCGGTCAAGAGCCTGAACTACCTCAACAACATATTGGCAAAGATCGAAGCCAAGCGCGTCGGGTATCTCGAAGCGTTGATGCTCAATGACAAAGGGGAAATCGCCGAGTGCACGGGAGACAACGTCTTCATCATTCGCAAGGGTGTTCTCTACACTCCGCCCCTGGATGCGGGCTCGCTTCGAGGGATCACCCGAGCGGCAGTGATGGAACTTGCCGAGGGAATGGGAATAAAGGTGAAGGAACAAGCCCTGACACGCTATGATTTGTGGATCGCAGACGAGTGTTTCCTTACCGGTACGGCAGCGGAAGTGATTCCCTGCGTGGAAGTGGATCATCGTTCGATCGGGGAGGGAACCCCAGGACCGCTCACCAAGAAACTGATCGAACTTTTTCGTGAAAGCGCCAAAAGAGACGGGGCGCGATTGGATGCAGCGGGTTGAGGCAAGAGAGTTCTCTTTTTACGACAATCTCCCGATTGGCGCGTCATCTGCGTTGAATTTTACATGGGGGCGAGGTATAATAGGTTCATTCGACGAATTTTAAGCCATGAAGTGTCATCATTGCGATAATCAGGCCACGGTTCATCTGACCCAAATCATTAACGGTCAGATGCATAAGATGGATTTGTGCGAATCCTGCGCCCAGGAGAAGGGAGTGACCAACCCCGACAATTTGTCCATCGGCAGTTTGCTTGAAAATGCTCCCGGTTCCGAACACCTCTCGGCCAATGCAATGACTTGTGAAAGCTGCGGAACCACCCATCAGGAATTCAAGAAGGGAGGAAGACTGGGATGCGAAGCTTGTTATCACGTGTTCCGGCCGATTTTGGAACCCTTGCTAGATGGCATGCATGCCGGAATCAGTCACTTGGGAAAAGTTCCCTCCCGAAGCTTGAAACTCAAGAATGACGTGGATCAAGTTGCTGAAATTCGCCGACAATTGAACGCTGCGGTGGAGGAGGAAAATTACGAAAAGGCAGCCGAACTGAGAGATTCTCTGAAAAAACTGCAGACGAAGCCTTCTCAAGCGCAGGCATAGTTTTTCATGTTTCACGACGTTTTGAAAGCAAAGTCAAAGGGCAAGGGACCCAAGCCCGGACCCATCACCCTGTCCACACGCGTACGCTTGGCTCGAAATTTGCGTGAATTCCCCTTTCCGGGACGAGCCGATGCAAAACACAAAAAAGCGGTTTTGAGCAAATGCCTGCATGCTTTGGGAGAGTTACCCCAATTAAGCTCCTGCACCGCAGTGGAAATGGATGAATTGAGTGAATTGGACCGTCAAATTCTCGTGGAGAGGCATTTGATCAGTCTCGAACTCTCGCAATCCGACGATTCGGGTGGTGTCGTGCTCTCGCAGGACGAATTCTGCAGCGTCATGGTCAATGAGGAGGATCATTTGAGAATTCAGGTCCTGGGAAACGGTTTGAACTTCAAGGAAGTTTGGAAAATGGCCGACGCCTTGGACTCCGGCATAGAATCCAAACTGGATTACGCCTTTGATTCGCAATTGGGCTTTCTCACCGCCTGTCCCACCAACTTGGGCACCGGCATGCGGGCATCCGTGATGATGCATTTGCCCGGGTTGGTCATGTCAAAGAACATGGACAAGGTGATTAACGCGGTAAATCATCTGGGTATCGCAGTGCGCGGACTCTTCGGCGAAGGATCGGATGCGAGCGGCAGCATCTTCCAGATCTCCAACCAACAAACCCTTGGGGAATCCGAGGATGCAATCATCGATCGTTTGCAAACCACCTTGGACAACGTGGTGCGCCAAGAGAGACTGGCTCGCGAAAAGCTGATGGAGGACGATGGAGTACGCTTGATCGACAAGATAAGTCGGGCCATCGGTTCTCTCAAGACCTGTTACCTGATACAAAGCTCCGAAGCGATGGATCATCTTTCCCTGATCAGACTGGCGACCGATTTCGGTTATCTACCTGAAAAATACCGGGCTTTGTCGGATCGAATGTTCATCGAAGTGCAACCCGGTCACGTCCAACTCTCCGTAGGGAAGCCAATTGAACCGGAGGAAAGGGATCGCCGAAGAGCCGAATCCCTGAGAAAGATCTTTCAGCGCTTGCCTCTGCTCAACTTGGATGCGCAAGTTGACTAATTTTCATTATCGTCTAAACTGAAATCATGTCCGAACCAATGAGCAATTTCACACCGAGGGCGCAGCAGGTGCTCGCTCTGGCCCGAAAGGAGGCCGACCGGTTTCATCACAACTACATCGGCACCGAGCACCTCCTGCTCGGTCTGATCAACTTGGGCCAAGGAGTAGCGGTAAACGTGCTCCAAAAAATGGGATTGGATTTGGATACCGTCAGGCAAGCGGTGGACGAACAGGTCGGTCTGGGACCGGAGGCAAAGCCCTCGGGCAACATTCCCTACACGCCCCGCGTCAAAAAGGTTCTGGCTCTTGCCGGCAAGGAAGCGAAATCACTCAATCACAGTTACGTCGGAACCGAGCACATTCTGCTCGGACTGTTGCGGGAAGGCGAAGGGGTGGCGGCGCGAGTGTTGAAGTCTTTGGACATCGACGTCGATCGTTGTCGCAACGAGATCCTTTCCGAACTGGATCCCAATTTCGCATCCAGCGAGGAAAAGGAATCTTCTGTGGTGGGAGGCGAATCGATCGAACCCGAAGAAAAGGGAAAGGACGTAAAGACTCCCGCCCTCAAGGCATTCGGGCGGGATTTGACTGAATTGGCCAAGAAAGGCGATTTGGATCCAGTGGTCGGCAGAACGGCCGAAATCAGACGCGTAACCCAAGTGCTTTGTCGCCGGACGAAAAACAACCCGGTTCTCATTGGCGAAGCCGGAGTAGGGAAGACCGCAATCGTCGAGGGGTTGGCTCAGCAAATAGCGGGAGGAATGGTTCCGGAAAACCTTATCGACAAAAAGGTCATTACCTTGGACCTTGCCCTGATGGTCGCGGGGACCAAATACCGTGGTCAGTTCGAGGAAAGAATCAAGGCGGTGATGGACGAACTGAGAAAGTCCAGGAACATCATCATCTTCATCGATGAATTGCATACGATCGTAGGAGCCGGTGCGGCGGAGGGAGCCATGGATGCTTCCAACATCTTCAAGCCCGCTTTGAGTCGCGGTGAACTGCAATGCATCGGGGCGACCACGCTTGCAGAGTACCGCAAGTACATCGAAAAGGATTCCGCTTTGGACAGAAGGTTTCAATCCGTCAAGGTGGATGCTCCCTCCGTTGACGACACCATCAAGATTCTGGAGGGCATTCGTTCGAAGTACGAGGATCATCACAACGTATCCTACACCGACAAGGCGCTGGAGGCTGCGGCCAAGCTGACGGATCGTTACGTTACGGGAAAATTCCTACCCGACAAGGCCATCGATGCAATTGACGAAGCAGGCGCACGGTCGCGTATGGAATCGATGAAGAGACCTCAGGAAATCGAGGACCTGTCCGACGAAATCAAGGAGGTGTGCGCCCAGAAGGAAAGCGCGATCTCCGACCAGAATTTCGAAGAGGCCGCACAAGCCAGAGACAAGGAAAAGAAACTGCGGGCCAAGCGTGAACGGGTTTTGGAAACGTGGAAGAAGAACCGCGAGCAGAACCGAGCCGAGGTGAACGAGGACGACATGCTCCAAGTGGTTGCCGATTGGACCGGTATTCCACTCAATCGAATGGAATCCAAAGAAAGCAAAAAGCTGCTCGATTTGGAAAAGGAACTGCGGGAACAGGTTGTCGGACAGGATTTCGCCACCGAAGTGGTGGCCAAGGCACTTCGACGGTCCCGAGCGGATTTGAAGGATCCCAAGCGTCCGATCGGCTCCTTTATGTTTCTCGGTCCGACCGGAGTGGGCAAGACTCACTTGGCAAAGGTGCTGTCCGAACGGATTTTCGGTGATCAGGAATCCTTGATCCAGATCGACATGTCCGAATACATGGAAAAACATGCGGTTTCCAGAATGATCGGTTCTCCTCCGGGGTACGTCGGGCATGACGAGGGCGGACAACTTACCGAAGCGGTGCGCAGAAAGCCTTATTCGGTGATCCTTTTCGATGAGATCGAAAAAGCTCATCCTGACGTCGCGCAAATCCTTTTGCAAATACTAGAGGACGGTCGCCTTACCGACAGCCTGGGACGAAAAGTGGATTTTCGAAACACCATCCTCATCATGACCTCGAACGTGGGAGCGCATATTCTTCAGCGCAACACTTCGCTGGGCTTTTCCGTTGGAGACGCCGATCATGATTTCGAGAAAATCAAGGACAAGATCATGGATGAGGCGAAGAAGACCTTTAAACCTGAATTCCTCAATCGCTTGACCGAGATTGTGATCTTCCGCCAGTTGCTCAAGGAACACATGGGCTCCATCGTCGACCTCGAATTGTCAAAGGTTTCCGAACGCCTAAAGGAAAAAAAGCTTAAATTGGAAGTTTCCAAGGAGGCCAAGGAATTCCTGATCGATCATGGTTACGACAACAAGTTGGGGGCTCGTCCCTTGCGGCGGGCGGTGGAAAAATACCTGGAGGACAATTTGGCCGAAGCGCTGCTGTCCGGTGATCTTCGCAAATCCACCCCGATAAAGGTTTTGCTTCATGTGAACGAAGAGATCGGTTTGCGATTCGAGCAATCGAAGAAAAGCGGAAAAAAAGTCAGCGTCTCTTCTCCGAAGGATGAAGACAGCGATGATTCCTGATCCGCTTGCAGCAATTGCGATTCTTTTGTCTCACTTAATCGTCTCGCCTTGTCGGCTCTCTTAAGTTAAGCTGGATCTTTTACATCAAAATGGAAAGAACCCTCATACTCCTCAAACCCGACTGCCTGGATAAAAAGGTCGTCGGTCAAGTCCTCTCGCGCTTTGAGGACAAAAACTACGGCATTGTCGCCGCTCGCATGATTCAGTTGGACGACGCGTTGCTTCACGAGCACTACGCCCACGTCTCGCACTTGCCCTTTTTCCCGGAGATAGCCGCATTTATGAGTTCACGGCCGGTACTGGCGATGATTTTGGAGGGTGAAAACGTCGTCCAGGGAGTGCGTGACCTTCTTGGTCCCACCGATTCGACTACGGCTCCAAAGGGTACGATCAGAGGGGATTTGGGTACCGATCGCATGCGCAACGTGGTTCATGCTTCCGACAGCGCGGAGAATGCCCAGATCGAGATCGAGAGATTTTTCGCCGATCAAGTGGTCTCCGTCTAAGCGTCCTCTAGTTCAAGTCCGGTAGAGAAGGCAGACCGCATGAGCGGCGATGCCTTCTTCTCTTCCCAGTGAACCGATTCCCTCGTGAGTGGTGGCTTTCAAACCGATGCAATCTTCTTCGATTTCCAACATGGTGGAAAGGTTCGCCCGCATCGCAGGCAAATATTTTGCAAGCTTCGGGCGTTGAGCAATCAGGGTTAGGTCCAGGTTGCCCAATTGATATCCCTTATCCCGAGCGAGGGAGATCGCTTTTCGCAAGATGACGGAGGAGTCCAGGTTCAGGCAGTTCGGATCGTCATCGGGAAAATGATGACCGATGTCCGGCAAAGCCAACGCCCCGAGAACCGCATCGGCAAGAGCGTGGATCAGGCAATCCGCATCGGAATGACCGAGCAATCCTAAAGGGTGGGCGATTTCAACGCCCCCGAGAATCAGTTTTCTGCCCTCAACCAAACGATGAAGGTCGAATCCGTGTCCCACTCTAATCGATGCAGGCTTCATTTTTCAGGAGGTATTCGGCGTAGGTGAAGTCGTCCGGAGTCGTGATTTTCGGGTTGGGGTAATCGGGTTCGAGGAAACCGACGGGATGACCGATCAGTTCCACTGCGGCCATGTCGTCGCTAAGAACAAGGCCGAGCCTTTGCGCTTCCTTCAATCCATCCTGAAGCATGGTTCGAGGAGCCCCTTGCGGGGTTTCGATCAACCAGAGGTCGTTTCTCTCCAGGGTTTGCGTCCTAGCGGGGGAACTCGCTTCGCCCTTTGGTTCGCATCGTCTTCTCAAGGTGTCCTTCAAGGGACGGGCTGCGCATATGGCGCGATCTCTCGAAACTTCAAGAGCGATGCGAGAAATGGTCCCAGGTCTGATGAAAGGACGGGCGCAATCATGAATCAGGACGTGTGTGACATCGTTTCCGAAACCGAGCAAGCCCGCTTGTACGGAGTCTTGACGCTCCTCGCCCCCTTCAATCCAATGAACGGGCCGAGCGTCCGCACTCAAGCCTTTTCGGGCGAGCGATTCTTTCCAGGATGCCTTCAAGGCATCTCTTTGCTCATGGTCTTTGTAGGTGATGGCGAATTCGCCGATTTCTCCAACTTCGAGAAATGCTAAGCTGGAAAGAGAAAAGGCATGGGACCGACCGATGGGATGCAGAAGCTTGTTCGGAATGCTTCCCTGCATACGCGCGCCCTTTCCGGCAGCCAAGAGCAATGCTCCAATCATGCCGTGTTCGCCCCGTTCATTTCTTCAAGAATCGAATCCAGGGCGCTTCTGGGATCGGGAGCCGCTAGAATGGGACGCCCGATCACCAGATAGTCGGCTCCGGCATGTTTGGCTTGTACGGGAGTCATGATTCGCTTCTGATCATCGGTCGCGCCCTCCCGGGGGCGAATGCCGGGCGTAACCAGCAAAGTGTCGGGCGGAAGGGAGTTTCGCAGGCGAGGAAGTTCAAGAGGAGAGCAGACGATCCCTCCGATGCCGCATGCGGTTGCCAAGGACGCGAGGCCCGACACTTGATCATCGACAGATTTCTCGATGCCGATTGCCGCAAGTCCATCCTGATTGGTCGAAGTCAGCACCGTGACCCCTAGAAGAATGACTTCAGGCATCGCTTTACGAGCAAAATCGGAGCATCGAAGAAGGGCTTCGGGGCCGGCGCAAGCATGCAAGGTTATCATCCCTACAGGCAGTTTGGATATGCTTTCCAACGCTTTTGCCATGGTGTTGGGAATGTCATGCAGTTTCAGGTCGAGAAAGATTTTCTTGCCGGAATCGGCTAGTTCATGAATCAGCGAGGGTCCGTCGCGCAAGTAACTCTGCAGTCCGACCTTGACCCAATGCAGGCGGTCTCCGGTTTTTTCGAGCACTTCATGAATTTGCGCTCGATCATCCAAATCGAGCGCGAGGATGATTTCAGGTGATGAAACAGTCATGACTGCATGTCATCATGCTCGCTTGGCGGGTCGAGCCAATTCAATTCTTGTATCGCGCTTCTTCCTTTCTCTTCTTAGGTTTGTTCCTTTCTTGATGTCCCATCGCTTGCTTCGAAGATCCGCAGACACCGTCGAGCTTTTTGCTCCGGCGAAGATCAATCTGTTCTTGTCGGTTCTGGGAAAACGCTCGGACGGTTATCACGATCTGATTACCGTGATGGCCAAGGTCTCCTGCGGTGACCTTCTGAAAATTCGCCGCACCTCCCCCCAAGAGGGAGTCAGGGTGAGTTGTCCCGGTCATGAGCAGTTGGAGGATGAGAACAACCTGGTCTGCAAGGCGGTTCGAGCTTGGCTTCAAACAACCCAGACAGAGTGGGGGGTGGAGGTCGTGCTGCAAAAGAATTTGCCGATTCAGGCCGGTTTGGGCGGCGGAAGCTCAAACGCGGTTTCAGCGCTTTTGGGAATGAACGAGTTGACGGAGAAAAAACTGTCCGATGAAAGCCTGCGGGCAGTCGCTGCTCGACTGGGTTCGGATTGTCCGGGATTCTTGTGCAGCGGTCTTTGTCTGGCGGAGGGCAGGGGAGAAACGATTCGAGAGATCGATCCTGAAAGAAGTCGGGAACTGAGGGGGCAGGCGGTGCTGCTTTTTCGTCCGCAAATCGGGTTTGCTACCCCAGAGGTCTATCAAGGCTTTTCCGATAGAGGTGAATTTTCAGACGCAAAATGGGCTAGAAACCGTGTCTGTCGATGGGAATCAGGTGAAACTTCGCTTTCTCAACTCCTGTACAATGATCTGGAAAAAAGCGTTTTCGAAAAGCATCGTTATTTCAGTCCCCTGTTTCGTGAGATGGAGCGGGAATTCGGAATTTTTCCCAGAATGTCGGGAAGCGGATCTTGTTGCTTTGCATGCATGCCGGAGGGATTTGCGCGAGCGAACGAAGTGCGGGAACTGATTTTGCGTTCCTGGGGAGAATGCACCTGGATCGAGGATGCCGAACTAATCGATTGATCCCTGCTCTCCAAACCATCGAAGAATTTAATTTCAAATTGGCCCGATTTAGGCCATGATCGTCCTTTGCTTTTTTTGTTTCCCTCATGTCAGAAGATCATCATTCAAAATCCGAGCTCATGCTTTTCGGGATTCCCGCTTCTCCCGGAATCGCCCATGGATCGGTTTTTCGCTTTCTCCACGAGGAAGTGGAAGTCGCCTCTTATGCGGTCAGCGAGTCGGATCAGGAAGAGGAGATCAAAAGATTTCTGGAGGCGTTGGAAACAACCAAGTCCGAAATTCGCGACGTTCGACGCGACGTAGCGAAGAACCTCGGAGAGAAGGAAGCGGGAATCTTCGACGCCCATATGTTGGTTCTCGAAGACAAGGCTCTTATCGATGACGTTAAGAAGGAAGTCAGGGAATCCGGAGAAAACGTGGAAAAATGCGTTCACCGGGTCACCCAAAAATACCTGGATTTCTTTGATCAGTTGGAAGACAAGTACCTTCGGGAGCGTGCGGTCGATCTTCGTGACATTTCTCGAAGACTGCTTCGTTGTCTTTCAGGAGCGACCGCTTCAGGAACCGCCTTTCTCGACGAACCCAAGATTCTCGTTTCCGAAGATTTGACCCCTTCCGATGCCGCGGCGCTTGATCGCTCGAAGATTCTTGCCATAGCCACCGACTTGGGTGGGCAGACCAGTCATGCGGTGATCATGGCCCGAGCAAGCGGTGTTCCCGCTGTAGTTGGTCTTCGAGGCCTGACCCGCAAACTACGCCCGGGGGATGATTTGCTCATCGACGGTTTCGAGGGCGTTGCCATCATCAATCCAAGCGAAAGCACTCTCTATCGCTACGGAAAGGTTTCGGTTCAAAGAAGAAAGCTCTCTTCACTGGTTGCCGAGGAATCAAGCATGCCTGCCCGTACCAAGGACGGGATGAATTTCAGCCTTTGGGCCAACGCCGACTCAAAGGAGGAAATTCAAGCGGCAATGGATTTGGGTTGCGAGGGGATCGGGCTCTTTCGCACCGAATCCCTCTTTCTGCGAACCAACAGTCTGCCATCGGAGGAAAAGCAGTATGAAGCCTATGCGGAAATGGCCATAGCTGCAGATGGAAAGCCCCTGACAATCAGAACCCTGGATTTGGGGGGAGACAAGTTGGTCGAGGGACATGGTTCCTCCAAGGAAGCGAATCCGTTCATGGGTTTCAGGGCCATTCGCTTCTGCCTAAGCAACCCGAAGGTTTTTCTCGATCAATTACGAGCCATTCTGCGGGCCAGCGCTCATGGCAAGGTCAAGATCCTGCTTCCCATGATCACGGGGATGGGTGAGGTTTTGAAAGCCAAGGAATACTTGGAGCAGGCCAAAACGGAGCTCGATGCGAGAAAACAAAGCTATGCCCAGAAGATCGAACTCGGATGCATGATCGAAACACCGGCGGCAGTGGCGATCTGCGATTTTCTTGCGGAAGAAGCGGACTTTTTCAGCGTAGGTACAAACGACTTGGTTCAGTACCTGCTGGCGGTGGATCGCGTAAACAATGAAATCGCTTTTTTGTACGAACCTCATCATCCGGCGGTCTTGCGTTCGCTCAAAAGAATCGCCGAGGTGTCCGAGCAAAGAAAGATTCCCGTCACGGTCTGCGGAGAAATTGCCGGCGACCCCCATTTCCTTCCTCTTTTGATGGGCCTCGGACTGAGTTCCTTCAGCGCTTCGCCCGCGGTGTTGGCCAACCTAAAGTTCTTTGCCAGGAGGTTTTCAAGCTCGGATGCAGAGAAACTTTGGGGCGACGCGAGCGGAATGGTTCGGCCATCCGAGGTGAAGGAACTGATCAAGGACTTTTTCGAAGCCCGCGTGTCCGAAGCGGCCAAGGAAATCGAACTTTGATTGTCGGTAGATTATTCGTCCTGAAACTTCGAGGAGAACAATTCGGACATCATCTTTTGCAAATCAGCGGCATCGGCAGGTTCGCATTCGAAGGTAAGTTCCGTACCGCGGGCAGCGGCCAGCATCATGATTCCCATGATGCTCTTGGCGTTTACTCGCTCACCATCTTTCTTGGTAACCCACACTTCTCCTGAAAATTGGGAGGCAATACGAACGATCATGGCAGCAGGCCTGGCGTGCACACCCATCTTGTTGGAAACTTCAAGGGAAAAAAAGTAGGGCCCTTCTGAGAATTCATCGCTCACGAATTCAGATTTAGATCGCTCAATTCAAAAAAGACAAAGAAAAAGTTCGGGCGCCCCACAGGATGAGGGCGCTAAAAAGGGCGGCAAGCAGGTCGTCCGTCATGACCCCCCATCCTCGAGGAAGTTTTTGAGAAGATCTTATGATCCAAGGTTTGAAGACGTCTAGGATTCGGAAAAGAAGAAAGCCCGCCGCCAACCAAAAGAGGCAAGCGGGAAAAATGGGATTTTTCCAGGCGTCGGCCAGAGGGAGAAAGACCCAGGGAATGACGCAAAATTCGTCCCATATGACTTCTCCCGGGTCATTGCGCTCGAGAAGAATTTCCGCTCGGGAGCACAGGGGAATACCGATGAGAAAAAGCGGAATCGATGCCAGAGCGATCAGTTCGGCCGGCCAACCTAGAACCAAAGTCATGAGAGCGAACAGCAAGGTGGCGAACAACGACCCCATGGTTCCGGGAGCGGGAAGCTTCGTCCCCAGCGGCCCAAGGGTGGCGAGAAAGAGAACAAGTCGGTTCATTCGATGGCGTTCTTACTTTCACTTCCGACAAACACGCTCCAGTATTTGACCAAATAATTGATTCCGGAGTAAATCGTCAGCAAACAGGCGGCGATCAAACTGATTTGACCGGCCAGCTCAATCGGTTCGATCCATGAATAGGTAAAGGAAAGCAACTTGGTTTGAGACAGGTCATGCAGTATGGCGCCTTCTGCAAGGAAAAGAGAAATGGAGGTGATTTGCATGACCGTTTTCACCTTGCCCGCCTTTTCCGCAGCCAGGGTTTTCCCCTGCGCTGCAGCAACCAAGCGCAATCCGGTGATGAGGAATTCTCGAGAAAGAATCAGCAGAATGGGAAACAGATACCCGATCGGAACAATTTTCAGGGCCAGTAAGCTGACGAAGGTTCCCATGGTGAAGATCTTGTCCACCAATGCATCCATGAATTTCCCGAAGTCGGAAACTTGCCCCAATCGACGAGCCAGCCAACCATCCAGCCAATCAGTCAGTGCTCCAAAAAGGAAGAGGGTCAGCGCGAGGGTCCAAAACCACGGAATCGTTTTCCCCTCCCAGGGATGCAACAAGGCGACCACGATCACCATCAGCGGGATTCTCGACAAAGTGAGCAGGTTCGGCAGGTTCATTTCACTGGCTGTCTAGAACTTTCCCTCTCCGTTGGCAACCACAACCAAATCCTTCCTTGGTGGTGGACTTGTCATGGAAAAGGGAATAGAAGAAAGGGAAATGGCCATTGCCCTCTATCCAGGCACCTTTGATCCCGTGACCCTCGGGCACTTGGACGTGTTGGCCCGGGCCGCTCGCTTGTTCGACAAGGTGATCGTTGCGGTCGCCACCGGAAACTCCGCCAAATCCGCCCTGTTCTCCCCGCAGGACAGAATGAGGATGGTCGAGGAGAACCTTTCCCCTTTTCCGAATGCCAGCGTGGAATTGTTTGATGGTCTGCTGGTCGAGCATGCTCGCAACCGAGGTGCGACCGTGCTGGTCAGGGGTTTGCGGGTGGTATCCGATTTCGAGTATGAATTTCAGATGGCTCAAATGAACAGGCATCTCGATTCCGGATTGGAAACGATTTTTCTCATGCCCAGTCAAAAGTATTTCTTCACCAGTTCTCAACTCATCAAGCAGGTGCACCAATACGGCGAGAAGGAGACGGGTTTGATCCCTGAAAACGTTCGCTTGGCTTTACAGGGCATCAAGTCCGGAAAACCCGGGGTCGAAGAGGCAGTAGAGTGACCAAGGGAGGGAAGTCGGTCTTTGGAATAGTTTTCCTGACCATTTTTTTGGATATGGTGGGTTTTTCCATCATTTTTCCTCTGTTTCCCGCGATGCTCGACCATTATCTTTTCATCGAGGAAAGCTCCGGAGGAGGATGGTTGTCTCGATTCGTCTCCTGGGTTGCGGAATTAGGAGCGGGCAAATTGAGCGACAACCCAAGCTTTCGTCTGGAAACGGTGGTTTTCGGAGGATTGCTCGGTTCTCTATACGCGCTGCTGCAGTTCTTCTTTGCTCCCATATGGGGTGCGTGCTCGGATCGCTTCGGTCGCAAGCCCGTCTTGTCGCTTACCTTGACGGGCACGGTAGTGGGTTGCTTTCTTTGGGCAATGGCGGGAGACCTGTGGGTCTTGATTCTTTCCCGGGTGATCGCAGGCATCGCCGGCGGCAACCTATCGGTCGCTACCGCCGCCATTGCGGACGTCACCTCCAGAAAGGAGAGGTCCAGAGGCATGGCTCTGGTGGGTATCGCCTTTGGTTTGGGCTTCATCGTCGGTCCGGCGATTGGAGGAATCTGCTCTCAATGGGATTGGTCGGAGTCAACCCTCGTGACTTTCGGATTTCATCCTTTTTCAGCAGCGGCCAGCTTCAGTCTGGGATTGGCCATTCTCAACCTGCTTTGGTTCGTCATGCGTTTCAAGGAGACGCATGACTCGAGCAAGCGCCAGCCGACTTCGTCTGTTTTGCCGGCAATCTTCCGCATGGCGGAGCTTTCCAGTCGCCCGGTGCAAATGACCTGCCTGACCTATCTCTTCTACATGACTTCCTTTTCCGGCATGGAATTCACCCTCACCTTTTTGGCGGTGGAGCGCTTTTCCTACACCCCCGCCGATTTGGGAAAGATGTTTCTTCTCATCGGCGGTACGCTGATCGTCGTTCAAGGCGTCGTGGTGCGAAGGTTCGTGTCATCCGTGGGCGAACGCAACATGGCGCATCTGGGTATCGGTCTGGGCCTGATTGCATTTTTGGCCCTCGCGTCGGCCGACACCGCCTTGTTCTTTTACCTCGGTTTGTTTCTCATGTCTTGCGGAGTTGCTTTGATCAGTCCCACGCTGACCGCATTGACCTCCTTGAGTTCGGGGGAAACGGAGCAAGGTTTCAGTCTCGGCATCTTCCGTTCCTGCGGATCAATCGCGCGTTCCATCGGTCCGCTTTCAGCCGGTTTGATTTACTTCGCCTATGGATCGGCGACGGCCTATGAAATCGGCGCGGTCTGGCTTGTCTTGCCGGCTCTGTTTCTTCTCGGCGTCCAGCAACCGAAGACCTGCGATAAATCCCCTTTGCCTTGAAATAGGCTCTTTTCACTCGCCATTGCGGCCAATTTGACTAGTAATTGTAACTTGTCCTTTCGAACTAACAACTGATACCGATTTTACCTCTGGCATGAATACCGAAGTCATCGATCGAATGATCGAGAAAGATCCTTCCTTGGAAAGCTCTCGTTCCTTACTGGAACGAATGAACCCGGGTACTTACTGCATCCATCGCAGTTGGGGATTGGGAGTGATCTCGGGTTTCGATCAGGATCGCGGCATGATTCTCGTCGATTTCGAAGGTGATGATCGAACCAGTCATGCGATGGATCCGGTATTTTGCATCGACAAGCTCGAATTGCTCGATGCCGATCACATCATTGCCCAGCACCGGGCAAATCCGGAGGAAATAGAAAAGATTTCCAAGAAGGAGCCCGCGGAATTGATCATCAAGATTCTGCAAATGGGAGAAGACGGTTGCATGAGCCCGCGGGACATAGAAAAAAACCTTTCCTTGCTTCTCGGAGACGCCAAGGCCAAAAGGTGGTGGACCGCGGCAAAAAAGGTTTTGATCAAGGATCCCCGCATCGCCGTTCCTTCCAAGAAGAACGAGCCTTACGTCCTTCGTGACGAACCAGTCAAACCCGAGCAGGAAATCCTCCAAGACTTCTTTGACGAAAAGCGTTCCTACGAAAAAATCATTCTGGCCGAGAAACTCTACGATTTGGCTGCGGAAAAGGATGACTTGCAAGCGGATCTGCCTCAGGTTTTGCATGACCTCACTTTTGCGATTCTCGAAGCCAAAAACCTCAATCAGGCGGACAGGCTGTACGGTATCTGGGTGAGAAACAACCTCGCCCGCGACGTCGAGGAGGACGTGGAAAAACTCGAACCCACTTCCGCTTCCATTCTCAACGAATGCGAAGATGACTTGCCGGGGCTTGCCGACATGATGCCGGCAAAATTTCACCATCGTTTCATCGACTTGGTTTCCCGCACCTATCCGGAGAACTGGAAAAAGCTGGTGGTCAGCCTCATGCAGCACACGAATTCCAAGTTTTCCGGAGAATGCGCTCATTTCCTGATCGATCAGGGAGAATCCAAACTTCTGGTCTCCTCCCTCAATAGCTGTTTGGACGAGCAGTCCCTCAAAGGGCCCGTTTTGCTTTGGATTCTCAAATTCCGAAAGCTTTCAAAGTTCAAGGATTTGTTGGCCGAGCTGATTACTCCCCGTTTGCTCACCGCTGTTTTCTCGGCCATCGATTACGAGGCCCTGAAAAATGCCACCAATCGGCGAATTCCTCTGGCCGAGGTTTTGTCGGACGACCGCGAACTTCTTCCTGACATCCTCGACAAGGGAACCGAAGAAAACGCCACGGATCTGGCTCAGGCTCTCATGCTGAATCCGGGCTTTGAAGATTTGACCAAGCGTTCCCTCCTTGCTCGCTTCATCAAGAAGCACCCGAGGATACAAAACCTCCTGGACGGAGACAGTTCATCCGCGTCATCGGGAACTTCTTCAGTGGTTGACGACACCCTTATCGTTTCGAAATCGAGCTACGATCGAAGACTGGCTGATTTGAACCTATTGACCAAGGAAAAGATCCCGGCCAATTCTCAGGCGATCGAGGCAGCTCGTGAACTTGGGGATCTTCGAGAAAACGCCGAATATCAAATGGCCAAGGACGAACAGAAGGTTCTTCTCGCCCGTCAAGCTGAGCTTCAATCCGACTTGATGAGAGCCAAGGCCACTGACTTCAGCGAAGCATCTTCCACCCGCGTCGGTATAGGATCGGTGGTTGAGCTTAGGGATCGCTCGACGGAGGAGTTGATCAAGTACACCATTCTCGGAGCCTGGGACGGCGATCCCGAAAACAACGTCCTTTCCTACCTCACTCCCTTGGGGCAAAGCATTCTTGGCAAGCAAGTGGGCGAGGAGGTGTCCATCGAGGTGGAGGGCAACTCTCAATCATTGGTCATCGAAGGTTTGTCTCGTTGGGTGGACCAGAATTAGTTCGTCCGGGGAATCGGTATTCCCCGATTGCCTGGTGGTTCATCGGATCACCGACTTGAATAAGTTTCGGTTTGCCTTTTTTCCTTGGCTTTTGGTTTCATCACCCGACCAAGAATGAAGATAACCGAAATTTTGCAGGTATTGTCCGATCCAACCCGCCTACGCATGCTCCGCTTGCTTTGCAAAGAGGAGCTGTCCGTGGTGGAATTGCAGGAAATTCTTGAAATGGGACAATCCAGAATATCCTCTCATCTGGGACTCTTGAAAAGAAACGGTCTGGTGATCGACAGAAAGGATGGAAAGAGGACTTATTACGCTTTGCAAATCGATCCCGCTCCCCGGTTTGAATTCCTTCGGCTTGCCTTGAGGGAAGAGTCGGACGAGCCTTTCTGGGAGAGCGATCAATCCGCGCTCAGCCGCATTCTCGATCGAAGGCGTCGAGAAACCGAACGCTATTTCGACGAAGTAGCCGATCGATTGGGAAAGAATTACGTTCCGGGAAGAACTTGGGAAGCCATCGGGCACTTTCTTTTCCGCTTGGTGCCGCCGATTACCATCGTCGACCTGGGAGCGGGAGAGGGCATGATTTCCCAACTTCTGGCCGACCGGGCAAAGAAAGTAATTTGTGTGGACAGTTCCAAAAGCATGGTCCGATTGGGTGCGGATCTAGCCAAAAGAAAGGGACTTGCGAACTTGCAGTACAAATTGGGAGATTTGGAGAAAGTTCCCTTGAAATCCGGTAGCGTCGATCTGGCTCTGATGAGCCAGTCCCTGCACCATGCCCAGAAGCCCGAGGTAGCCCTGAGCGAAGCTTATCGCATCCTCAAGCCGTGTGGTCAATTGATCGTCATTGACTTGAAGAAGCACGATTTCGAGTTGGCCCGCCAATTGTACGGGGATCAATGGTTGGGGTTCGGAGAGAATGACCTTTACCGAATGATTCGGGATGCCGGATTCAGCGGCGCGAGGGTGGAAGTGGTGGCCAAGGAAAAGAAAAAACCATTTTTTGAAACCTTACTGGCCACGGCAGAAAAAAGCTGAGCATTATTTATTTTCCGGAGGTTTGCTCAGGTTAACAAGCACTTCCGCAATCTCGTCATATTCTGTCTTTGGTTGTTCGCATGCCTGGTCCCGGCACAAATAGAAAGTAGGCGTTTTAACAGGGGCGAACGCGATGGAATAGGGCGCTAATTCAACCAGCTTGGAGCTTTCGGAGTCAGGAGATAAATGCAGCAGGGTTTTAAACGGCAGAAATTTTTCATAGACAGCTTCGATGATAGATGCAGTTGTCTTATCGTCGAGATTGCCCGCAACCACAATTTCTGCAGGTGGTTGAAGAACAAAAGCGAGAGCATGGAGAAAATTTTCTGCACCTGATGGATTTGCTTCCAGAAAGCCGGAAAACGCAGAAAAGCAGGAATTCAGGCAATTTTCATATGCTTTGTTCCCGGTGATTTTCCAGAGGCGAGCGAGATTGAGAGCCATGATGGAATTACCTGAAGGAATCGCGCCATCATAAATTTCTTTTGGCCGGGCAAGTAATTTCTCCCCATCATGAGCGGTAAGAAAAAAGCCACCCTCTTCTACATCCTCAAACAGGGCGCGGGTAAGATCGGTCAGCTCTTTGGATTCCAGAAGATAGACCGGGTCAAGAGAAGCTTCATAGAGATCGAGCAATCCCTGAATGAGAAAGGCATAGTCTTCCAAATGAGCGGGCAGTCCAGCGATTCCCTGCCTCCACCTTTTATAAAGCCTGCCATTTTTTTGCCTGAGTTCAGTGAGGCAGAAATCCGCCGCTTTGCGTGCGCGATCGAGATATGACTGGCTCTCCAATGCCTGAGCTGCCTTGGCAAATGCGGAAATCATCAGCCCATTCCAGTCAGTCAGTACTTTATCATCAAGTTGTGGATGGATGCGTTTTTTCCGGGCCTGAAAAAGTTTTTCACGAATTCTCTCGATTTGCTCGGTGAACTCTTTTGAGTTCCGACTTTTCGACTCAGCCAACTGGGCAAGGGGTTGAGACAGATGGGGAATGTTGGAACCCGTTTTTTTACCACTTGCTTCATCGAGGTAGTTGCCGGAGCCTTGGAAGCGGTAAGTATCAATAAAAAGATCAGCTTCCTTTTCGCTTAAGATTTGCCCGATTTCATTTATCGACCAGACGTAGAATTTCCCCTCCTCACCTTCACTGTCTGCATCTTCGGCAGAATAAAATCCACCCATGGGATCGGATAAGTCTCTTTCCACGTAGGCAAGGGTGTTTTCACTGGCTTCGCGAAAGAAAGCATCCTTGGTGATTTGGTAGGCTTCGATGCAGGCAATGCAGTAGAGAGCCTGGTCATAGAGCATTTTTTCAAAATGCGGAACCAGCCATTCCTGATCAGTGGAATACCGGTGGATTCCCCATCCAATTTGGTCATAGGTGCCACTTAGTCGAATTTGAGTCAGGGTGTGAGTGACCATCTCCAGCGCCCTGGGTTCACCGGTTCTTTGGTAATAGCGAAGAAGGTATGACAGGGCATGGGGCGTGGGGAATTTAGGCTGGCTTCCAAACCCTCCGTAGACTGGATCGTAGGCAAGGGACAATGCCTCGAAGCATCGGTCCAAATGACTGGCATTTAGATCTCCGCCTGCCAGACTTTC
>JAYOCQ010000005.1:43458-97440 GCA_038105525.1 Opitutales bacterium | reverse complement strand
AGCAGGTGGCTGTTAACCACTTGGTCGCTGGTTCGAATCCAGCCCGAGCAGCCAATTTATTCGTTCGGCTCCTGCCGCGTGTCCAATTCGGGCCAACGATCCAGCTTGCGATGCAGAGTTCGTCTACTTATTCCCATCAAATCCGCAGCTTTGGTTCGGTTCCCTTTGGCCTCCAAAAGAGCATTGCGGAGCAACCGCTTTTCGTTTTCTTCTACAGATAGAGAAGCGTTGATTGTTGCAACGTTACCTTGATCGCCAGATACCAAAGCGGAAAATCGGGGATCCAAATCGTAAGGGGTTACTTCCCTGCCTCTTTTGAGAACCACTAGATTTTCGCAAAAATTTCTGAGCTCCCTGACGTTTCCGGGCCAGTCATAGGATTGTAGGATGGAAAAGGCTTCATCGGTCAGCCGAGGGATTTCAAAACCGTTTTCCTTGGAATAGAAATCAAGAAAATGATGCAGCAGCAGAGAAAGGTCTTCCCCACGATGACGCAAAGGAGGCAAGTCAATGCTTACGACGTTCAACCGGTAGTATAAATCGTCTCGAAATTCTCCTTTCCCGGCCATTTTCAAGAGGTTTCGATTGGTGGCGCAAACGAGACGAACATCAAGTTCCAAAGATTTGGAACTTCCTAAGCGTTCGATCGTCTTGGTTTCCAAAAAACGCAACAACTTGACTTGGGTGGATGCATCTATCTCACCAATTTCATCCAAAAAAAGAGTGCCTCCGTTTGCAGATTCGAAACGCCCGATTCTGCGTTCGCTTGCTCCGGTAAAAGATCCTTTTTCATGACCGAACAGTTCGCTTTCTAAAAGATTCGCAGGTAATGCGGCGCAATGAACCGGTACAAAAGGCATTCTGGCGCGATCACTGTTTTGGTGAATGGCCTGAGCAAACAACTCTTTTCCGGTGCCAGTTTCACCCATAAGCAGGACCGTTGCCTTGGAAGGGCCAACCAAGCGCACTTTTTCCATGACCTTCTCTAGTGCGGAAGATTTTCCCATGATTCCATCGAATTTGAACTTTTTATCCAATCTCTGGTGGAGTTGATGGTTTTCCTTTTCAAGAGTGCGTTCATTCAAGCCTCTCTTGATCAGAAGTTCCAATTGTTCCAAGTTTACCGGTTTGGGTAAAAAATCAAATGCCCCCCTCTTCATGGCTTCGACAGCTACGTCCACTTCACCGTACGCTGTCATCATGATGCACAGCGGGCTGCTTGGATGCCTTATGGCATGATCAATGACGATCATTCCGGAGTCGCCGGGCATTCGTAAATCGGTAAGTACTACAGCGAAGTCCTCTTCCTGCATTGCAGTCAAAGCTTCCTGAGAATTGCTTGCGCAAAAAACCTCATAATCGTCCTCCAACGCCAATTCCAATCCTTCGCGGGTATGTTGCTCGTCATCTACGATCAATAAGTTGTGTTTCATCTGAAAGTCGTCTATTTTTGCTCGAGGTATCGTTGCCGTGTGTCCTTACGGGGGAATTTTAGGGTGACGATCGTGCCCGATCCTAGTTTGCTGTCTATGCCCACCTCCCCACCATGGTTTCTCATTATACGATGAACGATCATCATTCCAATCCCATTCCCTTTTTTCTTGGTTGTAAAGTATGGCTCGAAGACTCTTGCCGCATTCTCCTTTCCAATGCCCATCCCATGATCAATAATTTGTACGGCAATATATTCATCTTCCCAGGAGATGATAATTCTTATTTCCGAAGAGTTCGAAACTGCGTCTATCGCATTTCCGATTACATTAAAAAATACTTGTTTGATTTGGTCTGCATCACCTAAAATAAATGGGTCATTATTTCCGGCTTCCAGGCGGACTTTAATTTTTTTACCGCTCAATTCCTTTTCTTTAATATGCAATATTTCCTGTATGTTTTCTAAAAGATTGAATTCACGAAAATCAGGGATAGAAGGTCGAATTGCCTTAAGAAAATGTACAATTATCGAATCAAGTCTTCTCACTTCGCGTATGCAAGAGTGCAAAGACTTTTTTATTTTTTCATTGGATTCCATTTGGGGCAAGTGTCTTTGCAGCGATCTTTGTAAAACCTGCAAGTGTATGTTAATTGAGTTCAAAGGATTTCCCAGTTCGTGAGCAACACCGGCGGCAAGATCCATGATGCTGGACACTTTTTCATTCTCAATTTGTTCTTCTACATTGGTTTTTTCTTCCGTCACGTCGGTAAGAACAACCGCCATCTCTACCTTATTTTGAGATGCGGAATCCGAGGAGGTCGGTTCAATGGGTACGGCATAGGCTCGAAGATACTTTTTCTCCGGATAATCTATCAGTGTCTCACGGACGACAACTTCAGGACGGCCTTCCTCCGTAAAGCGATCCAAACCCAATGAACGAGCCAAATCCGGGGATGCCCTAAGCAAGGAAAGCTTTTCGGGGTGCTCCTCCTTTATGCCGAGCAACCTTCTTCCTTGTTGGTTGGAGTAATTGATGATCCCTGCCCCGTCCAATACCAGAATACCGTCTCGCATGACGTCAAAAACGGTTTCCAACAATTTTCGTTCGCGGGCCAATCTTTGAACCAAGTTGCTGAGGTTTACCTCATCCAGGTCCTCCAATTTACCCAATACTTTGTCTAGAGGGCTTTTTCTAGCCATGATGATTGAATGGCATGCAGTATTTCTTTGGCAATTACGCGTTTGTCGGCAAGGTAAATTTCTTTTTCAAAACCATTGCGGCCCACAAGCAAAACTTCGTTTTGATCCGATGCAAATCCACAGTCTGACTTTGAAACGTCATTGGCCACGATCCAATCAAGTTTCTTGTCGGCTAATTTTCTTTTTGCCGATGGCAAGACGTCGTGGGTTTCCGCGGCAAAGCCAACCAGAACCTGACCCTCCTTCTTTGCTTCTCCCAACAGTTTGAGAATGTCGGGATTTCGAACCATTCGCAGTTGCTCCGGAAATTCTTCCTTTGTCCATTTTCGATTGCTGAAAGCTTCAGGCCGATGATCGGACACCGCAGCAGCCATGATCACCAGATCCGCTTTTTCAAACTCCGCCAGAATCGCATCTTTCATATCGATGGCGCTTTCCACACCTATGACTTTCACTCCCTCAGGCGCGGGGATGTTAACCGGGCCGCTGACGAGCTTTACCATCATCCCCATGTCTCGAGCCACTTCAGCCAATGCATAGCCCATCTTGCCTGATGATGGGTTGGACAAGTACCTAACAGGATCAATCCATTCGCGGGTGGGCCCGGCTGAAATCAAACAATTTATGGAGGAAAGATTTTTCAAAGATTGATGGCGACAATGACTTCTCTTCATGATTCCATAAATTCCCGATGAATGAAAGCTCTCAATCGGTTAACACACGCTTAAATAAAAGCGAAAACCTTTGGATAAACCTGCTCTTCAACTTAGGCTTGCCCATTTTAATCTTAAGAAAGGGTGATGATTGGTTTGGCGATAGCTTGGCGGATTTTCTGGGATCCCCCCCTTCTTCCACTTTGGTTTCATCCATTTTGTTGGTTTTTGCGGTCTCCTTTCCAATAGGGTATGGGATATCCGATTTTTTTCGCAGAAGAAAACTCAACTTTTTAAGTATCCTGGGGGCAGTCAGCGCCTTGCTTACAGGAGGAATCGGGCTGATTCCCGGGGGTACGGTTTCCATGTTCGCAATCAAGGAGGCGGCCTTGCCGGGAGCCCTCGGCTTACTCACTGTTCTCACTCTCAAAACCAAAAAGCCGCTGGTTCATATGTTTTTGTACAATCCAGACGTCTTTCAAATCGAGAAAATCGAAACCCTGCTAAATTCCAGAGGTACAAAATTGGCTTTCGACAGATTGTTGTGCAAATGCACCTGGCTTCTTGCCGGAACTTTTGTGTTTAGCGCCTTGCTTAATTATTTTCTGGCTCGAGCCCTCGTTGTAACCGAGCCATTTGTAGACAAGAACGCCTTCAATGATGAAATCGGGCAAATGATGGCCTGGAGTTTTCCTGTGATCAGCTTGCCCTGTATGATTGCCAGTGGTTACGCATTTTGGCTATTGATCAAAGGCATTCGAAATTTGACCGGTTTGGAATTTGAAGAGGCGGTTTTAAAAAAGTCCAAATCCGCCAATACTCTTTCCTAAAGAAAGGGCAGTTTGTCCCCATCAAGAAATCAACGATCTTGAAGGGGCGCGTAATCTCGAAGGTTAGACCCTTGATAAATTTGGCGAGGACGGTGTATTCTTTTACCAGTTAGGGCAATTTCCTTCCAATGGGCAAGCCACCCTGGCGCTCGCCCTATGGCAAAGAGGACCGTGAAGGTATTGGTGGGGAATCCAAGGGCCTGAAGAATGATTCCACTGTAGAAATCGACGTTTGGATAAAGCTTCCGATCAATAAAATATGAATCCTGCAAAGCTTCTTCCTCCAAGCGACGAGCAATGTCCAGAATCGGACTGGAGACTCCCAGGGTTTCAAGGGCCTGGTCACAGGCAACCTTGAGAATCTTAGCTCGAGGATCATAATTTCTGTATACTCGGTGCCCAAAACCCATGAGGCGAGACTTTCCTTCTTTGGCCGACTGGATGAACTGGCTGCCATCATCTCCCGAACTATGAATTTCGTTGAGCATCTTGATCACAGCCATGTTGGCTCCACCATGCAAAGGGCCCCACAACGCGGATACCGCTCCAGCTAAAGATGCAAAAGGGTTTGCGCCCCCGGAAGCGATCATTCGACAGGTCGAAGTGGAGCAGTTCTGCTCATGATCGGCATGCAGAAGAAAAATCAAGTCCAAGGCTTTGCTTAGAGAAGGATCGATTGAAGGGTCATCTTTTTTCGCAAACATCATGGAAAGAAAACCTTCGCAATAACTCTCGGAATCAATCGAGCAAAAGTCCTCGCCTTGCGTTTTTCGGTGGCCTGCGGCTGCCAATGCAGGCAAGGCGGCAATAATGAGAGCGGCTGCATCATCGAAATTCTCTAAATCCTTGGTCCGGTCATTGGTGCATAATTCCGGATACGCTCCACCAAGAGCCTGCAGGCCGGCAGCCAAGGAACCCATAGGGTGAAGGCTTGAAGGCAGGGATTGTACGGCTTTCAAGACTTCTTGAGGCAGGTTTTGAAATTTCCCGACCTTCTCTCGAAAGGCCTCCAACTGAGAAACGCTTGGTAATTCACCGTTTAACAAAAGCAGGCAAACCTCGAGGAAGTTTGATTTTTGAGCCAATTCGGCAATATCGTAACCTCGGTAACGGAGTATTCCCTTGTCACCATCTATATAGGTAACCGAGCTCTCACAGGATCCCGTGTTTCCATATCCATCATCAAAAGTGATGAGTCCGCTTTCCTTGCGTAATTGCCTGACGTCCACCGCCTTTTCGTTTTCAGTTCCAACAAGAACGTTAAGAGAGTAGGTGGAGTCACCCAGGGTGAGGGATGCTTTTTCGAACATGGCTTGATGGTAGGAATTTAAGGGTAAGGTACTTTTCTGCCACTTCTAACAGACCTTTTCAAGAAAGTTTCGGTAAAGCTGGATCCCCTTGGTTTGGCTTTTTTCGGGATGAAACTGCGTGGCAATACAGTTCGAACGAATGACACCACTGGTAAAGAATCCGCCGTAATCGGTTTGAATGCAGTGAAGTCCAGCGTCTTTCGATTCCACTCTGTAGCTGTGAACGAAATAAAATTGATCTTCGTCGTTCAAGCCTCGCCTGACCCAGTGATCTTTTGGGAGTCTCCATTTTACCTGATTCCAACCCATGTGCGGTATCTTAAAAGTGGAGTCCAGTCTGAAACGCCTGACTTCTCCGCAAAATAGCCCCAATCCAGGGAGCGAACCCTCTTCCGACCCCTCGAAGAGAACTTGCAAACCCAGGCAAATCCCGAAAAAGGGCCGGTCTTGAAGGATCCAGCAGCGCAAACTCTCTTTCAGCCCAGAATCTTCCAGTGAACGCATGCAATGATCAAAACTTCCCTGGCCAGGAAAAATGACTGCATCTACTTCCTCCAAATGTCGAGGTTGCCTGGCCAAGGTAACTTTTGCATCCAAGCATTCGAAAGCCTTGACTACGCTGCGTAAATTGCCTGTTCCATAGTCAATGACCGCTAGGTTGCGGGTCTTCACAAAGCGGGGCGGCGCTATGCTGAAAGCGTGCCTTTGGTCGAAGGCACTTTGCCTTGCAGACGAGGCTCCGGAGTAGTGGCTGCATCGAGGCTCTTGGCAAGAGACTTGAAGATTCCTTCGGCTACGTGATGCGGCTCCTCACCATGCTCCAATTTGACGTGCAGGTTGCAGGCTACCTCATTGGAAAACCCTTGAAGAAACTCCTTTAACAAATGCACGTTGAAATCCCTTACCATAAAATTTTCCAAGGGTACTTGCCAATGAAAACAGGGTCTGTTGGAGAGGTCCACTGCCGTGGTTACGAGGCTCTCGTCCATCGGGGCTACAAAGAAACCATAGCGCCTGATGCCCGATTTATCTCCCAGCGCCATGCAGAAAGCCTGTCCCAAAGCTATGCCCAAGTCTTCAACCAAATGATGATAATCGATTTCAAGGTCTCCCTTGGCGACAATCTTCAAATCAAAAAATCCATGTTTGGAAAAAAGCTCCAGCATATGGTCAAGAAAAGGTATGCTCGTTGAAATCTCGCATTTTCCGCTACCGGCAATCAGCAATTCCAGAGATATTTGCGTTTCGCTGGTATTTCTTTCGATTATCGCTGATCCTTGCTTGTCCATTGCTTGACCGAATTCATCAGCATAACCATCTCTTGTTGTTTGCCAATACTGATTCTCAAATAGGACTCGGTCAACGGATGCTTTGGAAAATAACGCACCAGGATCTTGTCAGTGGCTAAGTGATGAAACAGCGAGGAAGCGACCGAGGGACCAAATTTCTTGTCAGCGGTCTCGGGTCGAACAAAGACAAAATTGGCTCCGGAAGGGAGCGTCCGCCACCCAATCGAATGGAATTGTTCGCTCAACCACTCTCTTTGCTCAATGATCTTACTGAGGCATTCTTGGAAGTGCTCACGGTCATTTAAGGCGGCTTGGGCTCCGGCTTGGGCAAGCCTGTCCAAGTTGTAAACCTCTCGCACCATGTCCAGTTGCTTGATTACCTTGGGGTGACCGATGGCATAACCTACCCGCAAGCCTGCCAAAGAATAAGACTTGGAGAGCGTACGAGTAATCAAAAGATGGTCAAACTCTTCAAGCAAGGGCAGTGCGGTTTCCGGGGCAAAATCTGCGTAAGCTTCGTCAATAACCAATAGACCAGAAAAGGTTGCCGCCAAGCGACGCAATTCGGCTAATCGGTAAACTCGTCCACTCGGGGCATGCGGACTGGTAAGAAAAAACAGGTTGCTTCCACAAGAAGCAATCGCCTCGAGATTTAATGAGAATCGATCGTCGGCAAATGGAACCTGAATCATTTCGCTTCCTTGCACCCTCGCCAAAACCTCATAGAGCGAATAGCTAGGGTGCATCATCCCCACGCTAAGCTCGTCATCGGAAAAACATCTAATGCAAAGGTTGAGGAGATCGTCCGAGCCGTTCCCGAAAATAATTTGATTTGGTTCCAAGTCATGCAGTCTGGCAACCGTATGACGCAAATCACAGGCAGGAGGATTGGGATACAAGTTCAAGCGCTCGACCTCCGAGGCAATCGCCTTTTCCACCTGAGGACTCGGTGGGTATGGATTCTCGTTGGTATTTAGCTTGATTACGCTACCAGGCAGAATTGGTTGCTCCCCTGGCAGGTATGGATCGTGCCCTCGTATTCGCCTACTGGCCCGAAAAGAGCCGCTGCTCATGAGTTTCCGGATGTCAGAGGCTGAAGTCGTAGTTTGTGGGCATTCCCATGACCATCCAGTTTTTCCATCTCGGAAAATTGGGTGATCACGGGATTCGCCAGGCGACAGGCTTCCAAATCATAACGAATGACGCTGCTTCTGCGCAGAAAGTCATGAAGGCGCAAACCGGAAGAAAAGCGGGCAGAGCGTCCGGTTGGGAGGACGTGACTTGGTCCGGCGGCAAAATCACCCAAGGAAGTCGCCGTTTCATGTCCGACGAGAAAAGCACCGGCAGTAGTGACCTTCGAGAGAAAAAAATCGATTGATTCCGGTCTTACCTGCAATTCGAGGTGCTCGGGCGCAATAAAATTGGCAACCTCGGCAATACGCTCTTTTTGAGGCAGAAATACGGCAAAAAATCCATTTTCCAAAACTTTGCGGATAGAGGCAGCATGCGACAAGAGACTCAGTTGAGAATCCATTGCTTCGACCACCTTGGAGAACAGAGTCTTGTCCTGAAAAAGTAAATAAATCTTTTCCTTTCCGGAGCCATGTTCCGCTTGAGCCAATAGTGCGGCCGAAACCCATTCCGGCGTTGCGGTTTCATCGGCAATTACCATTACTTCGCTAGGACCCGGCAACAAATCAATTCCAACCTTCCCAAAAACCTGCCTTTTGGCTTCGTTTACGTAGGCATTGCCGGGACCGAACACTTTATCCACTGCAGTAATGGTTTCCGTTCCATAGGCAAGGGCTCCAATGGCTTGAGCGCCACCTATCTTATAAATTTCCGAAACCTCCAAGGATTCAAGAGCCGCAAGAAGATGAGAGGAGATCGCGCCATTCTTATCAGGAGGGGTAGCTACGGCGATTTGAGGCACTCCAGCTACTCTTGCCAAAGTCACGGTCATTATTACCGTGGACACCAAGGGAACTTGACCACCGGGAACGTAGATTCCCACACGATTGATGGGATAAAATCGCTCACCGACCAAACCTCCATGATGATTGGGGCTCTGCCAGTTTTGAGGAAAACTCTTTTCGTGAAAAAGTCGAACGTTGGAAATGGCGTTGTCAATAGCCTCACGCTCTGGGAGGGAAAGCTTGTCCCGAGCCGATTTCAATTCATCCGCACTCGTCTTCATTTGGGAAACGTTCATCTTCGCTCCGTCAAACTGAAGGGTTTTGGCCAAAACGACTTCGTCCCCCCCTTCCATCACTTCTTTCAATATCTGCCGAACGGAGTCCCTCACCGATTCATCTGAACCAGCAACCGATATAAAACTACTCAATCGATCCAGTAAACCGACTTCGTCTTCATAAAAGGATAGGTTCACCCGATCACTCCCACTCAATTGTACTGGGTGGCTTCGAGCTTACGTCATAAACAACGCGATTTGCCCCTTTGACTTCGTTGATGATTCGGCTCGATACCTTGCGAAGCAAAGAATCCGGAAGGTTGGCCCAGTCGGCGGTCATGGCATCGCTGCTCGTGACTGCTCGCAAACAAATTACGTTTTCGTAAGTTCTTTCATCTCCCATGACCCCGACACTACGAACCGGCAAAAATACGCAGAAAGCTTGCCAAAGTCTGCCGTACCATCCAGAAACCCTCAATTCCTCGATGAATATGGCATCCGCTTGCCTGAGGACGCTCAACCGAGAAGGAGTAAGTTCTCCGATTACCCGTACGCCCAACCCAGGGCCAGGAAATGGATGTCGGTGGATGACGGAGTCGGGCAGTCCCAACTTCTTTCCCAACAAGCGAACCTCATCCTTGAACAATTCTCTCAATGGCTCCAAGAGCCTAAGCTTCATTTTCTCTGGAAGGCCACCGACGTTATGATGACTCTTGATCAACGCGGCCGGATTTCCGCCAATGGGAACGCTTTCGATAACGTCCGGATAAAGGGTGCCTTGCGCCAAAAAGTCTACTTCTCCCAATTTTTTGACTTCCTTGTCAAAAACTTCAATGAACGTCTTGCCGATAATCTTACGCTTTTTTTCTGGGTCAGTCACTCCCTTGAGCTTGTTCAGAAAAAGCTTTCCCACCTTAGCAACTATCAACTTCCCGGGAATATGGTCATTGAAAAGCTTTATGACTTCTTCTCGTTCGTTTTTGCGGAGAAGACCATTGTCCACGAATATTGAGGTTAATTGCCGACCGATGGCACGATCAATCAAGGCCGCGGCAACACATGAATCGACTCCTCCGCTCAAACCGAGAATAACATTGCTTTGACCTACCTGGTGACGAATTTTTTCAATTGAGCTTTCTATGAAGTCCCCCATGTCCCAATCCGCTCTGCATTTGCAAATCGAGAAAAGAAAGTTTTTAATGACTTCAACGCCGAATTGAGAATGTTCGACTTCAGGGTGAAACTGCAATCCGTAAAACCTTCTCTTGGAATCTTCGATGGCGGAGAAATCGGAGTTTTCCGTACTGGCAATTCCCCTAAATCCAACTGGTATACGGGCAAGAGCATCTCCATGAGAGTTCCAGACTCTCAAGGATTTGGGTAATCCTCCAAACAATTTACCGGCCTTTCTAATGGTTAGTTGACCGCGACCATATTCCCTTCGTTCGCATTTGCCTACCTCGCCCCCCAACAGTTTGCCCATCAACTGCAGCCCATAACAAATCCCTAAAACCGGTACTCCAAGAGAAAAAATTCTCTTGTCAGGCAGCGGGGCGCCTTTGGATAAAACGCTGGCCGGTCCTCCGGATAGAATGATTCCACATGGTTTTACCTTTTTGATTGCCGATAATGAGGTGTCGAAGGGAAGTACTTGCGAATATACGCTTTGTTCCCGAATACGCCGGGCGATTACCTGCGTGTATTGCGAGCCGAAATCAAGCACCAAAATCGTATGCGGCATGAAAAGAGAGTGATGAGGGAAAGGAGAATTCTTAAGAATAATGGAGAATTCCTGCAATCCCTATTCTAGTGACCGCTCCTTTGTTGCCTTAAAAAAGAGTCGTGACGAACAAAATTCGTCAGGTCAAAAAATTGAAACGATAAGAGTGAAATTATTTGGAATCGTCCGAACTTGCTTCGGCGCCCTCTTTACCTTCATCTTCTGCATCTACAACCGAATCCGCATCAGAGGGTGGGGCAACGGTAGCATCGGCTTTATCCTCCAAGACTGACTTTTCTTCCTTGTCGGATTCTGTGTCTGGGGATTCCTCTTTCATGGATGCCTCCTCCTTACGAGTCGCATCGTCATCGTTGTCGGGCTCTTTTTCTGTTTCTTCGGAATCCTTGTCGGCTTCCTCTGCTAACGGTGCATCCTTCTTGGATGCAGGCTTTCTTTTTCTGGCTTTCTTTTTCGAAGCCTCTTCAACGAATTCAATCAATGCCATGTCGGCGGCATCTCCCAGTCGCGGCAAGGCAAGTTTGTAAATGCGGACATACCCCCCGTTGCGTCCGATGAATTGATCCACCAACTCATCAAACAATCTTGCTACGGCTTTTTTGTTGCGAATTCTGGCGATGGCCAGCCTTCGGTAATGGACCTTTTGGGCAGGATCTTCCGAAACATGCGCTTTCTTGGCCAAGGTAATGAGCTTTTCCACGGCAGGACGAAGCGCCTTGGCTTTGGCGAGGGTGGTCTTGATTCGACCATGCTCGATCAACGAGCACGAGAGGTTGGCAATCAGGGAAATTCGGTGCGCTGACTTTACGCCCAACTGATGATGGTGCTTTCGGTGTCTCATGATTTAAAGTGGGCTGTAGCGGAGATTCCTTTAATTGGCGACGGGTTCCAACAAACGATTTTCGAATTTCATGCCCAGGGACAATCCTAGTTGCTCGAGCTTCGCCTTTATCTCATTGAGGGACTTCTTTCCGAAGTTTCTGTACTTCAACATCTCAGGTTCGGATTTTGTGGCGAGCTCTCCCACCGTAGTGATGTTGGCGTTGTTGAGGCAATTTGCCGCCCTAACCGAGAGTTCGATTTCATTGACACTCATGCTCAAGAGATTGCGCAAGCGATTTTGTTCTTCGCTGACTTGCTTGGTGTTGCTTTCAAACTCGATTTGTTCCTCGCTGATTTGATCGAAGACGTCCAGGTGATGCCTTAGAATCGCGGCTGCCTGTTTGAGAGCGTCGTCTGGAGTGATTCTTCCATCGGTGTGTATTTCCAAAACCAGTTTGTCAAAGTCAGTCATTTGACCGACGCGCGTATTCAAAACCTCGTATTTGACCAACTTGACCGGGCTGTAGAGGGCGTCGACGTTGATTACTCCAATCGGCTGACTGTCCTGTTTGCTGTCTTCGCCCAAACAAAAGCCTCTACCGACGGTAACGTCCATTTCGGCAAAAATCCGTTGTTTGCGGTCATTGGTGAGTAAGACTTGCTCTGGATTGATAATCTCAATTCCCTCGGTCGGAGCAATGTCTCCAGCAGTGATTTCTCCTTCCTTGTCAACGTCCAAGGTCAACACCGTCGGTTCAGACTTGTGATTGATGATCAAAACCTTTTTGAGGTTCAACACGATGTCAGTGACGTCTTCCACGACTCCGTCGATACTCTGAAATTCATGTTGGACTCCATCCATCTTGAGAGAAGAGATGGCTGCTCCTTCGATCGAACTAAGCAACACTCGACGAAATGCATTGCCTATGGTGTGTCCATATCCGGTTTCGAATGGATCCGCTATGAATTTCGCAAACTTGTCAGTAGCGGACTCTTCTTCTTTAATAAGCCTGTTGGGCAGTTCAAATTTTCCTAAGCGAGTAGCCATAATAATTTCAAAGGTTGAGTGAGTGAGGGGGAATTAACGACTGTAGAATTCAACGACTAATTGGACGTTTATGCTTTGCTCCAATTCTTCGGGTTGGGGTAGTCGGGAAACCGACCCCTGGAGGGAATCCGTCTTGACCTCCAGCCAAGATGGAGTGTTGTGATACTGGGATCCGTCGAGGTTGCGCGTTGCAACTTGTCGGGAAGAGGTCTTTTCCCGAACGCTTAGATCGTCTCCGACCGAAACTTGATAGCTGGGAATGTCGACTTTCTTTCCATTCAATAAAACATGTCCGTGATTGACGAACTGCCTCGCTGATTTTCTGGTTTTGGCAAAACCCAAACGGTAAATCACGTTATCCAGTCTGGTTTCGAGAAGCAAAAGGAAGTTTTCTCCGGTAATCCCTTGCTTGCGCTTGGCTTTCTGAAAAAGATTTCTGAACTGCTTTTCGGTTAAGCCGTATAAAAAACGCAGCTTTTGCTTTTCAAGCAAACCTTCGCTGTAGTCGCTGGTTTTTCTTCGAAAGGAAGGTCCATGCTGCCCTGGAGGATAGGTGCGGCGCTCAAACGATTTATTGGCAGGAAAAATCGCCATGCCGAACCGGCGATTTATGCGAGTGGTTGGTCCTGTGTACCTAGACATGATGTAAGTGCTTGAGTTTAGACGCGGCGCCTTTTGGGCGGGCGGCATCCGTTATGTGGAACAGGTGTGACGTCAATGATCGACGAAACGCTGAATCCCAGGCTCTGCAAAGCTCTGATTGCAGAATCTCGACCCATGCCCGGTCCCTTGACTTTGACGACGACTTCTTTCATGCCATGGGACATGGCGACCTTGCCGGCATCTTGAGTGACGACTTGAGCGGCGTAAGCCGTGGATTTTCTTGATCCCCTGAAATTGCATTTTCCGGAACTCGACCAAGATATCACGTTGCCTTTGAGGTCGGTGAATGAAACCTTTGTGTTGTTGAACGTCGCCAAGACGTAGCAAATGCCAGAGGATACGTTTTTACTTCCCTTCGCCTTTCTGACTTTGACCTGCTCAATGTTTGCACCGAGGAGGTCGGCGGCGGTTTCTTCCTTTTTCAAAGGCTTTACTTCCTTGGGTTCGGAATCCGCACTCTGGGCAAGCGGTTTTTCGGTGGGGGAGGTTTCTTTTTCCTCTTCCTTGGGATCAACGGTTTCTTCGCTCATGTGGTTATGTAATTCTTAGCTTAACTTTTGCGGACAACGCCAACGGTTTTGCGACCTCCCTTGCGAGTTCTGGCATTGGTGATGGTTCGTTGACCGCGAACAGGCAAGCCTCGTTGATGACGAAGCCCACGATAACAACGAATGCTCTGGAGTCTTTTTAGGTTGTTGGTGATTTGCCTTCGCAAATCACCTTCTACCATGATCTTTTGATCGATGATGTAGTTGCTGATGATACTCAGTTCTTGTTCACTGAGTTCCTGCGCTCGTCTATCAGGATCAATGCCAGTCTCCTTGAGTATGTTTGTCGCCCGGGTGGGGCCGATACCATATATGTACTGCAATGAAAATGATATTTTCTTCCTATTGGGGATATCTACTCCTAACAATCTTGCCATAATTATACCTCTATTAAAATTTATGCTCCCTTGAAGAAATAAGCGAGCAGCCCAAATGCGAACAATGCCACGGATATGAAAATGAGGGGCCTCCACTGCGCCTCGAAGTCCTTAAGCTCCAAGGACTCTATACCACGGTTTGCAGCCGTCGATCGACCACGCAAGCGGCCTTTGCGCAAAAAGCCGTCATAATGCCTTTGCAACAAGAACGTCTCCACTTGTCTCATGGTGTCCAAAACCACTCCGACGATGATCAGCATTCCCGTTCCACCGAAGAAGGTCGCCACGTTGTAGGAAACGTTGGCCGTCTTGAAGATAAAGTCCGGGAAGACCGCAATAATGGTAAGGAAAATGGCTCCAGCCAAGGTGAGACGAGTCATTACGAAGTCAAGGAAGCGAGCAGTGTGATCACCTGGCCGCACCCCGGGCACATAGCCTCCGTTCTTTTTGAGTTCATCAGCGATCTGAACGGGTTTGAACATGATCGATACCCAAAAATAGCTAAAGACAAGAATCAGTCCTCCATAGACAAGATAATAAAACCATCCACGACCGGCAAAGGCATTGGCGAGATCGATCGCCCAATTGGTTTCATTCGGAGAATCGGCTATTGCAGCGCCTAGGGTTCGAAGAAGCTGAGCGGGGAACATCAAAATGGCGCTGGCGAAGATCACCGGCATGACGCCCGCGTAGTTTACCTTCAAGGGCAGAAAGGAACTTTGGCCCCCAAAGACTTTTCTTCCAACCATTCTTTTGGCGTACTGAACGGGAATCTTTCTTTGCGCTTGAGTAACCGCGATGATTCCGCCAACCACCAAGAGAAAAAGACCAATCATGAGACCTGCTTTTACCAACACCATATTATCTTCGGCAGGCGCAAGAAAAACCAATGAGTAGGCATCCGCCAAAGCTTTGGGCAAATCGGCTAGAATGCCCACTGTGATAAGCAAAGAAATACCATTGCCGATACCCCTTTGAGTTATTTGTTCTCCCAACCACATGAGAATGAGGGAGCCTGTGGTCAGGAAAATGATCGAATTGACAAGAAAGAGGGTGGGAGAGGATGCAACCACGATATTTCCCAACGGCTTTCCATCCAAACCTGGTTCGGCAGGATTGAAACCCATGATCAAACTGCCCGGACTGTCTCTAAGCGCAATGGATAGCAAAGCTCCTTGGACGATACAAATTAAAATGGTGAGGTAACGCGTATATTGAGATATCTTCTGTCTGCCTGGTTCGCCTTCTTGCTGCAACCTGGCGAGGTGTGGAAAAACCGCTCCCATAAGTTGCATGATGATTGATGCCGAGATATATGGCATGATACCCAAGGCAAAAAGCGCGCCATTGAGAAGAGCTCCTCCGGTGAACATGTTGTAGAATCCAAGAATGTCATTGCTGCCGGTATCCGTTCTTGTTTGTTCCCGAAGCTCGAAGAAACCTTGAATCGGCGAGGGGTCAACGCCAGGCAGCGGAATGTTTGCCCCAACACGAGCAATGAAGAGCAGAGCCAAGGTGAAGAAGATCTTCTGCCTGAGCTCAGGTATTTTCAGTGAGTTGGTAAAGGCTGAAAACATTACCGTTAAGTTTAGACAAGTGTGACGGATCCTCCGGCGGATTCGATTTTCTTGCGGGCACTGGAGGAAACCTGATTGGCTTCCACCTGTAAAACGATCGTAAGATCACCAGAGCCAAGGATTTTAACGCTCTTTGCATTGGAGCGAACCAAGCCTGCTTGCTTGAGAACCGCGAGATTGATAGCGGGGAGTCCGAGGCTCTCGAGCTTTGACAGATTGACAATTGCAATTTCAGTTTGAAATCGAGCTCGACTGAAACCACGTTGAGGCAACTTGCGATAGAGAGGCATTTGGCCACCCTCGAATCCGGCCCTCAAGGAGTATCCGGCTCTGGCTCCTGCTCCTTTATGACCACGACAACAGGTTTTCCCATGACCATTTCCTTCGCCCCTTCCCAGTCTCTTTTTGGGCCTGTTTGCCCCAGAAGGTAAAGTGTGTTCTTTCATACGACGATAAGTTGAGTGTTGGTCAGTTAGATGCAGCTGCTTCGGCAACTCGATCAACGGAAAAGTCAACTCCTTTGACCTGTTCTCCTCTGATTTCCGAAATTTCACGCGCAGAACGCAATTCCAGTAATCCCTTCATGGTAGCGGCAACAACTGAAATCGGATTATTGGAACCAAGGGACTTGGAAAGGACGTTTTTGATTCCAGCCGCCTCCAAAACTGCCCTCACTCCTCCTCCGGCTATGATACCCGTACCGGTACGAGCAGGCCTAAGCATTACTTTGCCTCCGTCAAAATTGGACATCACCGGATGAGGAATCGTCTCTCCGGCAAGAGATACGCTCTTCATCGACTTCTTCGCTTGCTCAGTTCCTTTGCGAATGGCATCTGGAACCATTTGCGCTTTGCCGTAGCCGTATCCAACGTTGCCTTTTTGATCTCCAACCACCACCAGCGCAGCAAAACTGAACCTGCGACCGCCTTTCACTACTTTGGCGCAACGATTGACGTGAACCACCTTTTCGAAGAGTGGATCCTCTTCGAGGGTAACTTTATCCGTGGATTTGGGAGACGTTTTTTTACGTGGTTCAGCCATAACGATCAGAATTGTAAACCTTCATTGCGAACGGCATCGGCGAACGCCTTAACACATCCATGATATTTCCTGCCTCCTCGATCGAACACTATCGAAGATATGCCGGCATCCTTGATCCTTTTACCCATCACTTGTCCTATGTTCTGAGCCCCTGAAGAATTAGGACGAAAACCGGCAAGATCCTTTTCGTTTGTGGAAGCGGACACCAAGGTGGTGGAGGTGGAGTCGTCGATGCACTGCACGTGTACGTTCTTATTGGTAAAACGAACGCTTAGACGAGGACGAAGGGCGGAGCCTATAATTTTCTTACGAATTCTCCAGCGTCTTTTCTGAAGAAGTTCCTTTTTTTTGGATAGTTTCATTGTCAATGGAAATTTGATTCGTTAAGCCGACTTTTTACCTTCCTTGCGTCGAACGAATTGGCCAATTATGCGAACACCCTTTCCCTTGTAAGGTTCAACGGGATAGTAGCTTTTGATGTCGGCGGCCAACTGACCCACCTTTTGCTTGTCGGGGCCTTCGACGTGTATTTTGACGTTGTCCGCTACAGTAACGCTTACGCCGGCTGGAATCGGGTGATTGACGGGATGGGAGTAGCCTAACTCAAGATCAATTACCTCACCCTTAACCGCTGCACGGAAACCCACTCCTTCAATGAGAAGATCCTTGGAAAAGGGTGTCACGACGCCTTGAACCATGTTGCCAATCAAGGCTCGCATCGTACCGTGGATGGCTCTCGATGAACGTGTTTGATCGACTGGATGAACCGTTATCTGGTCTTGAGAAACTTCGACTTTGACAGAGGGGCTCAAACCTTGAATCAGTTCGCCTTTAGGTCCCTTCACTTTGATTGCGTCACCTTCCAAGACAGCTTCCACGCCATCAGGAAGAGAAACAGGCAGTTTTCCTACTCTACTCATAACCTTGATTAGTTACCAAACGTTGCATAGCAACTCACCGCCCAACTTTTCCTTCCTGGCCGTACGGTCGTCTATGATTCCTTTAGGGGAACTTATGATGGAGATTCCCATTCCACCCAAAACAGAGGGGATTTCCCTGTATCCAAAATATGCTCTCCTGCCAGGCTTGCTGTATCTGCTGATGCCCTTGATGGCATGTTTGCCGGAAACGTACTTCAGGTCTATCTGAATGCTTTTGAACCCTTTTTCATCAATTTTTTCCGAGCAATCCTCGACGAAACCACGTTCCTTTAGAATTGCCCCGATTCCTGCACGCAACTTGGAGTGAGGGTATGAACAAGCCGTTTTTCCAGCTTTGCCGGCATTTCTTATTACAGTAATGAAGTCCCCTATTGTATCGTGAACAGACATGATTTAAAAGAAAAGTTGGTTACCAAGAAGCCTTGACTACCCCAGGGATCTTTCCCTCCAAGGCAAGTTCTCTAAAGGCAATGCGCGACAAACCGAATTTGCGAATGATAGCCCTAGGCCTTCCCGTAAGAGAGCATCGATTAACAATCCTTACTGGTGAGGAATTTTTCGGTAATTTGGTCAATTTAGCTTGGGCTTTGTAAAAGTCTTCTTCGCTGGTGTTCGGGTCGGATAGAATCTTTTTAAGGGCGCTTCTCTTGTGGGCATAGCGTTCTACCATACGAACCCTTTTGACGTTTCTGAAAATTGATGATTTTTTTGCCATGTTGGTTTAGACGTTAAAAGTGAATTCAAGCAGCTTTTTCGGTAACTTGCTCGGCTCTTTTGCGAAAGGGCATTCCGAGTTCTGACAGCAGGGCATACCCTTCGGCATCCGTTCGGGCTGTGGTTGCTATGCAAATGTCCAGTCCGAGATTCACTCTCTGCCTCTCGACCTTGATCTCGGGAAAGATGCTGTGGTCGGAAATTCCCAGAGAGAAGTTGCCATTCCCATCCAGCTTTCCCTGTAATCCACGAAAATCGCGAATGTTAGGAAGGGCAATTGCAATCAGGCGATAGAGAAATTCCCACATTTGGTTTCCTCTAAGAGTGACCTTAATGCCAACAGGCATACCCTGCCTAAGCTTGAAATTGGAGACGCTTACCTTGGCCTTGACCGTCACCGGGCACTGGCCGCTCAAGGCGGCGATATCACTCCTTAGGTCTTCAATTCCATTCTTATCCATTTCCGCGCCGAAGGACGAATTGAGCACGACCTTGACGACCTTGGGCACCTGATGAAGATTTTTGTAATTTTGGGACTTGAGTAGAGCGGGCACTACCTTTTCCAAATATAATTTTTTAAGCTCGGGCACCTTCATGATAATTATACTTTCCTAACGTTTGAGCGGTGAATGGGAGCTTCTCTTTCAACTATGGCGCCCTGAGGATTGTCTTGCGTCTTTCTCTCATGCTTCTTAACGAGGTTTACTCCTTCAACCAAAACTTTGTCCTTGTCCGTGAGAGCCTGAAGGATTTTTCCCTTGCTACCCTTGTGATCCCCGGAAATCACTACTACTTCGTCTCCTTTTTTTATCTTCATGACGATACTACAAAACCTCGGGGGCCAAGGATATGATTTTCATGAACTTTTGCCTCAGCTCACGGGCAACTGGTCCGAAGATTCGGGTTCCCTTTGGGGTTCCGTCGTTATTGACTATGACAACCGCATTTTCATCAAAACGAAGGTAGCTTCCGTCACGCCTTCTCATCGGAGCTTTCGTTCGTACGACAACCGCCCTGACAACACTGCCTTTCTTGACAGCTGCGTCAACGGCGCTTTCTTTGACGTGACAGACAATCACGTCACCAACGGAAGCAGTTTTCTTCAACTGCCCAAGACGTCGAATCATGCGTACCTTTTTGGCGCCTGTATTATCGGCTACTTCAAGCCTGCTGAGTAATTGTATCATGACGAAAAATCAAAGGGTGGGGGCTTTTTCGAGAAGTTCAATCACACGCCACCTCTTTAATTTGCTGAGGGGGCGGGTAGACATGATGAGAACTTTGTCTCCGACGTTAGAAATGGAACCTTCATCATGAGCATGAACCGTCGTCTTGCGTCGAATCTCCTTTTTGTAGACTGGGTGAGGAATTTTGTATTCATAGACGACCTTTATCGATTTCTCTCCGGTTTTGGAGCGAACGATTCCAATGATCACCTTCCGTTTGTTTCGTTGCTTGTCTTCAGTCATTTTGAAGAAATTTAAAGTTTGTTTGACTTCAGTTGAGTGAGCAATCGAGCCCGGTCGCGCCGAAGAGATTTGATCATGTGAGGCTTCTCGATCTGACCAGTTTGCTTCCTAAGCCTAAGCTGCAGCAATTCATCGCTGGTCTCACGAAGTTTTTTTTCCAATTCGGAAGAGGAAAGTTCCTTTATTTCTGAGGCTTTCATGTGTGGAAAATCAATAAGAGTTTTCTCGAGAAACCAAACGGCAACGAAAGGGAAGCTTTGCGTCTGCCAAGCCAAGGGCTTCTCTTGCCAGCGTAAGTGAACAGCCTGCAATTTCAAAGAGCACGTGACCCGGTTTGATGACAGCCACCCAATGGTCAACAGGACCTTTGCCTTTTCCTTGACGGGTTTCCGCTGGTTTTTTGGTGACTGGCTTGTGGGGAAATACGCGAATCCACACTTTACCTTTGCGTTTGAGATGACGATTGATGGCAACGCGAGCGGCCTCTATCTGATTTGAGGTCATTCGTCCGCGCGACAACGATTGTATTCCAAACTCACCAAAGGAAACCAGATTTCCGCGAGAAGCCAAGCCGCGGATTCTGCCTTTGTGTACTTTGCGAAATTTGGTACGAGATGGTAAAAGCTTAGGCATGGTTCATTTGGTTAGAATATTTTGTCGTCATCCTTGAGGCATATCCAACACTTGATGCCAATGATTCCATAAACGGTATGCGCTTCCACCAAACCGTAATCGATGTTTTCCCTTAAGGTGTGCAAGGGCACTCTGCCTTCACGCAATTGTTCGGTGCGGGCAATGTCGGCGCCGGCTAGGCGACCGGAACATTGAATTCTAATCCCTTCAGCACCCATGGACATGGTGGTTTGCACGGCTTTCTTCATCGCTCTCCTGAAGGCAATTCTTCTTTCAAGTTGCAGCGCAACGCTTTCAGCTACCAAAGAGGCAACAAGATCAGGCTTCTTGATTTCCTGAATCTCGAGCCTGACTTCTTTTCCAACGGTACGATTGAGAGAATCTCGAAGGGAGTCAAGTTCCTGACCTTTTCTTCCTATGACGATACCTGGTCGCGCGGTCCAAATCGTAACACGGGTTCGAGTAGACGCTCGCTCGATGACAATTCTCGGAACCGACGCATAGCGCAGTTTCTTCTCCAAAAAATTGCGAATCAAGTTATCTTCTTTTAGAAAATTGGGGTAATCGACCTTGTTGGCATACCAACGAGCGCTCCAGTTGCGCCGAACTCCCAAGCGAAAACCTATTGGATTTACTTTCTGTCCCATGATTTAAATTGGTTCGTCGGTTAAAATGATCCTTAGGTGACTCATTCGCTTCTTGTAGGGATGAGCAGAGCCACGAGCGGTAGGGCGAAATCTTTTGAGGGCAGGTCCTTCTTCCACTACCGCTTCACGAATCGTCAAGTCATCGGCATTGAGATTGAGATTGTTTTCGGCATTTGCCATGGCTGAGGAGAGGGTCTTGCTTAACAAACGAGCTGCCTTACGCGGGATGTACTTGAGTAGAGAAACTCCCTCCGTGGCTTTTCTTCCAGGCAAAATACGAGCAACTTCCCGAGCTTTTTTCGGAGAAATTCGCATGTATTTGGAATATGATCTGATTTCCATCTCTATTTTTGGGTATGCGGATTGTGAGACTTGAACGCACGAGTGGCGGAGAACTCTCCAAGTTTGTGTCCGACCATATTTTCGGTCACGTAGACGGGCAAAAAGTTTTTCCCGTTGTGGACGGAGAAGTTCAAGCCAACGAAGTCCGGAGTAATCGTTGATCGCCTGGACCAAGTTTTTATTGGTTTGCGATCTCCGGTCTCCTGAGACTTGAGTACTTTTCTCATTAGATGTGGATCAACGAAAAATCCTTTTTTTACTGATCTGGTCATAACAAAATAACTATTTTACCCTGCGTCCGTTCCTTCTGGTGATAATCATTGCATTGGAAGGTTTGGATTTTTTTCGGGTTGGAAAACCCTTGGAAAGTTGTCCCCAAGGAGAGCTTGGGTGCCCGCCTCCGGAAGTACGACCCTCACCCCCACCCATGGGGTGGTCAACCGGATTCATGGCAACACCGCGTACTCGAGGCCGTCTTCCTTTCCAGCGATTTCTTCCTGCCTTGCCAATCGTAGCCTTGTGATGATTTCCGTTGCCGACGGAGCCGATTGTTGCACGGCAAAAGCAGTTAACCAGTCTTATTTCACCGCTTGGCATTTTAAGAGACGCATTATTCCCTTCGACAGAAATTAATCTAGCCTCACTTCCAGCCGATCGACTGATCTTTGCTCCAGCTCCAGGTAAGATTTCAATGCAATGAACCTTTGTGCCCATAGGCATTAATTTGAGAGGCATGGCATTACCCGGTTTAAAATCAGCACCCTCGTTAGTACTAACCAATTCATGCCCGACGGCTACCGAATCGGGGGCAAGTATGTATGATTTTTGACCGTCCTCGTATTCAATGAGGGCGAGATTGGCGGTGCGATTGGGATCATACTCCAAAGCGACCACGGTGGCCGGTTGATCCAAGCGAAGCCTGCGAAAGTCGATCGTCCGATAGAGTCTTTTGTGTCCGCCACCCCGTCTTCTGCTGGTTATCCTGCCATAAGCATTCCTGCCTTTTTTTCTGTGGTGGCCGGAGGTAAGAGACCTTTCCGGTCTTTTCTTGGAAAGATCGGTTTTGTTTTTCAAATAAAAACGCCCGCTTGGCGTAACAGGTTTTTGCTGAAGTAAAGTCATGAGCGTGCTCCTTTAAGCCAAATCAATGGAATCTCCCGCCTTAAGAGTAACAATGGCTTTTTTGTACAAGGAGGTGCGACCGAATTTACCGCGACGAGAACGGTCTCTCTTGGATTTAGGTTTTTGCACCATGGTGTTGACATTAATGACAACGACTCCAAAGGCGCTTTCCACCGCATGCTTGATATTCGTTTTGGTAGCTTGAGGAAAAACCGAGAAAACGTATTGATTCAAGTTGGAAGACAACATGGTGGCCTTCTCCGTGAGAAGAACCTCCTTAAGGATACTTACTGGTTCCTTCATAAATTAATTCTCCTCGGGGTTAAGTTTTTGCAGCAACTGATTCAAGCCATCGAGACTCAAAATTATCTTTTGGGCCCTGATTAAATCCAAGGGATTCAAATTGGCTGAATGAACCAGATTGACGTAATCCAAGTTACGAGATGCCAAACGAAATTTTTCATCAAATCCATTGCCGACCATCAGAAACTTGGGAGAAGAAGAATCGATGGACTTCAAGAGGTTGCATAACTCCTTGGTTTTGGAGGAGGAAATCGCCCAGTCTTCAATCAAAAGCAATCCTCCATCAACCGCCTGATCAACCAAGGCTCTGGCAAGCGCCAGCTTTCGGACTTTGGAATTTACTTTTTGAGAATAAGATCGGGGCTTTGGGCCAAAGGCAATTCCTCCTCCTCTGCGCTGTATGGCTCGCTTGTCACCGGCACGCCCGGTACCAAGACCCTTTTGGCGGTAAATCTTTTTACCTGAGCCTGAAACCTCGTCTCGGGTTTTGGTCGATGCATTCCCTTGGCGTTGGTTAGCTCGGATTGCAAGGATGGTTTGACGAAGCGCATCCTCACCTTTCCCGTCGACAAGAACAGGAAAATTTTCCACTTCTTTTTCTCCCGACTCCGACCCGTCTGCTTTGAAAAGTTTAAACTTCATGATGAACTTAACTTGAGGCCTTGAGTTTTTTGGCGACACGAAGAGTAACGACGCAGCCTTTGTGGCCAGGCACGCTTCCCTTGACTAAAATCAGGTTTTTTTCAGGTATGATTTTTACGACACGCAGGTTCTGAGTCGTTCTCTGAACGTCACCCATATGACCAGGCATTTTTTTGTTTTTCCAAACACGACCAGGCCATTGACAAAGACCATATGAACCACCTCGGCGGTGGAACATGGATCCGTGAGACGCTGGTCCTCCGGAAAAATTCCAGCGCTTCACCACTCCTTGAAATCCCCTTCCCTTGGAAGTCGAAACCACATCCACCAAAGGCACCTCAGCAAAGGACTCCAGTGACAATACGCTGCCTGGCTTGTAATCGTGATCTTCTGGGAGCCTGAACTCACCGCACACGGATTTTGGATCAGAACCCGCCTTAGAAGCGTGGCCCGATTCGCAGCGATTGAATTTGGAAGGCTCTTTGGGCGATGGATTGTACCCTATTTGCAGAGCGGAATAACCGTCCTTATCAACAGTTTTTACTTGGAGTACGGAACAGGGTCCTGCTTCTATGATCGTTACAGGTATGAGGTTGTTGTCCTCATCGTACACTTGGGACATTCCAAGTTTTTTTCCTAAAAGTTCTAATTTCATTCTTTAAGTGGCAGGCGATTCCAAATCTTTAACAAACCTGCGTTAAAGGGGGTTTAAATCTATGGTTTGAAAAACGGGGGGCGAGTTATACGTTGATATTGATCTCAACACCGGCGGGTAAATTGAGTTTCTTGAGTTCGTCGACTGTTTGAACCGTTGGCTCGATGATGTCGATAAGTCTTTTGTGCGTACGCAGCTCAAACTGATCCATCGACTTTTTGTCAACATGAGGAGAACGGTTAACGGTGTAACGTTCGATACGAGTGGGGATGGGGATAGGGCCGGATACGCGCGCCCCGGTTCTTTTTGCCGTATCGACGATATCGGTGGCGGACTGATCGATTACCCGGTAGTCGAAACCCTTGAGTTTGATTCTGATTTTATGTCCGTTCATTTCAGCTTCTTGCAGGTGCTTTGGAAGACGTTTCAACGATACTTTGCACCAAATTTTGAGGAACTTGGTCGAAGTGCGATGGCGTCATAGAGTAGTCGGCCCGTCCGGAAGAAAGCGATCTCATGTCAGTAGAGTAACCGAACATGTTCTCCAGCGGAACGAATGCGTTGAGTATGCAAACTGTTCCACGAGATTCCATTCCTTGAATTTGACCCCTTCGCCGATTGAGATCTCCCATAAGTTCTCCCTGATACTCTTCAGGAGTAGAAACTTCGACGCTCATTATAGGTTCAAGCAAAATGGGGGTGGCTTTTTGCATGGCGTCCTTAAATGCAAAGATTCCGGCCATCTTGAAAGCCATTTCCGAAGAATCGACTTCATGGAAAGAACCGTCGACCAAGGTTACCTTAAAGTCAATTACAGGGTACCCTGCAACGACTCCGCCCAAGGCAGCTTCCTTGATTCCGTCCAAGGTGGGCTTGATGTACTCCTTGGGGATGGACCCGCCGACTATTTTGTTTTCCAGCTCAATGCCTTTTCCTTTGTCCAAAGGCTCGAGTTTGATGACCGCATGTCCATACTGACCACGGCCACCGGACTGACGAACAAACTTGCCGACACCGTCGGAGGAAGAAGTTATGGTTTCGCGATAAGCAATCTGAGGTTTTCCTGCGGCAGCTTGGACCTTGAACTCCCGAAAAAGGCGATCCCTGATAATTTCAAGGTGAAGTTCACCCATTCCCGCGATAATCGTTTGTCCGGTTTCCTCGTTGGTTGACAGACTGAAAGTTGGATCCTCCTCGGCAAGCCTTTGCAAACCAAGGGACATCTTTTCCTGATCCGCTTTGGTTGCAGGCTCTATGGACATCGAAATGACCGGCTCTGGAAAAGTTGGGGGTTCAAGGCGCAGATCGGAGGATTTGTCACATAATGTGTCTCCGGTAACAACGTCTTTTACGCCGATCAAAGCGCATATGTCGCCGGAATAGGCTACCTCGATATCTTCGCGCGCATCTGCCTTCATTACCATTAACCGAGAAACCCGTTCGCTTTTGCGGGTTCGAGGATTGTAAAGTTGGACGCCCTTGTTGAGGGTTCCTCGATAAATACGAAAGAAGACAAGCTTGCCGACATAGGGATCGGTCATCAACTTGAATGCCAAACCGGCGACTTGTTTACTGTCATCGGGTAGGACTTGCAATTCGTTTTCATCCGAATCATAGGCTTTCATCGGAGGCAAGTCCAAGGGTGAAGGCAGGAAATTGACGACCGCATCCATGAGCATTTGCACACCCTTGTTTTTGAACGCGCTTCCGGGAATTACGCCGACAAATTTGATGGAAAGTGTTGCTTTGCGTACAGCAAATCGAAGTTCATCTTCGGAGATGTCTTCGCCCTCCAAGTACTTGGCGGCAACTGCATCGTCAAAGTCGGAAACGGCTTCAATCAAGGATTCTCTGTATAGTTCCGCCTGATCCTTCAAATCATCGGGTATTGCAACCGTTTCAAAACTTACTCCAGAGGGATCGCCTTCATCGTAAATATAGGCAACTTGTTTGATGAGATCTACCAAACCTTTGAAATTGTCTTCTGCCCCGATTGAGAGAAAGAGTGGGTGTGCGTTAGCTCCCAATTTATCCTTCATCGTTTGTACCGCAGCAAGAAAATCAGACCCCATGCGGTCCATCTTGTTGATGAAGGCCAACCTCGGTACGTGGTACTTGTCCATTTGCCTCCAAACCGTCTCCGACTGAGGCTGAACTCCTTCAACAGACGTGAAAACTGCAACTGCACCGTCAAGCACCCGAAGGGACCTCTCAACTTCAGCGGTGAAATCAACGTGGCCGGGGGTGTCGATTATGTTGATTCTGTGATGTATGCCACTGTAGGGTCCCTCGGACGTGGTCCAGCCGCACGATATGGCAGCGGAAGTAATGGTGATTCCTCTTTCCCGCTCCTGCTCCATCCAATCGGTGGTGGCGCTACCCTCGTGAACCTCACCAATCTTGTGAACCACTCCCGAATAAAAGAGCACTCGTTCGGTACATGTGGTTTTGCCCGCATCGATGTGAGCTGCAATTCCGATGTTTCGAGTGTGCTCGAGAATAGTCTCCCGAGCAGGAGAATTAGCAGAAGATGGCTCTAAAACAGCTGTCATGACGAATTACCAGCGCAAATGAGCGAAGGCTCTGTTTGCTTGAGCCATTTTGTGTGTCTCTTCGCGTTTCTTGACAACGGAACCTGTGTTGTTGTACGCGTCGATGAGTTCGGCGGCTAAGGCTTCGTCCATGGGAGAGCCCTTGCGGGAAGAAGCTGCTTTGACGACCCACCTGAAAGCGAGACTTTGCTGCCTTTCGAAAGCGACTTCAACGGGAACTTGATAGGTTGCACCTCCGACACGACGACTTTTGACCTCGATTTTAGGTCGAATGTTTTCAAGGGCTCCAAGAACCAAATCTACAGGATTTCCCTTTTCAAGCTTCTCTGCCATTTTCTCTATGGCAGAATAGACGATGCGTTGGGCAACGGCCTTTTTTCCGTTAAGCATGACAATGTTGATAAGGAAACTGATTAACGGACTGCCATGTCGCGGATCAGGAAGAGGCGAGCGTTTAGTGGCTTGTCGACGGCGAGACATAATGCTTAGCTTTTGGGTTTTTTGACGCCGTATTTGGAACGACTGCGTCTTCTTTTCTCCACTCCTTGACAGTCCAAGGCGCCACGAACGATGTGATAACGGACTCCGTTCAAATCCTTGACTCTTCCTCCGCGAAGCAAAACGATACTGTGCTCCTGAAGGTTGTGGCCTTCGTCAGGAATGTATGCAATAACCTCATAACCGGTTGTGAGACGAACCTTGGCTACCTTTCTTACGGCCGAGTTTGGCTTTTTGGGAGTACGCGTCGTTACCTGTACGCAAACACCCCTGCGAAAGGGACAGGCCTTCAAGGCCGGAGACTTGGTCTTGGCCTTTTGCAAGCTTCTGCTTTTGCGCACCAATTGATTGATCGTAGGCATGTATCGAAAATTGAGGTAAAGGGTTCTAAAGTAGACTTGTTCTCAAAAAATTCAAGTCGGAAATTAGGTTATTTGAAGAACTAGGCGGACATGGATGTAGGAGCGGCGCCGATACTGTCAACCTTGAGCCTTCGCCATTTGGGCAAACCGGTGCCGGCCGGAATCAAGTGACCCATGATGACGTTTTCCTTGAAGCCCTTGAGTTCGTCCGTCTTTCCGAGAGTTGCGGCATTCGTCAAAACTCTTGTGGTTTCCTGGAAGGAGGCGGCGGAGATAAAACTATCCGTCTCCAAGGAAGCTTTGGTAATTCCCAACAATATCGGTTCGGCTTCGGCTGGTTTTCCTCCCTTGGTCGCAATTTCATCGTTTGCGTTCATGAAGGCAAATCGATCGACTTGATCACCCCAAAAGAACTCAGCGTCACCTGGATCGGTTATCCTGACTTTGAAAAGCATTCTGGAGATGATGACCTCCAAATGCTTGTCATTGATGGTTACCCCTTGGAGTCTGTAGACTTTCTGAATCTCCTCGATCAAATACTCTTGCACTGCCAGAGGCCCGAGAATTTCCAGAATTTCATGAGGATCCTTTGCTCCTTCGGTAATCAATTGACCCTTGTAGACAAAATCACCAGGTTGCACTAGAACGTGTTTGCCGTGAGGGATAAGATGTTCCTCGATTTGCCCAGATTCTTCATTTGTAACCAACAAACGCTTCTTTGAACGCAAGGTTCCCGCTTCCGAAATGACACCATCGATCTTAGCCATTTGTCCGACATTGGACTCTTTGGGCCGACGCGCTTCAAAAAGCTCGGCGACTCGAGGCAGCCCTCCGGTGATGTCTTGCGTTTTGGAGGCTTGCCTAGGCGTTTTGGCAATGATGGACCCGGCGTCAATTCGGGTTCCTTCGTCAACGGCTACTTGGGCACCCGTAGGTACCGAATAAGTGGCAATCGCGGTTCCTGAGGTGTCTTTGATGATAATTTGAGGATTCAAGTCCTCCTTATGTTCGATCACGACCATGGATTTCCCCCCGGAAGCGTCTTTTTCAACTTTGGTCGTTACACCTGGAAGCATGTCTTCGAACGCTACAATACCCTTTTTCTCGGATAAAATGGGAATGTTGTATGGATCCCATTGCGCAAGCAAGGATGATTCTTCGACTTTGTCTCCATCCTTGAAGTGAAGAAGCGCCCCAGCTGGCACCGGATAGTCGTCGATGATTCTTCCATCATCATCGAGAACTTGGATCGATCCGGTTTTATTCAAGGATACTTGCTGGGCATTGGCCAAGGTAACAAGGCGGAGGCCTACAAATTTCAAAACGCCGGATTTTCTCAGGTGAATCACAGGCTCTTCTCGACCGGCGCTGGCGATTCCTCCAATGTGGAACGTCCTCATGGTTAATTGGGTACCGGGCTCACCGATGGACTGAGCGGCAATGATACCCACGGCGGATCCTTGCTTGACCAATTCGTTGGTGGATGGATCCGTTCCATACTCCAGAGAGGTCATGCCGTTTTTAATACGACTGGAAAGCGGTGACATGACCCGCACTCTGGTAATGCCGGAGGCATCCAAATCATTTGCAATTTCCTCAGTTACAAGCATACCCGAGCTAACCAATAGTTCACTGGGGTTGGAGGGGTTGGCCACATCCTCGGCCGAATACCTACCTATGATGCGATCTCTTAACGGAACGATTTCATTGTCACCTTCCATGATCGCTTTTTTGACGACGCCGTCTCTGCGTCCGTCGTCCTCAGTAGCAATGACGCAATCCATAGCTACGTCGCACAATTTTCTAGTCAGGTAACCGGCGTCCGCAGTTTTCAAAGCCGTATCCGCCAGACCTTTCCGGGCGCCATGCGTAGACATGAAGTATTCCAGAACGGACAATCCCTCTCTAAAGGAAGAGAGAATCGGTTGCTCGATGATTTCACCGGAAGGCTTGGCCATCAAGCCCCGCATGCCGCAAAGTTGGCGGACTTGCTGTCGATTTCCTCGAGCGCCGGAATCCATCATCAGGTATACTGGATTGATCGTGTCCTTACCGAGATTGGCCTGTAAAGAGGAAAAGACTTCTTTGGCAATGTCGTCCGTGGCGGATGTCCAAACGTCGATGATTTTATTGTGTCTTTCCCCTCGTGTAATGATTCCCTTGCGAAATTGGTCTTCGATTTTATCGATGTCTTTGCGGGCAGCGACAATTCGATCCTTCTTCTGATCGGGGATGATCATATCAAAGATGCCGATGGAAATACCGGCTTTGGTCGCCATATCAAAACCGAGTTCCTTGAGGCGATCAAGAGCAACTATGGTTTCATCCTTTCCGCAAAGCCTGTACGTTTCCAAAATCAAGTCACCCAAATCTCCTTTGAGGGCAGGCTTGTTGAAAAACCCGAGTTCATTAGGCCAAATGGTATTGAAGAGCACTCTGCCGACAGTTGTTCGAATGACGCTTCGTCCAGCAATTCCGAAATGGGTAGACGCACCTTTGTCGGGATTCTTCAAATCGATCCAGTCATGCAATTTGAGCACTCCTTCCTGAAGGGCGCTGTAGGCTTCTTCAAGTGAACCGATAAGCGGCAACCTATTCGAACGATCGGGCTCATCACCCTTGGGGCTCATGGTGAGGAAATAAGAGCCAAGGACGATATCCTGAGAGGGAGTGAGGATAGGTTTTCCGCTGGAAGGCGAAAAGATGTTGTGAGTCGCCATCATGAGAAGTTTGGCTTCCATGATCGCCTCCACCGAAAGGGGTACGTGAACGGCCATTTGATCACCGTCGAAGTCCGCGTTGTAAGGAGTGCAAACCAAAGGATGCACTCGTATGGCGTTGCCTTCTATTAGTACCGGCTCGAAGGCTTGAATGGACAAACGGTGAAGGGTAGGGGCGCGATTAAGCAGCACAGGATGTCCCTTGGTGACCTCCTCTAGAATATCCCAAACTTCAGGTGATCTGCCTTCTATCATCTTGCGAGCTCCGCGCACCGTGTGTACGAAACCGAGTTCCTTGAGCCTGCGAATGATAAAAGGCTCGAATAAAATCAATGCCATCTTTTTAGGCAATCCGCATTGATGCAACTTCAGTTCCGGACCAATCACAATGACTGATCTTCCTGAATAATCCACACGCTTTCCAAGAAGATTTTGCCTGAAGCGGCCTTGTTTTCCCTTGAGCATGTCACTGAGGGATTTCAGGGGTCGGTTTCCTGAGCCGGTTATCGCCCTGCCATGACGACCATTGTCGAAAAGGGCATCGACCGCCTCCTGAAGCATTCTCTTTTCGTTGTGTATAATGACGTCAGGCGTCTTCAGCTGAAGTAGGTTTTTTAACCGGTTGTTTCGGTTTATGACCCTGCGATATAAGTCATTGAGGTCACTGGTGGCGAAACGCCCTCCCTCAAGAGGAACCAATGGCCTGAGGTCTGGCGGAATAACGGGTACGGTTTCCAAGATCATCCACTCCGGAGAGGCTTCGGACTGCAAGAATCCCTTGATTACGCGCAGTCGACTCGCCAATTTTTTCTTCATTTGCTTGGACTTGGTGTCGTGAATCTGATCGTATAATTCGTCCAGTTCATCTTGAAGATCGATTCGACCAAGGACGTCGCGAACTGCCTCAGCGCCCATTTTTGCCTCGAACTCGTCACCGTATTCATCTACGGCTTCCCTATATTCCTTGTCAGACAAAAGTTGCCTGTCCTCTAGAGGAGTGCTTCCGGGATCAGTGACCATATACTGTTCGTAATACAGTACCCGCTCCAAACTCTTTGCGGTCATATTCATCAGCAAACCCAGCCGGCTTGGCATGCTTTTAAGAAACCAAATGTGGGAAACTGGCACGGCTAGTTCGATATGCCCCATTCTCTCTCTGCGTACCCTGGATACGGTAACCTCCACTCCACAGCGGTCGCAAACCACACCCTTGTACTTGATCCTCTTGTATTTTCCACAAGCACATTCGTAATCTCGTACCGGCCCAAATATTTTTTGACAGAAAAGACCGCCAGGCTCCGGCTTGAAAGTGCGATAATTGATCGTCTCTGGATTGCGAACCTCTCCTTTGGACCACGACCTGATAATGTTAGGATCGGCAACGGTTATGGATACTCGATCCATGGGTCCGACTTCAACTCCCAATGCTTCGGTTAATGACTCTACGCTCATGATGTATTTTTTTAATGTAGACTTTTAAGGATTAGGCGTAATTAGACGCGACTCACAAGGCGTCTTCTCCTCGCACCCTGACGTCAAGGCAAAGGCTTTGCATTTCCTTCATCAAAACGTTGAATGATTGGGGAGTTCCCGCTTGGAGAGAATTGTCACCCTTGACCAATGATTCGTAAATTTTGGTTCTTCCCAAGACGTCGTCCGATTTAACGGTAAGTATTTCCTGCAAGGTGTAAGCCGCCCCGTAGGCTTCCAGAGCCCACACTTCCATTTCTCCGAACCTTTGTCCTCCATACTGAGCCTTTCCGCCCAACGGTTGTTGAGTGATCAGACTGTATGGACCCACTGCACGAGCGTGGATTTTACTTGTTACCAAATGGTTCAATTTAAGCATGTACATGTACCCGACTACAATGCGTTGGTAGAAGGGTTCACCGCTACAACCATCAAAAAGGATCGTTTTCCCGTCATCAGGCAAGTTCGCCTCTTTCAGGTACTCTTGAATCCTGCTCTCGGAAATTCCGTCGAAGATAGGAGTGGCAACCTTCAACCCAAGTTTCTTGCATGCCCAACCCAAATGAGTCTCCAATACCTGCCCAACGTTCATTCGGCTTGGAACTCCCAAGGGGTTGAGGCAGATTTCGATCGGTGTTCCATCAGGCAGAAACGGCATATCTTCCTCTGAAACTATTTTGGCTACTACACCTTTGTTGCCGTGCCTTCCGGCCATTTTGTCGCCTACGCGCATCTTTTGCTTCTTGGCGATGAAAACGCGCACGTTTTTGATGGCTCCTTGATCTATGGGATCGCCCTGTTCAATCGCTTCGATTTTGCGATCACGATCGTCTTCCAGATCCTGAAACTTCGACTCATAGCTTTCAATGATTTCAAAGACCTTGATTCGTACGGGCGAAGGTGGAATTTCAATATACCGGTGCACCGAAGCCAATCTTCTCAGAAGTGTTTTGGTGATCTTGCGGTTCGCGGGAATAATGACGTCTCCAGTTTCAGTGTTGGTTACGTTCAGCGGAATCTTTTCTCCCAGCAGAATATTTGACAGGGATTCAGTCAGTTGCGCCCTGAGGTCCTCTGTTTGGTTTCGAAAGTCCTCCTTAATTTGCTTCATTTGTCTCCGGAAGTCGGAGGGAGACAGTTTTTCCTGCTCTGCATCGCTTCGGCTGGAAACCTTGATGTCCATCACGATTCCCTGAGTGCCTGAAGGAACCCTCAGGGAGCTGTCTTTGACGTCGGCGGCTTTTTCTCCGAAAATTGCCCGAAGCAACTTTTCTTCGGGAGCCAAATCAGTCTCGCTTTTGGGCGTGATCTTTCCGACCAGAATATCTCCAGGCTTAACTTCGGCTCCTATGCGAACTATTCCCAAATGGTCCAAGTTGCGAAGCGCTTCTTCACCGGCATTCGGAATGTCTCGCGTAATTTCTTCTGGTCCCAGTTTCGTATCTCGGGCCGAAACTTCGAATTCCTCAACGTGAATGGATGTGTAGGTGTCATCCTTGATCAGCTTTTCGGAAATCAGAATGGCGTCCTCAAAGTTATATCCCTTCCACGGCATGAAGGCTACTAGGATGTTTCTGCCAATGGCCAACTCGCCGAAATCCGTACTCGCTCCATCGGCAAGGGCCTGGCCGACTTTGACCTTATCCCCCTTGCGTACGATCGGCTTTTGATTGAAACAGGTGCCAGCGTTCGACCGAAGAAACTTCCTTAGTTCATAGCAGTAGATCCCCCTTTTGTGATCACTTTTGGGTTCTTTGAGAAAGCGGGGGGGGAGAGTTCCGTCATCGGATACGACAATTCTGTTGCCATCTGCGACAGCAACCGTTCCTTCGGATTGGGAGATGGTGACGGTCTTGGAATCTTCGGCGACCTTTGCCTCAATGCCGGTTCCCACGAATGGAGCCTCCGTTTGCAAAAGCGGCACCGCTTGTCGTTGCATGTTGGCTCCCATAAGAGCGCGATTGGCATCATCATGTTCGATAAAGGGAATCAGTCCGGCAGCGACGGAAACGACCTGTTTGGGAGACACGTCCATGAACTCTATTTCGTGAGGATCGTATTCCTGCACTTGATCACGGTAACGACAAGTGGGTCTTCCCTTGAGGGCTCCCGTGGAATCGTCGATTTCGCTGTTTGCCTGAGCGATCTTGTATTTTTCTTCCTCAAAAGCATTCAAGTAGACGACGTTTCTTGGGTTCTTGTCCACTACGCCTTGAACCACTTTGTGGTAAGGAGACTGCAAGAAACCGAATTCATCTATTTTGGCAAAGGTCGACAAAGTGTTTATAAGGCCAATGTTGGGACCTTCAGGTGTTTCGATGGGACAAATTCTTCCGTAATGAGTCGGATGGACGTCTCTCACTTCGAAGCCAGCCCTCTCTCTATTCAGGCCACCGGGCCCCAATGCGGAAAGACGACGCTTGTGAGTCATTTCGGCAAGAGGGTTGATTTGATCCATGAACTGACTTAGCTGACTGCGCGCAAAAAAGTCTCTAATAACGGTGGTTAAGGCTTTGGGATTGATCAGTTTGCCGGGTGTGAGGCTTTCCACCCCTTGGTCGTACAAGGTCATGCGCTCCCGCACGACTCTTTCTGTTCTAGCCAATCCGCTCCGACAAACGTTGGCCAACAACTCACCCACTGTTCTTACTCGACGATTGCCGAGATGATCAATGTCATCAATACCCATATCAAAAATGGATCCGGCATCCTCACGAGCCATCTGCTCGTCGGTTTTGCCGCGCTTGAGATCGGTAAGTTTGCGAGTTGCCGCAACCAAGTCCTCAACGGTGGTTATTCTGACGTCCAAGGGCGTATCCAATCCCAATTTCAAATTGAGCATATGCCTGCCTACCTTGGCCAGATCATATCGCTTGGTATCAAGAAACAGCCTGTTGATCAATGCTTCCGCATTTGCCTTGTGAGGAGGTTCTCCGGGACGCAACTTCTTGTAAATTTCCTTGAGAGCCTCTTCCTTGTTCTTGGAAGTGTCTTTTTTGAGGCAGCGTATGATGGCTCCATCGTCTACGCTAGTATCTATCGCCCTCAAATTCTTCTCGCCGGCTTTTAAAAATGCCTTTAAATAAGTCTTGGTCAGGGGTTCGAACGCTTTTGCCAAAACGATTCCTTTGGCTCGATCAAACATCGGCTCAACCAGAACGTAATTTGATACGTTTTCCTTTTTGATGAGTTCGTCGATCGAAAGGGTTTCGATCTTGTAGAACAAATCGATGATTTTCTGATCGGAATCCTTGTCTTTATCAGGATCCCAATCCATCAAGGCTCGAAGAAAGGTAGTTATCAGGAACTTGCGTCTGCGACGACGCCTATCCAAATATACGTAAAGCAGTTCGTGCTGGTCAAACTGAGCCTCTATCCAAGTTCCGCGATCTGGAATGATCCTAAATCCATGCAGGGTTTTTCCACTTGTATGGACTGATTCCTCAAAACTGACCCCGGGAGAACGATGCAATTGACTGACGACAACCCGTTCCGCTCCGTTGATGATGAAGGATCCTCTTTCTGTAATAATGGGCAAATCGCCCATGAAGATTTCCTCTTCACTGTAGAACGGTTTGCTTTGTCCTTCCAATTCGAGCCTAAGTCTCAACTTGACTTGCAATGGCGCGGAGTACGTTCCTTTCTGATCTATGCATTCTACTTCGCTAAGCTTTGGCTCGCCTATGGTGTAGCTGACGTACTCCAATTTCGACTTGTCGTCATAGCTGTGTATGGGAAAAATCTCCCTGAACACCGCCTCAAGACCCTCGTGCTTTCTATGCGTGCTGGGTACTTCCCGTTGCAAGAAACCATCAAAGGAGTCAACTTGATTTTGAATGAGGTTGGGCGGGACGATAACCTCTTTGAGTTTGCCGAAGTTTTGTCGTTTCAAGGTTTCCATAGCCGAAGTAAAGATTTGAGGAAGGTTGTTTTAGCAAGGAATAGAAAAGCCGCCGGCGTGTATTCGCCGGACGGCTTGGAAACGGAATTGCAAGGAAAGCATTACTTGACTTCCGCCTTGGCTCCGGCGGCTTCAAGTTTTTTAACTACTTCTTCAGCGTCTTCCTTAGATGCTCCTTCCTTGACTGGCTTTGGAGCTCCCTCTACCAGTTCCTTGGCCTCTTTAAGTCCAAGCCCGGTGATTGCTCGAACCTCCTTGATGACTGCGATCTTATTTCCACCGACTTCGGTCAGAATGACGTCGAACTCGGTTTTCTCTTCCGCGGGGGCCGCATCGTCGCCTCCGCCAGCAGGGGCGGCCACGGCTACGGCGGCAGGCGCAGCAGCGCTGACGCCCCACTTTTCTTCAAGATCTTTTACAAGATCCGCAATTTCAATGACGGATTGACCACTGAGCCAATCGATTACTTCTTCTTTGGTTATGTTTGACATGATTAGTTACCTCCTATGCCTGAATAGCATTAGCGCCAATCTGGCTGTTTAAGAGCTGCGCTCCTAATATCTTCTAGGTTGGTGGTTAACGGTTGGTGGTTAGAGGATCAAGGCGTTGGATGATCCAAAGTGACGAGCATTAGGAATTGGAACTGTTGGACTTTGCCTGCAAGACGGTAAGAAAGCCCCGAGCAGGCTGGTTCATGGTGGAAAGCAAGGTGGAGGCCGGCTGATTCAACAAACCCAGCAGCTGCGCTCTGCAAATTTCGATGCTTGGAAGGTTGGCCAACTTCTTGACCTCTTCGGGGCCGATTAGGCGATCACCCAAGGCGCCGCACTTGATGGAAAACTTATTGGCGGTTTTGTTGAATTTACCGATATCCTTGGCCACGCCAGATGCATCATCCCCGCCGACAACGATGGCAGTATGCCCAGAGAGATACTCTGAAAGATCCGGCAGATTTTTTTCCTTGGCCACAAAAGCCAAGGATGAGTTCTTCACGACGTGAAACTCTGCGCCTCTGCCCGAAAGGGTTGATCTTAACTGGCCGGTCTCTTCCGAATTAATGCCATGGTAATCGGCAAGAAAAAAATATTGTGACTTTTCCAGGTGATCACTGGTTTCTTTGATAAGAAGGGTTTTCTCGGGTCTCATGATTAGATTAGTTTAAGTGACTTACTTCCAGGGCCACGCTTGGACTCATGGAACTGGATATGTGCCCGCCTTCGACGAACCTTCCTTTGAAGCCTTCGGGCCGCGCCCCTTTGACGGCCTCGAGGGCAGCTTGCGCGTTTGCAATAAGTTGATCCTCTGTAAAGGAGCGTTTTCCAACGAGCAAAGCCAAAGCTCCTGTTTTGTCCATCTTGAATTCAACCCTGCCGGACTTGACTTGAGATATTGCTTCCTTCAGATCATCGGTTACTGTTCCTGCCTTTGGAGTGGGCATGAGCCCTCTGGGGCCTAAAATCCTAGCCACTGAACGCACTTCCTTCATTGCGCTTGTCGATGACAAAGCTACGTCAAAATCAACCCACCCCTCTTTGACTTTTCCAATCAAATCATCCAGGCCGTAGAAGTCTGCGCCTGCCGCTTTGGCTTCATCGGGGTTCTCCGTAAACACCAAAACCCTCACCTCTTTACCGCTGCCGTGAGGCAAGTTAACGGTACCTCTGACTGCATGAGAACTTTGCCTGGGATCTACTCCCAACGAAATGGATAATTCAACTGATTCATCAAACTTCGCAGGTTCGAAAGTTTGAAGAATCGAAATTGCCTTGTCCAGGGATTGCGGAACCGATTCTCCCTTGTTCGACAAAGATTTTTTGTAACGCTTGCTTCTTTTAATCATGATGGGGTCAAATGATTTCAATGCCCATGCTGCGGGCCGTACCCTCGATAATGCGACAGGCAGCTTCTTCGCAATTGGCATTCAGGTCTTCCTTCTTGGTTTTTGCGATGTCCAGAACTTGATCGCGTGTGACTTTTCCCACTTTATCTCTGTTGGGCACAGGAGAGCCTTTAGCCAAACCTGCAGCCTTTTTCAACAAAACTGAAGCAGGAGGTGACTTCAAAATGAAACTAAAGGAGCGATCTGCGTAAACAGTGATGACTACCGGAAGGATCAATCCCGCCTTGTCTTTGGTCTTGGCATTGAATTCTTTGCAGAAACCCATGATATTGACGCCTTGCGCGCCAAGGGCCGGGCCAACCGGCGGCGCTGGATTGGCGGCGCCGGCAGGGAGTTGCAACTTGATAAGTCCTACAGCTTTTTTCGACATGATAAAAATTATTCTTCTTCAGCTTTGTCAACCTGCCAAAACTCAAGTTCTACCGGCGTAAACCTGCCAAAGATTGAAACCGACACCTTGAGCGTTCCCTTGCCAGAGTCGATTTCTTCAATTTGACCGGTCAGGTTTTGGAAGGGTCCGTCAAGAATTTTGACGATTTCTCCAACGACGAATTTAATCTTGGGAACTTCCTTGCCAACCGCATCTTGGACTTGCATGAGAATCCTGCCGATTTCATCATCAGCCAGAGGCGTGGGGTTGTCCCTGCCAATGAAATTAATCACTCCATCTGTCTCTTTGATCTTATACCATGGATCCTTGAGCAAACTGCCGGTATGATCAAAAAGCTTCATCTCAACGAAGACGTAGCCCGGATAAAATTTTCTGTCTCTTTGTAACTTTTTGCCGTTCTTGACCTCGGACACTGTTTCAATGGGAACAAGAATTTCTCTCAGGCACTGGCCGAAAGCTTCGTCTTCGTCTCTATACTTGGTGAGGTATCTTTTGACTTTGTCTTCGTGATTGGACAAGCACTGCAATGCATACCAACGGTGTTCGGTCGTAGATGTTGCGTTCATGTCGAAGAAATTAGTTTGCCCGAATGACCTCGGTCGCAAATTCAATCCAATTGGAAAGAGAGAAGTCGGAAACGGTGATAAAGAGGCCGAGGATGAAAACACCGGTAACAACAACCGCTGTGGAGCCTCTTAATTCAGCGAAACCAGGCCACGTGGCTTTCTTAAGTTCCGAAACCGTCTCTTTGTAAAAGGATCTGACTTTGGCGAAAACGTTCAAGGATTATGTTAATTCTTTATGGATGATGATGTGATGGCGGGAGAAGAGGGACTCGAACCCCCAACCTACGGTTTTGGAGACCGGTGCTCTACCAATTGAGCTATTCTCCCAACGCAACCAGCAAGGATTGACTCAAACGATTTCAGAAATATTGCCGGCGCCAATGGTTTTGCCACCCTCTCGGATTGCAAATCTTTGACCAGGCTCCATGGCAATGGCTTTCTGCAAGTCAATGTTAACAGTGAGGTTGTCGCCGGGCATAACCATTTCCACGCCTTCCGGTAGTTCGACCACACCGGTTACGTCGGCCGTACCAAAAAAGAATTGAGGGCGATAGCCCTTGAAAAAGGGCGTGTGGCGACCTCCTTCTTCCTTGTTGAGGACGTAAATTTGAGCTTTTGCCTTGGTGTGCGGCTTGATGCTTCCGGGAGCCGCAAGGACATGTCCGCGTTGAATTTCGTCTTTTTCGACACCACGAAGAAGAATGCCTACGTTGTCACCTGCTTGTCCCTCTCCGAGTTCCTTGCGAAACATCTCTACGCCCGTACAAGTGGTTTTCTTGGAGTCACCCAAGCCGACTATTTCAACTTCGTTACCAACCTTGATGATGCCTCTTTCGATACGACCAGTTGCAACTGTACCACGTCCGGTAATGGAAAATACGTCTTCAATGGACATCAAAAAGGGCTTGTCCGTTTCACGAACTGGTTCCTCGATTTCGGAATCTATCGCCTCCATCAGTTTTTGAATCGCTCCAAGACCCAGATCGCTTTCATCATTTTCAAGAGCCTTGGTCGCGGAACCTCGAATGATTTGAGCGTTGTCACCATCGAAATCGTATTTGCTCAGCAGATCACGGATTTCCATATCAACCAATTCGAGCAGTTCTTCGTCGTCCCCTTGCATGAGGTCGCATTTATTCAGAAAGACCACAAGATTAGGAACGTCGACTTGACGAGCCAGAAGTATGTGTTCGCGCGTCTGAGGCATAGGACCTGTTGTTGCATCGACCACAAGAATGGCCCCGTCCATTTGCGCGGCACCGGTAATCATGTTCTTGACGAAATCTGCGTGCCCGGGGCAATCGACGTGAGCATAGTGTCTGGTGTCGGATTCGTATTCGACGTGGGACACCGCAATGGTAACGATCTTGGAAGCATCCCTAACCGTTCCGCCCTTGGCTATGTCCGCGTAACTTTTCACTTCTGCAAGACCCTTCCTGGCTTGAGCGTGGAGGATGGCAGTTGTGAGGGTTGTCTTGCCATGGTCGACGTGACCGATGGTGCCTACGTTTACGTGTGGTTTAGTGCGTTCGAACTGTTCTTTTGCCATTGGTTTGACTGTTAGATGATGATTGGATGGAGCCCACGAGCGGATTTGAACCGCCGACCTCGTCCTTACCAAGGACGCGCTCTACCGACTGAGCTACATGGGCGGAAAACATGGGGTTGAAAATTAGGAAATGTTCCAAAATAAATTTGACAAAGCGTTTGTCAAGGAAAAGCATCTTGGATGAGATTGCCCTTGAACTTATGAATTTTTATGTAAGAATTTGAAGTTTGATGCGGGCGTAGCTCAGTTGGTAGAGCACCACCTTGCCAAGGTGGATGTCGAGGGTTCGAATCCCTTCGCCCGCTCCACTAAACCTTCAAAGTGCTCCAGGCGTCTTCCGAGCAAACGACGACCGTGTCATGCTCCACTTTTCCCAATTGATTGATGGAAAGCCCTGATCCAGTAATGATAGGGACTAAAGGCAATATGTCAAAAGGCTTCAGGGAGGTGTCTGCCATGAGCTCCGCCTTACCTAGGCAAACCATATAATATCCGTAGCAATCACCCCAGGTTCTGGCAATGGCTCCGAATTCCAAGGCTTTCTTCCAAAAAGGTTCTATCGAGGTATTGCAAATGCTGTAAGGGTCAGTGGTCAATATAAGGGAATCTTTCCAACCATTGAACTTTGAACGCTGATTCAATTCACTGCCATTGTGAATGCAAGTTTTTCCATTCCCAGCCATCCATGCGTTTTCAAGCATCGGCATTCTCAAATACCCATAGAGCATTTTGCCCTCGTGTTGCAAACCGATCAAAGTTCCAAACAACGGCACGTTCTTTGTAAAGGAATACGTCCCGTCGATAGGATCTATGATCCATTGATATGAGGCGGAAGCATTGTGAGAAAACAATTCCTCCCCCATAATGCCGTCTTCTGGGAAGTTTTTCTTGATTTCAACCCGAATCATTTCTTCAATTATGAGATCATGATCGGATACTCTCGATCCATCTTTCTTACGCCGCCATGCAACTTGATCACGAGGAGAATTCTGCAAAAGAGAAGCAATTGAATTGGTACAACTATTTGCGAAATCTACAAAGGTATTGAATGAAAGCATTTGAAAAACGAATAGGAAGAATTATCGACTTTGAGGGAAAACTAAATGAAAAAATACGAGAAATAGCATATGTTGATATTCAAAACTTTGAAATCTTGAACGCATATCATTCAAAATCTGCTGAAGTTCAAGATACTGTGCTAAAATCGTTTAATCAGAATAAGATAGATTACTTCGTGTCACACAATGCGCAAATTGAAAAAAATTTTTTAAAATCAATAATGCCATATAGAAGTTCGAAAGAAAATGAAGAAATTGTCTGGGGACCGTGGTTGGATAGTCTTTCACTTTACCGAAAGATGTACCCTAGACTAGGAAAATATGACTTGAAAAGTCTAAGCTTAATTTTTTTGACAGAACAAAAAATTGATGGTGTGATTAGAAAATTAGACCTATCAAAAAAAAGTAGTTTTCATAGTGCAATTTTTGATTGTATCATCACATACCTATTGCTTGAAAGATTAAAAGACACGATAGATTTAAATAATTTCATCTGCAGATAAGTTTGTACTTTCAACCACCTTTTCCTCATCATCAGAACCATGGGTTAATTCTTCCTCGTCAAGCCTAACCACTTCGGAAACTCCGACGAGCTTGTCTGCCCCGGATAGTCCGATCAACTTAACGCCTTTGGATCCGCGATTTGTCTCTCTTATGTTAATTACCGGACAGCGAACTGCCTGACCGCGAGAAGTAAGCATGAGAATTTCACTGTCTTCAGCTACGCTGAGGGCATCGCAAACTGCGACGGTGTTCATCGCAGTCACACCTTGTCCGCCACGTTTTCTGGGTGAAGAAGTGTCACCGTTGCCGCCATTAGGAAGAAAAGAGGAAAATCTTGTTCTGATTCCAAGACCATTTTCCGCGCAAATCAATAGAAGACGATTCTCATCAACCGTAAGCATGTTGATCACTTGATCTCCTGTCTTCAGTCGTATTCCTCGAACGCCACGAGTTGCACGACCTTGATTTCGAAGTTGAGAGCATTCGAAACGCAAACCTTTACCGTTTCTAGACAAAATCAGTATATGATCGTCTGGTTTTGCTATCATACCTTTGAGAACGGAATCGCCCATATCAATATTTATACCGATAATGCCTCCTTTTCGATGATTCCGGTAATCGGAAACAAAACTTTTCTTAATGGTTCCCTTCCTTGTGCATAAGACGATCGAATCATCTGAATCAAAGGTATCAATAATTAGAACGGAGGATATTTTTTCATCTTTTTGCATATTAAGCAAATTGATGATATTTCTACCCTTCGAGGTACGACTGCATTCCGGGATTTCGTAGGCTTTCTCGACATATACGCGCCCATTGTTCATTACAAACATGAGGGTATCATGAGCATTGCAAGTATGTAAAACGTCTATCGGGTCTTCATCTTTTTGACCGCTTCCGATTACTCCTTTGCCTCCCCTGTTTTGTATTCTGAACTCCTCGATCGATATTCGCTTGATGAAACCTGATTTTGTCACAGTAATGGCGCACCCGTCATTGGGGATAAGATCTTCCATGCGAACATCACCGTCGAACTCGCTTATTTCGCATCTTCGTGAATCTGCATAAATCTCTTTCAATTCAAGCAATTCATTTTTGATTAATTCCAATAAAACTGATTCATTATCAATAATTTTCTGAAGATCACTGATTGTAACGAGCAAATGGGCATATTCTTCTTCGATTTTACTGCGTTCCATTCCAGTTAACTGATATAATCTAAGATCAAGAATAGCGTTTGCTTGTCGTTCACTTAATTTGAATTGTGCGCTTAATTTTTCTTTTGCCTCCAATCGATTTGATGATGAACGAATTATACGCACAAATTCATCGAGATTATCGAGCGCAATTTTGTAACCTTCCAAAATATGTGCACGATCTTGAGCTTTTCGTAACCTGAAGTTTGTTCTTCTGAGTGTTACGTTTCTTCTATGCTCAATATAACAATCCAGCGCTTCCTTAATATTGAGTTGCCGTGGTCTAAGCCTATCGAGAGCGAGCAAAATAACCCCGAAGCTGCTTTCCATCGGCGTTAACTTGAACAGCTTGTTTATGGTAACCCTTTCAATTTCACCCATCTTCAATTCAACGACGATTCTCGTTTCTTCCGTAGATTCGTCCCTTAGATCACTTACCCCATCCAGAACTTTGTCTTTTACCAATTCGGCTATTCGCGTGACGAGGGAAGCTCGATTGACGTTATAGGGAAGTTGAGTGATGATCAGCTGTTGTTTGCCATTGGGCAATTCCTCTGTTTCGATGGTTCCGCGCATTCGCACGATTCCTCGTCCGGTTTTCATGTATGAATCTATGCCCGAACGTCCGGAGATGCTTCCTCCGGAGGGAAAGTCCGGACCTGGCAGAATTTCCATGATTTGATCAATGGTAATTGACGGGTCATCGATCACGGCGCAAATGGAGTCAATTAATTCGCCGAGATTATGCGGTGGAATATTTGTGGCCATCCCCACGGCAATTCCAGTGGATCCATTCATGAGCAAGCTTGGCAATGCACTCGGCAGAACCGTTGGCTCCGTGGAACTCTCCTTGTAATTGGGGGCAAAATCAACCGTATCTTCATCTATATCATTGAGCAGTTCCTCCGCTAACTTTGTCAACCTGCACTCGGTGTAGCGATATGCTGCTGCAGAATCTCCATCCACTGAACCAAAGTTTCCCTGACCATCCACCAACGGATATCTCATGACCCAAGGCTGAGCCATTCGTACAAGAGTGTCATACACCGAGCTATCTCCATGCGGATGATAATTCTTCAGAACTTCTCCAACGACGCCCGCGCATTTGTCATAAGCGCGATTGTGGAGCAACCCTTCTCTTAACATAGCATACAAAACTCTTCTTTGCACCGGCTTAAAGCCATCCCGGACATCCGGCAAAGCCCTGCTAACAATTACTGACATTGAGTAATCAATGTACGCCTTTTGCATAATATCACTGATGTTTTCCTTCATCAATTGATTGCTTTTTTGTGTTGTCATTTTGTGTAAATTAAGCGTCTAAATAACTCACGTTAAGTGCATTGTCCTCTATAAAGTGCCTTCGGGGCGCAACTTCTTCACCCATCAGAGTAGTGAATATTTCATCTGCAGCAACAGCGTCTTCTATTTCTACTTTTACCAACGTTCTGGAAGCGGGATCCATAGTGGTTTCGAATAATTGCTTCGGGTTCATTTCCCCAAGCCCTTTGTATCGTTGAATCTGCAGTCCCTTCCTACCCAAGGTTCTCATCTTTTGAAGGAAATCCTCCACTCCGGATACTTTGATGGCATTTGAGTCGTTGTCCTTAAGATCGATGATTTCATAATTCGAGTCTTCTTCTTTCAGCGTAAAGAAAGTCTCGTCCAATCCTTTTTCAAAAACCCTTAAGGCGAGTTTTTCCAATTCATATGATTCAAAGACCTCGTAAACGTCGATCCTTTGCGTGATCATCATGCCATCCTTCTCCGTTTCCTTTTGAAAGCTTCCTAGATCAAAAATGGTTTCATCTTCGATCTTTTGTGATTTCATGAAACCGATTTTTGCATCCACATCCCTCAAAAACCTTATCTCTTCATCATTCCCTGTTCTTATGCGCGCAATGAACTTCGGCAGTTTTTGGGAGCTCGACTCGTAATGTGCGAACAGCCTTCTCAAATCGCATCCATATCTGGACAAGCCTCTTCCAACTTGCTCCATTCTCAATAAGAGACTGTTGATGTCAGAGAGGTTTTCACTCGAATATGCGCGTCCGTCCGAAACTCTTTTCAACTCCACGTCATCGCTACCAAGTTTGATCAAGATCTGACTCATTTCGAAGTCATCCTGTATGTATTGCTCCGTTTTTCTTCTTTTGATTTTGTACAGGGGAGGTTTGGCTACGTAAACATAGCCATTCTCAATAAGACCTTTCATTTGACGGAAAATAAAGGTGAGTAAAAGCGTGCGGATGTGGGCTCCGTCCACATCGGCATCTGTCATAATTATTATTTTGTGATACCGAGCTTTGCTGGCATCAAACGAGCCTTCCCCTTCATGATCGCCAATGCCTGTTCCTACGGCAGTTATCAAACTTCTAATTTCCGCATTGTTCAATACCTTGTCCAGTCTGGCTTTTTCAACGTTAAGAAGCTTGCCGCGCAGAGGAAGAATTGCCTGGGTGAGACGATCCCTTCCTTGTTTCGCAGAGCCTCCGGCAGAATCCCCCTCAACGATGTACAGTTCGCTTAGGGAAGGATCCTTTTCCGAGCAATCGGCCAATTTGCCCGGCAGACCACCCCCCGACAAAGCCCCTTTACGAACGGTCTCTCTCGCCTTTCGAGCGGCTTCCCTCGCCCTAGCTGCGTGGATAACCTTTTGTATGATGTTTTTGGCATCTTCTGGCGTAATTTCAAAAAAGTGCTTCAGTTTTTCTCCTACTATTTTTTGAACAATCCCATCCACTTCTCTGTTCGATAATTTTGTTTTGGTCTGTCCCTCGAAGCGAGGCTCCGGCACCTTCACCGAGACAACTGCAGTCAAGCCTTCGCGGACGTCATCACCGGTCAGAGAAAGATCCTTTTCCTTAAGGAGATCGTTTTGCTTGGCATAAGTGTTGATTACTCGCGTAAGAGCGGTTCGAAAACCCGACAGGTGGGTCCCCCCTTCGATATTGTGTATGGAATTTGCATAAGCGTACAATTGGTCATTGAAGCTGTCGTTATACATCATGGCCACCTCAACCAAAATCAGGCCGTCTCCGGAATCAGGAGGCGCGCTACCGGAAAAGGCGATGGGGGTGGGAATCAAACACGTCTTGTTTTTGTTGAGGAACTCAACATATTCGGAAATGCCGTTTTCAAAGTAGAAGTTTTCCTTTCGATTTTCGCCCTCATCTTCGAGTTTAATCCTAACACCGGGATTGAGGAAAGCCAACTCTCTCAATCGTTTGACCAAAACTTCAAACTTGAATTCTCTGGTTTCCGTGAAGATTTCTTCGTCCGGCATGAAAGTGATCTTCGTCCCAGTAGAAGAAGCATCACCAACTATCCTGAGTTCTTGAGTAGTCTTACCTCGAGAAAAAGTCATTTGATGGATTTTTCCTTCTCTCCTGACTTCTGCGACAAACCACTCTGAAACTGCATTTACGCATTTTGCTCCCACTCCATGCAGGCCTCCGGAAACTTGGTAGGCTCCTTTGCCGAACTTTCCTCCTGCGTGAAGGTTGGTCAAAACCAGTTCAAGAGCGGGAATCTTGTGCTTGGGATGCACGTCTACGGGAATGCCTCTTCCGTTGTCCTGAATCGTACAGGATCCGTCAGCGTGTAGGGTAACTGAGATTTCAGAACAGAATCCGGCCAAAGCTTCGTCTATGGAGTTGTCGACGATTTCAAAAACGCAATGATGCAATCCTCTTTCATTGGTATCCCCGATATACATGTCGGGGCGCTTTCTCACTCCTTCGAGTCCTTCGAGTTTTTGGATGTGGGATGAATCGTAGGTATCGTTGTCTGCAATGGAATCTTCTGTCATGTTCTTAAATGATTTTGGATCAACATTAATTATTAGTTTATCTAATGTTTTTTGGTGCGGCGCTATCTTGCTGGCTTTTCATCTTGAGTAAATGATTTCTCTTTCATTTTGTGTTGATAGAATGGGTGGGTCAAGTGGGTAATTCCCCCTTGCGAGTAACTTTAGTCGTCATCCGCACGCCGTTGCCCTTGCATAAAATCGATCGGCTAACAAAAACTTAAACTAGCTTTTAAGAATGGTTTGTGTGATTTTTTTTTGGTTTCAAAAACTTCTTCCATCGAAAAAAAATTTTTCTAATGGAAAGTCGCGCCCTTCTTTCGGCGCCAAAGAAGGAGTTTTTGTGCAAAAATTTGTTTGAAATCAAGATTCGGGCACCCGATTAAATTTGGTAGCTTCTAGGAAAAGATTAGCGTTTTGATGGTTTTGTTATAAGCCAAGTTTATACAAAAGGGCATTTATGGAGCAAGCCCCGTTGGGATCAGGTTCCAGTAAAAGGCAACTAGAGCAATCGTACCCAGGAAATACAAAATCATGGGCCATAAACCAAATTTGACAAAATCCTTGAATCGGTACCCCCCAACCGAGTACACGAAGGTATTGGTCTGGTAGCCGATGGGCGTTATAAAGCTTGCCGAAGCCGCAATACAGGCAGTGACCAGAAACGCTTTGGCCGAGAGCGCATCGAGGCCAAATTGGTGAGCAACGGTCAATGAAACCGGTGCCATGATTGCTATCGTGGCATTATTTGAAAGTAGTTCCGTCATGCATGCAGTAAAAAGGTAGATTACAACCAAGGCGCCAATTACCTGCCACTGTCCGCTAAAGCCATTGGAGCAAACGCTTTTGATCAATTCGGCGAGCAACGTCGATCCTCCGCTTTTTTCCATGACCAAGCCCAATGCCAGCATTGAATAAATAAGGGTGATGATGTTCCACTCTATGTTCTTGAAGGCTTCCCGCAAGCTGATGCATTTGAGCATGATAAGGCAAGAAACTCCCAAGACGGATGCTGTCGAAAGAGCAAGCATCCCCAAGGAAGCAGTGGCAACGACCGCCGCCAGCACTCCGACGGTGATAATGCTCTTCATTTGCTTTCTTTCCATAAACAAGGGTGGTTTGTCCAACAAGACGGCTTCGTCTGATTCCCTCAATTTTTCGACTCCTTCCTCAGCGCCAAGAAGCAACAAAGTGTCCCCGGCTTCCATTTTGAGAATGCTCGTTCCTAGTTTTAAGTTTTTTCCCTTCCGATGCAGAGCAACCACACTGAGATTGTAAAGGCTTCTGAAGTCGGCATCGGCCACCGACCTTCCAATCAAACGAGAAGACGGCTTGACCATTGCTTCAACCATAACCGCTTGAGAACTGAAAACTTCTTCCATTCCCAACTCGGTCTGATCGAAAAACTTAAAGCCTTTGACTTCTTGAAATTCCAACATTCCTCTGGGCTTGCAAGACAGAACAAGGCGATCACCGGCCGTGTAAACGCATTCTTGAATAGGACCGGACACGCTTTTGCCTTGTCTGACGATTTCAAGCAGGCGAACCCCGTCCGCATTGGAAACAGGAGCCTCCCCTACGGTTCTCCCAAGGAGTGGAGAGGAGGGCAGGAGTATAGCCTCGGTCAAAAACTCCTTTCTGTCTATTTCAGCCAATATCTTACTCAAGGATTCACGTTCCGGCAGCAATTTGCGGCTGAATAGAACCAGGTAGGAAACGCCCAAAACCAATAACGGTAGCCCTACTTTGGTTAACTCGAACATGTTCATCGGCCCCATGTCGGGATACAAGCTCGAATTGTCCATGAAGCCGCTCGCAATTATGTTGGTACTGGTTCCTATGAGGGTGCAACATCCTCCGAAAATGGAAGCGTAGGAAATAGGAATCAACAATTTCGATGCCGTAACTCCCAGAGATCGGGACAGGCCTATTGCCACCGGCAAGAGAATCACCACCACCGGAGTATTGTTAATGAAAGCCGAAAACAATGCGACCAACAGCAGGAAAAGGAAAAGAAAGGGATGATATCCGCAGCAGACCAAAGCCTCTAAACGCGTAGTCAACCTTTCGATTATACCGTTTCTGGCAAGTGCCGCGCTCAACATGAACATAGCAATGATCGTTAGAGGCGCCTCGCTCGAAAAAACTCCCATGATCTCTTTTCCGGTTGGCCATAATGGCAAACCAACCAACGAAAGGATCGTTATCGCAAAAAGTAAAAAAGTTGCAGTTACGCTAATCCTGACTTTTTCGAGCGCAAAGGATACGATCGCGCATAGAAGTAAGGCGAAAGCCAAAATAAGCTCGGTATGAATTTGAAATTCGAGAACTGCTTTCATACCCTTTTAATTGTTTAAGTTTGCGAAATCCCTATTATCAGGAATCATCGTTGTTCTTATCGAAGTTGTCGAACATAACCTGATTGATAAACGTGAAATATCCGCTTAAATTTCGCCCTAGGCGGCTTCGTTCCAATCCTACGATCAGAAGCATGGTGGAAGAGTGCGTTTTAAGACAGCAAGATCTTGTGCTGCCGGTCTTTGTCAGTCACGACAAAAACCCCGTAGAAATCTCTTCGATGCCTGGAGTTTATCGCTGGCCCCTTGAATCTCTTGAATCTCAAGCCAAGGAATGGTACGAGTCCGGCATCAGGTCTCTGGCGATTTTTCCCAAGATCGACTTTTCCTGCAAGGATGATGGTGGGCAAGAAATTCTAAATCCAAGCAGCTTGGCTTACCAAGCCGCCGCTTCCTTGCGCCAGCTTGATATGGATTTCGTATTATTCGCCGACTTGGCGCTCGATCCATATACCCGTCACGGACACGACGGAATTCTCGACAGCCAGGGCAAGGTCGACAACGACGAAACGGTCGAGATCCTTGCCAAAGCCTCTTTGCTTTGCGCTCAAGCCGGTTTCGACTGGGTGTCTCCCTCGGATATGATGGATGGTCGAATAGGCGTCATTCGAGACCTCCTTGATCAAAATGGCCATGAAGACATAGGTATATTGTCCTATTCTGCGAAGTTTGCTTCCTCCTATTACGGTCCGTTTCGAGATGCAATCGGGGCTGCTTCGGCTTCAGGCTTCATTGACAAGACCAGTTATCAGCTCAATCCCGCCAATCGTACCCAAGCCTATCGCGAACTGTTTTTGGATTTTGAAGAAGGAGCGGACATCCTCATGGTAAAGCCGGCCGAACCTTTTTTAGACATCATCAAATATGCGAGCGAAAACTTTCACCTACCTATTGCGGCCTATCAAACCTCTGGTGAGTACTCGAGAATCATGGCCGCGGACAAACTTGGGTGGCTAGACGGAACGAAGTGCGCCCTGGAGTCTTTGCTCAGCATCAAACGGGCTGGAGCTGATTTGATTTTTACCTATTTCGCCGATCGAATCATCAAGCTCTTGCAATAGGGCTTCCTGAGTTTTCAGAGATCGTCGGGCGCTCCTCCCTCGTAAGGAGTGGCTTCTTCTTCTCTTTCTTCGTCATCCTCCCAACGCAAATCCTCGTCCGGCAAAAGCTTTTCTTCCTTGTCTGAAACATCGATAAGGTGGGCATCGATGTCAGAATATTCTTCATCTGAGCCCTCTTCTTGGTCTATTTCGTCGTCCAAATCGGAATCCAACTCAAAACCTTCCGGCACAAATTCAAGTATGGCGATCAACTCATCGCTGAAATGACTTCTCCTGCCTTCCAAAAAGTCGACGTTCAGCTTTTCGGAAAGCACTTCTTCCATTTCATCTATGGTGTAAGGTTCCGTAAAATCTATCAACTCGTTGAGCATTGCCACGCGAATTTGGGAAACGTGGCTTAGAAAATCGGCATAGGGGCCCTTTTCTTCATCCAAAACGTCTGGAAGGGCAAAGAGCATGTCCTCTGCCTTGAGCAGAGAATCTCGGACTCTCTCCAGTCGTATCTTTTTTCCGGGCACTTCTTCGGCTATCTCGAAGGTGAAAAACGCTTCATCCACCAATTGTGACTGCAAGCCAAATTCGGTCATCGAGTCCAGAAGTTCATTAATATGGAAGAACTGCTTGGGATCAATAATACCCAATTCAGCTACATCCCAATTTTCCGTATCACTTATGGAATCAACCCACCATTTGTTGTGTTCGTCGCAACGAACAACGCACCAATCTAGGCTAGGACTTGTTTTTTTCATTCGATTGCCATAAGAGAAGTTTTTTTTACATGTCAATCCATACCGATTGATTTTGCCAAAATGCTTGAAAAAAATTTATCTCCACCCCTAATGTCGATTCAGTAGACGATGTTTTACGAATCAATTCTTCGACCGCTTTTGTTTAGGCTTGATCCTGAGTTTGCCCATGAGGCTGGATGCCGGTTTCTTCGCATGATCGCGAAATTTTCTCCGGCTAGAAATTTAATCCGCTTTTGCAGTCTTCGCGAGAAAGATCCGGTTGAGCTCTTTGGGTTGAAATTTCCGAATCGCATCGGTCAAGCTGCCGGCTTGGATAAAGACGCTCTTTTCCCAAGGGCTTCGGAAGCCTTGGGTTTCGGCCATGTCGAAGTTGGAACGGTAACTCCTGATGCGCAGCCGGGAAATGAAAAGCCGAGGCTTTTTCGTCTTCCCGAAGAATTGGCTTTAGTCAACAGAATGGGATTTAACAACGACGGCGTGCGATCCCTCGCCAAAAGAGTCGCAGCAGACTTTCCCAAGAGCGTTCGGCGTATACCACTGGGAATCAATCTCGGAAAGGGCAAATCGACTCCTTTGGAACAAGCGCTTGGGGATTATCAAGTTGGCTTTGATCAGGTCGCCGAATACGCCGACTACGTTACCATCAACATCAGCTCACCAAACACTCCCGATCTTCGATTGCTACATCAAGCTGAATTTCTGGATCCCTTGCTAAAGGGCATTGCCCTTCACAGATTGGAGTGGTCGAAGTCTCACGGACATGCCTCGCCTCCTTGTTTGCTAAAAATTTCTCCTGACGAATCCTTCAAATCCATCGAGCTTATTATTGAGAAAGTCATGGCCTATGGTTTTGATGGCGTCATTGCTTGCAACACTTCCGTTCGGTCTCGGTCGTTCTTGAGAAATCCCCCTGCTCAAAGTGGTGGCATAAGCGGAAAGCCCCTTGATCAAAGATCTTTCGAGGTAATCAAGTTCATCAGTAATTTGACCGAACAGCGTGTGCCGATTATTGGATCGGGCGGCATTTTCGATTACGAAAGCGCACAGCGAAAGCTTGATGCTGGAGCCGTTCTTTTGCAAATTTACACTTCCTTTGTGTACAACGGCCCAGGATGGCCGGCTAGACTTGCGAAGAGGTTGCCTCTTGCCAAAAGCTGGCATTAACTAAATATTCCTCGCATCCTTCGCTTCTTCGACGTCATGAAAAGCTTTATATATTTGTCACTTGGTCTTCTACTTGCTGGCTTTGCGTTTTCCTTTTTCCTGCTTTTTGAAGGAAACAATGATCGTGTGCTTTCCTGGTGGCAGCATTTCAGCAGAAAAAGCGAATCTCTTCCCTTTTCACCATACAAGGTAAGAAAGGTCGGCATATCAGACTTAAGAACTGAACCTGCCAATGAAGTAGTGTTTTTGGATCAGCATTTGTTTTGGAAAGGGAGGGGCGCAAAAGCCAAGCCCGCGGTTGATAAGGAAGGCACTGTCAAAGGTTTTGTTATTGTTGATGGAGGCAACGGCTATTCTTCCTTGGTTCGAGCCAAGGTAATCGGAGCTGGAGCTGATGCTTTTTCCTTAAAACCACCCGTCGTTCAAAATGGAATGATCACAAGTCTGTCCGTCAACAAAAGCTCCGTTTGGCACAATGAACCCATGACCTACGCTCTTGAAGAGCAACACCCGTTCAGTGGTACCGCGATAAGTACTTATCCCTCCGGCCAAATTATTGAACAGAGGCCATTTCTTGATGGCCAGCTTCACGGAAAGGTGTGCAAATGGAGCCCGAAGGGAATACAATTAGCCTCCATGGAATATAAGAGGGGAAAAAAGCATGGCACTCACATCTTTTGGTATGAAAAAGTCGAAGAACCGGATGATTACAAACCCAAGAAATCCCCAAACGAAGAAATAATTCCGACATTATGGATTGAACTTCAAGAAAGAGCCAAAGAGAAGTTCAAGGCTGGATTTGGGGGACATGAATCAAACCAGTGGGTGAACTTCAACTATCGCAACAGAGGTGGTGATTTTCCGGTTAGGCTTCTTGAACACTGGCATGAAAACCTAATGCACGGTCTATTCGAGGGGTTTGACGAATTGGGAAACAAAACATTTAAGGACGAATACAAATATGGCTTGAGAATCAAGCACAAGATCTTCGACAAGACGAAGCTTTAAATGGTGCTCAAGGGGGGACTCGAACCCCCACGCCTTACGGCACTAGATCCTTAGTCTAGCGCGTCTACCAATTCCGCCACCTGAGCATAAGGGTCTATACGATATACAAAGAGGAATTAAACACAAGAAAAGACTTGGCGCTAAGACAAAACCTCAGTTCAAATGCTGAAGAGCCAACTTTCTTGTGTTGTCGAGCTCTCTGGAAATATGTATAGAAATCAATTTGGCATCAACATCCAAATTCACAGGAGAAACCCATTCAAACATAAGAACGAAACGACCTTTTAGAAGTGGGTAAATTTGTAATTCGAAGAAATCATAATCCCATTTGGTTCGATAAAAATCGCAACTTATGACTGGTAAAACGCAGTCGTAAAAATTAACTAGTCCAAAACTGGAACTTGATACAAAATCGCCACCTAGAGCACTTACGATTCGACCACAAAAAAAAGTTTTGCCCACGCCCATTTCTCCATTGATAAAAAAAACTAGCGATTGATCATTGAACTCATTAAATATTTTATTTATTATGCTATCATAATAATTTTTTTGTGTGCACAAATAATCTTTCATAAATCTGAAGATATTAATAAAATCATAACAAAGTTAAATAAAGAATGAACAACCATACAACTTACAACTGAATTGGTGGCAATTTTTATAACTGAGAGTAAAATACCCAAGGAAAAGAGAGTTGGAGAGGCAAGAATGTTGAGGTGTATGATACTGAAATAAAAAGAGCTAATTAACGCCGCCCAAAATATACCACTCACTTTTTGCAAATGGTCTAGTAATATTTTTCGAAAATATAACTCTTCAAGAATAGGTGATATCAAAAGAATGAAAAAAATAAGTTTAAAAGATTCATTATAATCTTTTTGGAATAAGAATTTAACAGAAGATTGACTAGGAAATTCATTTAATAAAAAAGAAGAGCAGATATTAGTTAGAAAAACAAACGGTAACAATAAAACACAAATT
>JAYOCQ010000005.1:0-43448 GCA_038105525.1 Opitutales bacterium | reverse complement strand
CTATATAAAAATACTTTTCGATCACTTAATCTAGGTCTATTATTGTTGATGTTTAAAAAAAACAACATCAATGGAATTATGTAATTCAGTAGTGGGATTGCAAAAAAAAAGCCTACTAAATATACTATTGGAAAATTTTTTTTATTGTACACTATAGTATTTTAGTGCGTAATATTAATTTTTCGCCCAGATTATCTTGCCGTCCAAAACAGTTAACAGAATCGAGTGTTTGAACATCCTTCCAGAGTAAGGTGAATTATTTGAATTGCTCATTCCGTTCTTAGGTTCGTATTTCCACGATTTGTTTTTCCCAACTACTACCAAGTTCGCCTTTTTACCGTGGCTGATCGTCTCAGGTTGCAAATTCAATATTTTTCGAGGTGCTACTGACATGGCGTTTACAACAACAGACAGTTCATGGTTTAAAACCTCCAAAGCAACCAATAAGGACGTTTCCAAGCTTATAGCCCCTAATGGCGCTTTGTCGAATTCAACATTTTTTGCATGATCAGACCAAGGTTCATGACCTGAACAAATCGCATCAATTACATGATCGCGCACTCCATTCACCAATGCCAATCGATCTCTTTCCTCTCTTAATGGAGGCATCATTTTTGCATAAGTATTATAATCAATTATTGCACATTCATTAAGTAACAGATGATTTGTACAAACGTCTGCTGTTATCTTAGTGCCGGATTTTTTTGCTTCTTTTATGAGGGAAACCGATCCTTCTGATGAAATCGATGATAAATGAATGGATACATCAAGATTTTTGGAAATGGTAATTGCTCTTTGTACCGATAATTCTTCCGCCATTCTTGGATATCCCCTTAAGCCCATTTTCAGACTCAGCGGACTTTCGTGAGTCATTCCACCGCCAGTCAGGTAACTGTCAACGGGAAACTCGATGATTTTCAATCCAAACATAGATGCATATTTGATTGCATTGACGTATATTTGGTTGTCTGCAGAAGAATACGGATAGTCCGTTGCTGCAATTATACCCGATTCCTTTAGCGATCCTAAAGGCGCGAGCATCTCGCCTGCGGAATTCATCGTCAAGCATCCTGCAAGATAAACCGGCACCACTGCATCTTGCTTGATGCGATCTTGAACAAAACGAATGGTTCCCGGGTTGTCGGATTTTGGCGTGGTGTCAGGCATGGCCAGAATCCCCGTATAACCTCCCTTGGCGGCAGACTTCGTAACGGAGCTGATGGTTTCGGCGCTTCCAGGAACCCTGGCATGTGTTCTCAGGTCAAACATGCCGGGAAAAATCCAGTCTCCCTTTAGATTTAAAACTCGCTCCGGCTTGGCGTTTGATGGGGGCTCATAAAGTACGATCCCATCTCTGATGAACAAATCCCTTTTCTCATCAATGCCCAAGGATGGGTCGACCACTCGTCCTCCCAGCAAATCGATATCCGTGGTTTCAATTTCCTTCATTTTCCCTAGCTGCGCAAACGCAGAGCTTCAAAATGGCCATTCTTACGGCAATCCCATTATACACCTGATCCAAAATTACGGACCTTTCCGAATCTGCGAGTTCGGATTCGATTTCCACCCCCCGGTTCAAAGGTCCGGGGTGCAATATTATGGCTTTTTCATTCATTCGCTGCAAACAACTGCGGTTTAATCCGAACACTTTCGAATATTCGTCCAAAGATGGAAAGTGGGATGCCTGTTGCCGTTCATGCTGTATTCTAAGCAACATAACGGCATCAGCCGAATCCAACGCCTTGTCCAGATTATGGCACACGGTAGCGCCCAGAGATTCAAATTCTCTTGGAACAAGAGTGGAGGGGCCCGCCAGGGTTACCTTTGCCCCCAACTTCATTAATCCCCAAAAATTGGAACGGGCCACTCTGCTGAAAAGAATGTCTCCGAGAATGGTAATTTTTTTACCTTTCAATTCTCCCATCTTTTCTCTCAAGGTAAATATATCCAATAATCCTTGACTGGGATGCTCATGTGACCCATCGCCGGCATTGATGATCGGCACCTCGACCACCTTGGACAAGAAAAGCGGGGCTCCTGCAGAAGCATGACGCAAGATAATGGCATCCGCTCCCAAGGCTTCGACGTTTCTCGATGTGTCCTTGAGGGACTCTCCCTTGGTTAGACTGCTTGAATTGCTTGATATGGAAATGACGTCCGCCCCGAGTGATTTTGCGGCTATCTCAAATGCGACTCTTGTCCGAGTGCTCGGCTCCATGAATAGATTGATGACCCGCGCTCCCTTAAGATCTCTGCTTGTGTTTTTGTTTTGATCTCTTTGCCTTTTGATTTTTTTGGCTTCATCCAAGAGAAAGAGGATCTCTTGGCGGCTCATTTCCTCCAGAGACAAAAGCGATTTTCTCGTCCATGGTTTCATGGCCAAAACGTTTCTTGCTTGGATTTGGTTTCCATCGAGATCGATTGGGGGTTCGAAAGATGCTTGGGAGATGGTCGCGTTTTATTTAGAAGATTCTCCGTCCGCTTTTTTTGCATGGACTTGAGAATCTCTCGGACCTTTTGTTTCATCCATATCGCAGTGGAGGATTTTGGCGAATAGTCTGCGGGTCCATTGTTATGAACACGACCACTCTCCACCAAGGCGCAGGTTTGAGCAAATTCATCCTCATCTTCGGGGTTGTAAACAGCGTAGGTCTTTCCTCCCATATTCTTAACCACTGCGAAAACCGGCACGTCGCTGGGCCCGTCCGCTACGTAAATAAGCTGATCAAACGGAATTCTCCTCAATTCGTGGGGAACGGATGCATTGACGTCCAAGGAAAGGTTTTTGTTGCATCCCTTGTTGATTTCGAAAATGAAACGCGTTTTTATCGTATTATCCACCAATAAGCCTACTTGAGAAACTTCTGGCTGCAGCGGCAAGGAAAACTCGGTTTGGCTTAAAAAATGAGGAGGAACCGCAGATTCTATGAATTCACAGGCGAATACCTCTTCCACAAAATCATTTATCTTGCTGCCCCTGATTATTTCAGCCAAACCCGTGCTGATTACATAATGTTCCAGCTTAAAGTCATCCGCGGCAAATTGTTTTTCCTCGCATACCGATGACAATTCCGAAAAAAAGTCGGGCAGGCCTGGAAAAAACTGTAGTTCGCCGCCAAATTCCAAAAGCTTTTGATTGGTCAAGCCTCGCATCGGCCCATTTTTTACGTAACTCAACAAATGGTTGAGGTAAATCGTTTCAGCGGAAACCCGCAGTCCTCTAAGTTTATATAAGTCGGGCAACTTGTTTACTTCTCTCCAAAACAAGGCTTCATCAATTCCGAAATGCCGAAAGAGAGGAGACTGCATGTATCCTGGAATCAACGTTTTGTCAAAATCCCAAACACACGCTACGATGTTTTGGTTGTGCCATTGTCCGATGGGAGCGCTCGGGTTCAATTTAATGGTTTTCTATGGATTAAATGATTATACTTGCCGCCTAATGGAAACAATACCAAACATCGACCCTTTCCGGCAACGATACAATGAACTTGAGTCACAGCTTGCCGACCCCGAAGTTTTCAAGCATTCCCGAAAATTCTCTTCCCTTACCCGAGAACATAACAAGGTTAGGGAAATAATCCAACTGCACCAACAATTGACTTCCTGTTTGAATGAAGTCCAACAAGCGGAGGAACTCCTGGAAGATGAAGAGCTTGGAGCAACTGCCGAAGAGGAACTATTGTCTCTTCGAGGTACCATGACCTCTCTTCACAAGAATTTGCTGCTTGCCATGCTGCCTGAAGAGGGATCATGCGGTAAAAACACCATCGTAGAAATTCGGGCGGGGACGGGTGGTGACGAAGCTTCCTTATTTGCTGCGGATCTGTTCAGGATGTACTGCAAATATGGAGAAAAGCGTGGGTGGACTTTCGAATGTTTAAGTCAGAGCAATTCAGAGGGGGGCGGGTTCAAGGAAATAATCTTTCTTTTCAGGGGCGCGGATGCATGGACTCGATTGCGTTTTGAAAGTGGTGTTCATCGCGTACAGAGAATCCCCACTACCGAATCGGGCGGCCGAATCCACACTTCAACGGCTACGGTTGCAGTCTTGCCAGAAGCCGAGGAAGTGGAGGTTGTCATTGATCCCAATGATTTGGAAATCAGTGTTTGCAGGGCATCCGGTCCCGGCGGGCAGGGCGTAAACACAACAGACTCCGCCGTGCAAATTCTCCATAAACCCAGCGGTATATCCGTGTATTGCGCAGACGAGCGTTCTCAATTGAAGAACAAAGCCAAGGCAATGACCGTTCTTCGGTCTCGACTACTTAAGTCGAAGCAGGCGGAGGAGAATGAAAAGTACGCCCAAGAAAGAAGGATTCAGGTCGGATCCGGTGACCGCAGTGAAAGAATCAGAACCTATAACTTTCCTCAAAGCCGTCTCACTGACCATAGAATCAACTACACAACGCATTCCCTGGGAGACTCCATGCTTGGCGAATTGGATCATTTAATCGAGGCCCTGATCGACTTTGATCGAAAAATTCAGCTGGAAAACCTTCTGGGACATGACGGTTCATTCATTCATGACCATTAAGGAGGTTTTGATAAAATCCTATGGTTTCTTGGCTGATAGGGGAGTTGAAAACCATAAGATCGACGCAGAGTGGCTGATTGCTTACGCCTTGGGGTGCCGTAGGTTGGATTTATTTCTTCAATTTGATAAATCTCTCGATGAGCATCGGCTCCATTCCATTCGGCGACTGATTTCGCGAAGAGGAAAGCGAGAGCCGCTTCAACATATCCTGGGAAAGGTACCCTTTGCCGGATTAGACTTGAAGTGTGATAGGCGGGCATTGGTTCCCAGGCAAGAAACGGAGTTTTTGGTTGAAAAGGTTCTTCAATCGGTTCCCGCTGCCTTCGAGGGAACGATCTTGGATTTGGGCACCGGAGGGGGGGCTATCATTCTATCCTTATGCAAGCATCTTTGCTCTGCCCGAGGAATCGGGGTTGACAACTCCGAAGAAGCGGTTGCTCTTGCTGAAGAAAATCTCTTGGACAGTAAATTGGGCGACCGGGTCTCCTTTCAGCTTTTTGATTGGAACGATCCTCGGACTCCAATCAGAGAAGCTGATTTGGTGGTTTCCAATCCACCTTATCTGTCTGAAGAAGAATGGTTGGCGGCAGAGCCTGAAGTTCGCGACTTTGATCCTCGTGCAGCGCTTGTCGCAAAAGAGGAGGGGTTGAGCGAAATCAAGAAAGTCGTGAAGCTCTCCACTCAAGTTCTTGCCAAGGGGGGACTGCTGGCATGTGAAATCGGTTCCTCGCAAGCCGATGAGGTAAAGGAACTGTTTGCTGATTGCTTTGAAGTGGTCGTTCTCAAGGACCAGTACCAAAGAGACAGAATTGCCTTAGGAAAGAAGAAGTGAATTAAATTTCAACAGGCTGCGCTTGATCATTATGGGAAAGCTGGGGCATCGCCCTCACGCTTATCCAATCCTTGAGGATTCGCAAGGCCTCATGAAGGCGAATGTCGAGATTGTCTGGTTTACTGAAAGTTCCATTTGAGTCATCTGTTTCGGCGTCAGCGACACCTCGGGCGAGCAAGGACTTTTCTTGTTGTTCTTTTACGACCTGCAAAACAACGTCCTTTTTTTCAAAAGAAAGACTGCTGAGGCTATCGAATTCCTCATTCAGGCTTTTTGCGGAATTTAGATCTTCATGCTTTTGTCTGGTTCTGACCGCCATGTCGAGGGAGACGCTTTTCTGATCGCGTTTGGATTTGTACCAAGAAATGTTTTTTTCGAGGTATTTGAATTCTTCCAATGATTCTTGTCTGCGTAGGCTTCGGGTTTGAAGAAAATTCAGCTCTTCCGGGGTATATATGAATTCTTCGGGAGGTCTTCTGAAATTGATCATGGCAATTTGATCCCATGGGAGGGCATTTTCCAAATCTGATTCCCCAATCGGAAGGAAATCGTTGATCGATTGCATTGATACGTCACTTTTCACCCCTTTCAGCTGAGTGCTTTCTCCCGAGGGAAGATAATATTTTTGGATAGTTATTTTTGCGGCGCTTCTTTTACCGGGGGATTGCATGGAAGAAAAAGGGAATTCCATGGGCAACAGCGATTGAACGGTGCCTTTACCGTGGGTTGTGGAGTCACCCACGATAATCGCCCTACGATGGTTTTTCAGAGCTCCCGCAACAATTTCCGAAGCAGAGGCGCTGTATCGCGAAACCAAAACGACCAACGGGCTGTCCCAAGTTAATTTTGGGTTGAAATCAAATTTCTTTCGTATTTTTCCATCGGTGCTTTTCACTTGAACCACCGGCCCCCTGGAAATGAACAGGCCGGCCAAGTTAACCGCTTCGCTCAAGTAACCGCCGCCATTTCTTCTTAAATCAAGCACCAATCCTTGAACCGGTTCTTTTTTGATTGAGTTGATCAGCTCCTCTACGTCATCCGTTGCTTTATGACCTTCTTCGTTGGAACCATAAAACGAGGGCAACTCGACGACGCCAAGCAGAGTTTCTTCGTCCTTTTCCCTTAATTTGTATACGGCGCCCGAGGCAAGATTTGCCGTCAGCTTGATTCTGTCCCTGATTATTTTAACCGTCTTGGTGGAAGACGGATTCTTGATCGGACGAATTTTCAAATTCACCACCGTATCCAAGGGGCCTTTGATTAGATCGACGATTTTTGCGAGTTTCATGTCAACGACGTCCACGAACTCGCCATCCGCTTGCGCCACCTTGAGAATGATGTCTTCAGGCTCAAGCTGTCTTGAGGCTTCGGCAGGACCACCAGGAAGCAATTCCTTGATCGTGCAATATCCGTCGGCATCCGTAAGTACCGCTCCAATTCCAACAAACTCATTATTCATGGCTTGATCGAATTTCTCCTTTTCCTTGATGTTAAGAAAGGAGGTGTGCGGATCAAACATTTGAGTAAGTGTGGTCAAATACAATTCCTGCACGTCGCCGGCCTCGAATTCGAGTATGTTTTTGTTCCACCGCATGTACTTCTTGACCAACTTCTGCACCGACTCTCCCGTTCTGGCATCTAGGAGTTCATTGGTTTTCTCAATGGTCTCGTTTTCATCCATCAAAGCCAGAATTTCATTAATGCACTCGTGGGTGATCAAATCTTCCCAAATAACGTTCAATTCGGTTTCGTTTAGCGGCCAAGGTTCATCTTTTCTGTCCACGATAAAATTCTTCTCGTCGCTTTCGCCACCTCGCAAGCGGGGGAGGGAATCCAAGGTCTTCAAAGCTGCCGTCAGCCTGTTCAGGGCTTTGGATCTATACTCTGCGTAAATTTCAAAAGCTGGAAACAGGTTTCCTTGCATCAAATAGGTCAACAGGGTTGCCTCGTACCTTTTCTTGAAGTTCAAGATATCTTCCCTGTCGAAGAAAAGCTTTTGCTTGTCAAGGTTCTCGAGATAGTTCTCCAGAAAAGCCTCCGAATCCAAGTCGCGGATGGAGAGCTTGTTGTAATGAGCTTTTTCCAATGCTTCTATCAACCACTTCGTCTCCGCGGTCATTTGGCTGGTTGGTACCAGTTGCGGCAACTCTACCTGCCTTGAGTCGTATGCTGACGATCGTTCCTTGGCGCCGAATGAATCTTCCTGTGCAACGGATGCAGGGGGGCGAATGAGGACTAAAGACAGGAGTATTAAAACAATGGAGGTCTGATTCACGATTTACTTTCTTAAAAGTTTCTTGGCTTTTTCTAAAGTCTTTTTCTCTGACGTAGTTAGAGAGCCAAATCCGAATTCGTTGATTTTATCGAGTATGCGATCTGTTTCGACGTGCACGTCCAATCCTCCGTCAAGGTCGACCTTGTAGGAAGAGGGCTTTGATGAAGGCGTTTTTAACGATTGGCTGGAGGAAACAAATCTTACTTTCAAGGGAATTGAAATTTTCTTGCGGTGCAGCAGAAAAGCCAGGGCGCCGCAAGACATGCCTCCTAAATGGGCGGAGTGAGCAACGTTGGACATGCCGTGCGCTTCATGAAAGATCAGTCCGTAAGTCTCCAGACAAGCAGTGGCCACCAGAACCCAAAGTGGTTTCAATCTCAATGGTAAAACAAAAAGCAGAAGAAGAGTGATCGGTTGATGGGGTTGGTTGAGGCAGTAGAAAGCAAGGGCCGCAAGAACGACTGCCGAAAACCCAAGCAGGACGCTTGACCCTTGACTGATCGGGAGCCAAAAAAGAGCGCCGAACAACAAAGATGCCAGACAAAAAAATATGGTTGGGCGGGTTCCCAATATGCGTTCAACCGGCCTTCCGATAAAATGAATACCCAGTAAATTCAAAACCAAATGCCATGGTTCTCCGTGAAGAAATCCATATGAGATCAACGTCCATACGTACCAGGAAGATGCGCCCGCGACACTGCATCCGAAAAAGTTTACAAGATAATCTGCGCCAAAGAATAACTTGCTTAAGGACTGGAAAATAAAAACGATGATCAGGGCAATGATCATCGAGTCACAAAGCGATCGATGAAGTAGATTTCCGGCCGATCTCATGTAGCCTCTTTCGTACAACATAATTTTCAATCTATAACAAACATGCTGAAATACCCAACTTATTTTGCGAGGTGCGGCAGAAGACTGAAAATCAAGGAAAACGAAGTTTTGTGGATCATCGTTTTGATGGTGATCGTCACCTTCATCGTGCTAAGGCAATTCTTTTGCCCTCCATTGCATATAGTCATTGGAATATCGATAATTGCAATTATTTGGATTTTTCTGCAAGTCGCATTCGGAGAGCCTGCCAGCAAAAGAAAGATAAAAAATAAATTATTTGTAGTGTTGATGCTTTTTTTAACACTTTTAAGAACTGGTTTCTTCTTTATTGATAACACACATCCAAAACATGGTAATATTAAGGTTTACAATAAAGAGATTGAATTAACCTTAAAAAAAATTTCTACCCACAGATTTATCGGTAAAGAAAATGGCTTGAAAAATTTTTATTTGATTACTGATTCTCCTAAAGAAAAATTTCATTGGAAAAACAAATTCATAAACCTAGGAAACGTATTCTCTATCAACAATTCAAAGGCAGGAGAAACCATAAAGGTTTATGGAATTTTTGGAGAATCTATTGATCCCTCGAATTGGATTTTCAAATCAAGAATAAGATCAATAAGGAAAGAAAGTGATTCCGTTGAAAAATTAATGGCATACTCCCATGAGGTCGAACAATATGTTCAATCAGAAAGCGGTGGAGTGGGGTGGGCTATGTTCACAGGCAACATAAAGGGAATTTCCAAAGAAACTTATTCTAAATTTAGGTCAACGGGTACGAATCATGTTTTTGCTGTCAGCGGTCTGCACATAGGCGTTTTTTATTTAATATTTTTAAAATTGTTGTCCGTTCTCAATCTTCCAAAGTTCGTTCGCGTTACTCTCGGCTTGTTTGTTTGCGGGATGTACGTTTCGTTCATTGCTTCTTCCGAATCCGCTATTCGAGCTCTGCAAATGATCGCTTTTTACGAATCTTCCAAATTCTTGTTTCGCAAATCAAATATCGTATGCGCTCTTTGCATTTCGGCCTCCTCCATGCTTTTCTTTGACCCTTCCTTGCTGTTTTCCATGAGTTTCCAACTTTCCTTTACCGTGGTCGCATTTATAATTTGCTTCTTTAAAAACACAAATTTCATAAATAGCAAAAAGCCATGTTACAAATACTTGATTTCTTCCTTGGGCTGTGTGTTTGCCGCAAGTTGCGGGAGCTCCATTATTGTTATAGACTATTTTAATTATTTTTCTTTTTTTTCGATATTCACAAACTTTTTTGTTTATCCATTTTTTTTAATCTTTTACATCGTAAACTTTTTACATCTTTTGTTTTTGTTTTTTTTAGACAACAATATTTTAAAATCATTTTTAGATTTCTTTTATTTTATGATAGAATACTTTATTGATCATTCAAATTTTATTTCTCGCTCAATAAATGTAGATGCTTTGATTTTTAAAATCCCTGACTATATTCATATTATCATTTTCTTTTCAGTTCTTTTAATTACTGTTTTTGTAAGATCTTTTGTTTACAGGTTCTTTCTCTTGCTGCTCTACTATTCCTGTATTTGGGTGTTTTGCCTTTGGTTTTGTTTGCAATGAGCTTTCCGTGGTTTCCGCCGGTTTTTACTTTTAATTTTAGGTGATTGCCCTCGGATAAGCATTTTGTAGGATAAACTTGACCCAGTTAGACTTATGTTTCCTCAGGACAAATTGGATTTTTGGCATAGCGGTCAAGGATTTTGGAAGAGCGTATCCTCAAAAGATTGGGGGGATTGGCGCTGGCAACTTCGCCACCGGTTATCCACGAAAGAACAGATGGTTCAATTTGTAGATATCAGTGAAGATGAATCCGAGGGTCTTGAATATGCCAAGGAAAAATTGTTGGTTTCCATCACCCCTTACTACTTCAATTTGATCGATGGTGCGGACTTCTCGTGTCCCATTAGGAAGCAAGTCATACCCGTTGGTCGTGAAAGCGTGGTAGACCACTGGGAAATGGACGATCCTGTAGGCGAAGAAGGCTCCATGCCGGTTCCCGGTTTGGTTCACAGGTATCCTGACAGGGTTCTTTTTCTGGTGACGGATCGATGCGCCTCTTATTGCAGGTATTGCACCCGCAGTCGCATGGTTTCAAATGCTCAGGGGTATGGGTTTCATCCGAATTTCGAGATTGCTTTGCAGTACATCAAAAAAAACACCGGCATTCGAGACGTGTTGCTCAGCGGTGGGGATCCATTGCTTTTGTCTGATGATAAATTGCGGTACCTGCTAGGTGAACTGGCATCCATTTCTCACGTAGAATTCGTAAGAATCGGGTCCAGAGTGCCCGTTTTTTTGCCCCAGCGCATAAACTTGGGTTTGATTGAGGCCTTGAAAAAGCATCAAAACCTTTGGATAAGCATTCACGTCAATCATCCCAAGGAGTGTACCCTTGAGCTGAGAGAGGCTTGTATTAAATTAACCGATGCAGGAATTCCTCTCGGAAATCAGTCTGTTCTTCTTAAGGGAGTCAATGATCATCCGGATATCATGAGGCGACTTATTCACCGCCTCTTGATGATGCGGGTTCGACCTTACTACCTGTATCAATGTGACTTGGTAAAGGGGAGTTCACATTTACGAACAAGTGTCGATACGGGGGTGGAAATCATTCGATCTCTTCGCGGATCAACCACTGGTTATGCAATTCCTCAATACGTCATTGATGCGCCGGAGGGGGGGGGCAAAATACCCATTAATCCCAATTACGTAGATTCCATCGAACACGACGTGTTGAAAATCAGAAACTTCGAAGGCCGAATGTATGAGTACCCCAACAGGGCATCTGACTAATCGGTTCTTATCGGCATAACGACGCAAAGAAACTCCGTCTTTTCCTTCTGGTCGGAGTTAACTTTGAAAACTCCTGGGCTCATGTCATCGCGAAACTCAAGGGATATCTTGTCGTTTGAAATTGATTTTAGCGGGTCCAACAAAAATCTAGGGTTGAAGGACACTACAGATTCGTTTCCATCATATTCAACGGGCATTGACTCGCTGGCATCACCCAGAACGCTTTGTCCGTAAATTTCCATTTCACCTGCTTTTATTCGCAAAGTTACCTTTTCATCGGAAACCAATGCTGCTCGGTGAACGCATTCCTGCATGAGTTCTCTCTCTATCACGGCCTTGTTGAAGTCGTCCTTGGGAATGACCTGTCTAAAGTTCGGGTATTTTCCCTCTACCACTTTTGAAACGAGGTAAACGCTGTCCGTGAAGCCACTTTCTGCATCCTTCTTTTCAGGTATGGTCATTTTGAAGGCAACCTGCCGATCTGTAAAGCAAAGCTCAATTTTATCCGCCAACCCCGGCAGTCTCTCTATTTCAGCAACCGTGAGGGAGGGCAGGATGAATTCCCCACTGTTTTCGGCGCTCGCCGTTTGAGTTTTCGTAGCTACGGCCAGCCTTCTTCCATCGGTAGCAACTAGCGACAACACCTCCTCTTGTTGTTGAAAAAACACGCCTTTGAGCATGTACCTTTCTTCATTCACCGATTGCGCGTAAGACACGCTTTTCAACATTGACGCCAGTTCTTCTCTTTTAATCGACAATTTTTTACTGGTTTCCAAAACCGGCAGGGGAGGAAACTCCTTGCTCTCCATGCCGATGATGTTAAAAATCGATCCTCTCGTACTGATCGTTGCCTTTGAAGTTGCGGAACAAGTTACGTTCACCTCCATATCCGCCAGCTCTCTGACGATCCTCGCAAGTTCCTTTACGGGCAGAGTCACTGATCCCGCTTCTTCCACGTTCGCTTTGACAAAGCACTTCATGCCCAAATCCAAGTTGGTGGTTGTAAACCCAACGGAACCCTCTTTTGCCTCAATCAGCACGTTTTGGAGGATAGGCATGGTCTTTCTGGCTCCGACCACACTGGAAACCAATTGCAATCCCGCGCTGAAGTGATCCCTGTTGATCTTGAATTTCATTGTTTTCTTTTTGGTGAAGTATTGGAAATTAACAAGATTTAATTATTGAAGAGAGAAAGAACAAAAGAAATTTATCTTTATTAATTCCTGCCAAAAATATCAATAAGTTTGTAAGTGATTGATTAATAAAAAAATAAGAAAAAAAAGAATGCCAAAAACAAATGAACGAAAGTGAAAGAAGTCAAGAAACGTGGATAACTTTATGGAGCAACGACCTTCATTGACGTAAAATTCACGTATTCATCGTTTGGTCAGAGATTCCAGGTAGTCCCAAAAACTACCATGTTTTTCAACGACCGCTTCATCTGATGCAGGAAGGTTGCACCGGAACAGGAAATCAACAAGAGAGTTTTTCTCCAAAATGTAATGACAATGAAACGCCTTTTCGACCTGTTCGAAATAAATCCTCATATCATCCAATCGAATTCTATGAAAAATCTTTCCTTTCCTGACGAACTTGGAAATGCCAGTGCTTTGTTCCGACAAAATATCCGAAGAAAGGGAACTCAATCGTTCGATAAGCTTAAGTTGATCCATTTGCGACAACTGTTGTACGATTTGCAAGCTTTGTTCTGAAAAAGTAACCTGTCTCATGGGTAAATATTCTCTTGATAGTATCGAATGGAGCTTTAGGAAAACAACCCAAAATGAAAAATTTAAACGTTTATTTCTTCACCCAGCGCCATCTCGTGGTATAAGCAAGAATGGTCGATTTTACTGACGAAGCGGAGGAAGCAAGAAGCGTTTTGATCAAGGAAGCGGATTCCATCAAGGCCGCCGCCGAGAGACTTTGCCCCCGTTCCTTTGCCGAAGCCGTAGACATCCTTTTCAAAACAACTGGAAAAATCATAATCACCGGCATAGGAAAATCCGGACACGTAGGAAAAAAAATGGCGGCGCTTTTTTGCAGCACCGGCTCGCCTGCCTGCTTTCTCCATCCATCAGAAGCGGTGCACGGAGACCTTGGAATCCACCAAGAGGGAGATCCGGTAATTTACCTTTCCAACAGCGGAGCCACGCCCGAGCTCCTATACCTCGAACCGGTATTGAGGGCGCGGTCAGCGAATATCATAGGAATCATGGGCAAACGAGAAAGTCCCCTTGGGTCAAAGGTAGACGTGTTTTTGGACGCGTCGGTGCAAGAAGAGGTGGATCCATTGGGAATCGTACCAACCGCCAGTTTTGCCGTTGTTTCCAGTTTGGGAGATGCATTGGCGGCTGCATTGATGCGAAGACGGGGGTTTGATGAGACCGAATATGCGAAGACTCATCCTGCCGGTCAGTTGGGAAGAAATCTGATACTCAAGGTCAGGGACGTCATGCACTTGCCGGAAAAAATTGCCTGCCTTTCTTCGGAAACCAGCATCAAGGAAGTCGTTATCGCCATGTCCAGGTTTCCTCTGGGGGCAGCTTGTATCTTGGAGCAAGAAAAGCTGATCGGAATTATTACTGACGGTGATTTGAGGAGGGCCCTGGAAAAGGACCAGGACCTTTTCTCCTTGAAGGCTGGAGACATAATGAGCGCCCATCCCGAGACCATCACCGCCGACGAACCTTTGGGAAGCGCTCTGCGAAGAATGGAAGAAAGAAAGCCAACCCCGGTTTCCCTTCTGCCTGTTACGGAACATGGGGTTTCCGAAGACCATTTTATCGGGCTGATTCGCCTGCATGACGTCTTGGGTTCATGAAAAACGGAAAAGTCAAAAAGAAGATATTGCCGGTCGCGCTACTGGCTTTTTCCATCACGGGCGGAATTTATTTGTCATTGCAAGTGAAGTCCGCCTTTGACGAGTATCGTCAATGGAAAACACGGGAATCCGTATTGCTCAAGGAAATGGAGGTTCTTAGAAACGAAGCTTTGATCATGCATCAATTTTTGGATCGCTTGCGCAGAAATCCGGATTTTCAGGACGAAGTTGCCAGGAAGGAATTGGGCTACGGCGACAAGGAAGAGTGGCTCTATCGTTTTCCTGCCGAACAGGATGAATGAAAAGACTTCCTTCACAAGAAACAAAATTACGAGATCGCTTCCTCAAGCATGAACAACATCAGGTTTTTCGCTTTTGGAAGGAATTGTCCGATGCGCAAAGATCTTCCTTGCTGGAGCAACTTGAACGCATTGATTTGATTGCATGTCAACGAGCCATCGTCGAGATGGAATCTCGGACGTCAGAAACTCAACAGACCTACGGACAGGTTAGGCCAATCGAAGCCACGCAACCCTTGGATCCAGGAATTTTTCATTGGAGGAGCGTCGGAGAGGAACTCTTGTTCGAGGGAAGGGTGGCTGCGTTTACCGTAGCCGGCGGGCAAGGAACCCGCTTGGGTCACAGGGGACCGAAGGGTAGCTTGCCCAGCACGCCCTTGTCACGCAAAACGCTGTTCGAACATTTTTCCCAAAGCATGCTCTTTTGCGCCAAGCGATACGGCAAGTGTCCTTGGTGGTTTATCATGACGAGCCCGGAAAACCATTTGGCAACCGAGCAATTCTTTCGTCAAAACGAGCACTTTGGTTATCCTCGAGAAAAAATCCTTCTATTCAAGCAAGGGATGATGCCGGTATTTGACTTTTGTGGAAAAATTTCGATGGAACAAAAGCATCGCGTAGCTATGAGTCCAAACGGACATGGCGGTTGTTTTGAGGCGTTGGTTCGATCCGGAGCAACGGCCATCATGGAGGAAGAGGGGATTGATTATTTAAGCTATTTTCAGGTGGATAATCCCATGGTATATTGCTTGGATCCAGCCTTTCTGGGCATTCATCACGAAACTGGGTCGGAAATGTCCTCCAAAGCGGTAACCAAAACCAAACCGGAGGAAAAGGTCGGAACCTTTGTTTTGCGCGAAGGAATGCTTGGGGTTGTCGAGTATTCCGATCTTCCCAGCGAATGGGCCAACCTTAGAAATGAAAAAGGCGTCTTAACCCTAGGGTTGGGCAACATAGCGATTCACGTTTTGTCTCTCGAATTCATCAAACGCATATCAGGTTCCACAGAGGATGGAATGAACCTAAGGCTTCCTTTTCACGGCGCTCGCAAAAAAGCTGCCATTTTGAATGAATCCGGGAAACGCATTCTGCCGACCCAGCCAAACGCGCTTAAAGCCGAAACCTTTGTTTTCGACGCTTTGCCCAGCGCTCGCAATCCAGTGGTAATGAAAATTGATCGCAAGGAAGAATTCGCTCCCATAAAAAACCCATCCGGAGAAGACTCGCTTGCATCCTCGCAAGACTTGCAAATCCAACGTCACAAACGATGGTTGCAACATGCCAAAATCTCCAAATTGCCCGACAAGGTGGAAATCTCTCCAAGCTTTGCACCGACCTTGCCGCACTTTCTCGAAAGGTTGCAACAAATCAGATTGCCTGATAGCCTGATCGACGAACAAACATTGCTTTTGGACGAACAGTCCTTTTCACAACCCACAAAAAACAAGGCGTAACCAACCCAATGATTCAGGAAAAAATCAAGCTGGCCTCGGAGAACGGCGATCTCCTGTCTTCCACTCAAAAAAACCTCTTTGAAATATTGGAGCTCAACCCATGCCCGGAATGGATCTTGGATAGCTTGAGCGAGTTGGTGGAAGAAGAAAGATGGGAAGAACTGAACGACCGATTTCATTCCAGCCTGGCCTTTGGCACCGGCGGGATGCGGGGTCGCACCATCGGCAAGCGCATCACCCAAGCGGAGAAGGGTGAAGCCAAGGAAAAGGAAACCCCTCGATATGCCGCCGTAGGAAGCAATACGCTGAACGAACTAACCGTTCTTAGGGCGACCAAAGCGCTCTATCTATACGTCTGCAAGTGGATGCAGAAGCAGGGTATCTTCGAACAACCAAGATTGATCGTCGCTCATGACGTCAGACACTTTTCTTCAGCCTTTTGCCAGCTAACCGCGCGGGCTTGGGTGAAACTCGGTGGCTATGCCATGGTCTTCGACGGACCTCGATCCACTCCTCAACTCAGTTTTGCCGTTCGCTATCGATACGCCCATGCCGGAGTGGTAATCACCGCCAGTCACAATCCCTACCACGACAATGGGTTCAAGGCTTATTTTTCCGACGGAGCCCAATTGGTGCCCCCTCATGACCTGGGTGTGGTCGACGAATATGCCAAAGTGGAGCTTTCCGAACTCGCTTCCTGGTTGGTGGATGACGCACTTTCCAAGGTGGAGGTTGCCACCTTGGCCACCATGGATGATATGGCTTACAAGGGGGCGCTGGAGGACGCCGTTTTAAATCCGGAATTGCTCAAAAAGAATCCCGTCAAATTAGTCTTCACCCCCATCCATGGAACCGGAGCGATTTCTTCAGTGCCGGCGCTTTGGGATCATGGCGTTCAAGTCGTTCTGGTTGATGAACAAATGAATTCGGATCCGAACTTTGGTACCGTGCGATCGCCAAATCCGGAAAATGCGGATGCCTTCGAGTTGAGCATCAAAACGGCCTCAAAAACCAAAACCAATTATATATTGGGAAGCGACCCAGACTGCGATCGAATCGGAGTGGTCGTTCGTAATGAAAAAGGATCGTTTACTTGCTTGAGCGGCAATCAAGTGGCCTGCATGTTGGCGGAGTACCGGATGTTGACCCTAAAGCAAAACCAATTTCTGCGAGAAGGGAACGAAAAGGGATTTGTTTTGCTTAAATCGCAAGTTACCTCACAGATGCTTGCCCGAATCGCGGAGTCTTTCGGGGCCCGCATCGTCAACACCCCTACAGGTTTCAAATGGATGGCTCGGAAAATAGCGAAGTACGAGGAAATCGCCAGAACCAGAATGTTGGAAAAAGAAGGGGTGGGGCTGGACTTCGATTCAACGGAGCTTTTTACGAGGATTGAAATCCTTTCTCGTTATTCCGCCTGTTCGGTCTTGTGCGCGGAGGAGAGTTACGGCTACCTGCCTCTTGATTTGGTGCGTGACAAGGACGGCAATGCTTCGGCATTGGCGATTGCCGAAACCTTTGCATACCTGGAGTCTTTGGGAAGCGACCCTTTGAAATTTTTAGACACGCTTTACCTCAAGTACGGTTTTCATTTCGAAAAAAACGAAAATCTCTATTTCGAGGGAGCCGAGGGAAGCGAGACGATCAAGAAATTGATGAACAGCTACCGCTCTGCGCCAGCTTCAAGCATCTGTGGGCATGCGGTTGTTGAGAGCAAGGATTTTCTGGAGGACGGATTGGTGGATGAGGACGGTGACCCTCTTCCTCGACAAAACTTCATTCAGCTTCTTCTGGAAAATCAGTATTTGGTTGCGATCAGGCCCAGCGGAACCGAACCGAAGATAAAGTATTACCTTTTTGGAAGACAAGAAGCAACCGGCGCCACTCTTTCCGAGGTGAAGAGCAGGGTAATCTCGGAGATCGAGGATATCGGAAAATGGATATCAAAAGATGCGTACGAGAGAGTCGGCGGATCCGCCGAGTAAGCAACCATTCAAATTCCCTGGCAACAAAAGAGGCTTGCCTAGATCAACATTGCGGCAGGACTTTCGATCACCTCGGCTAGAACCTGAAGAAATCGAGCGCCTACTGCTCCGTCAACCAGTCGATGGTCGCAACTTAATCCCAAAATCATCGAAACGCCTGCGCGCAATGATCCGTCATCGGAAAGCACTGGTTTTCGAACAGACGCGCCCACGGAGAGAATGGCGGCGTTCGGCGGGTTGATGATGCCGCTGAAGAAGTCGATGCCATACATTCCCAGATTGGTAACGGTGAAAGTTGAGCCGGACATTTCATCAGGAGTAAGTTTCTTGGCTCTCGCCCTAGCCGCCAAGTCTTTGGCGCAGAGAGAGAGATCGAGCAAACTTTTACATTCCGCCTGACGAATCACGGGCGTTACCAAGCCATCATCCACCGCTACCCCAAACGCGAGATCAACGGTTCCGTGTTGGATGATCTCCTCTTCCGCCCAAGAGGCATTGATTTCAGGAACTTCCGGAATCGCTCGGGCGCAGGCGCAAAGGATGAGGTCATTGATGCTTACCTTGGTTGGATGCGGCCCTTCGCCTGCGAGCCGAGACAGGCGTTTGTTGATCGAAGTTCTTGCATCGGCAAGAGGCTCGGCGTTGATCTCTTTTTGCAGATAGAAATGAGGAATGTTCGTTTTTGATTGCAGCAATCGTTTGGCGATAATCGATCGCATTTTGCTTACAGGGATACGCTTTTCCTCGAATGCGTTTGTTCTGGAGTTAGACGAAAATGACTCATCAGGTCTTTTTTCGACGATCGTCGCAGGAGAATCCGGCAAAGGAAAAGACTCCAGGTCCCTTTTGGTGATTCTACCCATCGGACCACTGCCCATGACCTTGGTAAGATCGATGCCCTGATCATGGGCGATTTTGCGAGCAAGCGGAGAAACCAAAATCCTCTTGGATTCTTCATCGGCAGAAACCGAAGTCTCCTTTTCGAAAGCGGAAACCGGCATGGAGTCCAAATCCTCCGAGGCGTTTGACTGCATCGAGTGCTCGGCAGTCTGGGGAGGGGATTCTTCGGAAGTGACCAGGTTCGACAAATCCTCAACTTCCTCACCAGGCGCCCCAATGGCCGCCAGAGGTTTGCCTATGTCCGCCTCTTCCCCTTCATTTACGAAAAGCTTCAAAAGAATGCCGTCTTCGAAATTCTCCAACTCCATGGTGGCTTTGTCCGTTTCGATTTCTCCGAGGATATCGCCGTCGGCAACCGAATCCCCAACTTGTTTGTGCCACTTTACGACGACACCAGAAGTCATGGTGTCGCTTAGTTTCGGCATTTCGATGATTTTGGCCATAGGAAGAAGGTTTCGCTTAAATGATCTCCATGACCTTGGCCAGAACACGATCATGATTTGGAATCTGAAAGGACTCCAATGCCTTGCTGTATGCCTGAGGGGCGTCAATGGCGGAAACACGTTTGACCGGTGCGTCCAAATAGTCGAAGGCCTGATCCTGAATCAAGTAGGCGATTTGCGCGTCTACTCCGCAAAAAGGTTTGTTTTCTTCTACCAAAATCACCCTGTTGGTCTTCCGAACACTGTTTAAGATAGCTTCCACGTCAAGTGGCCGAATGGAGCGAAGATCCAAGACCTCGGCAGAGACTCCGTGAGACTGGTCGAGGGTTTGCGCCACTTCCATGGCGACATGGACTGACTTCCCGTGGGCAATGATGGTCAGGTCCTTGCCCGGCCGGGCGATTCTGGCCTTGCCGAGCGGAACCAAAACCTCTCCTTCGGGAACCTCGTCCTTGAGGTTGTACAGAATCGTGTTTTCCATGACGCAAACCGGATCGTTGTCTCGGATGGCGGACTTGAGCATTCCTTTGGCATCCGCAGGAGTGGCTGGACAAATTACCTTTATTCCAGGGGTGTTGGCGGCGAAGTTTTCAGGCGTATGCGAATGGGTGGCTCCCACGTTGGTTCCTCCGTTGGCGGGTCCCCTGAAAACGATGGGAACGTTGATCAATCCTCCGGACATGTACCTGACGTTAGCGGCATTGTTGAAGATTTGATCAAAAGCTACGTAACAAAAGCTCCAAAACATGAATTCTACGACCGGCCTCATCCCCATCATGGCCGCGCCTACCGCAAGTCCCGAAAACGCCGCCTCGCTGATGGGCGTATCGATGATGCGATTTTGACCAAAGCGTTCCAACAAGCCCTCCGAAACCTTGTACGACCCTTTGAATTGAGCGACTTCTTCCCCCATAAGCACGACGGCGGGGTCTCGCTCGATTTCTTCGGCAAGGGCTTGATTGAGGGCTTCGCGATAAGAGATTACAGGCATGGAACTAAAGTGGAGATTCGAAAAAAAGCGTGCCTTGGGAAGTTCTTCCATCAGGGTTATCCGATTCCCAGTAGACGTCATCCATCAAGTCGGGCGGACTGGGGTTGGGGCTCGAAAGCGCAAATTCCGCGGAAGCTTCTGCCTCGTCACGAGCCGCTTGGTCGATTTCCTTGCTTTGTTCTTCGGACAGGCATGACTCTGCGAACAGCGTGTCTCGAAATAAATTGATTGGATCCTTGTTTTTTTTGTACTCCTCTATCTCTTCTTTGCTTCTGTAGGTTTGATCAGGGTCCGCGACCGAATGCCCTCTGTACCTGTACGTCATGATTTCCAAGACAGAGGGGCTGGAGTCGGAACGAGCCCGCTCAAGAGCCTCGTGAACGCAAGCCCGGACCTCATAAAGATCATGGCCTTGATGCACCGACCATTTGACGTCGAAAGCATCCCCTCTTCTGGCCAACGGCTCTCCTGCCGAATGACGCGACTCCGCAGTGCCCATGGAGTAACCGTTGTTTTCAATGACGTAAATAACCGGAAGGTTCCACAGGGAAGCCAAATTCAAGGATTCGTAAAAAGGCCCCTGATTAGTGGCCCCATCACCCATAAAGCAAAGACACGCGCCCTTCGAACCCTGATATTTGAGAGCGTATGCGATGCCCAGCCCGAGAGGTGTTTGGCCACCGACAATCCCATGCCCTCCCCAAAAGTTCTTGTCAGGAGCGAAGAAATGCATGGAACCGCCTTTTCCCTTGGAGCAACCGGTGCTTTTGCCGTACAGCTCGGCCATGCACTCGTCCATGTTCATGCCGACGGCCAGAGCGTGACCGTGGTCTCGGTATGCAGTGATGACATGGTCCTTGTCGGACATAACCGATACCGAACCAATGGCAACGGCCTCTTGGCCGATGTATAGGTGCAGGAAACCACCGATGTGGCCCTGTTGGTAAGCGCGAAGGGAGCGCTCTTCGAAACGACGGATGCGAATCATTTGCGAATAGAGACGAACTTTTTCGTCTGCCGACATTTGCAAATTGATCGGATGAGACGCAAAACCCTCATCTGCCGTCGAGACCGATTTTGAAAGCGATTTTTTTGGAGGTACTGCGGCCTTCGCAAGATCGGTATCGTGGTATATTCCTTCCATATTGGGAGCTGAATCAGCTTTCAATCATCTTTCAAGAGGGGCTCCGCTTCAATCCTTAAATCAAGAGTATCGGATGAAAAATCCGCGCGAATGCCCCAAAAACCAAGCTTTCTCTTGTCAAACAAAGGCCAAACCACCTTATGGTCGGTTGGCGGTATGGGAATCCGGTCGATTTCTTCACGGCTGAAGAAGCCGAACTTGCCTTCGGAAATAGAAGGAGGCAATTCCCGGATGCAAGGAATGCATTCAAACAGAAACATCAACCAATGCCCTTTTCCTTCGTAATTTTTTTCGGATACGTAACCAAAGAGCCGCAAGTCTCGGTCCCGAAACTCAATGCCCGTTTCCTCGAATGCCTCCCTTGCGGCGCATTGCGCCGGAGACTCGCCTGCATCCATGTCGAGCTTGCCTCCGGGCGGGCTCCATTTTCCGTAATTAGGCGACTTTGCCCGTTCAATGAGGAGAATTTTACCGGATTCGTCGAAAATGAAAAGCAGGCAGGAGATCTTGAAATCCATGTAAAAAAGAGTTGTTTAGAAAGTTGACGTGTCGGATGTTAAGTTCTTACTCAAACCACAGCCCAAACCCAATGAAAAACATTCTCAAACTTCTCACCTGCTTGCAATTGTGCGGAACCGCTTGGCTTTATGGTCTCTCCAGCGAAATTGACAAGTTCATCAAATTGGATGGTCGCGTGCGAGTGGAGAACTACGACGACATGTGGTTGCAGGTCTCGATACCATTCAGGACCATCGCTCACCCCGATGCAGTCTCCGCCCAAGGGAGGACCAACAGGGATCCGGACAAAGTCTTCAATGACGAGTTTCTCGACGGACTGAAAATCAGAACGACCCTCTGCTTTCGCAATGAGTTCAAGCGAAAGGCAATGAAGGGAAGTCGCACCGATCCCTCTTTTTTCGAATATTTTTCCGCTGACGTCGAATTTCTTGCCCTGAAAGTAGAAAACGTTACCAAGCGCGCTCGCTTTTTGTTTCCCAAGGCAATTGCCGAGAAAAATGACTTTGGCGCCTATCCCGAACAGCAGATGTTGGGATACGTGTTAGAATTTTCCAGAAACGGACAGGTGTTCGAGGTTTCGGAATCCATTCTGTTCGATAAGTATGACGCCGAGGAAGTTCTGGAAAAATTTCGCCAGGAAGCGCTCAGCAAGTCTTCGGAGAACAACGGAATTCTTCTGCCGGGTCACCTTATCAGCTTCGACTTGCTTGCCGGGCTTGGCCCGGTTGTTCTTGATTGAGTCGATCGCGTTGGTTAGAGAGCGACTCATCTAATGGGAAAGGCGTCGGAGGTTGTAGTCAATTTAGGAAGCTCCCACGTCAGCGCGGGCAGGTTCTTGATCGGAGATACGCTGATTCTCCAAAAGGCGTTCTTTCAAGAACTGCCTGTTGCTAAAACGGAGGAGAAAGATTGGCTGGAAGCCCTTTCCTCTGCTTTGAGTGATTTGTCTGCCGACAAAGGCTGGGCGGGCGATGCGCGCTTCATTCTTCCGGGAAGCTTCGTCCTTTCCAAAACTTTGCGCATACCGAAAGTGGAGCCGGAGAAGAAAACCAAGATCGTATCCTATGAATTGTCTCAAAAAATGCCCTTTCCACTGGAAAGCCTCGTATGGGATTATTCCGTTATCGACGACGATGGAATTGAGGAGGAAATCCTCGCCTTTGCGATCAAGCCGGACATTGTGGAAAATCTATGCCAACTGCTTTTTCGCAATGGATTCACTCCCTTGCAGCTGATTCCGTCTCCGGTAGCCGACCAGGTGGCCTTCGACCAATCCTCCGCCGATGAGGAACAGGAGAAACTGTACCTTAACTTAGGAGCCAAGTCGATAAACCTGACCTTCAGGAACCCAACGGGATCCTTGGTGCGAAGCATCAATTTCGGCGGTCATGCCCTGACCGAGTCCATATCGGAGAAATTCGCCATTTCCTCGACCAAGGCCGAGGAGCTCAAACTGGATTACAACTCGGGAAAGCTCAAGCTGCCTGAAGGCGACCCCGGACTGGTCGCGCTCGAAACCGCCACCCAAAACTTCTTAAACCGACTGATCCAAGACGTTTCACGAGCCATTGTGACTTACAAGAGGGTGAAAAAAGGCAAGTATCCGCTGTCTATCCACGTCACCGGTCGCGGTTTGAAAACCAGTGGTTTCATCAATTATCTGGCGGGCTGCCAACCGGCGCCGATACGTTATTTCGACCCTTTCCGGATCATCGAGCTGGACGAATCGATCGAGGATGAGGAAAAAATCGAATTGCCCTATTTTTTCAGTGAACCCATCGGCGTGGCCTGTTCCCTTCGCGAATCCTCTGCCGGGACCGGCATGATCAATCTTCTTCCCAGAAAGAAGATGTTGGAACTGGAAAGGAGGAAAAAGCTTCCTTGGTTGCTTTTGGCAAGCGTACTGATGGCGCTGCTGCCGCTGCCGTGGATTTTCAGCTTGATGGGAGAGTCGCGGCTGGTTTCAGCACAGATCAAAACAACCAAGTCCGAGGTTTCGCTGGCGCAGAAAAACTTGCAAGATCTTCAGGAAAACAAAGAAAAATTATCCAACCTGCAACGAATCAATCGTCACTCGGCGGAATACTTGCTCGCATGGGAACGAACTTCCCGTCGTGCGTTTGCCCAACAATCCCTTTTGAACAGCCTTCAGGTCGCGGTGGATGATCCAAAGAACAAGAATACTTGGATCGACGAGATCTCCTTTTACGCCGAAACTGGAACAAACCATTCGCTTGCTCAAGAGGAAGAGGTTTCCGGAAAAAGACAATTCGTAAGAATTTCCGGCAGGTATCTGGTCGCGCTCGAGGGCGCCGCCAAAGAAGGTGACTCCGACAGAAGAAACCTGTTGATCGACTCGAATGGAATCAAGCAAGAATCGCTGACCGAATCCTTTGCCGCTCTTCCGCAGGTTCTTCGTGTTTTGAACAAAGTCTTTTCCACCGAAGGAAAGGGCGACCTTTACAATCGTCAATTTACCCACTTCGAGTTTGATTTGGAAGTGGACCTTGCCCGATGAAAGCCCTCTTGATCGCAATGGGTTGCTGCGCCTTGGTTTTCGTGACACAGGCCATTCTCGCTTTCCTCGAATCGAGGCAGATCGGCGTACTTCGAGAAGAACAGGAGGAAACCCTTGAGAGGCTTTCCTCTTTGCGCGCCGAAGAAGACATGGAAAAATACACCCCCAAAGACCTCGAAATTGCCCTTTCGGAGTGGAAGGGGTGGACCGCGCTGGCCAAGGAACAATCTCTTTTTTGGAAGGAGTTTCTCAATCACGAGGAAAACGCGCATCTGAATCATCAGCAAAAGTCATCATCCACCATCAACACGGAAATAAGCCGCTTTCTTTCCCAACTTTCTCGTCTGTGTGAACAGGAAAAAGTAAAATTCGGGGTCGGGGCATTCAATCCCTCGCCCTTTCTCGACGATGCCCCCGAGCCCCCGAAGTTCGGATTTGGCTTTTCGGGATACGACGGATTTTGGCCAAGCTTCGACAAGGAAGAGGCAAACAAGCTGGCTATACAGGCAAAGATCATCAAGAGCCTTGTCGAATACCTGCTCAATTCTTATGATGAAACCGAGACCTTGCATCTTTTGAGCATCAAGCGGGAAAGCGTCGGTGAAACCGACGCAAAACACATCAAGGACGACCTCTTGATCCTGCAGCAGGAAGAAATGCTCTTGCGAAGGGAAGGATTTGTCGGAAGCTACGTTTTTGAGACAAGCTTTGCTGGCAAAACCAGAAATGCCCGCAGTTTCGTCAATCAACTTCGGCCCCCGTTCAGCCTCCGCTCGATCAGGGTGAGTCGTCAAAATGAAGACAAGGGGGCAGCAGGCGGCTTTTTTAGCGCCAACAAGTCGAGTGATCAGGAAATTTTGCCCATCATCAGGGATATCACTTCCATTTTTACGATGCAGGTGGAATACGTGTTTTTTGCCGACGCCGATCTGAAGACCCACTTGAGCCAGCGGATTCCCCGCATAATCACAGATGCTGAAAAGGCCGGCCTTTTCAGCGACCTTCAATAATTTTTCTCCAAGCCTTGAAGCATTTAAGCAAACACTCGGAAAAGATTTTCCTTTTCTTGGCCACCGGCCTCTTGGTCGTCTCTTACGTGTTGAGCAACTCTTTGACCACTACGAAGCAGGCCCAATCCTTCCGCTCCATGGGTGTGCTTCGAATAGCCAAATCCAAGAACGAGGTTTTTGTGGAACTGAACAAGGATCTCTCCTTGATGCCGGGTGACGCGATTTGCTACAGAATCCCACCTGATGAGCAATGGCGGATGTTGGAGATTCGCAAAGCCAGCTTTTCCGCCGGAAGCAAGGTCGAGATTTTTCTGGAAGATGACGAAATAACCGGTTCGATTCGGCAGGCGTTCTCGCTGGTTGAAGATTGGAGAAACTCTCGCGAGTCATCCTTGATCAAGACCGCAAAGGGAAGCCAGACCGTCAACCATTCCGAGATAGTGGGAATCAAGGGGCGCCCCAGGCTTTGGCTGGACGAGGTTCCAAGCGATTTGGAATCGCCCGACGCCGAACTTTCCTTTTACCAACGAACCTTGGAGGGATCACGGGACGAGCGCATCGGAGAAAAGATCAAGTGGACGAACCCCAAGGCCGAACTAAACAGTTCGAGCTACGACTTGTTTACCCCGCCCATCATATACATTCACGAGGGAAAGCTTACCACTCGAATGCCGAGCAAGGAGGAGAAGCAGCAGGAAATCGAACCATTTGGACTGGAACTCAAAAGCGCGAGCAAATCGGCATACCCCTTGCGGTTGGTCAGTTGGGTGGGGGAAGTGCCATACTTCGAGGCGCGCGCGGACGGAGAGAGCGAAGAAGGGCAACGGATCAGAAACAGAATTCAGCCCGGAGCGTGCTACAAAAAATCGCCCAACCCCAAGCCGGGGCAGCCCAATGTAGAGGTATGTGATGAGAATGACACGGAGAAATGGTTCAAAGTCGAGTATTTTGCCGTTGAAACTTATTACAACCCGCAAACCGGAGGACGCCGGCCGGTTGGACGGGCGATGGTCAGAGATTTTGTCTTGAATGCCGAACCCTTTGAGATCAACAGCTTGATGACCAGAGTCGAGGCCGGGGACTACACTTTTCGTTTTGCCGTCTCCCTCCCGGGTTTGCCTGGCAGCGAAATGGTTTTCAAAAGCACAGACGAGGGAAAGACTTACACTTTCAGCGGTCGAGACTATGAGGTAAGCTCGGTTGATTTGGTCAACAAGATGCTGACCATCACAAAGAAAGATCCTCGTCTATCGGAAAACGTTTCCCAAACATATTCCTTCTGAGTCGAGGTTTCGCTTCGAACTTGGGCGTTTATGGATTGACCACAGCTCAATTCTCTATGGTATTTCCTACAGAATTCCTTTAACCCAAGCTTTCTTAGCAGCACACTTCCGAACTCATGCCGAAACTGCATACAATGCACGGAACACTTTTAAAGATCCTTGTAGCGTTTCTTTTGGCGTCAGAAGCGTTTTCCCAGTTGGCGGATCAGCAGGAATCGCCCTTTTCCCTTCCTGCGCAAGAAGCGCCTCCTTCCATTCGCCCTGCTGCGTCGCCTCTTCTCGAAAAGGATATCGGTCCCAACACCAACTTGGTTGTTTTGTTGGATCAAATTCGAACCTTGGCAGGGGAGGGAAAACTGAAAGAGGCCCAGTCCATGGCCAGCGTGGCCTTGGACAATCTCCAAAAAAACGAGGAAAACGAATTTTATCTTCGCCAGTTGAAGTCGGAGGAAACCAAGCTTTATTTCAAATTGGCAAACCAGGCCATGCAGGAAAAGCAGTATTCGTTGGCAAGCCAATACATTGAGAGATACCGAGAAAACGTTACGGCCGAACTGGAGGAGCGAAAGGAGCGCAGGGAGGTAAAGACAAACCTTCGTCAAACCAAAGACGTTTCTCTGGTGGGAAGGTTGGTGGAGGAACTTGACAAGGCAAAGAAGGACTTGGCCCAAATCAGAGCCAAGAGCGGTCTGCCGGAAAACGACGCTCAGCCGGATTTGGAGCGCTTGGTCGCCGATGAGAAGGCCAAGATGGAAACTTCGTTGATGAGGGCGGAAAATCTTCTTCGCAAATCCAAAAACGACGCGTCGCAGGGTAGATATGAACTGGCGGATCGTCAGATAGACGAAGCCCTCGGCCTGCTTACGGCGGGAGCCGGTACCATCGCCATGATCAGCGATTTGTACAAAGCCAAGCAACAGGTGATTTGGTATCGCGTGGGGGAGGCGATGCTCAAAGGGAAGGTGGCCGAGGTTCAAGCCTTGACGCTGGCCTACCGCGAATCCGAGGAATCCAGACGACGAGTCGAGACCAACACGCTTGGTGTCTCCGCCGAAATAGACTTTGATGCGGAAATCAGAAAGGCGAACGACAAAAACCGGGAACAGGCTGATTTTGCTCAGGAAATGCTGGATCAGTCTCAAGCGCTCATTCGTGAAAAACAGTATGACGAAGCGGAAAAAATCCTCGTTAAGATCGCCAACTTTCTGGAGCCGAACACCTTGACCTGGCCCCTTATTCTGGAAGCGTCCTTATTGAAGAACAGAATCAGCTTGGCCAAGGCGGATGATGCCAGAAAGTTGAAGGACTGGGACAAGGCGAATTCGCTGCTCGACGAATTTCGCACGGGTTTTTACTCCGATCGCAACATTCAGGGCGACACTCTTTCTTTCGGTCGGCCCGGCTTGGCGGAAACCCTTGGCGAGAAGGCAGCCGAGAAGGAACTGAATTTGGCGGAAAGGGAAATGGACAAGATAAAGCAAGACATGAGTGATCCCTTCAAGCGGGACATATCGGAATTTACGCCTGAATGGAAGGGAGAGCAGGAAAGGTTGAAGGAACTGCTGATGCGGGCCAAGGTACAATTCATCAATGGCGACCTGACGGGGGCGACCGAAACTTATCGGGTGATTGAAACTCGCTACAGCGACAATTTCGAAGCCAAGGAAATGCTCAAGAGAATTTCGCAAATGCGACAGCAGGAAAGTTATCTCGGTTACATCAAGACTCGTCAAGAGATGTTGGAGGAAATAGAAAGAGAATGGGAACGCCCCAAGGTTTTTGATCGCAGAATCGAGGAAACGAAAGAGGTTCAAGAGGGACCGAGCAACATTGAAAGCAAGCTCAAGCTGATAGAGATTCCGGGAGTTGATTTCTTCAACTCTCCTCTTTCGGAAGCAATGACCGAGTTGCAAAGACAAGCCCGCTTGTTTGACCTTACGGAGCCCGACCCCGCCAAAAAGGGACTGAACATCATTCCTTTGATCGGTGAAGAGGCCGAACCGACCGTGAACATCAAGCTCAACCCCATGCCTTTGGGCAAGATGATCGAATTCATCACGGAAATGGTTGGCTGGACCTTCGACATTCGCCCGGATGCGGTGGTTATTCAAAAAACGGGCGGAACCTTCAAGGGGCGTCCTCTGGAGACGCAATTTTACCATATGAATCAAGGAACCATCCAACGCATGACCGGCAGCAGTGGCGGGGGCATGGGGGATGACGACCCCTTTGCCGTCGGCGGAGGTGGTGGTGACGATGGTGGAGATGACGGAATCAAGATTCGGGTTTTTTTGGAAAACACCGGCATTCCTTTCGAGGAAGGTAAGGGGTACAAGTTTGCCTTTGACGGCTCTCAGATGATCATTACCCATGAAAGAAGGTACCTGGATCTAATCGATAGAATTCTGGCCAAACTGGACGAGGAATCCAGCCGGCAAGTTGAAATCGAGGCAAAATTTCTCGAAGTTCAGGAAGGGGCTCTCGACGAGATCAGTTTTGACTGGGAATATTCCTGGGGAGATGCCCCTTTGTTGCGGGATGAAGACGGCCGACCGAAACTGGATGCCAACAGCCGACCGATTACCAGTTACGAGAAGGTTTTGACCGGCAACACCAGAACCCTGGCGTCCGCTCACTCGCCTACCGGAACTGATCGCGACACCATAATCAGCATGCCCGACAATGAAAGCGGCAACTTGCAGATACCCAATCCGATTCCCCAACTACCGGGAAAGATCGGAATTGGCGCCGGAGTTAGCGCGCTGACGGCATTTACGCATAGAAACGAAGGAACGGAAGTAGCCACCGATTATGGAAGCATGATCGTCGGAAGCAGTCAGGCCAAACTGCTTATCAGCGCGCTTAAAAGGAAACAGGGAACGGACCTGCTCAGCGCCCCGCGCGTCACGGTAATGGACGGTCAGTCCGCCACGATCACCGTTGCTCAGGAATTCATTTATCCAACCAGCTACGAACCGGCTCCTATGCCCACCGTTGGAGGGGGAGCAGGAGGCAATAACGATGGCGGCGGATTGGGAGGCGCCATCCAACTGCAGTCGGCCATTCCCCAGTTCGATACCGTCAATCCGGACGACGAACAACCGGGTTTTCGCGAAGTCGGAGTCGTTCTCAACGTTCAGCCTACGATAGAAAAGTACGATTCCATCAACCTGAGACTTACTCCCAAAGTCACCGAATTCGACGGTTTCATCGAATATGGAGGAAATTCCGCCATGATAGGAGCAGTCAATCAGGGCACGCCGCCCATGATCATTCAACCATCAGGCATTCTTATGCCGATCTTCTCCGTGCGAAAGGTGGATACGCAAGTCAGTATATTTGACGGAGCGACGGTTATCATCGGGGGACTGACCCGAGAGGAAGTGAAGACGGTCAACGACAAGATTCCCGTATTGGGGAACATTCCGCTTATCGGCAAACTTTTCCAGTCCAATGCGGAGAGCTACCAAAAGAGAAACCTCTTGATCTTCGTTAGCGCAAGCATCGTCTCCAAGGGTGGATCACCGGTGCGAGAGGTGATACAGAGCATCAGTCCCCAATCCATCTTCAAGGACCCCGTAATCATGACACCGACCGGCACGATTCGCAGGACGTTCAAGGACGAGGAGGGAGAACAAAATTAATTTACCGAGTCACCTGGGGAGGTAAGGAGAAGAAAATTATTATTGTTTTAACTAATTTTTTTGTAAATTTGCAAAAAACGGACAAGTAGCTTACTGTAAGAAAATGCCTTTGAAGCCCAAGAAAATGCGCCTGCGTTTTCCCCCATTCCGAAAGTTTTTCGGTTCTTTGGGCGTTGGGTTGCTGGTCGGCTCCGCAATTTTTTTCATTACCGATCAAACTAATCGAAGATCGGCCTTCTACGACCGGGCGCCGGAAAAAGAAAAGTTGCGGCAGGAGGCGCCTCCGGAGGCCGCAAAGACCGAGAAGGTTCCTGTTGCTTCCCTCCCGAAAGAGCCCCCTCCCGAGCCTGCTTCGCCCAAGACAAGCGAACGAGAGATCTGGTGTGAGGTCAGGGATTACCAAGATCTTACCGACCACCCGATATTCGATGAGTTTTTAGGCTGGCTCGATGCCTACCGTAGGTTTCATTGCCCCGATCCATCGACCTGCCGCGATCATGATCCCAGGATCAAGACCCAATTGGTTTCTTCGGGCAGGACCATCGCTCGCACGCGCGCGAGCGTACTCACGCGTATCATACGCGGGGATCCGCGTGCGGCCCTTAAGCTGGCCATCTCCCAAGAAGACCTTGACTTGTTGCCGCCAGCCGTATCCGCCGAAATGGAGAAATGGGAAAGTGACTTCGTCGACGTCGATGCCATTCACGTTTGCTACGACCCGGAACATCCTCGGGGCATGATCAAGCGGAAAGCCCGCTTTTCGGATGGTCGCTCGCTTCGGGCATGGACCTACGGAAAACGAAGAAAACTGCCCACCGTCAGAGGCTTGTCGGTCTGGGGAATTTCATTGAACGAAGATTTCGCCGTGGCGGAGGAACCATACCGAGTCATCGAAAAGGACGGGCAATCGGGAACCGTGGAGCTGGCTGGGCATTCGATCCGTTACGACTATCCCGAGGCTAAAGAATTCGTTCTTCAACGACTTGACGAGGCTGAGCGGGCAACGGGAAGGGTTACCCGCATCCAGTACCCCGTGAAAATGGCCTCCAGTCTAAGCGCCAAAGCCATGTTCGAGATGAAATACGAGATCAATTCCACCCTGGTGACCTTTGACGAAGCGTTGGCCGCGGCCATGGCCAAAAACGGGCAACTGCTAAGAATCGACGATGCCACCGAGAACGAGCTGATTCGCAGAGAGCTTCTCAATGCTTTCGCAGCAGGCAACCTCTTTTCCGGGTTCGACGAAAACAACGCCTCGGTTACCCAACTCTGGCTAGGGGGGACCGACAACGACGAGACCAATGGGACGGCCTACGACAGGGATGCCAACCAGACCTTGCAAAACCTGGAGATCAATGCAAGTGAAGGAGACTGGAAATGGCTCAACGGGGATGCATGGTCCTATGCTCCATGGAATGCGGGCTTTGGGGGTGTTCCAAGCAATGCGACCGCCGACTTCGCCGCCATCGACTGGAATTCCAGCGGCGGGCATTGGGTCGATCGAAACGAAACCGCTCGTCTGCCCTTCATCATCGAGTACGATTTGCCAATAGCCACGCAGCAATCCGACCTAAAGGGCATTCGCAAGGTTTTGGTCGTACCAGTCCGCTTTTTGGACGAGACCACCAGCTACGAATCCGTTTTGGGAGGATCCAACCATTTGCTTGCGAATGAACTGGACGAGCAGGTTTTGCAGGAACTGCAGGTCGATCCATATGAACCGGTCAGTCGTCAGACCATCGAAGAAGCCATGGCTCAGGTGCGCGAATTTTTCGCTCGCAACACCGACAGGCAATTGGACCTCGTTCCGGTCATCACTCCTACCGTCACGCTTCCCTACCACACAAGGTATTCCGCCAGCACCAGCTTTGTAACGGGTCCGTCGGAATACGATTCGGAAGGAAGCTTCAGCGGTGTCGCGGGGATCGAGTGGGAGGAACTGGGCGCCTTTTTCCCAGATACCGAGCCCTATCCCGGAGCCATTGACGTTTGGGCCTTGCAGATGGCCGGGGCCCTGAGCGAGGAATGGCTGTTTACGGGGGATGGATTCAGCCCTGCCATGACCGGAGTCGACCTAATCGAAATCAACTCCAGTTCCGGCAAGGTGGACACCAACTTTTCCTCGCCGCCTACGGTTACCCTGGTTGGTGGAGCGGAGGAAAACCTCGATATATCACTTGAACTCGGAGGCTTTATTTTAAACGTGAACAAAGCCCCGAGCGGAGCGCCGCACGCCCGCTTTTCCCCTGCCCAGATCGAGGCGGTTCTTGATGATGACGGAGACGTCGTCGGCTTCAACGTCATCGACCCCGGGGCCTTCTACGCCGACGGGGCCAGCCCTCGGGTCATGCTCAACGGGATCGACTGCACCAACGACGTCAGGGTCAGCGTTTCCCCGCTGATCTTGACCTACGTCATTCTAAGCAATTACTCCATGGGGGCGGCCGGAGTCGGTTACGTCGGGGGTCTGGGCTCTCACGTAGTGATCAACAACGGGAGCATTTCCGCCAGCACGATCGCCCATGAGATCGGGCACAACTTCAGTCTCAATCATGACGAGCGCTTTCTTACTCGGGGAGAGCGCGTTCTTAGCGACGAAAACGATCAAATCGAATACGGAAACCCGTTTTCGGTGATGGGCGGGGCCGATGATATCGTTAATGCGGGAGATCTCTCACTTGGTGACAAAGTCAAAATGAACAACTATTTTTTAGGTGGCGGGGGTTATTCCATTGGCGTTAGCCCGGGAGTGGACGTCCTTCGCATCGACGAATCGTCGCTGCCCGGGAGCACCGGTCTAGAGGAACCGAATGCCCCGGCGCCGAACACTTATCGCATCTATCGCAGCAATTTCGATACTCCGCCCCGCTTTCTGGTCGATCTTTCCACTTTTACCGTGAACTTGCCCGAAGAGGAGCATGACTTCCTTTTTGATCTGAACGGGTCCCCCTACGACTTGAAGTTCGGCGGTTCGGGAGAAGACGCCAACGGGACCCTCACTTGGAACAACGGCCGAAAATGGGACCTGTTGCTCAGCGCTCCCGGCCGAGGTTTCACAGAAGAACCCCAAGTGCAGGTGCTGGATGAAAACGAAACCAACCGGCTCACCTTGAATCCCTCCTGGATAACCGTTCCGAACGGTCGGCATTACAATTCCACCGCTCGACTGATCGATTACGACCCGCTTTCCCGCTCCTTGCGCGGCCTTCGGGTGGCCAAGCCCGCGGCCTCCCAGGTCAACCCGCTCAGTCTGTTGGGCGTAAGCGAGGGGGCGCTTGACATGACGGGGGAACCGGTTGCCATTCGACACTATTACTTGGCCTACCGCACCGACGCGTCGAATTACGGACTGACCATGAACGCCGCTACGGACATGGATATCGGCAACTTTGAAACCTTCGTGCTCGACGCCACTCCTCAGACGCCTCAGAATTTCGATGACGCAGCCCTCCTTTTGGGGGTCACTTATTCGGATTACGATGGCGATTTGCACGTTACGCCGGTAAAGAAGGGAGGAACCGACCCCATGCCATACCTGGAGGTGGTCGTCCATTACGGCTCGGTTGGCAGGGGAGAAGCCCGGGCTCCCGAGTTCACCTTGTCATGCAGCGATTCCAATCCGGCGTTGGGCGAGCAGGTTCGCCTGTCCGCCATGGTGAAGGACGGCAACACCAGCGGCTATGCCTATGCATGGTACCTGGACGAGCAGGCGATGGACGATTTGCCCTACCTCAACCAACCGGCGATCGACCTGCAGTTTTCCTCGGCGGGCAGTCACGTGGTGCGGGTGGTTGTTTCGGACATGCGCGGGGGAGTCGCCTCGCGCAACCTTGTTCTGGTTGTCGAGGGGGATGAAAAGACCAACCGTTCCACGCTTTCTGGAACCGTTCGTTCGGGCCAGGGACCGGTACAGGGCGCTCGGGCCGTTCTCGAGCGCGCTCCGGTCGTCGAACACAACGTCAGCTTGGCCGGAGACCTTGTATACTCCTTGTTCCCCGACGGCCACAACGAGCCCGCGCGATTTCTTGTCGATGGCGAGATTGCTCCGCAACTGCATATGCGTCGAGGAGAGGTGCATCGTTTCTACTTCGACAAATCGCTCGATTTCATGCCCATGAGCTTTTTGACTGCTCCTGAAAACGGACCCCCCGCCGTTCGCATCAACATGCTGGCCGAACCATTGGCCGATTCCACCAAGGGATCGGAGTACTTTCGCAACCCGGAAATCACCTACCAATTTCGCTCCGCCTTTTCCACTTACCAGACGAAAAAGGTGGGCTCCTATTTGGAAATGCTGCAGTTCCTCTTTGAGGACAGCGGCGCCATCGCCAACCTAAACGATGACAACGGAACGTTGCTCCAGGTCCTGGAACATTTGGACGCCCAGGCCTTCGACGCCTTTGCCGAGAACAATCTCGTCACTCGTCCCTATGCTCGGGCCCTGATGCAGGAAACCAACGTCAGCGTGGGCAGGGTAGGACCGATGGAGTTGGACGAAACCGGTTACCTCGCCTACGGAGGCAAGGGCTACGACCGATCCGACGAGCCAAGGGTGGAAGCCAGAAGGTCCAGCATTTGGGAGGATTATTCCAAAAGGGATGCCAACCTGACGGCCTACGTCGACGGAGTGGGAACCATCTCTCCGGTCAACGCCGAAGAATTCATGGGCAGGGATTGGATCACTCGGCCGAGCGATTCCATTCTGCCGGAACTGGTCGTTTGGGGCTCAGGCGGCGGGAACTTGGATGACCCGGACGACGAAGTCAATGCTTCGGTCATCGCTTGGGAAGACGATCGGACTGGTAAAACCATGCGAACGATCGAGATTTACAATCAGGGAAAAGGATTCGAGCCCAATGCCACCATGGGCGTTTTGCACTATCCCATCCAGCCCAAGGCATACTGGAGCTTCGACCGACATGAGAGCCTGTTCGAAGACTCCGCCGAAGCCCGATACCAGCCCTCTCCCGCCTGGAACCGGGAGCATGATTCATCCAACCGGGCGCACTACTGGACCTTCGACCGGAACAAGAGCAATTCCATCAACGACCGGGCGGATCCCGGAGTTGACTTGGCCTATTCCGGAGCCATGACCGAGGATGACTTCGAATGGGGTTTGCATGGAAAAGCCTTCAACCTGGCAAACGGAGAAAATTTGTCGGCCAGTTCCGTTTTGGATGACAATTTCACCTTCTCGACGTGGGTTCTGCCCAATGATGACTTTACCATCAGCCTGGGTGGTGCGAGTTTGGCCTATGACGAAGGAAACGAAGAATTTTCCTTTGGGGGGCAAACGCTGGCAGTTTCATTCGCGAACTACTGGAGTCACCTTGCGGTGGTGAGCATTGAGGGAAACGCCACGCTCTACGTCGATGGTCGCGGGGTCGCCTGTTCGCCCGTTTTTACCGATCAGGATCTCGTTCTCGGCGATTCGGTTACCAATGAGGTTTTGCTCGATGAAACCAAGGTTTATCATCGCCCGCTCGAGGAAAGTGAAGTCCGCTACCTTGCCGGCATCAGTTTCCTCGACCTCTCCGGCAACAAGTACCACGCCAGTCCGATGGGATCGGGCTCCTTCTTGACCGCTCCCGCAACCGGCATCAGCTCAAATGACGCGCCTTTCGACGATGCAGTGGTCAATTCCGACAACGGCAGCGGAAGGTTGGGCGACTCCTACCCCAATGAGAACCATGGACACTCGCTTTCCTTGGACGGCTCCGACCAGTACCTCGACATGCTCAGTCATGCATCGGAATTTCCCTTGTTCGAGGGAACGATAAGCATGTGGATTCGCCCGACCGCCGATCAGGATGCGGCTCCGCTTTTTGCAATGTCCACGCCTTACCGGGCAACCTTGCCTCAGGACGAAAACGCCACCGAATACGAACTTTCCGAGCAGGGGAACACCTTTGCCTTCGAGCTAACCAATAGCTGGCCCAAATTGGCCGGCTTCAGGGCCTACCTATCCAACCAGCGAATTCGTTCGGGAGAATGGAGCCATCTGGTCGGGAGCTTTGGTGACGCAGGAGTTGCCATTTGGATCAATGGCGCTCAAATCAGCCTGCAAGCCGAGACCATCGATCCGGATGCTCGTTTTGCCGAAAGCTTCAACATGCTCAGCCTGGCCTCCGACGCCCGCCTGTTCGCAGCAGGAATGGCCTACGCGCGGGATGACGATCCCTTGGCGGCGGATCCCTCGCTGGTATATTTCAACGGATCGATCGACGACTTGGCGGTTTACGATCGCATCTTGAGCGATGAAGAAGTCGAATTTCTCTATGAATTGCGTCGCGGCAGGGAGCAAATTCCAAGGTTGGAGGCGCTGGCGGACGCGATAGGCACCGTGGTTGTGAACGAAGGAGGGGAGGGGTACAGGGAGAACCCGGACTTGGTCTTTTGGTACGGGGATACCGAAGAAAACAAATCCAATCTAGTGACTTACGCCACCCTGACGGATCTCGAAAACGATTTTACCGACGCCAACGGCACGCATGGGATGCTGGCATACGTGACTGACGAGGATTTGGTCTATTCCTTCCATCAGGGCAAGGATGCGGGTCGCAATTACAATTGGCGAATGGGAAATGACGAAAACGGATGGAGGAAGCACGTTGCAGCCACTGGATTGGGAGAGTACGAAGACGCTTCTTTGGGAGAGGTCGTTTGGGCCAAGAGCATGGAGGGCCTCGTCGAAGTTCCCATGCCCGACGGCCGGATGGTTCTTCGCCGGTTGGTCGATTACGTCACCATGGACTCGACGCGAGCCTTCCCTCTGGAGCACAACGCCTCCCTGAGTTGGCCCAACTCCTTTTATCAGCCCAATGGCTTGTTTGGATTTGTGGAAGCGGTCGATCTGACGGTCGGCTCTCCGCAGGTTCACAACTCCGAGGCTCTGGAAAGCAGCCTGGCGGAAGCATCGGTTTTGTTTTACGTAGATCCGGACGCCAACGAAAGCATCAGCATCGTCGATGCGGGCATGGGTGTAATCGACGTGAACGAAACACTGGTGAAAATAAGCGGTTCGGGATACCAACCCGCGACTCCCGGCGGACAGCAGGAAGAGGAACATGCGGGGTTTGCCGAGATCGATACGCAAAACGCCGAGATATCCGCATTCGGAGTCTCCATCTATGATTGGTCGGGCACTCGTGACGTCAACGTCTCGGTAATGGACTTCAATCAGACCTATTCTGCGGTGTCGGTGCAGAATGCGGGATTCGGTTATTCCGCACCCGTCCAGCTCAAGGTTGTGGGCGGCATGCCGCAGGAGACTAATGCAGGATACGGATTGCCGGTTTACGACAACACCATTCGTCCGTTCCGCGAGGCCCAACTGGAGGTTGACCAGATTGACGAGAACGGATCGATCATCAGCGTGAATATCGTCGATTCGGGAGAAGGATACGTACCATACATGCTTTTGCCCGAGGAGGAATATGCGTACACCCACTTTCCCTTGGTTCTGGTTTCCGGGGGAGGCGGACACGGGGCGGAAATCAGTTTGCAGATGAATGCGAACGGCGAGGTCGTTGGCGTCAGCGTCGACGAAGGGGGTCGCGGATATTTCAACATCGACCCAGCCAACCATCCGGTCGCCAAGCATACCCTTGATGCCGTAGCCCCGGAAACAAACGCCACTCTTTCCGTACGCTTGGGCGGGTACCTTAATGAAATTACCCGTTGTACCTATTGCGTATTGGGGGCCCCCGAGGGTCATGACGTGCCTAATACCGGCGCCCCTTATTCGCATCTGGAGCCATGGATCGAGATCTGGGACCGAGGCAGGAGCGAGACCGAGATCGACTCTCTCGGTTTGCGAGCTTATGCCGCAGCCAAGGTGCGGGAGGGCAACGTCATCAAGGTGGTTGTGATCGACAGCGGGGAAGGATACATCGACCCCGTCGCTTACGTTCGTGACGCCCCGCCCAAGCACACCTCCTATCACTTCAACGGCAACTTTCGCAGAAAATGGAAATGCGCCTTCCTCAGAATCACTCCGGAGGGAGAAAAGGAGGAATGCGGACATATTCATTGGGGGCAGTATCCTCCGGAGGAGTGTCCCGGGGAGACGGATGCCGAATTTCCCTACCTGGACGAGAACGGATCGCGTTGGCCCACCAATGCCAGTGACGTCACGAACTGGAGAACCAGGCACGACGACGCCGAGGAACACGAACACTGCACGGAAAACGACACCCATTTGAATGCGCGTTTTTTGGTTCGCAAGTGCTGGGGAACGAAGGTCAATTACGTTTTGCACGACGACGCCTATTACCGCAACCCGCGGGAGGACTGGCTGGATTTGGACGCCAACTTGTCGGTGATCGTCAAGAACGGCCGAATACAGGAGATCGTCGTAGTTGATACTGGCGCCGGATATTACGCTTCCGAGATTCACGTGGCGGGTTCGGGCATCGGCGTGGATGCCATTCCCCTCTTCAACGAGAACGGCTTGAACGTACGGGTCATCTTCGACGATCCTCGGCTGAAGAATCTGGAACTGGACGCCATTGCCCGACCGACCGGGGCGGGGCAGGGATTCGTCGAGCGTCCCTGGTCCTGGGATTCTCAAGCCAATACGCTTTTCTCCTCCAGTACCAGTACGGTTGCCGGGACCTTTCCCAACGACCCCGAGGCAGGATATCCCGAGAGACCGCGCGTCATCACTCGACACTCTCAGGATGACGGGGGAGACTGGAGCTACGGTCTCCCCACGCTGGCGGATGCCCTGGGCGATCGCATCCTGCAGGTAGAGGTAACGGACCCCGGTTTCTATCTGCACGCTCGAACGGATTTGAACGACGTCAGCATCGATTTCGATTCCAGCCACCTTCCCGACCTTGACGGAGACGGAGCCCCTGATTTCATCGAGGCCTCGGTGGTCGGGCTCGCCACCACCCGGCTTACCCGATTCGTTCTCGACAGCAACGCCAGTTACGATGACAACTCCACGACCAACGCGGTTCCTCGCGGCCTCTTCGACGAAAACCCCATCGTACAGATTCTCGATGGATCCAACTTGAGCAGAAGCAGCGGAAATGCCTTAAGCAGAATCAATTACGCAAACGAGTCGCAGGTCTCCTACCTTCGACTTAACGGAGCGGTGGATTACGATCCCGATCTGGACAAGTCCTTCGTGGAACTGTACGTCGATGATCGCTTCCCCGGCCAACTCTACTATGGATTGAGCACAGTCGCCTCCACTCCGAAGACCCTGCCCGTTTTTGGCGGCGAGATTTTGGTTTCCGAAGGATTGCCCGGCCAGAACTGGGCGATCGACGAGCCCTCTTACAAGCCGCTTTATTCCTACACGGATCAGTTCGGTCAATACGCCTTCGCCAACTTGGAGCCCGGGATGTACAACCTGACGATCTTCATGGAGGACCAGAGGAGTCAGGAAACCACCTTTCGTCCCGAGGCGAACGTCAGCCGGGTATCTCAAATCGTTTACGTGCCGGGCTTTCCCGAGCTTGTACTGGAGACCGATTTCGGGGGACCGGGCAGAAGTCGACTGGTCTGGTCTTCCCCTGCCAGAGCTCTCTCTCAACCCGCGGGCACCTACAAGAAGATCGAGGGCATTGGTCGTGGGTTCGACCCTGACAAGGAAGTTGAACTCACCTTCGTTCCCTACCCCGACAACCTGGGAAAAACGAAGCCCCACGTGGACGTTACGGTGGCAATCGACGGATCCCTCACCCTGGAAATCATCGATGACGAAAACACCACCCAGTACGATTCCAGCGACAAATTCTTCGTTCGCTATTCCAGCGCCGTCATCGGCCAGGACTTTTTCGAAAGCTACCTTTTCAGCGAATCCAACCAAAGTTTTGATTCCGGGGTCCTCGCATCCTGGGAGTACGATGATGCTCAAACGAACCGGGATCGCTACCAGTCCATTCCTCGACTGGTTATATATCCGGACGATTCCAACGGATCAAATCCCCTGGAGGCTTGGCTTTCCACCGAATCCTTCGGAGAAGCGCCCATGGCCTTGTCGGCGGTACTCTATGACGAAAACGGCACAAAGGTTTCGGCTCCTGTGATCGACTGGCGTCTGACCTTCGATTTCAATGCATCCGACGGCAACAATTCTCGTATCGCCCAACTGGAAGATTCTCTGGGCAACCGCGACCTCAACGCTTCCGGAGAAGAGATCAACCTCTTGCTTTTTTCGACCTTGAGAAAAGGAACCGGTTCCATTCGGGACTTTGAAATCATTGCCGCAGGATCGAATTATTCGGACGGCGACTTGATTCGTCTTTCCGGGAGCGGTTACGGACTGGAAGCCAACGTCACTGTGGACGCTGATGGAAATATCACGGATGTAAACGTAACCGGGCGGGGATTTGGGTTCAGCGCAGATGATCCCATCTCCTTTGTAAACCGCAACGGAGCCGATGATTCCAACGGTGCGGGCGCCGTCCTCAAGCCTTTGTTCTTCGACGGGATTCTTGTTGTCGAGGCAAACGCAACCTTTAATGGGGACCCCGTCTTTGCCAGTGTGCGTGTCAAGCCTTCTTCGAGAAACCATCTCAATTCAACGGAAATTTGGTTAAACAAATACCTAGATTCCTTCATAAGTTACGACATGAGCGCCGACGCCGACGGCGATTCGCTGATCAATTTTGACGAATGGCTCAATGGCACCAATCCTCTTGAAAGCGACACCGACCTGGATGGACAAAGCGATGATTTGGAGTTGAGCGGGAACTCGCCCTATCTTTCGAACCCCCTAATGGTGGATACCGATGGCGACGGATTGACCGATGACGAGGAAGTCACCTTTCCCCAAACAGACCCGCGCTTAGTGGACAGTGATTTCGACGGGCTGATCGATTCCGAAGACGGCGATCCTATGGTTGCCTCCGGCAATTTGGCTGTTTCGGGAAGGTTTTATCAATCCAGTCTTTACGTCGGCGGGCAGTTGTATTTTCGGATTGAGTCCGGAGATTGGTTTGATCCTGCAAACGATGCCAACGCTTCCTATTATGGCTTTAATCCGGCAAGCGTTTCCGACAAACAGTATTACCGAACCGGATTGACCGCCGGAGCGCCCTACGGATTCAGCGCCTTCATCGACCTCGACTCGGATGGCTCTTACGATGCCGGTGAGCCTTATGACGAGCAAAACGTGATAAGCCTCACTTCGGATCTATTCGGGCTCAATTTGGTCCCGCAAGACCCGGTTCCTGAAATAGAATTCGTTAATCCCGCCTCAGGATTTTCAACGGATTACGCATCGATCACCTATGAAATAAACAGCAGTACGATTTGCGCCATTTACATCGACATCAATGAAACGCGTACACCCAACCAAGATACGCCGATCGGTTGGGCGATTAATGCAAGCGATCCCTTGGATGGTGATTGGGGCGTGGACGATTATCTCGATGGAATCGGCGTAACCAATCAATCAGGAATCCGAATCGTGGTCGACGGAAACTTTACGCCTTACATAGATGACAATTTCAGCTCGACCATGAAGATCCTTGATTTTGCCGACATCCCCGTAGGCGTCTATGAGCTCACTTATTTGGCCTACGACTCCTTTGAAAACGCTTCTGTCGAGCTTACTCAAACGATCGTCATACGCGACCTCGAAGCCCCGTTCATCACCTTCGTCGATCTTTTGGACGAAAACAAAATGAATGGAGCATACAGAACCTTCACGACTGAATCGAATGAGACGATCGGTGACGTTATGAGTGTTGCCGACAAGAACGTCACCTATCTTGAGGATCGGAACGTCACCTTGTCTTGGAAGAATGGCGTCCCCTTTGATTTCAGCGAACACCTCCTGGTGATTCGAGACGGCAAAGAGGGGCTGCTGGACGAGGCTTTGGTCAGCTATTTTTGGGACAGCAACTATACTCTTTTAAATCAAGAACTTATCCGCCCGACAAGCTCGGAATACAATGGCACGGTTGTTTTGGAAGAAAACGCCAGTCGCGATTACAGAATCGAAGTTTATGCATCCGATGCCGCAGGCAACGACCTTAATTTCTCCCTCATTCTCGATTTCCAACCGGCAGGCAGTTACACCGTTACCGTGATCGATGGCTACGTGTCCGGGGCCGAGGTTATCTTCGATGCCGATGGTGATGGGCTGAATGATTTGAGCGCAAGCTTTCTTACCGATGAAAACGGGGTTGCCACGATTACCCTGACCCAACCGGAATTCGCCTCTTTCGACAAAAATTTCAATGGCCGGATCGACCCTGAGGAGGGCCGTTTCATCGCCCGCGGTGGAGTCGACACGAGTACGGGAACCCCCTTTACCGGGCTGTTGGTCGCTGATGCCAATTCCTCCGTCGTTTCTCCGTTGACCACCATAGTTTCGAAGATTATGGCCACTGGGCAAAGCCGGGAAGAGGCTATCATCTTAACGGCGCAAGCCCTCGGAATCGACCCTTCGATTGACTTGGGAAATTATGACCCGATCCACCAGACCAATCTGGGGGACGACGAAGATGCGGTGGCTGTCTTGGTTGCCAACCTTCGAATGGCCAGTCTGATCAATCAATCAGAAGGACTTCTCTTTGCCCTCATCGACAATTACCAAGGAGAGAAAATCGGAGATGGTTTGCTCGATGGAATTGCTCAGGCAATCATTGAGAAACCTGGCCAGCAGGTTGATTTGTCCCAAGCGCTTGAAGAAGCGATACCTGTCGCTCTTGTGCAAGCAGGCGTTGCCGATCAGATGGATTTGGTCGATGAATTTCTCATGTACACCCTTCTTTCTTCCGTTGATCAACTTTACCTAGACTCATTGACCGAAGAATCATCCATCGAAACGACGTCCGCTCAGGAGGAACTCGCAGCAGAGGTCGATGCCTTGCGATCGGCAGCCCTCCTGGGTGAACTGGACTTGGGCGCTTACACCTTGACGCTTTTTGCATCGGAAGGCGGTACGGTCGAAGGCAATGGGACTTTCACCTACGGTTCGCTTGCAGTTGTAACGGCAAGTCCCCATCCGGGCTATTCCTTTGCTCATTGGATAGGCGATGGAGTTGCGGATCCTCTTTCGAACGAGACAACGGTTTTGATTACGAAGGACTTGACCGCAACAGCCAGCTTCAGTCTGAACCAGTATGCATTGGAAACGAGCGCGGGAACGGGCGGAT
>JAYOCQ010000004.1:0-100275 GCA_038105525.1 Opitutales bacterium | reverse complement strand
GGTAGGGTATCCAAGTGGCTAAAGGATGCGGACTGTAAATCCGCCCGCTTCGCGCGTTCGTCGGTTCGAATCCGACCCCTACCACCACCTTCACCTCCATATTCTTTCGAAAACAGCCATGAATAAGCAGGGAGCGAAAAGCAAATGGGTTTACGTCCTGGCAGGTGGAATCATCCTTTTTCTCTACAAGACTTGCACCGGACAACTTCCGCCGATCAACCTTCCATGAAAATCAGATTGTGGGCCGGATCAATTCTCTGGGGAGGACTTCTGGCGATGAGTCTCTCCTTGCTCACCGCATGGTATTTCAGTGTTTCCCTGTTCAGTCTCTACCATGATTGGACGGGCTGGCGATCGCTGACAGGCTTTTCTCCCAACGTCACAACGGAAGCCCTGAGGAAGATCATCTGGGCCGTCGTCTTTTGTTCCTGTTGGCGGATGCTCTGGAAACTCGATTTGCTGATGGCCTTTCGGCCTTTGGGGTCGAAGAAGCCTCGTCATGCCGCAAGCCGGACAACTCAAGGGAAAAAATGCGATGAATCGTCCCCAAAAGAAAAAGAGTTTGGGCCTGACGCTCCCTTCGATGCTCCTCCCCCTTCGCCCCGAATTGGAAATCCGTCCGACTGCGAAATTCCGATCGAGGAAGGAAGAGAAGGCAGCGAGTCCTCCCCCGTCACTGCGGAAGATGTCCTGATGGGGGAGGTTTTGGGAGTCGAAGCTTCGCGCCTGAAAGACTTCTCCTTCATCAAGAACCGCTATCGATCGGCCATCGCTCAGTATCATCCCGACAAGGTATCGGCACTGGGTTTGGAAATTCGCGAAATCGCAGAGCGAAAAGCCAAGGAAATCAATCACGCATATGAGCACTTCCGCAGCAAATACAAGAAAAGCCAGCATGGTTCCGGCAAAGGACGATAATGGCGTAAATTCTTGATGCCGATCCATCTCTCGTTAGAGTATCTCCCCTTACTCCTCACCAACCAATATGACCCAAGCAACTTCATACGAATTCAAGGCCGAGACCAAGCAGGTGCTCGATATCGTCGTCAATTCGCTTTACAAGGACAAGGAGATCTTCGTCAGAGAATTGATATCCAACGCTTCCGACGCTCTGGAAAAGCTGCGTCGCACCCAACTGACCGAAAAGAACGTACTGGATGACAACCTCTCATTGGAAATCAACCTCAACACGGACGAGACTTCCAAGCAACTGATCATACAGGACTTCGGCGTGGGCATGGACGAAGAAGAACTGATGAAAAACCTCGGTACGATCGCTCACTCCGGATCCAAGGAATTCTTGGAAGCGTTACAGAGCGACGGTGAGAGGAACGATGCCTTGATCGGGAAGTTCGGAGTTGGGTTTTACAGTGTGTTCATGGTCTCCGATTGCGTAAAGGTTTACACCAGAACCTGGCGGGAAGATGGCGAAGGACTTTGCTGGGAAAGCGATGGCGGCGGCGGATACTCCATAGAAAAGGCAGACGGGCAACGTCGTGGCACCAAAGTGGTCATACAGCTCAAGGATGATTTCGATGAATTCGCCAAGGAGGACCGCATCAAGAGCATCGTCAAGAAATATTCGGCTTTCGTCCAGTTTCCCGTTTCGGTCAACGGCGAGAAAGTCAATACGGTGGATGCCATTTGGTTGAGATCCAAGGCTGAGGTCAAGGAAGAGGAATACGAAGAGTTCTACAAGTTCCAAGCCAACGACTATGAGGCTCCACTCATGCGTCTTCACTTCAGCGCTGACGCACCCTTGGAAATTAACGCCCTCCTTTTCGTCCCCAAGAGAAACATGGAGAAGCTGGGGATGTTTCGCAACGAGAACAAAGTGTCATTGCATTGCCGCAAGGTACTGATCGACCAAGAGCCCAAGAACCTGTTTCCCGAATGGCTTAGGTTCCTTCGAGGAGTGGTGGACAGTTCCGACATCCCACTGAACGTTTCGCGCGAAACGATGCAGGACAGCGAACTGCTAAGGAAACTGGGGCAGGTTCTAACCAAAAGATTCATTCGTTTCCTCAATGAACAGGCTAAAAAGAACGAGTCCGAGTACTTGGATTTCTGGAAGGAATATGGTTCGTTGATCAAGGAGGGAGTGGCCACGGACTACGCCAACAAGGATGAGTTGGCTAAGCTTCTTCGCTTCGAATCGACCGTCTCCGAAGACGGCAAGCTTACCGGCCTCGACGAATACCTTGATCGCATGGCCGCTGACCAGAAGGAAATCCTTTTTCTGTACGGCAAGAACCGCAAATCCATCGAGTCCGGTCCTTACCTCGAGGCGCTGCAGGCAAGAGGCTTGGAAGTTCTTCTACTGACCGAACCCGTCGACGAGTACGTCATGCAATCCTTGCGCGATTACAAGGAAAAGAAGATCCTGTCGGCAGACTCCGACGAATTGAAGCTTGAAAGAATCGAAGTCGATTCGTCGGAAGAATCCCTGGACGACAAAACGACCAAGAAATTGATCAAGTGGATGAAGAAGTCCCTCGATGAGCGCGTTTCCGAAGTGGAAACGGGCGATCGGCTGATCAACAGTCCGGTTTGCGTGGTTGGAGAAGACGGGTTGGGTGGCGCTTCCGCCCGTAGAATCATGAAACTGATGCAAGCCCAGGGAGACGAGCAACCGCCGGCAAAGGTGAAACTGCAGATCAACCCTCGACATTCGATCATCCAAGGGCTTGCCCGCCTGCACCAAGAGGATGAAAGCACCGGCATGCTGGTGGCCAATCAACTTTTGGACAATGCATTGGCTTCCGCCAACTTGCTCGACGATCCCCGGGAAATGATCGCCAGGAGCTATCAGGCTCTCGAAAAAATCACCTCCAGTTGAATCATTCGTTTCCCGCGCCAAGTTCATCAAGCGCGTAAATTGAGATTGCCCCATCGTCGATGGATGCGGTAAGTAAGGTTTCCATGATGAAAACAGACAGGGTGTCATTTGCGGCGGGACTCTTGCTCGTCATGCTTTTATTGGGCGCATGTCGTGGCCCGAGCTTCATGGGTGGCAAGGGCGCAAGTGGCTCCAATCCTTTTGAGGACGCGGACGAAGCCGTAAGCAAGAACATTGAAAACCTCATGGGGCTCGCCGTGGGAATGACCAAGGGGCAGGTCTACAATCTGGCCGGGATCGCCAACTACATGGAAGGCTATGATTGGGGCAGCGTTTGGTTTTACAAAATCCGCAAAGGCGGAAACGAGGGGGCCCTAGCCGACAAGGAAGTGCAAAAGCGTTACATGCCCGTCGTGTTCGACAACACCGACCGGGTAATGGGATACGGATCAAAATTCTACGATCAGACTCTCAGCGACTTGGGCACCGGACAGTTTTAATTGTTTCCTGTCGTCAATTGTACGATTGACGAATCATCGGCTTGCATGCATTATCGTCACTTTTCAAAATTTCATGAAGACCACTCTTGCCAAGAAGGAAACCGTCGCCCGCGATTGGAAAATCGTGGACGCTTCCAATCAGATACTCGGCCGTTTGGCGGTTGAAGTAGCCAATTCCCTCAGGGGGCGAAACAAGCCCACCTACACTCCGCACGTCGACACCGGCGATTACGTGATCGTGGTCAATGCCGACAAGGTCAAGGTCAGCGGAAGCAAGGAAGAACAAAAGAAATACATGTTCTACACCGGATACATGGGGAACGAAAAGTATCGCTCCGTCGCCGATTTTCGCGAAAACCGACCCGAATTTCTCATTACTAACGCAGTCAAGGGCATGCTTCCTAAAAACAAACTTTCTCGCAACATGCTTACTCGCCTTCGCGTATTCCGCGGCAGCGAGCATCCTCACTCCGCCCAACAACCCGCCCCTCTCCTTGCCTAATTTTCATGAGCGCTAAATCCACCGCAGAAGAATTTGTCGCGACCGGACGCCGAAAGACCAGCACCGCACGGGTGCGCCTTCGGGCCGGCACGGGCGCCATTACCATCAATAACCGCGAACTCAACGACTACTTCTCCACCGAACAGCAAAGAAAAGCCGTTCTCGGGCCGCTCGTCACTGCCGAGAAGGTGAGTGCAGTGGACGTTTCCGTCAACGTCATGGGAGGAGGAGGAACCGGTCAATCCGGGGCCATCCGTCACGGACTTTCACGGGCCTTGGAAAAAATGGATCCCGAACTTCGTTCTCCGCTGAAAAAATCCGGTCATCTTCGTCGCGATCCGAGAAAGATCGAGCGCAAGAAAGCCGGTCGACCAGGGGCTCGCAAAAGGTTTCAATTCTCCAAGAGATAGTTTTCTCTTTTCACATCTTTCTCGCAAACCCTTCGGCATACCAACCGAGGGGTTTGTTTTTTTTCAACCATTCGTTCAAACTCCCAAAAACATGAAGGCAGGAATCATAGGAGCTTCAGGTTACACGGGGCAGGAATTGGTTTCCCTGCTGCTTCGTCATCCCGAAATCGAATTGGAGCTCGTTACTTCACGCGCTCTCGCGGGACAGCCTCTTCACCGTTCGATACCAAGGCTTGGGCATGGAGCCGGAGAGATGCAGTTCGTCAATCCCTCACTGTCGGAAATGATCGCGACCCCATGCGAAATCTTCTTTTTGGCGCTTCCCCACGGGGCTGCGGCGGAATTCGCGATTCCTCTTTTGGAAGCGGGCAAACGCGTGATTGATCTTTCCGCTGATTTTCGTCTGGATGACTCCTCAACCTACCACGAGTTTTACGGAAGCCCCCACCCCGCCCCCGAATGGCTGCCAAAAGCTCAATACGGATTGCCGGAACTGAATGATCTTTCATGGAACAATTCATCCTTGATCGCCTCACCAGGGTGCTATCCCACCAGCATCCTCATTCCCCTGGCTCCCTTGCTTGCCCATGGACTTGTGGAGTCCGAAGACGTGGTCATTCATTCGATCAGCGGGATCAGCGGTGCAGGCAAAAACGCTTCTGATCGTCTGTTGTTCTGCGAAAGAAACGAGTCATGCGGCCCGTACGGACTGCCGAAACACAGGCATCTATCGGAAATCGAGGAGCAGTTGTCCAAGTTTGCCAAGAAACCTACGGTCGTCTCCTTTCATCCTCATTTAGCTCCGATGAATCGCGGAATCTGCTCCACCATATCGGTTCGGAGTCCGGGCACCCCCGATGCGGACTCCATCAGGGAATGCTGGTTGCAAACTTATTCCGGGAGGCCGTTTGTCCAAGTCCTTGATGATAATTCCTTTCCCGAAACCGGAAAGGTCATTGGCACGAACCGCGTCGATCTATCCGTAGTCGCGGATCTTCGGACCGGCAGGCTCGTACTCTGTTCGGCCGAAGACAACCTCGTCAAGGGAGCAGGCGGTCAAGCGTTGCAAGCCATGAACGTTTGCCAAGGGTACGCAGAGACGACGGGTTTGTCATGAACTTCTACGAAGATTGCGACGGCGTCACCGAGGCAATGGGTTTCTTCGCCTCCGGAATCAGCTGCAACGTCAAGGGAGTCAACGATGGAAAACCAGACCTTGGAGTCATCTATTCGCCTCGTCCATGCTCTGGCGCGGGAGTCTTCACCACCAACGACGTCAAAGCGGCTCCCGTCAGGTATTCCCAAAAGCTCTTGCTCGATCCCCGTCGATCTTTTCACGGAGTCGTAGTCAACAGTGGAAACGCCAACGCCTGCACGGGCGCTCAAGGCGACCTTGATTGCGAGAAAATGGCATCCGAGACCGCTCGTCATCTCAAGACAAGCCCCAGCGAAATCTTGGTTTGTTCCACAGGAAGAATCGGCGTTGCCCTTCCGATGAGTCGCATCACCGCAGGCATTGCTCACGCCTGCAGGGATTGCCTCGACGAACTGAACGGGGGGCGAGCCTTTCAGGAAGCCATTCTGACCTCCGATACTCGGGCAAAATCCTGTTCCGCCAAAATCGACACTTCCAAAGGAAAGGTGACCATTGGGGGCGTGGTGAAGGGAGCTGGCATGATTCAGCCGAACATGGCAACCATGTTGGCGTTTCTTGCCACCGATGCGTCGGTTTCCTCCTCCTTTCTCCAGCAATGCCTTGCTTCAGCCGTCGAACAGTCCTTTAACCGAATTACCATAGACGGAGACATGAGCACCAATGACAGCGTTCTTTTCCTCTCCAATGGATTCAGCGGGGTGAAATTAGAGGAGGAATCTTCGCGGGTCATCGATGAATTCAAGCTGGCGGTGGGGAAAGTATGCTCGACTCTTGCGAAAAAGTGCGTCATGGACGGCGAAAAGGTAACCAAATTCGTCGAGGTTTGCGTCTCGGGCGCCAAGGACGACGCATCCGCCCTGCGAGTCGGCAGATGCATAACCAATTCTCTGCTGGTCAAATCGTCCTGGTACGGCGGCGACCCGAACTGGGGAAGAATCGTCGATGCCGCAGGATATGCAGGCGTGGGCTTGATCTACGATCGTTTGGATCTGGACTACGGAGAGGTGCCTGCATTGGTGAAGGGCGAACCTCGAAGCGCCAACAAGGAAAAGTGGAAGGAAGTGGTTGCCCAAAAGGCATTCGTCATAAGAATCAATCTGAACATGGGCTCCGGATCATCCACTTTATGGTCTAACGACCTCAGCGAAGCGTACGTACGCTACAACATGAGCGAGTGACATGTTCGGCTATGAAGAATATCAGGCGAAGGCCCGCATCCTCATGGAGGCGCTTCCATACGTAAGAAGATTCCGCGGTTCTATATTCGTGGTCAAGTATGGCGGGAGTTTCATGGATTCTCCGGATCCTGAAGTGCGGGCGGGAGTGGCCAAGGATCTGGTTTTTCTTAATTTCGTCGGCATCAAGGTGGTTGTCGTTCATGGGGGAGGAAAGGCCATAACCAAGGAACTGGCAAAACGCGGAATCGAGGCTCGTTTCGTAGAGGGCTTGCGGGTGACCGATCGTCCAACCATGGATGCAGTGGATTACGTTCTGAATGATCGGGTTAATCAAGAAGTTGCCGATTTCGTCAAGGCCCACCAGTGTGAAACCGTCTGCTTCCCGGGCAAAACCCTCCTGCTTTGCGAAAAGCTCGAATCCTCTCACGACCTCGGTTTTGTCGGTGAAGTCAAGCAAGTCGAATGTGACGGCGTCCTTGAAGCGCTTGACAAGGGCAAGATGCCAATTATCTCCTCCACCGCTTCCGATGCGAACGGCTCCTGCTATAACGTCAATGCGGATGATGCGGCGTCAAAGGTTGCCGTTGCCTTGGGAGCAAGACGCCTGGTCTATCTCTCCGACGTCCCCGGTCTGCTGGAAAATCCTCAGGATCCGGCCAGTTTGCTTTCCAGCTTGGCTATAAGCGAAGTCGAACCTCTCAAACAAAAAGGCGTAATCGCACAGGGCATGCTTCCGAAGGTGGACAGCGCGGTGCGGGCCTTGCAGAACGGAGTCAACCGGGTACATTTCATCGACGGCCGCATGCCCCATAGCATTTTGCTGGAAATCTTCACCGACGAAGGAATCGGTACGGAGATCGTTCATTCCTGAGATGGACTTGGTTCGGCACAACTCCTTCCTTCTCGGCAACTACGCCCCGCCCGCTCTGGAGATCGCGGGCGGCTCCGGCTCCTGGCTTTGGGACAGCTCAGGCAGGAAGTTTCTTGACTTCACCTCGGGCATCGCCGTTGCCTCGCTTGGACACTGTCATCCCCATTGGGTCAAGCAAGTGGGCGAGCAATCGAAGAAGCTGATTCATTGCTCGAACCTCTTTTCCATTCCTGAACAAGTCCGGTTGGCGGAAAGACTGGTTTCGAAAATCGGCCCCGGAAAGGTTCTCTTCTGCAACAGCGGAGCAGAGGCGAACGAAGCGATGCTCAAGCTTTCTCGCTTGTTTGGAAATCAGTCCCCCGATTCCCGCCGACACAAGATTCTAGTCGCAAAAAACGGATTTCACGGAAGAACAATGGGCGCTCTTTCGGCAACCGAATCAATCAAATACAGAGATGGTTTCGAACCCCTTTTGAGCGGATTCGTCTTCTGTGAATTCAATGACCCCGATGACTTCGAAGAAGCCGCGGACGAGAATACGGTGGCCGTTCTCGTCGAATCGATTCAAGGGGAAGGCGGCATGCACGTGGCCACAACCGAATTTCTGGTCGGGCTCCAGAACATGTGCGCCCGAAGGAATCTGCTTTTTTTACTGGACGAGGTACAGGCGGGCATCGGGCGCACCGGCGAATTTCTCGGCTATCAACATGCGGGAGTCAGGCCGGATGCCGTAGCTTTGGCCAAAGGGATTGGCGGAGGATTCCCTCTTGGAGCCGTCTGGATTTGCGACGAACGGGCCAGTCTCTTCGCTCCCGGCAGTCATGGTACGACTTACGGCGGCTCTCCCTTGGCATGTTCCGCCGCTCATGCCGTGCTTGACGTATTGGAGCGAGAGAACCTGACCATTCGAGCAAAAGACCTTGGGGAGCGCTTCTTTCGCAACCTTGAGGCTCTCCAAGCCGAATACCCCAGCCTGATTCTCGAGGTTCGGGGAAAGGGATTGATGCTTGGATTGGCCCTGTCTTGCGAGCCGGCGGCGGTGATCCCTTCGTTGCGAGACCTGGGTCTGCTGACGGTCGGAGCAGCAGGAAGGACCCTGCGACTGCTCCCCCCCCTGACCGTTGAAGAAGAGGAACTCGAACAAGCCCTGAAAATCCTGCATGACGGGTTTGCCAGAATCGACCATTGAAGAAAGTTCGACCATGAGACACTTCCTGAAGGAAAACGACTTCGACCCCGGAGAAATATACGAGATCTTCCGCTCGGCCGCTCGCTTCAAGGCGAACCGAGGCATGCGCCCGACCAACGACTTGTCCGGCCAATCTTGGGGAATGATCTTTTTCAAAAGGAGCACCAGAACGCGAGTCTCATTCGAAGTCGGCATTCGGGAATTGGGGGGGCATCCGCTGATGCTCGATCAATCGAGCACCCAATTGGGGCGAGGAGAGAGCGTGAAGGATACCGCCAAGGTACTCTCCCGCTTCCTCGACGGCATCATCATCCGGGCCAATGGGCATGATCTTCTCGAGGAGTTCGCCCGCTTTTCTTCCATTCCCGTGGTCAATGCCCTGACCGACCTTCTTCATCCGTGCCAAATTTACGCGGATTGCATGACCTTGATGGAAAAACTGGGCTTGTCTTCCGATCCTTTTTCCGCGCTGGCGGGCAAGCGACTCGCCTTTTACGGAGACACCTGCTCCAACATGGCCAACTCTTGGATCCTGGCAGGCGCCCTGTTCGGCATGGAAATCAGTCTGTGCGGGCCAAAGGAGTACGCTCCCGGCAATGTCATTAGAGAAATTCTGTCCAATCACGGACTTTCACCCTCTTGGTCCTTCACTTCCGACCCCAGAGAAGGAGCAAGAATGGCCGACGCTGTATACACTGACGTCTGGGTCAGCATGGGCTGCGAGAATGAAAGCGAGGAACGCTTGCGGGCGATGAAGGATTTTCAGGTCGATCAATCCGTGCTCGACTCCGCCAAGGACCACTGCCTTTTCATGCATTGCATGCCTGCTCATCCGGGCGAGGAGGTTCACGCGTCCGTTCTTGAATCGAACGGGCCGGACCTGTTCGATCAAGCGGAAAACCGACTTCACATGCAAAAAGCCGTTCTTTGCGCCCTATCACAATTCAATTCCGTCACACCATGAAAGTAATACTCGCTTATTCCGGAGGCTTGGACACCTCCGTTCTCGTTCACTGGCTTGCCAACCATCACGGAGCCGAAGTGATTACCTTTTGCGCCGACGTCGGACAAGAGGAGGAACTTGAAGGCTTGGAGGAAAAGGCTCTCTCCACCGGCGCTACCACGCACCGCACCTTGAACCTCGTAGACGAGTTCGCTTGCGATTTTCTCTATCCGATGGTTCGAGGCAATGCCGTTTACGAAAGCCAGTACCTCTTGGGCACCTCCATTGCCCGGCCCCTGATCGCCAAAGCTCAGGTTGCCGTCGCCCGAGAATTTCACGCCGATACCGTCGCCCATGGCGCCACCGGAAAAGGCAACGACCAATGTCGCTTCGAACTCACTTTTTCCGCTCTTGCCCCTGATCTTCGGATTCTAGCCCCTTGGCGGGACCCCTCTTTTCGAGAGCGTTTCCCCGGCAGAACGGAAATGATCGAATATTGCAGAGAAAATGGAATCGAGGTAGAGGCCAGCGCTTCCAAGCCCTACTCCATGGATCGCAACCTTTGGCATATCTCCTACGAAGCCGGCATCCTCGAGGATCCGTGGTTCGATCCGACCTCTTCCGAAAATCGAAGCATGTTCAAGCTGACGACCGATCCCGTACTTGCTCCCGACGAACCGCAAACGCTGGAGCTTTCCTTCGAGTCGGGAAACTGTGTCGCCGTGGACGGCCAAGAAGGCAGTCCTGCTGAATTGATTCGTCTGCTCAACAACATTGCGGGCCGCCACGGAATCGGACGCATCGATTTGGTTGAAAACCGATTCGTGGGCATGAAGAGCAGAGGAGTCTACGAGACTCCGGGCGGTACGATTCTGCTGCATGGACACCGTCAGCTCGAGACCTTGACCATGGACAGGGACTTGATGCACCTGCGCGACTCGCTGATTCCTCGATATGCGGAACTTATTTATTACGGTTTTTGGTACGCTCCCGAACGCGAGGCCCTTCAGGCATTGATCGACAAGAGTCAGGAGAAGGTCAGTGGCGTCGTTCGTTTGAAGCTCTACAAGGGAAACGTCATCACCACGGGAAGAAAGTCGGATTTCTCCCTTTATGACGCTTCCATCGCCTCCATGGAAGGCGACGAGTCGGACTATCGACCGGAGGACGCCGGAGGATTCATCCGCTTGAACGGACTTCGATTGAAGGAAAGAGCCAGAAAGCAAGGTTACGCGGCCGGTTGACCCCCGCAATGAATTTGCTCCTCATCGACAACTACGACTCCTTCACCTACAACTTGGTGCAGTACTTCGGGCAATCCGGAGCGACATGCAAGGTCGTTCGCAACGATGAGGCGAAACTGGACGAATTGGACTTGTCCGACTTCGATGGTTTGGTGATCTCTCCGGGACCCTGCGATCCGGATCGCGCGGGAATCAGCCTCCCTGCAGTTCGCTTCTGGGCGGGCCGCAAGCCCTTGCTGGGGGTTTGTCTGGGACACCAATGCATCGGTCAAGCCTTTGGAGGCAAGATCGTCAGAGCTCAAAGACTGATGCATGGAAAAACTTCCCCCATCCATCATTATGGAACGGGAATTTTCGAGGATATGCCCAATCCTTTTTCCGCCACTCGGTATCATTCCTTGGTCATCGAACCTCAAAGCCTGCCCGATGATCTCGAGGTAACGGCATGGACGGAGTCTAGAGAGATCATGGGCGTTCAACATCGAAGCCTTCCCATTTGGGGCGTACAGTTTCACCCTGAATCCTTGGCTACGGATAGTGGAATTATGGTCTTGAACAATTTCCTCAAATATTGTTAAAGATGAATCCGTGCGTGTGGTAGCGGAAATTCTCATTAGCGGCTGATGCTTTGTCCGAAATGCTCTTCTCTTGATCTCAAGGTGTTGGAGACTCGAGCCGGCAACGTCGCATCGACTCGCCGTAGAAGGCAGTGTCATTCTTGCGGTCACCGCTTCTCTACGATCGAAGAGGTTCTCCACGAAGACTTGATCGTAGTCAAGAAGGACGAAAGCAGAGAATGCTTCGATCGAACCAAACTGGCCATGAGCCTGCGTCGAGCCATCGCCAAAAGACCGATTGATGCCGAGCAAATCAATGCCTTGCTTTCGGATACGCTGCGTCGAATCGAAAACGAGTTCGATTCGGAACTTCCCAGTCGAGCCATTGCCGATGCCATGATGCATGGGTTGCGCAAGGTCGATGCCATCGCATGGTTGCGTTATGCAAGTTTTTATGAGGATTTCACTGAGTTTTCTCGTTTTGCAGAGGAGCTCTTGTACTTGGGTGGTGGACGGAAAGGTGACGACAACGGCGGGTAGAAAAGACGACTATACGAGGCTGCAGAATCTCAACTCCTTGTTTATGGTGATGGGAAGCGTTTCCACGCCCGAGGAAACCCTTCAGCTTCAGCGCACCCTTTCCTTCATGCGTGAAAACGACGCTAAAAGGAGGATGAGCGTACAGTCTTTCGAACACTGCATTGACCAAGTGGTGCGTTTTCATTTCCCGAACCAAAGCAACCTGCGCCACGTTCACTGGAACGCGCGTCAGCGCTTGCTCGATCCATTGTGGATTCGAGCCTCGGTCCTTGAATTCGTAGATTCAATCCAAGATTCCATGACCGGATTGCTTTTGGTTTCCGGCTTGAGAGAGTCTCTCAAGCGGGGCAGAAAGAGATGGAGCTCGAAAAGAGAGCAGGAATATCTGGAATTGCGTCAGTTCATCGAAAACTTGGCCTTGGTCAACGCGCGAAGAGGGCAGAACCTGACCGTGCTCTTCTTTTAGCAAGCCGTCTCAGGATAACTTCCGAGCAGGCGTGAAAAGGCGCAGGCCCCACGAAGATCCACCAGTGCTTCGGCAACCGCAGGCTCGTCTGGATGACCGAGAAAATCGATGAAGAAAAAATAGTCCCATGACTTGCGTCTGCTTGGACGGGATTCGATCTTGCAAAGATTGATTCCCCGTTCGGAGAAAGGTCTCAGGGCGCTTTGCAACGCCCCCACCTCGTCCTTCAAGGAAACCACGAGGCTTGTTCGGTAGGCGATGCCCGGGCGCAAAGGCATGGCTTGGCGCGCCACCACAAGAAATCGGGTCGTGTTGTCCGAACGATCCTGAATCCCGTTCTCTAACATAGGCACCTCGTAAATTCTTCCTGCGAGTTCGCCGGCAATTGCAGCCACTCCGATCTTTTTGGCGCATTCCTTGACGGCTTCCGCCGTACTACTGACGGGAACGAGTTTTGCCTGAGGAAGCTTTCTGCGCAGCCAGTCCGAGCACTGAGCCAGGGCTTGATCCTTGGAACGAACCTCGGAGATCTCGTTCAAACCGGATTGGCTGAACAGGCAGTGTCGGACGTTCAGGTATACTTGGGCGATGATGGCAAGTTCGGAATCCACCAGCAGATCGAGGGAACGATTGACGGCTCCTTCAGTGGAATTTTCGATCGGCACGACTCCATAATCACATTGCCCCGATTCCACTGCCGAAAACACTTCCGGAATGTCCGGCAGGGCGAGATAGCTCAGTCCGGCTCCGAAATTCTTTACGGCAGCTTGATGAGTGTAGGTCGCTTCTGGCCCCAGGTAACCGATCACCATGTCTTTTTCCAAGGCGATGGAAGCGGAAATGACCTCTCTGTAAACCGCTCGAAGCGAATCGGGGCGCATCGGCCCGCTGCTGTATCCGGAAAGCTTGTCGAAAACCTGCTCCTCTCGGGCAGGGTCGTAAGGATCGATGCCAAGGCTCAACTTGATTTTTCCGATCTCACACGCTTTGCTTACCCGCAAGTTGAGGAATTTCACGATTTCAGAGTCGATTTGATCGATCTCTTGCCTTAGGGATTCTAATTCGTTCTCATTCAAAAGCATTCACCTCTCGAAAAGTACTAATCATGGTATGGGGATGAAGGCGATGCAACCGCATATCCTTCCTTTCCACAACGAAAATCAACCAAAACCAGAAATATGAGTTGCAACCGAAAATTTTCCTCCATCGTCGTCGACGGCGACGACCGCGCCCCCAACCGCTCGATGCTCCGGGCCGTGGGCTTTCAGGATCAAGACTTTGAAAAACCTCAAGTCGCGGTTTGCTCCGCCTGGAGCATGGTCACTCCTTGCAACGCCCACCTTGACGAATTGGGCAAGATGTCGGTTGCAGGAGTTGACGAAAGCGGCGGAAAAGCGATTCCTTTCGGAACCATCACCGTTTCGGACGGGATCAGCATGGGCACGCCAGGCATGCGCTACTCCTTGGTCTCGCGTGAAGTAATCGCCGATTCCATAGAAACCGTGGTTGGGGCGGAAGGCATGGACGGGGTCGTGGCCATCGGTGGATGCGACAAGAACATGCCTGCTTGCATCATGGCATTGGCTCGCCTGAACAGACCCGGTATTTTCGTTTACGGAGGAACCATTCTGCCCGGCATCCACAAGGAGAGGAATTTGGACATCGTTTCCGTATTCGAAGCGGTAGGGGCGCATGCATCCGGCTCGATTTCTCATGACGAACTGATGGAAATCGAACGCAAGGCGATTCCCGGCCCTGGTTCCTGCGGTGGAATGTACACCGCGAACACGATGTCCTCGGCAATCGAAGCTTTGGGCATGAGCCTGCCGGACAGTTCGGCGCAGCTGGCGGTTTCGGAGGAAAAGAGAGCCGACGCCCGAGCCGCAGGAGCGGCGGTGGTGAACCTGATCGAGAAGAACGTGCGTCCAAGGGACGTCATGACGCGCAAGGCGTTTGAAAATGCGATCACCGTGGTCATCACGCTTGGGGGCTCGACCAATGCGGTACTGCACCTTCTTGCCATGGCCCGCGAAGCGGAAGTTCCATTATGCTTGGATGATTTCACAGAAATCGGAAAACGCGTACCGGTACTTTGCGACCTCAAGCCAAGCGGAAAATACAACATGTCTCATTTCGTCCGCATCGGCGGACTGCGTCCGTTGCTCAAGACCCTTCTGGAACAAGGTCTTCTTCATGGAGAATGCATGACGGTTACCGGCAAGACCTTGGCGGAAAACGTGGCGAACGCAAAACCATACGCCCCCTACCCCCAGGGCCAGGATCTGGTTCGACCCTTCGATGATCCCATCAAACAGGACAGTCATTTGCGCATCCTCTACGGCAATCTGGCCTCAGAGGGAGCGGTAGCCAAGATAACGGGAAAGGAAGGCCTGAAATTCAGCGGATCAGCTCTCGTCTACGAATCCGAGGAATCGGCCTTGCGTGGAATTCTGGACGGCCAAGTAAAGGCTGGAAACGTGGTCGTCATTCGTTACGAAGGCCCGGTGGGAGGCCCCGGAATGAGAGAGATGCTTTCTCCCACTTCCGCCATCATGGGCAAGGGCTTGGGCAAAGAGGTGGCCTTGATCACCGATGGTCGCTTTTCGGGTGGAAGCCATGGCTTCGTGGTCGGCCATGTTACTCCGGAAGCTGCGGTGGGTGGACTGATCGCCTTGTTGGTTGATGGTGATCCCATCACCATCGATGCCGAAAACAACCTTCTTACGCTCGAGGTTGACCAAGAGGAAATCTCCCGCCGCAGACAGGCATGGCAAGCGCCGGAGAATCCTGAAAAACGAGGCGTGCTCGCCAAATACGCCAAATTGGTCAGCTCGGCATCTCTAGGAGCCGTTACCCATTGATCGCTTTCTTTCACATATTCACATGACGTCATGAAAAAAGAACTCTACCTCCACTTCCCTCAACAGGAATTTTCAGCCGATTTCAGGTTTGCCGGTCTCCCCGATGGCTTCATCGAAGAAAACTCCTCATTGTGCGCGGAGGCGATCGAAGCGATGAGAGCCTTGGAAAAGGGGGCCTTGGCAAACCCGGACGAGAATCGGATGGTGGGACATTACTGGCTTCGCAAACCCGAATTGGCTCCGACTCCAGAACTGACCGAAGAGATCGGCAATACCTTAGTGAAAATCAAGGAATGCGCCCGCAAAGCGCATTCCGGAGAGTTGTCTTCCCCGCATGGCAAATTCACTCACTTGCTGGTCATCGGAATCGGGGGTTCCGCCCTAGGCCCGCAATTCGTCGGCAAAGCATTGTCCTCACCCCAAGGCGACCCCTTGAAGGCTTGTTTCTTCGACAACACAGACCCCGACGGCATGGATCAAACCCTGGCGGAGATCGGAGAATTTCTCCCCACGACCCTGATTCTCGTCATCTCCAAATCGGGTGGCACACCCGAGACGCGCAACGGCATGATCGAAGCAAAACATGCCCTTGCCCAAAGGGGGTTGGACTTTTCCAAGCAAGCGATTGCAGTTACCGGAGAGGGAAGCGTCCTTCATCAAACCTCTCTGGCGGAAGGCTGGCTCGATTTCTTTCCCATGTGGGACTGGGTTGGAGGAAGAACCAGCGAAACCGCCGCCGTCGGTCTTCTGCCCGCCGCTCTGCAAGGCTTTGACGTCGATCGATTGCTCGAGGGAGCGGCGGCTATGGACGAACTCACCCGATGCGAAACGACCATCCGCAATCCCGCCCTTATGCTCGCATTGAGTTGGTATTTTCAAACCGAAGGAGTCGGCTCCAAGGACATGGTCATTCTTCCCTACAAGGATCGACTGGAGTTGTTCGCCAAATACCTCCAACAATTGATCATGGAATCCTTGGGCAAGGAACTCGATCTTCGCGGAGAAGTGGTTCATCAAGGAATCGCTGTCTACGGCAACAAAGGCTCGACCGATCAACATGCCTACGTACAGCAACTTCGTGAAGGGGTTCCCAATTTCTTCGCCACCTTCATCGAAGTTTTGAAGTACAGGGAATCGGACTCGGTGGCGGTAGATGACCAAGGCATGACTTCCGGAGATTACCTTCACGGGTTCTTCCTCGGTACCCGAGACGCTCTTCTCGAGAAGAACAGACAGTCGATCACGCTGGGCATCGCTCAGGTAAACGCGTATTCGGTGGGCATGCTTATCGCCCTGTACGAGAGAGCGGTCGGACTGTATGCGAGCATGATAGGAATCAACGCTTATCACCAACCAGGGGTGGAAGCGGGGAAAAAAGCGGCCGCTTCGGTACTGCAGGTCCGCAAGTCGGTGATCGACTGGCTTGCTCGCAATCCATCTAGCCCAATCAAGGCAAAGGAACTTGCCCTGGAACTTGGCGTAGAAGACAAGGAGGAATGGATCTTCAAAATCCTTGAAAGCCTGTCCGCCAATCACCCGGACTCCTACCTTCGCTCGCTTTCCGATCATCCGCTGGAGGATCAATTTCAGCATCTGGACTGACCCCGATTGCAAACCGAAAATGAGGAGTTGATTTTGCCCAAAGCCTCCTTTTGAATGCCTGTATTCTTGAATTCGTTATGGGCGTCACTTTGAACAAAGATGGAAAACCGAGGAAGATCGGCAGTGGCAAGACCAAGGGAGCGGGATGCTTTGCCAAAATCTCCTTGGAGGAACTGCAGGATCTGCTCGAAGAGAATGACGAAATCTTGGTCAGTCGCGTCTGGTTGCGATCAATCGGATTGCTGGCGCGCAAAAAAAGAAGATCCAAGCAAGCGATGCCCCAACCCCCACAAGCCCCTCCTGCCGCCAAGCAAACGCTGCTTGCATTGCCCTCTTCCATAAAGCCACCCCAAGTTGCCGGATCTTCCTCGCATTCAAAACCCAAGACTCACTCGGAGGAGGAAGAGTACTCGCCGCCGCCGCTCTTTGCCTCAATTGGAGAAGTGAAGATGTATTGATTCCATTCCCTGGATCTTCTCCCTTTAAAAGGGAGAAAAGGGAGAAGGCACGAAAGGATCCGCCTCATCGTTCAGCGTGGGTAAATCCGTATTTTTCTTCGACTCATCGGGGTCCAGGGATTCTTCGGTTGCCCCTTCCTCCACCTTCTCATCTGTTTTTTCCGGAATGATGGTGACGTTGCCCTCGTCATTGACGAAGGTGGTGATGGCCGTATCTGGAATCGCCTCCAAATCTTCCGATCGGACGTCACGAATCCACCAGTCCTGGTATTCAAGGTTTCCGTCTTCCTTGAACTGCTGAACCGCCCCCCAGCGAGAGCCTGCATATTCGGGAACCAACAAACGACGCTCTTCGTCATAGACGTAGCGAGCATCCCACGCCCGCTGAACGTGAGCAGGGGGCAAGTCCCCTCTCGATGTGATCCCTTCAACTGCAACTCCCTTATAAGACCTCTTCGGCCCGCAGGAGAAAGACAGCAGGGCAAGCAACGCAAGGGAGTTGGACAAAAAGTACCTGAAAGAAAAAATCCACATCGGAGCAATACCTCTTAGTATTTGCTGACCCATGAAAAAAAATCAATCCTTAGTTGGGCGGTCGTACCAAAAACCGCAAGCCTGTCTTTTTTGAAGGAAGGAGGGAACCACGATCAATCGAGACAACTTGGTCAACATCGACCAGTCATCGTACCAATCAAGCTTGCGAGCAGAAGAAACAACCGGAAATTCGGTGATGATTTCAATCTTTTTGCCCACATGGCGGCAAGCTCGTTTCAATTTTCCGGCCAGAAGTATTTCCTCCCCGGCAAAGTGAGTTTCCGGAAATCCTCCGCATTGATGAAAAAGCTCCGCTTCGCAAAAAACGAAACTGCCGGCGAAAAGCTTCATTCTGCTGGAGATCCGATTCCACAGCCAGGGAAGCATGCGTCCGGAAATCCACCGCGAACGATCATCGTCAAAGATCAGGTACGCTCCTCCGCAACCCACCTCTCCGGAAGCCAAAAGTTCATAGGCACGCAACATGGTTGTCTTTGGAACGATCGTATCTGCGTCCACGAAAAAGATCCATTTCCCGAGCGCATGCCTCGCACCCGTATTTCGAGCTCGGGCGATTTGTCGAAAAGATTCCGTCACCACTCTGCACCCCATGGATGCGGACAAGGACGCCGTTTCATCGGTTGAACCGTTGTCAACCAAGACAATTTCTCCGATGCAAGGCAAAAGGGCATCCATGCCATCACGGAGCGCGCGAATGGTATGGGGCAAATAGGCTTCTTCGTTGTAGGCCGGAATCACGACCGAGTACGCCGGCTTCCGATTCATGCCGACTTCGGCCTCACGCCTGCCTCAACGAGAAAACTTCTTCGCCCTCCGGCCGACTCCGAAGGAAAGTCCGCTGATCCATCCTTGCAGGCGAGCCATCGGTCGTTTGGAATACAAATCTCGGTCACCGGCGGATTGGAGGGGCGCATCGCCTCGTATATCCGAAGCAATGCTCTCCAAAGAAGGCAATTCGCTGCCTTGAGAATGCAGCTTCTGATACAGAAAGGTCAGCTTGTCGATCTCAAGTTGCCGCGACAAAGCCGATAAAGTCTTGCGAAACTCCGTTACCTGACCTTCGGGCAACTCATCTTCACCTGCGAGGGTACGAGCATCCACTTTCGAAGAAGGGGCGGATCCTTCCATCCCATACAGCTCTTCCTTCGCTTGAACAGGAGACTCGGCAAACTCGCTCGCCTCATTCTCCATGGACATGGGAGCATCGAAATCATCCACGGAAAAGGGCTCTTCGGACAAATCCACCGAAGAAGCCTCGCTTGCTCCTTGTCCGAGTATTCCGACTTCAAGCATTCCATCCTCCTCGGATTGACTGGCATTGCTGGAAAGATGTCCGTCGTCCGAAATGGAAGAAGCCAAGGATTCGTCTGAAATCACTTCCGGATGCGCTGCCATGTCGTTGAAAAATCGATGCTATGGACCAATGCGAGAAAAGAGCTTTGTCTTGGCGAGTGGGGACTCATCATTCAAATCACTAGAACTAGTTAATTCTCCGGTGCGTATCAAGAAAAGTTTTTTTCCAGGGCTTAACTTATCCGACCAGTTGTCGTCGCCTCCTTCGATTCGCAGAAAGGAATGACGTTTCTGAGAGAGGGAACAGTGGACGAAAAAAGGCATCTCGTTCCATTCATCGTCCAATCGAACCAAGAAGCAAAAATCGGATTCGATGCCCTCTTCATATCCCTTTTTGACGAAAAAGCCGTTGTCCTTGGGGGAGAGGCTCTCTATCGAAGCTTCGATGCCCTCGTCGTAGAACAAATGGAATGGTCTTACCGATTGCTCGGCCACGGCTTTGAAAGCAAGGGAAAAAGAGTCGTTTGCCGACTGACGCAACCGGCTTAGGGAAGAATAATTGGCATCAATCCTAGTCCACTCTGCTTCCACCGCTTGCCTAACTTCGGTTGCCTCCGCCAGACGTGAGGACCTGGACTCCTTTGTTGCCTTGAGCTCGGAAACCTGATTTTCGAGGATTTGCATTCGCCGGACAAGTTCCGCAACCTTCGATTTCTCTGAAGCGAGGGCTTCTTTCGCTTGCTCCGACAATTCCCCCAGCTTTTCCAACTTGGGCGTTAAAAAGGCAAGTTCTTCCTCGGAAGCAGAGATTACCTCAAGCAAGCTCTCCTCCTCCTGCCTCACTTTGCTGATTTGCTTGAGCAAATCGGCGATCGACGCATCGCTTGCATTTTTCTCCTCTTCGAGAGTCAGGTTGGCGGCCTCCAATTTGCTCCTCTCCAAGGAAAGCTCCTCCTTGAGGGAATCAAACGAGCTCAAGTTGGCAAAATAGTACCATGCGGCGCCACCCAACGCTCCGCAGGAAAGAATTCTACAAAACAACAAGATCAACGGTTTTCAATCCTTCCAGTTCAAGTGGACGCCCCTGCAGCGGAATGACCTCGGCAAGGGCATGCAAACGAAAGACTTGCTTGACCCTAAGCTTGCAGATTTCATCTTTCCCAACTGCTACCTCTAATATCATCCCACTCCTGATTCCCGCATTGCCGCCTTTGGATAGAGCTACATATCCGGATTTCAAATCCAATCCTTGCAATTGAAGGGTTATGCGTTCCCCTGGTTCAAGCCAGGGTCTCTCTCTCGCATAGGTACGCAGGGAGCTCATCGTTCGGTCATGGTGCGCCTTGAAAACCTCGGTGATTTGCGAGAAGAACTCCAGTTTTGAGGACAATTTCGCAATTGCGTCTCGGAAATCCTCCGCTTGGGCATCTTCATCCCGAGCGGCTTGCTCAAGCCGGGGAATATCCTGCCTCAGGACCATAAGGCTTTCCTCGGTTCGGGCAATGCCTTCTTCGGCGTTTGCCTGCTCTTGCATGGCCTCGTCCTTTTGCCTGTTCGTTTCACTGATCCCGCGCTCGCCTTCCTCGATTCCTTCCTTGAGTTGCTCCAAATCCCGAGCCCCCTGCTCTTTTTTCCGGAGAGTCAGTTCGATTTGCTCGTTGACTTCGTCCAACCTTCTTTTCTGACGAGCAAGGTCACCGGCGGATTGGACGCGGAATTTCTCCAATTCGTTGCCGACGGCGGCGAGTTTTTCGCTGGTTTGAGAAATGAGCCCTCGATCCGAATCATGAACGGACACGGCGTTGCCGGTGACAAGGAGGGTGACTGTGCCTCCGATCAAGGCAAGGAGATGCAAAATGATGGAAACCTTCTTCATGATCAGGGCAGCGGGGCAAATGGAAAGGCAGTTTCGGATTCATCGGCTTCCTCAGTCGCTCCTCCCAAATCAATTCCCTGGGGTAAAAAGGAAGGAGGCGGAATGAAGCCCTCATCCTCGTCCTCAAACTCAACCTCGATCAGGGGCGCATTGCTGTCGGCCTCGCGCAATTCGACCTGAGCCTGCACCTCTTCGACGCGCTTCTGTTTGGCATCCTCCCATTTTCTATCCCTGATGCGATCCAGTCTCGCGGAGTAAGCGAAGAACAAATCCTCGTTTAGTTCATCCCTTGATCCGGAGTAGGAAGTGTGATTGATCTTTCCCTGTTCGTCCCTGCTCCAAGATCTCCCGACTTCCCTGCCCCTGTGCAAGGGCACCATCTTGCGATCCTGCATTCGGTAAACGTAACGAGCGTCCCAAGCGTCGTAAATCGACGGACGATCAGTTGAGGAATGCGTTTTTTTCGACTGCGTGCAGGAGGAAAACTGCCCGATGGACAAGCCGATCGCAATTACGGTGAAACCCCTCATTCAACTAATGTAGTCAATCTTTCAAGCATTTGAAAACCAAAAACGATAGGGCTTCGCGCTCCATTCCGGCCCGGCATAGTCCACGCCTATTCGGGGGCCTGAAAAAATCTCTCCCGGTTGCCTTTCTCCGCTCTCGATCCACAAGCCGCAATCCCGCTTTGCGGGCAGGCCGTTGAACACCCCGTTCAAGCCCAACCCCTTGCTCAGGCGACCGGGTCCGGCAAAATGCTCGCATCCCCTGAGAAGCACTGCGGCCGGATAACCTTTCGGGCCAGCGACGACATTGAGCATCCAATGCATGCCATAGCACAAATACAGGTACCACACACCAGGTTCGCCATACATGACCGAGTTGCGCGGGGTTTTTCCCCTACTGGCATGACAGGCAAGATCGAACTCCCCGTCATAGGCCTCGGTTTCGCAAATGACCGATCGAAAAACGCCCCCCTCCCGACTGACTGATAATTTGCACCCGAGCAGATCACGAGCCACCTGAGTAACGTCTCGTTTGAAGAAATCCTTTTCAAGCTGCATGGCAGGCGGTTCAGTAATGGCGATTTTTCGAGTCGATCCAAATCGTAACCGGCCCGTCGTCCACCGCGCGAATTCTCATGTCTCCTCCGAACACCCCAGTTTGCAGAGTTCCATCGAAGGACTCTTCGATCATACGGACAAAGCGTTCGTACAACTGTCTGCCCCTATCGGGGTCGGCCGCCTGATTAAAGGAGGGGCGAGACCCTTTTCTAACGCTGCCGAAAAGCGTAAATTGGCTGACAAGCAATATCCCCTGATCCTTTCCTATCGACCGGTTCATCTTTCCGGACTCGCATTCGAAGATTCTAAGCTGAAGCAACTTCCGCAACGCCCACTGCAAATCCTCTTCCTCATCCTCACGATCGAATCCTGCCAACACCAGCAACCCCGAGGTGATGGACCCGACCCGCACATGTTCGACTTCCACCTCTGCGGAAGCGACGCGCCTGACCAAAACCCTCATGGCAAAGGGAAGCTGGCCTCGATCGACAACACCATCCTCCGCGTCGGGAAACGCGCAGGATCAAATTTCCTCGGCTACTGCGTCCATCACCTCTTCGACCGCTTTCGCGGCAAGTGGCGTGGAAAGGTATCTCTCTCCGCAACTGGCTCCGATGACAACTATGTTCTTTCCCGCCATCTCCGGACGGTTCGCAACGCGAAGGGCAGCCGCCACCGTCGCCCCGGTGGAAATCCCGGCAAGCACGCCTTCTTCCAAACTGATTCTGCGGGCCATGTCGAAAGCTTCGTCACTGGAGACCAATTCCACTTCATCGACGATGTCCAAATTAAGGTTGCCGGGCACGAACCCGGCGCCGATGCCCTGAATCTTGTGGGGTCCGGGCTTCACGTCCTCTCCGTTGCGGGTTTGCGTGATCACCGGACTTTCCATCGGCTCCACGGCAACCGACAACATGGATGGATTTCTCTGCTTGATGACCTCGGAAACTCCGGTAATCGTACCTCCGGTACCCACACCCGCCACCAGGCAATCCACCTGCCCCTCCAAGCCTGACCAAATTTCTTCGGCGGTGGTCTTGCGATGAATCTCGGGATTGGCGGGGTTGTTGAATTGCTGAGGCATGTAGCCCTTCTCTCCGTGCTGCTCAAGCAACTGGTTGGCGCGGGCAATGGCTCCACCCATGCCTTTGGGGCCGGGAGTCAGGACGATCTCCGCTCCCAACAGGCGCAAGAGAATACGCCTTTCCTTGGACATCGTCTCCGGCATGGTGAGAATGCAGCGATACCCTTTGGCGGCGCAGACGAATGCCAAGGCGATACCGGTATTTCCTGAAGTAGGCTCGATGACCACGCTGTCGGCGTTCAATCGGCCCTCTTTCTCGGCGGCTTCGATCATGGCGGCTCCGATGCGGTCTTTCACACTGGCCAGAGGGTTGAAAAATTCGGACTTCAGAAACAGCTTGGCATGGGAACCTGCTGCGATCTTTCGCAGCTCGATCAAGGGAGTCTTACCGATGGATTCTATGACGTTCATGGACGGAAACGGAATGCGGGGTTATTTTCTTCTGGGGCCGAAGCTGCGAATCGGGGCATTGCGGTTGACCTCCGCATTCTTCAAGCGGTAAACGATCCTCGCCTTCTGCAGATCCATGGGACTCATTTCCATTTTGACGACGTCTCCCACGGTAATCTTGATGAAATGCTTGCGCAACTTTCCCGAGATGTGGGCGAGCACCTGGTGCCCGTTTTGCAACTCGGCGCGAAACATCGTGCTTGGAAGCACCGCTGTGATTTTCCCTTCGACTTCGACTACGTCTTGATTAGGCATAAGGATTTATAAATAATTCATAAGAAGCTCATACACAAGCCTAGAACCATCGTAAAAGGAAACTCGCCAGCAACCTGCCGCGCTCAGTGCAAACCGTCATGAAATCCTCCTGTCCCTTCGCCAAGATCCATCCTTCCGAACTCGAAAAGAACGACGATTACTTCATGAGCTGGGCCTTCAACGCGGCCATCGATGCGTGGAATGCCGACGAGGTTCCCGTGGGAGCTGTCATCGTCCACAATGGGCAAATCATATCTTCGGCCTTCAACCAAACGAGGATGCAAGTCGATCCGACGGCCCACGCCGAAATGATCGCCATTACCATGGCCGCAAGGAAACTAGGGGATTGGAGGCTGAACGAATGCTCGCTGTTCGTCACCAAGGAGCCGTGCCCCATGTGTTCGGGCGCAACCGTCATGGCTAGGATCGGCCGGGTTTGCTTCGGCTTGGAGGACCCGAAAATGGGTTGCCTCGGAGGAGCGATCGGACTGCATCTTTTGGAAAGATCCAACCACCGACCGGAGGTCTCGAGCGGGGTACTGCGAGCGCCGTGCGAAGCCATCATGCAAGCTTTCTTTCAATTGCAGCGCGGACAAGTCTCATCTTGACCTTTGGACGTTTACTCATTCATTGAAGGTTTCCATCTTCCACCAATCACTCATTCTTACTCATGGCACATTCGCTTCCCCCTCTCCCCTACTCTCCCAACGCCCTGGAGCCCCACTTTGATGCTCGAACCATGGAGATTCACCATGGCAAGCACCACCAGACGTACGTCGACAAGCTCAATGCGGCTCTGCAAGGACACGACGAACTGGCCGCCCTTCCCATCGAAGACCTGATCGGGAATTTGTCCGCGGTGCCCGACTCCATTCGGGGCGCCGTCAGAAACAACGGAGGCGGACACGCCAACCACTCCTTTTTCTGGGGATCTCTCCGCGCCGATGCTTCCGGCCGTCCGGAGGGAGCGCTCGCCGACGCGATCGCCTCCACCTTCGGATCGTTCGATTCCTTCAAGGAGGCTTTCACTCAAGCCGCAATCAACCGATTCGGCTCGGGTTGGGCATGGCTGGTCAAAACCGCCGACGGTTCGCTTGCCGTCACTTCGACGCCCAATCAGGACAGCCCGCTTATGAACGGCATCGCCGATCTTTGCGGCTCGCCGATCATCGGTTTGGACGTTTGGGAACACGCTTACTACTTGAACTACCAAAATCGTCGACCTGACTACGTGTCCGCTTATTGGAAAATCGTGGACTGGGGAAGAGCATCGAACCTCTATCTGGCTTGATCGGGAAAAGTCGATTTTCTTCCTTTTCCCAAAACTTTTCCACCTTGCTTGCCTGTTTTGCGTCGCCCTGTGGCGTCGGGGATCGCTTGTGATCATTCAGACCCATGCCCTCCTTCCGCCTGGGCCCTGAATAAAGGCAAGAACCAATCCACCTCCTTTCATTCACAGATGTCCGTACTCTCGAGAAAAAGTCTTCGCAAAACGAGGATTCCCGTCTACTTGGGCGCGATACCGGGGTGAGGTGGAAAGGAGCAATTTTTGACTGGGATGGCGTCGTAATCCATTCCGCTCAACTGCATCAGGAAAGTTGGGAGGCGTTGGCAAAGGAACTTGAAAAGGATTTGCCGGAAGATCATTTCCAGAAAGGTTTCGGAAAAAGAAACGAAACCATCATTCCGAAAATCCTTGGTTGGACCGGAGACCCTGATCTCATTGAAAGATGGGGTAAAAGAAAGGAGGAAATTTATCGCCAACTGGCAAGAAAGCTGGGCATCCCCCTTGCTCCGGGAGCAAAAAGTTTTCTGCGCTTGCTTTCCGGTAGAAAGGTTTTGTGCTCCATCGGCACTTCCACCGAGCGCGAGAACGTCAAACTGGCGCTGGATCAGCATCGTTTGGAAAACTTTTTCGTTGGATCGATTTGTTCCGAGGACGTCGCAACAGGGAAACCCGACCCGGAGGTGTTTCTCAAAGCGGCACAACTCATGTCTCTGGATCCGGGCCAATGCGTCGTTTTCGAGGACAGCCGCCACGGCATCGAAGCGGCAAAAAGAGGAGGCATGAAGGCGGTTGCCCTGACCACCTCGCATCCGGCCGAATCTTTCTCGGATCTGAGCCCCGACTTGATCTTCGAATCGCTCGAAAGCATTGACCCATCGGCAATAGAAGGTCTTTTTATATAAGGTCATGCTTGGAAAATCTTCCTTCCATCAAAAAATTCTTCTCTCCCTGGGTCTCGCATTTGGTTTGGGGCTCTGGGCGAATTTCATCCAACAAGGCGCCATCGGATCCGTCGCATGGACGGAATGGCTCAATCAAGTTTGCGAATTCGTGGGAAAACTCTTCCTCAACGCCCTCAAGATGGTCGTCATACCACTGGTGGTCTCCTCGATCATCTCCGGGGTCTCGGAAATATCGGCCAATCGGGACTTCGGCAGGCTCGGACTCAAAACCCTTCTCCTGTATAGCCTCACCGGCATTATTGCCGTGATCATCGGACTGACTTGCGTCAACCTCATTCAACCCGGCGCCGTCGATCCTTCCGCAAGAGAAGCCATCATTGATGCCAGAAGCTCTCAAGACGCCCCCCCCCTGGAGCAAGCTCTTGAAAATGCAGGCAACGGATGGAAAAACCTCCTGCTTGTCCTGCACCGCCTGGTTCCAGAAAACCTCTTTGTCGCGGCGGTGGAGGGTCAACTTCTCGGATTGATCGGCTTCAGCCTGCTCTTCGGATTCTTCCTCGGCCGCCTCAAGCCCAAGCTTCGCAAGCCGCAAGTTCTTTTCTGGAAAGGGTTGCAACGAATCGTGATCGACCTCACTCATTTCATACTACGTTTCGCTCCGATTGGAATCTTCGCTTTGGTGACCCCCACCCTCGCCCGCCACGGCCTCGAAGGCTTATGGATCATGGGCTCGTTCGCGATCACCGTCGGGCTCGCTCTCTTGATCCATTCCTTCCTTGCCCTTCCCTTGCTCTTGAGGGTTCTGGGCGGCATCCGAGCCATGGATCATTACCGAGCGATGACTCCGGCTCTGCTCACCGCTTTCTCCACCGCATCCTCTTCAGCCACACTCCCGGCTACTTTGGAATGCGTCACCCGAAGGATCGGGGTTTCCAACCGAATCGCCGGTTTCACCCTGCCTCTGGGCGCCACGCTCAACATGGACGGCACCGCTCTTTTCGAATGCGTGGCGGTCCTTTTTCTGGCTCAATTCTTCGGAGTTGAGATGAGCTGGGCGACGCAATTCTCCGTCGTTCTTCTGGCCTTGTTGACTTCAGTTGGGGTTGCCGGGATTCCTTCGGCCAGTTTGGTGGCGATCTTGATGATTCTTCATGCGGTGGGATTCGATGAAGCAGCCATTTCCATCGGAGTGGGAATGATCCTGATGGTCGATCGCCTGCTCGACATGGCCCGCACCACGGTCAACGTTCTGGGAGACAGTTGCTCCGCGGCAATCATCGGCAAAAGCGAGGGCGAATCCGACTACTACCGGTCTTGGGGAGCCGACTCCACGAGCAGCGAACGCTGAATGGACTTCGAACTTCACTCCGAATATTCACCTCGGGGAGACCAACCGGAAGCGATCAGGCAACTGGTCGATTCGATTCGGGCCGGCAATCTCCGCCAGACCTTGCTGGGGGTGACCGGTTCCGGAAAAACCTTCACCATGGCGAACGTCATTCGCGATCTTCAGCGTCCGGCGCTGATCATCTCCCACAACAAGACCCTTGCCGCTCAGCTTTATTCCGAGTTCAAGGCTTTCTTTCCGCGAAACGCGGTGGAATATTTCGTCAGCTACTATGATTACTACCAGCCCGAAGCCTATGTCCCCTCCACCGACACCTTCATCGAGAAGGACTCGTCGATCAACGAGGAAATCGAGCGTCTTCGTCTGGCCGCCACCGGTTCGCTGATCAGTCGCAGCGACGTCATCGTCATCGCCAGCGTCTCCTGCATCTATGGCTTGGGCTCTCCCGAAGACTTCCGTGCGCTGTCCATCGAATTGAATCAGGGGCAGCGAATGGAAAGGGATGAATTGCTGCACCTCCTGGTGGACGGCCTCTACAATCGGAACGACCTCGAGCTGAAGGCGGGCAGGTTTCGCGTCAGAGGAGACGTGGTCGACGTCTTTCCCGCTTATGCCCGACATCCGATTCGCATCGAATTCTGGGGAGATGAAATCGAGCGGTTGCGTGAATTCGATCCCTTAAGCGGAGAAACCATCCGTGCGGCGGAGAACTATCGAATTTACCCGGCCAATCAATACGTAACCACGCGCGAAAAGATCGAGGTGGCATGCAAATCCATCGAGCGGGAGCTTGATGAACGCGTGGGCTGGTTCGAAGAAAACAACCTCTTGCTCGAAGCCCAGCGCCTGCGCATGCGCACCGAATACGACCTGGAGATGCTGCGGGAAATCGGGTTTTGCAACGGCATCGAGAACTATTCTCGTCACCTCTCGCAACGCAAGCCCGGACAACGCCCCTGGTGCCTGCTTGATTTCTTCGCCGAGGACTTTCTTCTTTTCATCGACGAAAGCCACGCGACCATCCCTCAGATCGGAGGAATGTATCACGGCGACCTTTCGCGAAAGCAGAAACTGGTCGAATACGGATTTCGACTGCCCTCCGCCCTGGACAATCGTCCATTGAAACCGGATGAATTCGAAAAGGTCACCGGGCAAACGATATACGTCTCCGCCACTCCCGGGAAAATCGAGATTGAAACCAGCGCAACCGTAGCCGAACAGCTCATCAGACCTACGGGATTGCTGGACCCGGAGATGGAAGTGCGAGGCCTCAAGGGACAAGTGGAGGATTGCATCGCCGAAATAAGAAAGGTGGTCGATCGAGGAGATCGGGCCCTCGTCACCACTCTGACCAAAAGAATGTCCGAAGACTTGGCCGAGTACCTTCGCGAACGTCAAGTTCGCGTCGAGTACCTGCATTCGGACGTCGATGCCATCGAGCGCGTGGAAATTCTTCGCAACCTGCGGGCCGGAGCCTTTGACGCCTTGGTCGGAGTAAACCTCCTGCGCGAAGGACTCGATCTTCCCGAAGTGGCTTTGGTTTGCATACTTGACGCCGACAAGGAAGGCTTTTTGCGCAGCCAGACCAGTCTCATACAAACCGCAGGCAGAGCCGCCCGACACCGACTGGGAAAAGTCATCTTTTATGCCGACGTCATGACCCGTTCCCTGCTCGGCGCATGGGAGGTTTGCCAATACCGCAGAGAAAGGCAGATGGCTTACAACCAAGAACATGGAATCACTCCGCGCAGCGTTTCCCGCCCCATTCAGCAAAGCCTGCGAATGAGGAAGGATGAGGCGGAGGACGAGCTGCTGCTGGCGGAGAAGTCATCCCCCCAGGAACTGAAGAAACTCCTCAATCAGCTGGAAAAGGAGATGTTTGAAGCGGTCAAGAGACTGGAGTTCGAAAAAGCGGCCCTGCTGCGTGATCAGATGAACTTTCTGCGAGAAGGCAAAAGGCCGACGGGCGGCAAAACGGGCTCGACCAAGTCAGGCTACAAACGCAGGGGCAGAAATGTCCGAAGATAGGATGGGAGCGACCGCCGCTTGGTTGGCCTTGGGCCTGTTCTGCCCGTTTTTCTTCTTGGGGGGGGCCGTGGAATCGAAGCGTCAGACGTTGTTTCACTTCGACAAGATCGAAGTGAGAGGAGCGATCAAGGTATTTCTGGAACCCGGCAGTCGAAATCGGCAAATCGAATACTTCGCCGACGAACAAATCATCGAAACCATCCAAGCGGAGGTTCGCAACCGCACGCTCTTTCTCGAAGCGAACAACACCCTGGGAATCACTCGACGCATTCCGCTTCTGCGTTTGTCCGCCCAACGCACCTTCCCGGTGGAAGCGGTCGTGTCGATCGATCGACTGAGCGAAATTCGCCTGCTTGATCAAAGCAGCCTGACGGCGCGCCGACTGGCGAGCGACTCCCTTGCCGTATTCACCAACAGCGCCGGCCCGCTCAACCTGATCGACCTTCGATGTCAGACGCTGAAAATCAGGCAGGAGGGATCGGGAAGCGTCACCCTTAAAGGGAGGGAAACGACGGGACTCAATTGCACCGTTTCCGGATCCGGTTCGCTCATGGGAGAGGAATTCTTCCTTGATGATGCGGTGGTGAAACATTACGGATCGGGAGAGGTTCTGCTCGCGCCCAAGCGTTGGCTGGATGCGCGCATCGAAGGGGCGGGAAATCTTTATCTTCTTGAAAAACCGCTTGGCATGGTGGTCAAGGAAAGCTCCGGCGGGGGTAAAGTGATCGATAGCTTTTAGGCGGGGCCACCCCGGAACGGAAACTTCGGTCGGGAGGATTTCAGATCTTGAGAAGCTCCCCCTCCACCGCAGGGCGGACGGACGGCAGTTCCCGGGCCGCCGCTTCGGCGATCCGGTCCATCTTCTCGTCGTCATGCGAAGGATCGTGATGGAAAAGCAAGGTGGTCCGGACCCCGGCGGCCTTGGCCACCTTGACGGCCTCCTGCCAGGTAGAGTGGCCCCATCCCTTGAAAGCGGGATACTCCTCGTCCGTGTAGGCGGCGTCATAAATCATGAGATCGGCCCCTTCGGACAGGCAGAGCACGTTTTCGTCCAGCTTTCCTTCGAAATGTTCGGTGTCGGTACAAATAGCCAGAGACTTGCCGGCATACTCGATTCTGTACCCGCAGGCTCCGTTGGGATGGTTGAGGGGGGCGGTGCGAACGATGAGCCCATCACCCAAATCGAAGACCTTGCCGCAATCGTAATCATTGAATTCGCAGGCTTTTTCGATCAGCGAGCTGGGAACGGGGAATACCGGATCCTTCATCAGCATGGTACCGATGATTCCCTGAAGATCGTAATGGATGCCGTCGAGATGCCCCGCATGCAGCCTGACGTTGCTTTGCGGGTTGTAAAGCGGAGCAAAGAAGGGCAATCCCTGAATGTGGTCCATGTGGGTGTGGGTGAAAAAGAGATCGGCATCGAGCAGGTTGCCTTCCTCGAGCATGATCTTTCTCCCCAAGAGACGAATTCCGGTACCTGCGTCGACGATGATGCGCCTGGCCCCGCAAGTGACCTCGAAGCAGGTGGTGTTGCCGCCGTATTTTACCGTAGCCGGTCCCGGACAGGGAATGCTGCCCCTCGTACCCCACAACTTGAGCTGAAATAGACTAGTGTCGGCCATTGAAAACGAATGATGGTTCATTCTTTGTCATCTGCTCCGCCATGGCAACTTCGAATAATCGGCCCTCGGCAAGCCTCATTCCTCGACGTCCCTCCATTGGCCCGACTCATCCTGATAGGAGCGGGTTCTGCGCCCGTCTCCCCAATCATAGGTTCCGTCCACCGCTCGTCCGTTCTCGAATTCACCAACGTAAGAGGACCCGTCATTGAAGTCCAAGGTTCCGGGCCCGTGACGCTCCCCAGCAAGCCATTGGCCGGAGTAGCTGACTCCCGAAGGATCGGTTTGTACGCCTTGACCGCCGGGGGCATCATTCTCGAATTCCCCGAAATAAACCGATCCATCCGGATCTCGCAAGGCCCCGACCCCCTCTTTCCTCCCCTCTCGAAAACCACCCGTGTACACGCTGCCGTCCGCGGACTCGAGCACTCCTTGCCCATGAAATCGCCCGTCGGCGAACCCACCGTAGTAAATCGATCCGTCGGCGGACTGCGAAGCTCCCGACTCCCAGGCTCCACGATCGTCGAGCCTACCGCTGAACTTTTCTCCAGCGGAAGAGACCACGGTCCCCTCCCTCAATTTGCCCGCTTCCCATTTTCCGAAACTGACCGTTCCGTTGGAGGAAAGAAATTCCGCATACACCACCTGATCCTTTTTCCAAAATCCTTCCAGCCTGGATTCATCGGAGTAGGTCAGAGCCCCATGACCGGACCGGACCCCCTTTTCCCAATTTCCCGAATATTGCAAAAGGTTCTTTTCCGCTCGATAGCGCATCGTACCATGCCCGTGCGCCAGCCCTTTCCTGAATTGTCCCTCGAAAAGATTGCCGTTGACGAATTTGCGCATGCCATACCCCTCGGGAATTCCATTGATCAACTCGCCTTCGTAGAGAGAACCGTCATCGAAAACGAAGCGTCCAAGAGGAGCCTCCTCAGAATTGCGGGCTGGCGCCGCCCCCTCGTTTCCTTCCTCCTCGCTTTCCCCCAGGCATCCGAACCAGAGGAGACTGGAGCACCAAGCGCATTGCCACAAGATCCTTCTCATTAGCAACCTCGCCGTCCTCATCACATGATGCTTTTGCTGACCTGAAAAATGCTGGTCACGATGGAAATGGCCACGAACGCCACCAGGGAAAAGGCAAACCCGAGAGCCACCCCCGATACAAGGCTGGTCATGAGTTTGATTCTTCGGGTCAGTTGTTCGCGAAATGACTTCGAGACGTCCTCCAAGCTGTTTCCCAGGTTCCCCGTCTTCTCACCGATCTCGATCACGTCCAGTTGCATCAGGGGCATGAAGGAATGCTTGCGCAAGGCTTCGGGCAGGGACTTGCCCTCGTTGACCAATATTCGAGCCGATCGGAAGGAGGACCTGAGGAAGCGGTTCTTGATGGTTCTCTCGCAAAGCCTCAGGTTTTCCGTCAACCCGATTCCGCTCCAAATCAAGGTGGCCAGCAGGCTGCAAAGGTGAAAGAGTTCGGAGTAAAAGACGATGTTGCCAAAGAGAGGAATCCTGAGCAGGGCCCGATCCATAATCAGCCCCCCCTTTTCCGACTTGCTCCACTGCAACCCCACCCCCAGGCCGATGAGCAAGGCGCACAGGACGAAGGGTCCGAAAAGCAGCGTCAGATCCGAGCCCTGAATGAGAATGCGGGCCATCAGGTTGAGTTCGCCCCCCAAACCGGCCAGCATCTCCTCGATTTGAGGGAGCAGATAGAAAAGAAAGAACAACACCACTGCAAAAGCCACCATGCAGACGAAGACGGGATAAGTCATGCCACCAATCACCTTGGAGCGAATCTCCCTCTTTTCCTCCAGATGAGAAATGATCTTTTGGAGAATCGGGGCCAGGTTGCCGGTGGCCTCCCCCGCCTCGATCACGTAGGTCGAAGACTCGCTGAAGTAACCGGGCAAATGACGCATGGCCCGGGAAAGCGTCCTCCCCTCGGAAAGTTCCTTCCAGAGGGTTGAGGATATGGCCCGCTGCTGTGGATCGGACAATCTCTGATTGAGCAATTTGACCGCATCCGCCACCGGCATGCCGGATCCGTGCAGTTCGTGCAGGCGCTTGAGAAACTCCATGCCCACCTTTTCTCCCTTGGACCCGTACTTTGAATTCGCCGTTACGGCCGCCGCCTGCTTTTTGGGGGAGATCGTCTTCGAGGAGCTTGCCGTTGCCCCGCCCACCGGCTTGATCTTGAGAATGGTCAATCCCATCGCCTGAGCCTTGCCTCGGGCCGACTTCAATTGATCGGCATTCACCCTTCCGGTCCGAGACCTGCCCTTGGAATCGATTCCTACGTATTCGAATTCAGCCATGGGATCAAAGCGAAGGGAAACCCTCTCTGGAAAACTCAGCTGGTTTCATCCCCCTGTTGCTCCATTTCATCGACGAAGATGTCCGCGTAGCGGATCACTTCGCTGAGGCTGGTCAGTCCTCTCTTTATCTGGCCCCATCCGCTTTGCTGCAAGGTGGTCATTCCTTCGCCTAACGCCACCTCTCTGATTTCCGGAGCCGAGGCGCTCTTGATGATCATTCCGTGAATTTCATCGCTCATGCGCATCAGTTCGAAAATTCCCACTCTTCCGTGAAAACCGAGGTTCTGACACTTCGGGCAGCCAACGGGAGAACGCACCTTGTCGGCATGAATGAGTTCGGTTGGATCGATTTCCAGCAGCGACAGCGAGGTGCGCAACTGATCCTCGGACACCATCCCCTCCGCGGCGCAACTGGAGCACAACCTGCGCACCAGCCGTTGAGCCATGACCATTTCGACCGAAGAAGCGATCAGAAAGGGTTCGATCTCCATGTCGATCAAGCGGGTGATCGCCCCCGGGGCGTCGTTGGTGTGCAAGGTGCTCAGTACCAAGTGTCCGGTAAGGGATGCCCGTATGGCGATGTCGGCGGTTTCTCGGTCCCTGATTTCTCCGACCATTATGACGTCGGGATCCTGACGGAGAATTTCTCTGAGAGCGCTGGCGAAGGTAAACCCGATTTCGGAGTTCACCTGGGTCTGATTCACTCCAGAAACCTCGTATTCAACCGGGTCCTCCACCGTCATGATTCTTCTTTCTGGCTTGTGTATCCGTCGGATGAATGCGGTGAGCGAGGTAGATTTCCCTGATCCGGTAGGTCCGGTCACCAGCATGATTCCATGAGGCTTTTCCAGAACCGAAACGATCTTGCGCTCGTCCAGGGAATGCAGTCCGAGCTCCCTCATGGACAAGGGTTGCGATTTCTCGTTGAGCAACCGCAGGCTGATGCTCTCGCCGTAAAGAGTGGGCAGCGTGGAAACACGGACGTCCAGATCGCTCTGTCCGTGGGAGAAAGTGATGCGCCCTCCCTGGGGCCTTCTCTTTTCGGAAATGTTGATCTGACTCATGATCTTGATGCGGGAAATGATCGCATCCTGAAAGCTTCTCAAGTTGTCGGGCACGCGCACGGGCACGAGTTGACCGTCGATTCGGTACCTGATTTGCAGCGTTTCCTTGTGAGGTTCGAAATGGATGTCAGTGGCCCGATCGACGATGGCCCGCTGAATGACCTCGTTGACGAAGCGGATGATGGCGGCGTTCTGGTCCTCGATATCATCCTCCTGCTCGGGGGCATCCTCTTCGAATTCGGAGTCCTCCAAGCTGTCGGCTCCGATTCCAAAGTTCTCCGTTATCGAGCGGACCACCTTTTCAGGAATACCGTAATGCCAAACGGGCCGGCGCCCGGACACTGCAAACACCCACCTGCTCATTCTCGGAGTGGGTGGCCAGACGGTGATCAGGTTCACTTTGTCCGGATCAGCTTCCTCGAAGAAATCCTTGGTTCGGCGTTTTTCGTAGGTTTCCAGGCATTGACGAATCACCGCCACCAAATCGTTCGCCTTGGGCAAGGGATCGGGGTTCCTGGGGAAGACGCTTTTTTCCGCCAATCCGTTTTTGACCGCTTCTTCGGCAGCTTCCTTTTCCTCGCCCTTGGCCAGCAGAAGCAGAGCCGGTTCCGAATTGGCGTCCTTGATCGCTTCGAGCAATTCCACGGAACCGGCCTCACCCGATGAAAATTCCAGCAGGATCACCCCGATCCGGCTTTCCCGCTCGAGGGACTCGAAAAGTTCCTGTTCACGGGAGGCATGGATCACTTCGAAATGCCTGCTCAGTTCGGCATCATGATCTTCATAGCCGACTCCGGACCGGCGTAGAAAAAGGATGCTCGGTTTTGCCTCCTGCTTGGACTTGGAGGGGGGCAATTTGACCGGCAGGCAACAGAAGGAATGAATCAGGCGCAGGGGCATGACCTTGGTCGGGTTGTCGGCCAAGAGAAAGTCCTCGGCCAAGGGAAAGCCGGTGCGGTTGGAAATTTCCCGGATGGTTTCCTCCACTCCGAGCGAAACCTTGGATGCCAGCAGGCGGGCCCGATCCTCCCGCGGATTGCGCAGAATATTGAGGTTGTCCAAATCGGACAGTCCCTCCCACCATGTCATATCCTCGTATGTGGCCGGTCCCAGATCAGCGGATTCGACTTTTTCCTGATCTGAGGCCTTGCCCGGTTGATCGGTTTCGGCGTCGCCCGACCCAGCCTTGCTCTTTCCGCCGCCCCGCAGTTTGGAGAGCGGATTTAGCTTGCTCAGCAGTTTGCCCTCCTGGACACCTGTTTCATCGGATTTTTCGCCATCCTCCGCCTTTCCGACTTGCTTGAGACTGATGACCTCTTTTGAGGAGCGCTTGCCCTTTTTCCCGGCAATGCTGGAAGTGACGATGCGAGACCTCATTTCTCCAGCTTTTCCGGCCTCATCCTTTGCGCCCTTGTCGGCATGGCCCTGTACTCCTTGCCCTTCACCGCTTTCTTTGGGGAATGGCGGGCGCGGGTTTCCTGGAGGCGGGCGTGGGCAGAGCCTTGGGGGCGGGCTTTGCCGGGGCGCCGGGCAAGGGAATGGGCGTTCCCGCCGGGCTGACCAAAGCAAGCTTGGTTCCCCCCTTCAGAAGGACTTCCTCGCTCACCTCGTCAAACCCTTCGATTTCCAAGTCTCCCTCCGGGGAAGTCTCGCCCACGACCATCCAAAAACCGGAATTCTTGGCCTTGTCGAAGAGCCCGATTCTCCACTGATCCTTGAATTTGTAATAGCCCCGAAACTCCATGTTCGGATTCATGGGCTTGGGCGGAGGCGGGGGCGGGGCGGGCTTTTCCACCTTTGGGGGTTGCGGGCGGGCGCCACCGGGACGCAGAAAGGGATTGGACGCCAAAACCAATACCGGTGTCAGGCTCAGGAAAAAAAGCAGGCGTCCGATCAAATTGCTTGATGCCATCATCACAACTTGGGCTTGGTAGAGGGCTCGTCCTGAATGGAAGAGTTCCGCTTTTTCGAATTCGAAGACTCTTCCCCTCCCAAAATCTTTCCGGAAGGCGAACGAAAAACCGGATTGAAACTGCCGTCCATTCGGAGATCGATCTTTTCGGTGTTTTGCCTCGAAGCTACTTTGGGGTCGTCGTTGGGGTTGATGATGGTGGGACGGAGAAAAATCAGTAGTTCGGTCGGCGTATACTTGACGTTTTTCGGCGTGAAGAACTTTTCCCCCAAATAGGGTATGTCGCTAAGGAAATTGTATTTGGCTTCTCCCTTACTCAAATAGACCTCTTGCAAGCCTCCCAGAACCACGATTTCCTGATCGGCCACGGAAAGCAGGGTCTTGGCCGCCCGTATCTTCTTGGGCGGCACTTCACCATCACCGACTTGAGTTTCATCGAATTTTTCCGCCTTGACTTCCACCTCCATGAAAATGGATCCCGGCTTGACGAGCAAGGAGTCGTTTTCGTCATCGAAAACAGCCTCTCCAATCTTGGGCTTCTTCACCTCAAGCGAAGTTTTTGCCTGGACTGATCTGAAATCGTATCCGCTCTGCAATCTACCTGAAGAGTCGGTGTATGAGGTAAGCACGCGATAATTTCGCTCATCTTCGATCTTGATCTCCACTGAATCGGCATTGTGGGAAACCATGATGGAGGGAGTTGAAAAAACTCTTACGTCGTTTCGGCCAGAGGAACGGGCAAACAGTTGATTCCAAGATACACCAGTCAATTTCCAGTCCAACATTTCAAAATTCACCGTCGAGCCGAGACCCGGCAAGCTAAGTGAAGTGGAGGTATCCTTGTCAGCCGTAACAAATTCGGTTGTTTGCTCGTCATCGGCAGTCCCCAATTGTCCGTCCGCCCCAGGAGAGGTTACGGTCCTGCGATTGTTCCCGACCTTGCTCCATTCGCCGGCGCCCAGAAAGGCATCGATTCCTCTTTGTCTGTCTTCCGTCAGATCGACCATCACGAAAATGGTATCGATGAGAGCCAGAGGCAATCGATGATCCAGATCCTCGATCATTCTTCCGATTTCATCGATGTCCGAACGGGTTCCGTAGACCAAAATCGAATTGCTGCGTTCATCCGAGGAGATCGTTATGAAGTCGCTGAATTCGTGCCCGCCTTCGTTTCCCGTGAAATCGCTCGAGGAGGCGTTGGAAGAAGGCGCTTGGGAGGAAGCGGCCCCTGGTGTCGGCGGAGCATTGGACTGAGTGGTTGCCTTGGCCCGGGCTGCGAGGTTCTTCCCTTGTAGCTTTTCCTTGACGGCCAATTGCTTCTTGATCACTTCGTCGAGAATCTTTTGGACGTCCGGCGCATCGGCGTGCTGCAACTTGAATAACCGGCTGGTGGTCTTCATCTTAACCGGGTCGTCGAGAATGCCGAGGATGTGCCTGAGGATATCCTCGTTCTCCATCCGCGTCACGATGATCAGCTTGCCGGTTCTTTCGTCGGCGTCCAACTGGGTGGTTCCGCCGAGAAAGGGCTTGAGGCTGCCTTCGATCATCGCCTTGAGCTTGCTTGCCAGTTCGGCTGCTCCTGCATGCTTGGTGTCCCATTCCATGATGGTGACTCCCAATTCATCAGGGCGGATGGGACGATCGATGTTTTCAAGGAGTTTCTCGATCCTTTGCAAATTAAGCAGAGAATCGGTGGCCAGAATGGCGTTGGCCTTTTCGAAAACGAGCAGGGAGCCTACCGATGGCGTGGAAAAGGGAGTGAGCTGGGTTTGGATTTCTAGAGCCGGGGCGTACTGCAAGTGAAACATCTTCACGTAAATTCTCTGACTGGGAGAAAGATCGAAGGCCGATCCGTCCAGCCAGATGGGCACCTGAGTATTGATTCCCGCAGCCGGCACCGCCTTGAAAAAGAGTCCGTCGATCTTGGTTATGCCGATGCCGTTCATGGACAGAAGGCTCTCCAGGGCAAGCAGGGCCTCGCGCTTGCTCAGCACGCTCATGCTGTCGAAGGAAATCTTGACTGCAGGCAGGTTCTGGGGCCGGAGTATGTACCTTGCGGTGATCGTTTGAATCAAGTCGAGAATCATGTTGGCGTCGTGGTCGCGGAGCTTGATCACGTCAAAGGGATCGTCCAAGCCTTCGATCAGGGCCAATTCTTCCGGATCCGACAGAATGCCGGTTGAAAACGAAGGACCACCCTCGTCCCCGGGCTGTTCCGATGCAGGAGGCGGCGAAAGAGGAGCCCCCGCCTCCTCTTCGGCAGGAACCTGGGCGTAGGCGTGACGTCCCAAAAGCAGAAAAAAAAGAAAAAGGAAGCGATGATTTCTCATTGTTTGATGAATTCTACCGAACTTACCTCGAATTCGGCGTCAAAAGTGGTTGGTTCATAGGGCCTGGATTTTGGGGGATATTGGGGAGTGATCTTCACTTCGCTCAAGAACATGGAGGGACTTTCCGCTCGAATCAAGCTGGCATATTCGTTGACGCTCTCGTAGGAGGCTCGCTTGAAGGTAATCTTCACCCGATGCTGGGAATAGCGCTCCCGCTCGTCGGTATCCAACTCCCGATAGTCGCGGGCGGGGAACACCTTGTCCGCCAGAATGGATGCCCGGTTGCTTAGGCTTTTCTTGTCGTAGCTCTTGTTTTCCTGCTCCACTTTCTGGGCTTCGAGCGCCTTGTCTATGCCCGGTTTGAGCCGGATGATGGTTTGATGGGCCTCGCTTTGCAGGATCAGCCCGCTCCAATCGTCGTACTTCAAGAGGGCTTCTTCCACGATCTTGAAAAGGGCCAGGCACAAGACCACCAGGCAGGCGAAAACCAACAGTTTCTGCTCACGCTCCTTCATGCGGAGGAAGAGTTTCTTCAATGCCCTCATCGCCTCGGACCTTCTCTCATCCGGGCTGTCCGGAATTCGGGCTTTCGGAAACCGGACTTTCTTCCGACATCTCGAGCTCCACCTCGAAAGTCGTCTTGCCCCCTCCGCTCTTGATTTTGCTTTTCTCGTCCCCGGATCGGCCGGTGCGAATTCGGGCGATGCCCAAGCTCTCCAGCTTGCCGATGAAGTCGTTGACGGCGGCGACGTTCTTCCCCTCCCCTTCGAGCTTCACTTGGTTGCGGGTTTCGAAATGAGCCTTGGAAAACCATACCGCCGGATCGTCGCTGGACAAGTTGCCTCCCCTATGTTCGGCCACGCGATTGATGGTGAGAAAGGGATCGATCCCTCCCAATTTGTTCTGGCGCAACTTTTCCAGCAATTTCTGGGAATCGAGCACCAGGGGCACCTGCCGGGCCATTTCCTGAACCTCTCGCTCAAAGGAAAGAAGTCGGGACTCCGCTATCTTGAGGCCGACAAAGCAACAGGCCAAAAGGAGGGCGGCGAGGGCTGAAATCTTAAGCGCCTTCCAGCGACTGCGCTCCTGCCGGCGCCGGGACCGTTCCCGAACCTTGAATTCGGGGGGGCGCAAATCATGACGCCACAGCTCTTCTGCTCCCATGCGAACCACCCCTTCGGAATCTTCGGGAAGATCTTCCCCGTCCTCGGACTCCCCCTGCATCAGACGATGGTCGAAGACAAAAGAGCCGTCATCGGCCCGATGAACCTCGCCGGCAATCCGGGTGTCGGGCAAAACCTCGAAGCGGGCGGCGTCAACCTGAGCCAGCAACCTCGCCTTGGCCCGATTGACCGAGTCTTCATCCTCTGCTTCCACCGGGAGGGACAGCAGTTCGCTCGGAGCGGACGAACCGGCATCGAAGCAGGCGATGCTCAGAGTGTCTCCGCAGAGCAGAAATTCGGCTTGGGATCGTTCTCTTTGCTCGCCCAGAAGGCTGACGAAGGAAGGAAAGACGCGGCGAAAGAATTCGAGGTTCTGCCATCCCAGTTGCCTCAGCCGGATCAAAGGGGCGGCAAAGACGAAAATGCGACCGGAATTTTCGCAGAGGTGAATGCCCCATGCCAACTGCTCCGCCGGATAGGGGGAAAATTTCGGATCGTCCAGCAGTTGCCTCACCCATTCGTCGAGGGCGGAGGGAAACTCACGGGCATTCGCTTCCCGGTCAAGGGACGCCGGCAGGGAGACGGTTTCACAGAAGAACAGTTCACCCGGGATGCGAAGGGTGACTTCCCGCAAATCGCCGACCGGATGATCGGCCGGAATCTCCAGATCATCCGACATTAGACAAAAGCTAGCTCCGGCCCCTTGCCTAGTCGAACAAATTTTCCGGTCATGAGGATCAGAGCTCCTCCCTCAAATCCAACTCGACGAATCGCCATGGATAGCCGAGTTTTCTGTTGCCCTCGCTCCGGGGCAACTTCTTTTCGGAGCCGTTTTGATTGTTCGTAGGTTGTCGGGCCCCGTTTTGATTGTTTTGCGAATCCGTTTCCAACAAGGCGCTCAGGCGATATCCGGCGGGCCTGGTGGTAATATCGAGCCTGTAAAACCTCAAGCGGGATTCCCTGCTTCGATCGAGGTTTCTGGCAACAAAGCCAGGATTCAAGTTTGAGTCGATTCTGCCTGCAAGCGAATCCCATGATGCTTCCGAGTCATCCAGTTCCTCCCTGAGGTCATCGTCTTCTTGGGCAAGGAAATCCTTTAACTGCGGCGTAAAGGGCCAACGGGCCTTGCCTGGGTTGTAGAAGCTGAACATGTTTCGAAAATATGAAAACTCTTTGGTTGCGCTGCCGTTGGAGTCAATGAAAAGGCCGTGGTCATCCTTTGCTCTCTGATCCTCGGGATCAGTAAAAAAACCCTTGATGCGCTTGAAGTCGTCGAAGTTGCGAATCGGCTTGTCTTTGGCGCGATACTGCCATTTTTCGTAATAATCGTCCTCGGCGCCCTCGTCCCTTTCCAGGTCGTCCTCATCCTGCCAATCCATCATCGAATCGTAGTAGGGTTTGCCATCGTCTTCGTCGAGAAAACCGTCCGAGCTCCGTTTATGCAGCCAAGCGAAGACTTGATGCGAATCCTGTTCATGTCGAAACAGGCTCTCAAAGGAAAATCGTCCGTCTTCGGATCCATCTCGGTCCATGATCTCCCAACGGTAGCGCGAGTCGAGCGCCACGACCCCGATCGCCCGCAAAAAACCTTCCAACGAACCAGTCGGCCAACCGACTCCCCTATGATCAAGCTCGCACGTGATTCTCAGATAGCAAGCGGCCTGGCATGCCTCGAACGCATTGGCGGTTTCCACTGCGTACTCCACTTCCTTTCCCTTGCTGAAGGGCGCTAGGCGCAACTCCTCGACCGTCTTGTCCATCAAGCGAGTAGCGAACACCCCCAAGAGCCAGATGACGCACAAAATGAAAATCAGCACCGAACCTTTGTTTCTTTCTTGTTTCACCAGTAGGGCTCGCTTTCTTCGCCCGAAGGGAGGAGCGTATCGAGGTAGAGGGTGATCATTTGGTCTTCGGCATCCTCGCCGCTCAAGGTGAGTACGATCGCCTGGGGGGCTTCCCATTTGCCTTCCTTTTCACGCAGTTCATCCTCTCTCTCCCACTCATCGCTCCCTGCGTTTTCTCCGGCCTCCGCCAAGTAACAATACTCCACCCGGCATCCCTCTTCCATCAGCGAAATGCGAAAATAATCCTCTTCATCCTCCGGTTGCTCCTCTTCCTCTCCTTCGTCCGCCGAACCGAACAAGCTCGAATGCCAATATATGGATAGTTCCTCTCCTTCGGAATGAAGGAAGGCCTCGACTTGACTGTAACGTCCTCCCGGGATCTTGGACCAGAAGACCGGAGGAGGTTCCTCCAGAAAAAGACGAACCACCGGATCGTCTCCTTCGGCAGGCCACTCTTTCACCTCGATCTTCCCGATACTGTCCTCAACCAACTGGTAAAGGAAATGCCTCAGGCTGTGGCATCGCGCCTCGAAGACCTTTTCCGCCGGGGCGTCTCTGGACCAGGCTCCCGAAAGAGAAACCAAAAGAGAGGTGGCGGCGACCAACGCCAGACCGCCCAAGGTCAAGGCAAGCAGGGCCTCGATCAGAGAAAATCCCTTGCTGCAGCCTACTTTGGCTTCCATTGACTCCAGGACCAAGTGGGTTCGCGCGACTCCGCCAATTCCTCCATCCACGCATTCATTTCCTCACCTGCAAGATCGGTCTCCCTCGCCCTCTCCCCGTCCTGCTCGTACCATTTGGTGCGAAAATAATATTGTTTGAAGCTTTTTTCGCCTTTTTCGATTCCCAATTCCGAATTCCCATCCCAACTCAAATCGATCGTCACCATATACAAGTGAGGCAGGCCGCCGCCCTCTATCTCCACGGACCATTCGACTTCGCCGATCGACAGGCATTCGATCTCGCCCCCCTCCTCGAATTCCTTTACTTGTTCCGACTTGCGAGCGATCGAAGCCAGAGCGAACTTGAGGTCGGCCTCCAAGGCTCTCTCGTCCCTGATTTGAGATTGGAACCGGGTGGCGGTGAATGCGGCGTTGACCACGTAAGTGGCGCACAAAGCGAACAAAGCCAAAGCGACCAGCACTTCCACCAAAAGAAAGCCCCCGGAAGCTTCAGTCCGCATCATCGATTCCTTGGTCATCGCTCAGGCAGAGGATAACCGGAAAAGGGATCGAAACGGAGCGTTCTGGGCTCGCCTTCCTTCGTCACCCATCTGGCCTCGAATGCGGGACTGCATCCCGCGAGGAACTCAACTCCTTGATTCAGCAGCAGTTCTTCCTCGCCGTAATCGATCGGCCCCGACTCGACGATGGCGTGAAAGGTGACCTTGGGAACGTAAGCGGTGCGTTCGGCAGGCTTTCTCGCATCGATGCGAAACTTGTCGCGGTGTTCCTCCGGGTCATCGGCCGTTTTCTCGTCCGGATCGGGATCGAAGACGAATCGACCGTCCAATTGATCCTTCCCTGAAGCTTTGTAGGAATAGGACAGACGCACGGGACCATTCTCGCGCTCGGCCAAGGCCCGGGCCCGCAAAACGGATGCCTTGAGCAGACGATCGACCGGCTGAATCTTTCTAGCCAGATAAAAACCCCTCAAGCCGCCGACCGCCAGACCGCAGAGGATGCCGACCAGGGCGAGAACCAGCAGAACCTCAACCAGAGTGAACCCGCCCAGTCTGCGTATGCCCAACATGCGGCTTGGCCGACTATTCTACCTGTTGCTTATTTTTTTCCCGTCCGGACTGATGGTCGACAACACGTAACCGGGCCCGGGGTTGGTGTACTCGTACTGCTTTCCCCAGGGATCCTCCAGGTCGGATTTCTTCTTGACGAATTTGACCTCCCCGCTTAACAGCTCGTCGAGACTGTCGGGGTATTTGCCGTTGATCGCGTTGTAGCTCTCCAGGTAGGCCGGACCGGTCGACTCGACCCAAATCTCAGCCGCCTTTTCCTTCCCTCCGCTGAAGATTCCACCGAGGTTGGACATCGCCAGAGAGGCCACGATTCCGATCAGGGCGAGAACAATGAGAATTTCCACCAGCGTGAAACCGGCCCGCCGGTTGCGCCTGGAGGAAGGGAGGGAATGAGATGAATTCGTTTGCTTCATGAAGGAATCCTATTCCTGCCCGGAGCCGGATGGCAAGCACGGAGAAAGGTCGAACAATTCGCTTCCTCTTTCCCTTTGTCCTTGATTCTTGCTCATGGAACATGCAAGAAGATCATGTGACCTTATCCGACTTTCTTCCCGTGCTCATTCAGGTGTTGCTCGCCCTGGGAATCGGCGTGGGCATTCTCGCCGCCAGTCACCTCTTCGGCCAGCGAGCAAGACGCGGCAAGATCAAGGATTCTCCCTACGAATGCGGCTTGGCGGCTGAAGTCGAAGGGTCGACCCGCTATTCGGTCAAATTTTACGTCACTGCCATGCTCTTCATCCTCTTTGACGTGGACGTCGTTTTTCTCATTCCCTGGGTCCTCACCCACCGGGAACTTTCCGCGGCGGGAGTCTCCGTTCTCGGACCCATGCTTTTCTTCACTTTCGTTCTGGCTGCAGGACTGATTTACGAACTCAGAAGCGGGGCCCTGGAGTGGGAGAAATAGGCTTTTCAAAATCACCCTCAGCGGGCCGGAGTGTTTTCCGTTCGGGCCCAACCCTTTTCCTCCCCTCATGAAGGTCGATCGCTACCTTTCCGGCAACCGGATCATCGACTTGTCCAGTCAGGACCTGAAGGCCGCCTATTCCGAATTGCTCAACAGCTTTCGCTCTCTGCTGCCCGCGCCTCACCTCCGCCGCAAGGTGCTCAACGAACTGATGGAGCGCGAGCAGGCGATCACCAGCTACCTGGGCGAGGGCGTCGCCCTGCCCCATGCCCGTGTGAAAATGAAGCGACCCTTCGCTCTGGCCATCGGTCGATGCCCAGCCGGCTTGTCCTTCGGCGGCCAAGGCAGCTACGAAGACGTTAGATTCGTCTTCATGCTTCTGGCCAATGAAAACGCCAAGAACTACCTGTCCCTTCTCGCCACCCTGGCGAGGACCTTTCAGGACAAGTCGGTCATGGACCACCTCTGGATGGCCCGAGACCTCTCGGAATTCAAAGCGTCCGTCCGGCTGGCCTTTGCCGGCGCCGACGAAAGACCGGCCAGGAGGCGCACCAAATTCAACAAACTGCTCACCGATGAAGCCGCCAAAATCGCCAAAGCTGCGGATTGTTCCGCCATTTTGGTCTTCACCGACGTCTTCCCCCCCACCCTTGCGCCCCGACTGGTTTTTCCCGGCTTCAGGGTGGTGCTTGCCGGAGAAGGGGTGTCGGAGCATGACCAGGATCACCACCGGGCCCATGCCGTCCTGGCGGTACGCGCCCTGTCGGACTCTCGGCTCTCTCAGCTGCGAGCCGCCATCCTCCTCGGACTCACTCGTGAAATCTTCGGTTTCAAGGATCGAGTATGCTGCATCGGGGGCATTCCTCACAGCGGTCAGTTCGACACCGTTCTGGTGGTGGACGTCGACGAGGAATTCGAGTCGGTGATCGGACACGAAGACGACATGTTGCCTGCCGGGGTCTCGGTCGAAGCATTGGAACGCCTGACCGAGATCGCCACCGATCTGGCCGCTACCGGCCGGGAGGGAAAATCGGTCGGCACCATGTTCGTTCTCGGCGATCACGAGGAGGTCTACAAGCGATCCAAGCAACTGATTCTCAATCCCTTTCACGGCTATCAGGAAGAGGACAGAAACGTCTTGAATCCCTTCATGGACGAAACCATCAAGGAGCTAGCCTTGATCGACGGCGCCTTCGTGGTCCGAGGAGACGGAGTGGTCGAAACTGCCGGCACCCTGCTCCAGGCCAAGGTCGAGCACGTCGCCCTGCCTGGCGGCCTCGGCACGCGTCACGCCGCCGCCGCCGCCATCACCCAAGCCACCGATTCCATTGCCCTGGTGGTTTCCTCTTCCGGCCAAGTGAGCTACTTCCGCAAGGGAAGAATGTTCACCTTGTTCGAGAAATCGGCCGGTCGCACGCTTTGAGGAATTCATGCCCGGCTCTTCCTCGGCCTCCGCCCCACGCCTTGGATTCTTCGGAGGCAGCTTCGATCCGCTCCATCGGGCTCATCTTTGCTTTGCGGAATTGGCGGTTGAGAGAGCCGATCTCGACCTACTCCTTCTTTGTCCGGCGCACCACGCCCCGTTGCGTCCCCATCCGCCGCTTTTTTCGCCGGAGCAACGGCTGGCCATGGTCGAATCGGTCTGTCGCAACCGACCCAAGCTGAAAGCATGCCCTCTGGAGATCGATAGTGGTGAAACTCGATTCACCTATCATACCATGCTTGAAGTTTCGATGCTTCATCCCGGTCACGAGCTTTTTCTTCTGCTCGGACAGGATCAGTTTGCCCGCCTGGAGGAGTGGCGCTTCGTTGAGCAACTGGCCCGCTTGGTTCATTTTCTCGTTCTGGCCAGAGACGGCGGCGATCTCTTTGTCCCTTCGATTCCGGAACTGAAAATGACTCCGATGTCGAACCGGCGCATTAGCTTGAGTTCGACCGAACTCCGACGACGACTCCTCGACGGAGAGCTGCCCGAAGAAGATTTGCCCCCCGAGGTCTGCAAGCTTCTGCGGGAAACGCATCTGCCAGCCGAAAGAAAAAAAAAGTGAAAACGATCCTGCCAAAAAACAAATCCGATCTTCGACGAAACCTCACGCTTGCCTGCTCCACCCTGTTGGACAAAAAGGCGGCCGACCTCAAGCTGCTCTACTTCGGCGAAAAGTCTCCGCTGACCGATTGCTTCGTCATCGCCACCGGCACTTCGGACCCTCACCTCAAGGCGTTGCGGGACAATTTGGAAAAGACCCTCAAGGAAAACTCCATTGCAACCCTATCCCGGGAAAGATTCAAACCCGGCGGTTGGCTTATTCTTGATGCGATCGATTTTGTGGTTCACTTATTTTCTGCCGAACAGCGTGAAAACTATGCCCTTGAACATCTATGGAAAGATGCGGCAGAAATTAGCCTTGAGGAACTAGATATCAACGAACCAGTTTGAAGAATACAGCTCTTCCTCATTTGGGAACGCCGAATCCTGCAATCTTTCCCATAAGATTTAGTTCACTTGAGTTATATTTTACTGAAGCTAGATTGTTTTCAGTACTCAAAGCAGTTTATATGGGAATTCAGATATGGAAGAATCTGAAGAAGCAATTAATCCTTAGAGAACCAGTAGGTTCTTAGATTACCATCTAGATTTCCCTTGGCTACTTTTTCTTCATCATCAATGCCATGATATGCATTTAGAGTATAGCCACTTAGAAAAAAATACTCTTCAAGATGCTCTGGCAATGGCACCCTGCCCGAAGTCCTTCTTTTTGACCACTGTTCTGAAAATTTGGACAAATGATCTTGAACTCCATCAATACCCAAAAAAGAATCTAGCCTCTCCATCTCCTTTTTATTTCGCGGCGTATCCTTAAGAAAAAGTTTATTTTCTCTCTTTTCGAAATGTAAAAATGGGGATGTAGCTTGGCTCTTCCCAGTTGAAGAATCAAACTTCTCAATACCTACCATATTAAATTGATCTGATATCCAAAATCGAACTTTGACTGTCACCTTACCAAAACAAAGTGAAGGAGTAATGAAAAGTGCAATAAGGAGTAATGATTTTATTTTCATTTGTATCCACCAATTTAAGATTATCTGATCATGATCAATCATTGCCCCACTCAACTCTTCTTAGCACTCTCAGTCAAGCAATCACTAGACAGTATCAATATTTCTAAACTAAGCTTAATGTATTGTACACTTGTATCATTTTGTTGGTATGGGAAATCACCAAATAGGTTAACACGGGGAAAATTTTGTTTTCAATTTTAAGAACGCTTAAACCAATCGTCTTGAATTAACTCAACTCCAAGGTTGCCAAATTATAAAATTTTAAAGATAACACCTATCTCTTCTCTCGATGCCCGGATGGCGGAATTGGTAGACGCGCTGGATTCAAAATCCAGTTCCCGCGAGGGAGTGAGGGTTCGACCCCCTCTCCGGGTACCACTTCAGAACAATATCTTCGATTAGGCATGGATCCCATTGTCCGCAGAGGGCGCGAGTCCGATCTGCCCGCTCTGCGGGATATTCTAAACCACTACGTGCTCCACACAGTGGTGACCTTCGAGATGGTCGAGTTGTCCCTGGAAAATCGCAAGACTTGGTTCACCCAGTTCAGGGACAACGGACGCTACCAATTGATGGTGGCCGAGAAAAGCGGGACAACCGTCGGTTATGCCGCCAGCTTGCGGTTTCACCAACGCCCGGCATACGGCCCCTCGGTAATGACCAGCATCTACGTCCATCCCGATCACCTGGGACAAGGAATCGGCGAAAAGGTCTATTCAGGCCTCTTGGACCGGTTGGCGGAAGAGCCCGAGGTTCATAGAGCCTACGGTTTGGTGGTGCTGCCCAACCCGGGATCGGTCCGGCTGCACGAAAAACTCGGCTTTCAGGTGGTCGGGGTATTGCACGAAGGAGGATACAAATTCGGAAACTACCACGACGTTCGCATCTACGAACATCGCTTGGGCAAGTAGGGCAAACCGCTTTCCCCCAGTTGGTTCAAAGGTGGCTCACCCCGGCAAAAGATCCGCAACCATGGCCCGCTCCTCGGCCAGTTCGGAAATCGATGCGTCGATCTTTCCACGAGCGAACTCGTTGACGGGCAGGCCCTGAACGATTTCCCAGTTCGATCCGTCGGAGCGAATCGGGAAGGAAGTGATCAAGCCCTCCTTGGTGCAATAGCTGCCGTCCGAGGCCACGCAGACGCTGTTCCAGTCACCCGATCGAGTGGGAGTGGTCAGGGAGCGGACGGTGTCGATGGCGGCATTGGCGGCGGATGCGGCAGAGGAAGCGCCCCGGGCTTGGATGATGGCCGCTCCGCGCTGTTGCACCACGGGAATGAACTCGTTCTGGGCCCAAGATTCGTCGGCAATGACTTCATGGGCGGAACGCCCCCCTACCCGAGCATTGTGATAATCGGGATATTGAGTGGCCGAATGATTTCCCCAGATAGTGACGTTGGAAACTTCGGACACGGCGACACCGGCCTTGGCGGCCAATTGAGCGGCGGCCCGGTTTTCATCGAGGCGAGTCATGGCAAACCAGCGATCACGGGGAACTTCGGGCGCGTTGTTCATGGCGATCAAGCAGTTGGTGTTGCAGGGATTGCCCACCACCAAGACCCGGACGTCGGAAGCGGCGTTGGCCGCAATCGCTTTCCCCTGACCGGTGAAAATCTTTCCGTTAATGCCCAGAAGATCCCCACGCTCCATTCCCGCCTTGCGGGGCACGCTGCCGACCAACAGGGCCCAATTCACGCCGTCGAAACCGGCGTTGAGATCACTGGTCGGACGGACGTCCTTGAGGAGAGGAAAGGCGCAATCGTCCAATTCCATGCATACTCCTTCCAAAGCTTTCATTCCCGGCTCGATTTCGATCAGATTGAGCGCGACCGGCTGATCCGGACCGAAAAGTCCTCCGGAGGCGATGCGGAAAAGTAGGGAGTAACCGATTTGACCGGCTGCTCCGGTCACGGCCACGCGAATGGGTGCTTGGTTGTTCATTGGAATGGATATAAGGGTTTGAAAAAATCAGGTAAATCAGGAAAAGCGAATCTTGTCCACTACCTCTGCGGCCCGCCGGAGGCAAGCCTCGGTGGTCCGCCAGTCGATGCACCCGTCCGTTATGGAAACGCCGTATTCCAGGCGATCCAATGGACAGGGAAAGCCTTGGCTTCCCGCATGCAAATGACTTTCGAGCATGAAAGCATGAATGGACTCGGCTCCCTCGGCGACTTGTTCCAAAACCGCGTCCAACACCTGAGGCTGCCGAGAGGGATCCTTGGCGCTGTTGGCATGACTGCAATCGATCATCAGTGAACAAGGCGCGCTGGTTTCCCTCAAGAGGGACTGAGCCGCCTGGACGCAATCGACCGAAAAATTGGGCCCATCGGAACCGCCTCGCAAAATCATTTGGCAATCCGGATTGCCTCCGGTGGTTACCGCGGAAGCGCGCCCGTCTTCGGTGATTCCCAGAAAAGTCTGGCTTTGAGTAGCGGCGATGATCCCGTTTACCGCCGCCTGCAGATCTCCGCTGGTCGCATTCTTGAATCCCACCGGCATGGAAAGCCCCGAAGCCATTTGGCGATGCGTCTGCGACTCCGAGGTGCGGGCCCCGATCGCGGCCCAACTCAAAGAATCCGCTATGTATTGAGGGGTAATCGGATCCAGCAACTCCGTTGCCGTGGGAATCCCCAAGTCCAGCACCTCGCCCAGAAATGTCCTGGCGATGCGCAATCCCGAGGGAATGTCGCAGGTTCCGTTCAGTTGAGGATCCATGATCAGGCCCTTCCAGCCTACGGTGGTGCGGGGCTTCTCGAAATAAACACGCATCACCAGAAGCAAGCGATCCTCCAACTCTGTGGCCAGATCGGAAAATTTTTCCGCATATTCCCGACAGGCCTTCAAATCGTGGATCGAGCAGGGACCGACCACCCCGATCAAGCGAAGATCGCGACCGTGGATAACCTCGTGAAGGGCTCGTCGAGAGCGAGCAATTACGCCCATCTGTTCACTCGATCGAGGAATTTCCTCGACCATTTCCAGAGGAGAAGGAAGCGGCGTAGAATCCGTAATTCTTAAGTTCGTTACTTGATGCACAGGGCAAGTACCATAGAACCTATGCTTGCATGAACAAGACAAACTTTTAGCAAGTACCTATGGATGCGCAATTTTTTCAAATGCATGAAGCAGGTGTGGTCAGGGTATTCGGGGAGGATTCCCTTACTTATTTGCAGAGTCAGCTGACCATCAACCTCAGGAAGATGCAGACGGGAAGCTCGCGATTCGGACTGCGTCTGAACCTGAGGGGGCGGGTCTGCTTCGGAGCCCAAGTCATTCGAACGCAAGAGGAGAGCTTTCTCATGATCAGCAGAGATACCCGGGCTGAGCGAATGATCGAACTGCTCTCCGGCAACGTCGTGGCCGATGAAGTGGAATTCGAGGATCAATCGGATCGCTGGTCTCTTTGCTGCATCCATCACCCCTCCAGTCTTTCGGTTCTGCAGGAAAGAACGCAGATCCAGGACTGGAAAAACGGCAAGGCGCATTCCTTCGATCAGGGATGGGCCTACCTGGACGAGCGGTCGCCCGCTTTCACGATCGGGATCCTGTCTCCCAAAGAAGCGAAGGGGTCCTCATTTTCCGATTTGCCCATAGGGGACCCCAATGCATGGGAGAAGGTTCGGCTGAACCAGCGTCTGTTTAGAATTCCCGGTGAAATCGGCGAAGACGAATTTCCTCAGGAAGGCGAGCTGGATGGCTCTGCGGTAGATTTTGACAAAGGCTGCTACCTTGGGCAGGAAGTGATGGCTCGTATCCATGCCATGGGAAAAACGAGGCGCAAGGCCGTGGTCGTTCGAGGCAACCGAACCCTCTCCCAGACGCCGGTTCTTCCTCTGTCCCTGAGCCGCAACGGGAAAGCCGTAGGGTCCCTGAAATCGATGTTTGCAGATCCCGCCTCCTCCGACCGATGGATCGGATGCGCCGTGGTTCATGAAAGCGCCCTGACAGACCTGGCCGGCAAGGGGCTCGAATCGGAACAGAGCGACGAGCTCGTTTTTCTCGCATGAGCCGGGACGACTGGGAGAAGGCAATCGATCCGGTTGCCCAAGGGCTGACGAACCTCGGAGCATCCCAAGAGCAGTCTCGAGTGATGGCGGCTCAGTTGGTAAAACGGGCCGGACAATTGTCGCAAAGTCGGGGCACCTCCTTTGCCAGCGAACTGGCGAAGCTCCTCGAAACCGTTTCCTGTGGATCGCAAGGCCGCCTGAAACCCAGTGAATCTGAAGATTTTTCGTAAAAAATCTCCCAAAACCGCGTAAATTTGCGGTTTTTGAGAAAAAAAGTTTGACCGCAAGCCGGAAAAACCCGAGCTAGAGCTTGTAAATCCTAGAAATCCTCACTTCCAAACCAAAGGAAATAAACATGAATAAAGGTCAACTCATAGAAGCCGTACAAAAGAACTTGGGCAAGGATACTTCCAAAGCCGCTGCCGAAGCTGCCCTCAACGCAGTTCTTCAAAGCATCACCAAGGCGGTGAAGAAGGAAAACGTCCAAATCATCGGTTTCGGAACCTTTTCCGTGGTCAAGCGCGGAGCTCGTTCGGGAATCAACCCCCAAACCGGCGCAAAAATCAAGATCAAGGCTTCCAAAAGCGTCAAGTTCAAGGCTGGAGCCAAACTCAAGGCTGCGATCTGATCTTCTTGATCTACCTACCCCTTTAAAAAAGACCCATGGGCGACCATGGGTCTTTTTTTTGTCTTCTTTCGCTCCTTCAGCCAGCATCGAAAAGCGGTGCCGACGAACGCTCAGGCGAAGCAAAGGTTACTCGGATTGTAACCGGCTTGGCAAATTTCAGCCTTCCCTTTCGCGGATTCGGAAGAATCATCCAGTGGGAGCGCTCCCGCTTCTCCTACCCCACGCTCAAGGCTTCTAGAAAAGACCGGAGGGATTCCAGGAAACCCGCCTTGTCATCGACGTGAAGGTCATGCCCCGCCTGGGGCAAAGTGACGATTTCAGCGCGAGGAAAGAATCGCAGGACAGACGAAAAGTGCTCGCTTCTCAAATAGCCGGATCTGCCGCCACGCAAAAAGAGGGAAGGTCCGCAATAGGAATCCTCCGGTGAAAGGGGGTTGCGGGACAAACTCGCGATGCTGGAGCGCAGCACCTCGAGGTTGCAACCCCAGGACCACCCGCTCGGCCCCTGGCGGAGGTTGGTCAATAAGAATTGCCTGAATCCCCAGTTGGGAATTTTCTCGGCCAAGCCCTCGTCCGCCTCCTTTCGGTTTGTCACCTTGTTCAAATCGAGAGCCAGCATGGCATCCAAGACGGGCAGGTGGTGCTCCGGAGGATAATCCCGAGGAGCGACGTCCACAACTACCAAGGCTTGCAGGTTTTCCATGCCCGAGCAGGCGCAAGCCATCGCCACCTTCCCCCCCAAACTATGACCGCAAAGAACGAAGGGCGTAAGGACGTTGTTCTTGATCCACCACCCGACCTGATCCCTCATGCGAACCAAGTCGGTCTCCCGCCCATGGGGCGAAGCGCCGTGCTCGGGCAGGTCCAGGGCGAACACCCGATGACTCTCGGACATGGCCTTGGCGACGGATCTCCAATTTCGCGAAGAGCCGAGCAAGCCATGAAGCAGAACGATGCTTGGATCATCCTCCCTTCCGAAAGCCTCGCAATGAAGACTTTCCATGCTCAAAAAAGTTCCAGCTGGGAAGAATCGATCGTTGGATCAATTCTTTTTCTCGGGGAGGAAGCAACGACTGGCAAAGGAGCGGGCGGGGTCTGCGATGGGACTGCAGGCTTGCCATCGGCGGGACCATCCTGCGCCTCCAGTCCGGCAAGAATTTCCTTGGCTCGATGAACCACCACGGGAGGCAACCCGGCGAGTCGGGCTACCTGAATGCCGAAGGATCTCTCCGATGCTCCGGGGGTTACCTGGCGCACGAAAATGATCTCGTCGTTCCATTCCTTCACCGCAACGGAATAATTGCGCAAACGGGGCCAGTCGTCGGCCAGTCGAACCAGTTCGTGGTAATGGGTGGCGAAGAGCGTCTTCGGCCCCTCCTTCTCTTCGCCGTGCAAATGTTCGATGACCGCCCAGGCGATGCTCAACCCGTCATAGGTACTGGTGCCGCGACCGATTTCGTCCAGTATGATCAAGCTGTCGGCCGTGCAGTTGTTGAGTATGTTCGCGGTTTCGTTCATCTCCACCATGAAGGTGGAGTTCCCTCGAGCCAACTCGTCGCCGGCTCCGACTCGGGAGAAGATTCGATCGACCGGCCCGAGTCGGCAGGACTTGGCGGGCACGCCCGATCCGACCTGAGCCATCAAGGTGATGAGGGCAACTTGGCGGATGAAAGTTGATTTGCCCGCCATATTGGGCCCGGTGATGAGGCAAATCTGTTCACCGGAAGAGGAAAGATTGCAATCATTGGGCACGAATGCGTGCGTGCCGGCCAGTCCCAGGCTCTCCTTGCGGAGAACGGTCTCCACGATGGGATGACGCCCCTGCTCGATGACCAGTTCCCTGGATCCTTCGGTGAATTGCGGGATGCAGTAGTCGCGTTCGCGCAGAATCATTCCCCAGGAGGAAAAAACGTCGATCTCGGCCAGGTTGCGGGCGACCCTCGACAAGCCGTCGGCATCACGGAGGGATCGAACCACCACCGCTTCGAAAAGCTCCTGCTCCTTGGACACCGCCTGTTCCTCGGCATTGAGAATTTCCTTTTCCTTGCAACGAAGCTCATCAGTGTAAAAACGCTCGGCATTGGTCATGGTCTGCTTGCGATGGTAGCTCTCGGGAACAAGGTGCAGGTTGGCCTTGGTCACTTCGATGAAATAACCGAAGGCGCCGTTGTACTTTACCTTGAGGTTGGAAATCCCGGTGCGTTTGCGTTCCTGCTCCTCCAGTTCGAGAATCCATCGCTTTCCCCCGCCGGCCAGCTCGCGCAAGCGATCGAACTCCTCGTCGTAGCCTGCCCGAATCACCCGTCCGCCCTCGCCTTTGACGTCGAGCTTGATTTCAGCGGGCAATTCCTCCTCCAACGCTCGATCCAGCAATTCGCGCAGATCTTCGAACAATTCGATTCTCTCGCCCAACGACCTGATGGCCGAGCCCGCCTCGCCCGCCCCCAGCAACGAATCCCGGAGGGTCGGCAATTCGCGAATCGAGGCCCGCAAGCCTCCCAGTTCGCGTGGCCGCACCACCCGGTTGCGCAACCGGCCGAGAATGCGCTCGACGTCGGATCCTCGCCGCAAGGTTTCGCGCAGCTCTTCGATGGTTCTGGGCTTGCCTGCAAATTCGCTCACCGCGGTCTGCCGCCGCTCGATCTCCGCGAGGTCTCGCACCGGTCTGGCCAAGAAGCTCTCCACCAAGCGGGCCCCAGGGGCAGTGACGGTCTCGTCCATGGAGTCCAAGAGCGAGCCCTTGCGGGTTTGCCCGGAGGTGCGAAACACTTCGAGGTTGCGCTGGGTGGCCGGATCGAGCAGCAGGGCCTCTCCCTCTCGGTAAACCTCGATGCCGCTGAGGTTGCCCGGCTTTCCCTTGAGCACGTCCTGAGCATAAACGAGCAGGGCTCCCGCCGGCCCGAGACCGGGATGTTCGAGCTCGACGCCGAATCCATCCAGGTTCATCACCCCCAGACTCTCCATGACTTCGCGAGCCCCGGATCGTTGATCGAAGTCGAAGTCGGGACGCTCCGTGCGAGTCGTTTCCCCCAGGGCGCGATCGATCTGATCGGACAGTTCCTTTCCGTCCTCCCTTCTTTCCAGTCGACTGCCAAGGGTCTCCGGAAGAAGGACCTCGCGGGGATCGAGCGAATGCAGCGCGGAAAACAAATCCTCCGGTCTGGACTGAAAGGAAAGGGCGAACTTTCCCGTGGAGAGGTCCAGCCAGGCCGCCCGAGCGCCCCGCTTGTCCAGATCGAAGGCCAAGAGAAAATGGTTGTGAGAGGCGTCGAGTTGGCGATCCTCCAGGACGGTCCCCGGGGTGAGAATTCGGGTGATTCCGCGCTTGACCAACTTGCCGGGCTTGGGAGGTTCGAGCTGGTCGCAGATGGCAACCTTGCGCCCCCGGTCGAGCAGTTTCCCGAGATAGGACTCAGCCGCATGAAAAGGGATGCCAGCCATGGGCATTTCATGCCTCTTGGTCAGGGTGATGCCAAGCAGCGAGGCTCCCACCTTCGCGTCCTCCTCGAACATCTCGTAAAAATCTCCCAAGCGAAAAAGGAGCAAGGTGTCTTCCTCGAGGCCTTGCCTGGCCTCGCGGTACTGCTTCATCATCGGCGTCTCCGAACTCATGGGATCATTGCTTAGGCAATCCCCGAGCGCCCCCTTCGTCAAGGGAATGAAATCGACGTGCGCAGAAAACTAGAAATTCGCGCCCACTCCCAGCTCGATGAGATGCTGAAAAGATCCTTCGAAAGACTTGTTGGAGGTAAGACCGAGCAGGCGGTAGCCCAGAAGCATCGAATAGTTGTTGGCAAACATATATTCCAACCCCATGGAGAAATCGTAGGTGAAGACAAGGGAGGAGTAAGAAGGACTAAGAGAGTTCGGATCAGGTCGCCAGTATCCTGGTTGACCTTGAAATGGATCGATATAAACGCTGACGTCGGCGCTATTACGCCTCCAAGCCATCCCCAATCCGGCAGTACCGTACGTAGAGAGACCTTCGGTAAGGGATATGGTATAGCCTCCCCCCAGACCTAACGAATACGATTCCTCAGTTCCTTCTACACGAGTCTGTAGGGATTGTCCCCTAAAATTCAAATTCTCGTACTCCAGGTATTGATAGGCAACTCTTGCATATGCCATCCAGTTGTCCCACCTTCTACCGGCGGAAAGACCGATGGAGTTTCCCCACTTTCCGTCCAATTCGTCATCGAGAGCGTTTTCGGAAAAGGTGGTCTGGGTGGCCATCGCCAAGCCCACAACGGGCATCAGGTAGTAATCCCCCTTCCTTTGCTGGGTGGTGGGCACCACCCGCTGAACCTCGGATTGAAAAACCACCGGTTGCGCCTCTTGCTCCCTCTCCTTTGCCTCAGGCAACGGCAGGGGCTCGACCATGGGCCCGGGAAGGGCGTCGTAGGACTGCTGGGCCTCCGATTCGATGGGGACGGGCTCAAGGGATTCGTTGCGGTCGATCAATTCGATCGGTTCGACGCCGGCGGAATCCGCCAGTTTGCGGGAAAGATCAAGGGCCCTTTGCTCCAAACGCAGGAAGCGCATCTGCAGTTCGGAAACGGGCGCATCGTCCAGGTTCGCTCCAAGTAAGGAGGCATGCGGAAATACTAGAACAAGACCAGTTAGGAGGATGACGTGAAACTGCTTCGACACGATTGAGAAATATGAGGATTAATAGGGGAAGGCAAACTGAAGAATCCGGTCCAAGGTATTGGATCTTTTATATCTATTTAACTCTAATTTAATATCTATGATTTCAGAGCGCTTGAAATAGGTAAGCTCCTCCAGATATGAGCTTAAACCTCTTAAATCGGGAAGAATTTCCAAGATTTCCATTCGGATGCCCAGTCGAACGAAAAAGTCCTCGTCGAAGATCTCGTTCTCGTAGCTTCTGAGAAACCATCCTCCGGCATCGCGAATGCCTCCCTCCCAGTGCAGCCACTCTTTCAGGGCGTTGCTGTACACCCAACGCAGGCGATTCTCGTCGGCCAGCCAATCTCCCGTCCAAAACCAGCCGATCAATTCATGCCACATCCAGGTTGCATCAAGCAAATCGTCGAATTCGGAGAGGTACAACCAGCCCATTTTTCGGTGGTAGATCCATGGAGAATCCTTGGAGTTTCGATAAAAGGTTCCGAAATTCTTCAAGGACGTCCATTGGGGCAAGTTGGCGGTGGTGGCTACCCAAACAACCGCGTTCCCGGAATCAAGCAGGTTGCCGTCCAGCAAATGGTAGGAAAAGGCATCGGGCCCGAGAAAATCGGCAGGTGGGGCATAGGAGAACACCCCGGGAGTCGGTCGGGCAACGAGGCTGCCTTGAGGATTTTCGATCACCTCGACCTCATAGGAAGCGGACTCGGCCGAATCGTCTTCTCCGGTGCGGTCGTTGGCAAGAACCGAGAATTCGACAAACGCGGTGGTGTTGTCCTCCGGGGCGAAGTAATAGAGAAAATCATCCACCGCCACCGGCGGGTCGTTGACGGAAGAGATCGAAAGCTTGACCTCGAAGGAGGAAGTTCCATTGGCGTCGTCTCGGAGCGAAACCTGAAAATCGTCCACCCCGAAAAAATTGGGCTGCGGAACGTAGGTGAAGGCTCGACTGTTGGAATCCAGGGACAAACTGCCCCGCTTGGGCTTGCGAAGAATTTGCGCGACCACCGAATCAGCGGAACCGTCTTCATCGGAGAGGGAAAGGACGCCTGAAAGCGTTTCATCCTCCATCAGGAAATATTCGCGGGACTCCAATACCGGCAAGTCGTTTCGATCCGTGAGGTAAACTGCCAGCGCTTGCTTGGTCACCCAAAAGCCATCGGTGACCTGCACCTCCAATTCGAAGGGGAAGGCAATCAACACCTCCTCGACGTACTCAATGCTTTGTTCGTAATTCTTGGGCTCCTTGAAGCGGAGTTCTCCTGTCTTTGAATTGAGTTCGAACTGCTCGCGGTCCGCGCCTCCGGAGATTGCGAAGGCAAGAGCGCCCCCCTCCTTGTCCTCGGCCTTGAGATAGGCGACGAAACGCTGGTTTTCCGGCACCTCGTAAACCGAACGGTTTCCTTCCCTTTGGCTGAGCGGCAAGTTGATGAAGACGGGCGGATTGTCGTCCTTGTCGAGCACGCGCACAAAAACCGGGTAATCCTTGGAATTTTTCCCTCCCATGACCTCGAGATTGAGTTCATAGAGGTTGTCCTTGTTCTCATCCTGCGGGAAGCCATGATCAAGGGTAAAGGCTTCCTTTATTCTGAGCCACCCGTTGACTACCTGAAAAAACCGAGAATCGGGACCACCTGAAACTCGGGCCGTCGGAAGATCGCCTAGATCCGGATCGAACAGTTCAAGATCGACCACTTGGAATTCACGCTCGATCACCCTGAAAAGATTGGGGCTCTCGGATGAAAGGACCGACTGGGGCAGTTCGTCGGAGAGATCGGTCAGTTGCACGAGGATGGAATAGGGAACGTCGGGACCGACCCCATCTCTGATCAGAAGCCTGGCGACAAAATCCACGTCCTTTTGAGTTTCGTAATCGGTCTTGTAATTGAAAAACAGGAACCTCCCTCCTACCACGGAGAAGTCAGGGTCCTCGGGATCGGCCAGATGCCAGGAAAGGTTTCCTCCCTGAGAGAGATCACTGTCGAAGGCTTCCAGCAAGGTGACGTTGAGGTCTCCTTCCGGATGAAGGATCAGGTTCGGGGTCCTCGGAACCGGAGCATCGTCCACTGGGGCGATGGACAAGTGAAGGTTGAGGTGAACGGGCAATCCCAACTTGTTGAGAAATTTCACGGACACCAGATCGGAACCGGATGCATTGGCATCCGGTTGGTAGGAGAACAATCCCTCCAATTCGTCGCCGACCAACGACTCCTGGATCTCGGCTTTCCCCAAATGTCCTTGTTTGTCAACGGATGCCGAGACGATCCCGTTTTCATGGTTGTCCGGATGATCCGTGACGTTGAAGTCTTGCAAATGGATCACCAACGGGAGGCCGTCTTCCACAAGTGAATAGTTTAGATCGAGCTTAGGAGCAAGCGGCACCTCGTAGCCGTCGAGCAAGCGGACGACGAAATCACGCTCCTCGACAAAAGGCGGGTCTCTCCCCACTTCCTCCATTTTTATGCGCACGGAGTAATTCGAGTCTTCGTCCGCATCCTCCCGATCATCCCAACGATGCCTTTCCTTGAAGGACAAACCACCGGTTCGGGAATCTATGTCGAAGAATTCTTCGTCTGGACCGCTCAATGAAAACCTAAGTTCCTCGAAAGCGGATTCGGGATTTTCCACCAGCAGTTCTTGCCAAACCGACAAATGGTTTTCCGGAATCTCGACCAAGGGGGACTGCGTGATCAGCGGCGCTTCATTGACGTCAACGACCTGCACCTCGATCAATTTGGTCTTGGACTGAGCCGAACCGGTGCTTTGGTTGAACTTGGTGTACTGCACCCGCACCTGAAAGAGATTGTCCAAGCCGGGAATGACCGGGTTTTCGAAATCGGGAGAATCCTTGAAGAAAAGCCTGCCTCCGTCCCTGAATCGCTTTTCGTCGAAGACCTCGAACTGGAAAGACGTCTCATCCAGAGAAAAATGAAAGTGATTGTAGGCTCGGTCCAAGTCGACGATCTTCATCTCTTTGATGCCTCCTTCGTCGATGGTGGGAAAGGTAAGTTTGCGAGGCTCTCCGAAGTTCACTCCCGCGGCAAGACCGGTTTCGACCGGTGAAGGGAATTGATACAACGCCGGCCCAAGGGCCCCGACCAACACGACGGGTTTGGCCGACTGGTTTGCCTCGTCGAAGAAAACCTCCAAGGACCGGGAATTGAGCGTGGGATGACCGAAAGAGTAAGAAGGACCGAACGGTTCCTCTTCGGATTTTTTCTGAATGGCAAAGAAAGGACCGGCGCTCTCGTTGTCGATATAGACCAGATCCGGCAATTCGTCTTCATTGAGATCGACGGGCTTGACCGATCGAACGAACCTTGCTCCCGAAGAGAGGCTCACCGCTTCCTCCGATACAAACTCTCCGCTTCCGTTGCTCCGAGCCACCCAGATCTTTCCTTTGCCTCCGATCAACAAATCCTTCTTGCCGAAGGGATCAGAGCTTCTGGTCGCCGTGGCGCTGCTTGCGTTGAAAGGCTCCACCCGACGTGGCTCGGTCAAGTTTTCGGCCAAGACCTTGGGCGAAGCGAAGTTTCCCCGGCCGTCGTTGGCAATCCAGAAGACCCTGCCGCCCGGGCGGTCCGTCACCACCAGATCAAGGTCGTAATCACCGTCCGCATCTAAGGCAGCCAACTGACCGGGTTGCTGCAGAAGAGGGGGCGCGACGGGCAAGGAAACCTCCTCAGGAGAGGGGGGGAAGCTTCCGTCGCCGGGGTTTCGATAAAACCATATTCCGCATTGACTGGCGAGATCGTCTCCGTGGTAGGAGACCAAGAAATCCTGATCACCGTCCTGATCGAAATCGCCGGCAAGAGCGTCCCGAGGAGGGGCGGGAAAAACGACGGAAAAATCTACGGGTTCCCCAAAGGTTCCGAACCCAAGGTTCATTCGAAGAGAGGCCGATCTGCCAGCAAGAACGATGAGGTCTTGCGAGCCGTCGTTGTTGAAATCGGCCGCAGTGGCATCGAGCGAGTCCAAGGCATTGTGAACTTCATAAGTGAGAGCCGAGGAGAAAATCGGGTTTTGGCGATGATCGAGGTTCGAGTTCGGCGCGTAGAAGGCGCCTTTTTCAGTGACGAACAAAAGATCGGCCGAAACTTGCTCGTTTTCTTCGTCCTCCACTTCCAAATCGACCACGAAACGAGTGTTTTCTTCTATTTGAAAGTAAGCGTCGCTTTCGATCGAAAAGGGTGATTCCGTATCCTCCACCTTGATGAAAAAGGTTTCGCGGTGAAAGACCATGGGGTCGCTGGTGGCGATCTCCAGTTGCACTTCGTAACGGTTGTCCTTGTCATGATCCCGCGGGCTCTCACGATCCGGCGGACTGACGAAGGCAAAGGCAAAGGCGCTAACGCCGTCTGCGGGAGGCGATTGTCGTACCTTCTCGAACAAATGACCGTCGGCAACCTCTGAATTCAATTGGATGACGAGGCTCTTGTTGAAGTCTTCGGTGGTCGCATGAACCTCGAACAGGCCGACCTCACCCTCCAAGATGCTGAAATTCGCGTCCTCGGCCTGGTTTCCCAGACTGAGAAAAGCGGGTTCTTCCACCTTGTTTTTTATGGGTATGCGAACGATCTGAGAAGTTTCCGCATCGGGCACCGGCCCGTTCTCGTCGTATTCCCTTGCCCAGATGCGAAATTCCAGCCTGGGTTCCAGTCCCTTGTCCACGAAATCCGCCTCGTAGTCGGGCACCTTCAAAAAGCGCAGCTCTCCACCGGGTCGGTTGGTGGGCTGAAAGGGATCGGTTTCGAATGCTTCCTTGTCGATCCACTTCCAATCGGTGTAGATGCGAGACTGGTCGTCCAATTCATAGACGATGAGGTGTTTTTCCAATCCTGCGCTTTCCATCTCCTGAGCATCCGGATCAACCGCGAGAATATTCGCGATAAAGGCATCGGCGCTCTCCTCCTCGAAAGGCAAGGTTTCCAGGATTCCGCTGGAGGAGTAAGGGATGAATTCCGGAGGACGGTCCAAGAGGTTGCCGATTTCCAAAATCAGATCCACGCTGCTTGTGCTGTTCTCGTCGAATTGATCCCATACCTTGACCGTCAGTTCGTAGGTCCCCGCTTCCTGGAAGTCGGAGAGACCGGGATTGATGGGCGGAGACCCCCAATTGGGGGTCTGTCCCGGGTTCAGGTTTTCGATCTCATCGGAGGGCTTCCACCTGAGGAATTGTTCGTTGGGCCTGCGGAAAACGAGTTGAAAGAGATCCTTGTCCCGACCTTGGAGCTCCCATTTGAAATTGGCGCTGGGCTCGGGATCAACGGAATCATCGGCCAGCAAGATCATCACGTCGAGGTTGCCTTCGTAATTGATGACGCCCCAAGGCCTGGCCTCCGTATTTACCTCGGTTACTTCTTCGTCTTCAACCAAGGGGATGATTCGGGGGGGGTCCTCCATGTCCTCGACCGCAAAGAAAAAAGTGAAGATCGAACTGGCTCCGTCCTTGTCCGTAACGTTGAGATCAATACTCAGGAGTTCGTCGATCAGCTCTCCATTGACGGTATTGTAGTAATTATCGGGCGGAGTGTAACGAAAGGTGCCGTCCGGATTATTCGGACTGGGAAAAATCGTGAAGGAACCCAGCGCCTCTCCGATCACCTCATAGGTCAGGCTGGATGGGTTGGGCGTCGCATCCTCCGGATCGAAGAAATACAAGAAGTCGATCGCTTTCTCGGTCTCTTCCTGGAGTGCTTCTTCGCCCTCGAAAGTGTAATGAGTAAGCAATTTTTCATTGATGGAATATTCCAGAGGAGCATCCGGATCGGCCTGGTTCCTCACTCCCCTTCGCACCTGAGGGGCCTCGTTGACGTTTTCCACGAGGATGGTCAGGTTGGATTCGGAATGAGAAAAGTTTCCGTCTTTGGCTCGCAGGGTAATGCGATAGGTCGAATTCCTCTCATGGTCGGAATCCGCCTTGAACCGCAACTCACCCTTGCTTGCTACCAAATTGGCGTCGAAAAGGTCAGCATGGGACCCACGGCCGGGGCCGCCAAGGAGGAGAAAGGTCAACTCGTCCTCGTCTTCATCGGTGAAAATGCTCCTCAAATCATCGATCACCAAGCGTTGCGGCTCAAAGACCTCCAGCGAGGGAACGATCAAGGTCGGCAGGTCGTTGTCGTCGTCGACCCGAAAAACGAGAGGATGATAGCCGAATTCCTCGCCGTCGGAAACCAACAAGGTGACGTTCAAGTCGCGTTGTTCCTCCTTCTCGTAATTGGGAGACCTGCCGGGGGCGAACAGCAAACGGACGGACGAACCTCTGCTGGATTCCAGTTCAAAGAAGTCGGCATGGGCTCCGCCGGCTATGTCCCATTCGAACACCTTGTCCTCTCCCTCAGGATCCTTCGCTTCCAGCTTTTCAACGGCTACTAGGGAATTTTCAGTGACGTGAATGACTTGATCGCTCGGCTTTCCATCGGCGGTGATTTCAGGCCCCTCGTCCTCGTCGGGCAAAGTGAAGACGAAATCGTAGCGATTTTGGTTTTCAGGATAATTCGGAGAAGAGTCCTCCACCAACACCTTGAGATCGAAGATCGGATCCTCGTGCTCGGGATACTTTTCGCGATCAAGCAATTCCTTCAAAGAGATTCTCACGGTTTTCCGCCAAGGCTTGGACCCATCGTCTCCCACCTCCTCGATTAGGAAAAGATCCCTGTCGGCCCCGAAGAATTCCACCGTGTCAATGGCATCGAAATCCTGCTCGTCGACGAAGGTCAGTTCAAAGATTCGGTTGATGGTTTCGGAAAGAATCAATCCGGTGAAGACGTTTCCTTCGGGGTTGGGCGGTACGATTTCCGGAAACCCAACCCCCCCGTCGTCAAAAATGCGAAAACTTCCCGCAGTGGGCTTGTCCGCGGTGTTTTCGATCTCGATCACGAACCTTATCCTCTGCTTGTCGTTGCCGAATCCCAGATCGAAGTAGTCGGTGCCGGAACGATTGGCTCGGGGAGTGTAGGAAAACTTCGCCAATTCGACGATCCCGTCCACCGGCGGCTTTTGCTCGATGATGGTTACGGCGCCCAAAACCGGGGTGTCGCGATCCGTTATGGGCTCCTCCTTCCATACGGGATCGAAGTAGTTGCTGGAAAGGAATTTCTTCGAATCGAAATCCTTGGCGTAGAGCAGGATGGTCGTGTCGTTCTCGTCCAACAAGTCAGGGTAGACCGATTCCGGATAGCTCCACGTTTCACCTTCCTTGGTTTTGATGTAGTAGGTGGGCAGGTTTTCCAGGGGCTTGCCGGCATTGTTGACGTAAAGGGAGTCTTCCGGCTGATCCTTGATCTCGATGGTGAAGCGTTGAGAGGCGGTGCTCCTCTTGTGAGAAACGGAATCCTGAGAAGATGCATCGGCGACTTCGACCACGATCGGCCATTGAAGGTGCGCCTGAGCGGCGGTGGTCGGTTTGAGGATTTCATCGTAATCCAAATACATCTTGCGCAGTTCGGAACGCAAATTGATCGGCAAGTCCTCGGGGTCCTTGAAGTAGAGCAATCCGGTTTGAGTAATTCGAAAAAAGCTGTCCGCGCTTTCTTCCCGAAAGGGAAAATCCGGATCCAGTCTCTCGTAATCCCAGGAAACATCATAGATGATCCGAGCTCCTTCACGGTTCGACTCCTTGTCGCTTCTCTCTCCGACCAGGGGTGAGGTGTCCGGGTCGGTCGCATTCAGGTCGGCCAGCAGATCGAGGGAATGCTCGAGGGAAGAAAGGTAATGCGGTTCCAGAATGCCGTCGGACGAAGAGAGCCGGGGAAAGACCGTCTCCAAGGAGATCGGATCTTCGTATTGATTGGCTATCCGAACGCTCAAGGTCAGAAAGGGGATGGATTTGCCGGCCTTGTCGGAAAAGACTTTGTCCGACTCATCCTGCGCGTAGAAGCGGTAGGTGATTTTTTCCTGGAAGGAATCCGCAATGGGAAAGTCGATCAACAGGATTCCGTCGGAGTACGAAGGCGCCAGGCGACTGGCGTTCTTGTCCCCCACCCCGAGGGTTTGAAAGTTCAGGTTGGTCGGGTAGCCCAGGGAAAAGGCATCACCAACCTCGAAACCGGGATCGGACTGATTGACTTCGAGCAACTCTTTCCGCAAGGTGCCGGGCAGAAGCGGAAGGTCGATAGGGGAAGAGCGCAAGTTGAAGGACAAATGCAACGATTCGTTTTCATCGTTCGAGCGCGAGTGAATGGCGACCAAGGGAGCGTCTTCCATCAAATAGCCATACCCTGGATTGGTGATCTCGAACTGGGTCACCCTGCCAAGGGAATCCACTTGAGTGACGTTTGCCTCGGCTGTTTGGGTGAACCCGACCTGAACCGTCTCCAGCTTGGGAGGCACGAGCGATCCGTTCTGCAACTTCGTTCGGTTGGCCTCGTAGTAGATCTTGTAGTCCTTGAAGGAGCCGTCACTCCTTTGATCAGGCGCATAGATGGAAAAGGGAATGCTGATATTGAGGTCTCCTCCTTCGACAAGCGTAAACTCCTGTTTGCGCAAACCGAAATAAGCCGAGGAGGCGGCATCGGGCGCGTAGAGGGCTTGGTCGCCCACGGCGACAACTTCCGGATCCTTTGCCAACTGAGGCCCCTCCGGCTTATTCGCCACCGAGACGGCAAGCGAGGTAGAGGCGGTTTTCCCGGTGGCATCGATGACGTTCAGAGAAACCTCGAAGTCCTTCACCGGCATGGTCTCGTAATTGGGCAGACTGTCGTTGTTCCAAAGGATGGGAAACTCCCAGCTCCAGCCGTTTTTGCCGGTGGCCGTCTTAGCGCCCACAAGTTTGGGTGTCGGCAGATTGTCAGGCAAGCGGAAGAAATTCATATGCTCGCCGGAGAGCGAGACCTGCAAGTTCGAGACGTTGGATTGCAGGAAGCTTGGATCCGGATCCAGAATCTCCATTTTCGCGACGATATTCTGCTCCTCCTCGAAGGACACCTCTTCGCTGGCGCCCAATGGCTGCAGTTCTCCTTGGAGAAAGATCAAAGGGGCGCTGGAAGTGGGTACGATCTTGATCAGGCAGGTGTAATTGTGCTCGAATCCATCCTCGTCCGTCGCCGTCCAAATGAAGGAATCGTCTCCCTCCGCATGGGGAGAGGGAGTGTAGACGACCCATTGCCTGCGCCAGGGAAAATCAATGGTTTCATATTTGACGTCCGTCAACTCGCCCTTCTCGGGCAACTTGTGCCAGTCGTCCTTGGCAGAGATGTTTCGAATCTTCTTGCCGAGGTGATTCTCCGTTCCATCCTTGCCTCCTTCGGTTACGCCGAGAACAATTTCAATTTGAGAGGTCGGATTGTCGTAACTGAGGTTTTCGGGAACTTGCTGCTCTTGCGGCAAAGTCACCCCGTTGGAACTCTGGGCCGAGAGATTATTCGCGATAGTTCCGCCGCCCAAAAAAACGATGCATTTGCATAGGATGGCGAGCTTGTGGAAAAAGCATCCAAATCGGGATGAATACACCGAGGGTGCGGATAACAAACCGATCGTCAGGTCCACCAAAAAATGATACTTTTTCAAAATCAAAGCTTTCGAATTATCGTACGTTTTTTCGCACGATACAAGTGTTTACACAAGTACAATAAAGGGAAGCTCGCTGGACCCTGATTTGCCCAAGCCTCCTTGGCCTGTCGAATCTTCTCTGAAGAAGGCACGTTGACGATGAGCCTTGCATCTCCATCAAACATAAGCTCAATATCTAAGCGAAATGAAAAACCTTCCTTCCTCCGCCCAATCCTATTGGAACGAAAACCTCAAATTGGTAACCATGCTTTTGTCCGTTTGGTTTCTCGTGTCCTTCGGCTGCGGGATCTTGTTCAAGGATTTTCTCGATCAATTTTCAATCGGAGGAGCTCCCCTGGGTTTCTGGATGGCCCAGCAGGGGTCCATCCTTTGCTTTGTGATCCTGCTGGTCATCTATGCTCGATTGACGGACAACCTTGACCGAAAGCACGGATTCGTCGAGGAGGAGGAATCCTAATGGACCAAACGACCTGGAATTTCATCTTCATCGGAGTCACCTTCGGTGTTTACGTCGGCATTGCCATATGGTCTCGAGCCGGATCGACGAAAGAGTATTACACTGCCAGCGGCGGGGTCTCCCCCTTCGCCAACGGAATGGCGACTGCAGCGGACTGGATGTCCGCCGCAACTTTCATCTCCATGGCCGGCGGAATCGCCGCCGCAGGTTACGGGGCGTCCAAATTCCTCATGGGCTGGACGGGGGGGTTCGTTCTGCTCACCACCCTCATGGTTCCTTATCTGCGCAAATTCGGCAAGGCCACCGTTCCGGACTTCATCGGCGACCGTTTCTATTCCAATGCCGCCCGACTGGTGGCGGTGATTTGCGCCATTTTCATCTGCATGACCTACATCATGGGCCAGATGCGGGGAGTGGGCATCGTCTTTTCCCGCCTCTTTGACATCGAAATCTGGATGGGGGTCATGATAGGCGGAGGAATCGTTTTCTTTTATGCGGGGTTGGGGGGAATGAAAGGGATCACCTATACCCAAGTGGCTCAATATTGCGTTATGGTTTTTTCATATACCATTCCTGTGATTTTCATTTCCATTATTATTACCGGGAACCTCATTCCTCAACTCGGACTGATCGGAAGTTACGTCAAGGACGGCCCCGAAAACTCGATCCCTCTCATCGAGAAAATCAACCAAATCTCCACCGATCTGGGATTTGCCGAGTACACCGCAAGCTCCAGCAACACCCTGGACATGTTTTGCATTACCGCAGCCCTGATGATCGGGACGGCGGGGTTGCCTCACGTCATCGTTCGCTTCTTCACGGTCAAGAACGTAAGATCGGTGAGAAAATCGGCTTATTGGACGCTCGGTTTCATAGCGATCATTTATCTTACCGCTCCGGCGCTGGGAATTTTCGCCCGCACCAACTTCGTGCAGGAAATCAATCAAAAGACGTATGCCGAAGCTCCGCAATGGTTCAAGAATTGGGAAAATCAGGGAATGATTGCCTGGGTGGACAAGAACCAAGACGGCATCATGCAGTATCATGCCGGCCAAGTTTTCGAGGGAAAACCGACCTATGTCCAAGGGGACCGCTCTCCCGGGGAACCGCGATCAGTATCCAACCCACTGGTCGATTCTCCCAACGAAATTTATTACGATCGCGACATCATCGTATTAGCCAACCCGGAAATGGCCGGATTGCCCAAGTGGGTGATCGCCTTGGTCATGGCCGGTTGCGTGGCGGCCGCTCTTTCCACAGCGGCCGGGTTGCTTCTCGTGCTTTCCACCTCGGTCTCTCATGACTTGATGAAGAAAATTCTCAAGCCGGACATTTCCGACAAGCAAGAGATCAGGTACGCTCGGATTGCTTCCTTCGGGGCTTTGCTGGTCGCCGCTTACTTTGGGATCAACCCGCCATCGAGCTTTGTCGCCAAAACGGTCGCATTCGCCTTTGGTCTGGCCGCCTCCTCCTTCTTCCCTACCCTGATTATGGGCATTTTCTCCAAAAGAATCAACAAGGAGGGGGCGATTGCCGGAATGATTTGCGGAATCGGATTTACCCTCGGCTACATCATCCATTTTCAATTTCTTTCGGACAGCAAGGCATATTGGTTCGGAATTTCCCCCGAAGGCATCGGGTTTCTCGGCATGTTCATCAACTTCATCATCGCCTTTGTGGTCAGCAGAGCGACACCGGAACCGCCCGAGGAGGTGCAGCAGCTCGTAGAAAACATCCGCGTGCCACAAGGAGCTGGTAAAGCAATTGACCACTAAGCAATTTCTAAAAGGGCAGATTTCTAGAGAGCAAAAGCAATTTATTCTCCAGAAATTCCGAAGATAAGTGAAAGATGAATTTATTTGCCTCGAAGAAAATTTTCTCAAATCTAAAAAGCTATGAAATCTCTCAAATTTTTTATACTTTCAGTGATCAGTCTCCTTGCCTGTGGAATTACCCATGCAAATGATCATGACTACCACTTTGATCATGACTACCACTTGGGTTTTCGCATCGCGCCCAGAGTAAGTACACTTGGGGGCGGACTGGAAGTAGCTAAGGGCATCACACCATGGTTTGGCCTTCGTGGAGGAGTGAATTATTTTACGTGGGATTACGACAGTGAAGAGTCCGATATCGAATACGATATCAATCTGGAACTCAAAAGTTTCGGCTTATTCGTTGATTTGCACCCATTCAAACAGGCTTTCCGTATCAGTGCTGGCTTCTTGATCAACGGAAATGAATTAACCGGCAAAGGGAAGCTTCTTTCTGGTCAGACATTCGATATTGGAGATGGCTCCTACGACTCAAATCAAATTAAATCTCTCGATTTCGATGTCTCTTACAACACTTTTGCTCCCTATGTAGGGATTGGTTTCGATACTACCTTTGGGGATGATGACCGCTGGGGATTTGTCTTTGACTTGGGCATCCTGTTTTCTGGTTCACCTGAAGCTAAGGTTGCGTATGATACTACCCTCACTGGAGCAGCACTCAACAACTTGAAAAACAACGTAGCGGCTGAAGAGAAAGACATTCAGGACAGTCTGGACGATTTTGAATTCTGGCCAGTCGTCAGTGCCGGACTGGTTTATCAGTTCTAGACCCTCCTAATCATTGCTCACGATCTTAGGCTCGTGATTCCAGAAGAGGTAGATCGGATACTTGATTGTTTCTCCGAAATACGCCAGGATTCCACGGTCTGATTTCCACCAGTCATCCACCCCAAAAACCTCATTGGGTGCACCGGCAACCTGTACCTCAATATCGCTTCCTTTGAATACTTTTTTGAAGGCAAGCAAGGACCGTCGGGTGTGAAACTCATCAGTCACCAGAATGATTCTCCCCCACCCTGCTTTCTTGGCCATGGCCAATGCATCTGCTGCCTCGTCAAAGGTGGAGGTCGCACCATCCGTGAGCGATGGCAAAAGCTCCCAAACCGCATCTAACTGCATTCGCTTGGTAACGGCTTGAGCAAACTGAAGATGACTGAGTTCGAGCTTATTAAACTCCTTATTTTTGGGCTTCTCTGCAGTCACAAACAAGCGCCTGGCATACCCCTCTTTCCATAACCGCAAACACTCGGGATTCCGGGTTTCACGATCACCAGACAGACAGATAATGGCATCGGCCCCTGGACTGGCATTGTTTACCACAAACCCACCGGCATATATCGTTAACAGTTGGCTATGAAAAAAGACAAGGAAAAGCAAAATTGCCAGCGGCACACCCAAAACCGCAATCAATTTACCTTTCCAACTCACACTTTGATTTGAAATACACCTTCAATTTCCACCATTGCCCCAGCAGGCAGACCAGAAACACCGAACGCACTCCTTGCGCCCACACCACAATCGTCCCCAAATACATCTTTCAAAAGTTCGCTGCATCCATTGACCACCTGAGGGTGCTGGGTAAATTCACTACCGGCATTAACCAGGCCGAGAAGTTTTACCACCCGCACAATTCGATCAAGCGAACCAAGCCCACCTCGCAGAGTTGCCAGCATATTCAAGCCAACCTGTCTGGCCGCTTCACTCCCTTCCTCCACGGTGCGATCATGCCCGACCTGACCAACCAGCATGGTACCATCTTCTAAAATGGGCAGGTGCCCAGATAAATAGGCAAGATCACCAACCACCAGCATTGGCTTGTAAAGACCTGCAGCCACTGGTACGGGAGGTAATTTTATTCCTTTTGCGCCAAGTTTTTCTTCATAATTCATGTGCGGTAAAATGCCTGTATCTCTACGAGGTGGGCAAGCGTCAAATCGATGCAATTACCCATTGCCAGACGGGTTCTTACTTTATTTGATCAACGCATGAGTAGAATATCGACTATTTCAAGAAGGCAATTGCTTGGCGGCCTCACCTTAACCGGTGCATCAACAGGTCTACTCTCCAATGTAAATGCCAAGAACGGCGCGCACGCAAAAGGCATCCACCTAAATAAAGGTACGACCATTCTCTTACAGGGAGATTCCATCACCGATGCCGGCCGGCAAAACCGGCAAAATCCTTTGGCGAACGACCAACCATCAATGGGCAACGGATATGCAGGTATGATTGCGGCGGCCCTTCTCGTAAATCGACCCGATTTGAACCTTGAGATTTTCAATCGCGGAATTTCCGGCAACAAGGTTCATCAACTCGACGCTCGCTGGGAAAGCGATTGCCTTGCCCATAAACCGGATATTCTGAGCATCCTCATCGGCGTCAACGACATCTGGCACGGCCTGCAAGGACACTATGACGGCACCGCGCAAAGATATGAGGAGGATTATATGGCTTTGATCGAGCGTACCCGCAAGGCTCTCCCACATGTACAAATTGTCGTTTGCGAGCCCTTCGTGTTGAAGTGTGGAGCGGTGAATGAAAAATGGTTTCCTGAGTTCGATCATTATCGCGCATCTGCCCGCAAGGTGGCAGACAAGCACAAGGCCACTTTCGTACCCTTTCAGGAGATGTTTGACCGGGCGCTCAAATATGCTTCGCCCCAGCATTGGGCAGGTGATGGAGTTCACCCATCACCGCACGGAGCCGCTCTAATGGCAGATTTTTGGTTGCAGACTGTCCGTGGTTAATTGGCTGAGCAGTATCTTGTATTGATCAAGGATTTGATGGATCAAAAGGTCGTTACTTTTTACCGATTCGCAGAGTTTCCAGAGCATCAATCATGGAAACCAAAGCTGGAAAGGCTTGGTCAAAAAGAAAATATTTCCGGCACATTGATTCTCGCAAACGAAGGGATCAATGCCACCCTGACGGGATCCGCAGAAGGATTGGACCGTTTTATCGAGCATATTTCCTCAGATCCGAGATTTGCCGGTCTGCCTCTTCGCTCAATGATTACACCCCGGCCAACCTTTTACCGACTCAGGGTAATTGTTCGCCCCGAAATCGTAACCCTGGGAGATCCCTCCATTCTCCCATCCAATGGATCGGGCAAATACGTTGAGCCCGAAGACTGGAACAACCTGATTTCCGATCCTGACGTCGAAGTGATTGACGTTCGCAACGATTATGAAGTCGAAATTGGCACCTTTGAAGGAGCGATCAATCCGGAGACTCGAACGTTTGGTCAATGGGCGGATTTTGTCGAACAAAGGTGGGGCAAGGAAAGGAAGAAAAAAGTGGCCATGTTTTGCACTGGCGGAATACGGTGTGAAAAAGCCTCTGCTTACCTCGTTCAAAATGGATTTCAAGAAGTGTATCATCTCAAGGGCGGCATACTCAATTACCTCGAAAAAATCGCCCCTCGGCAAAGTAAATGGAATGGTGAGTGTTTTGTTTTCGACCATCGGGTATCCGTTGGGCACGGCCTGCTAGACGGCAAGACCAAGCTATGCTTCTCCTGCAGGTGGCCATTAGGCGAGGAAGACCACAAATCTCCGGACTTTGAAGAAGGCGTATCCTGCCCAAGGTGTTCCTCCAAACTAAGTCCAGCGAGAAGAGAAAGCCTCCGAGAGAGGCAGCGTCAAATGATCCTTGCAAAAAAACGCAACACCAAGCACATCGGCAAACGAATGCCCCGAAAAACCGACAAGCCTTCCGCTTCTTGCGCCCCTGATGAAGCTGCACTATAGTAAGAACTAAGATCGCTGTGATTACCAAAGAAGAGGAACAAATACGCTTAAATCAGGAAAAGACCGATGAAGTATTGCCGCGTGCATGGAAGAGCGGATCTTTAAAATACGACGAGTTAAAACCCCTGAGCGAAGGAGGCACGGCAAGATTATATCTTACCGAAGATTTGAATCTTCACCGAAAGGTTGCCTACAAGACTTTGCACCAGGACCTGCAGGATTCCGAAATCGAAACCCAGAGGTTTGTACGGGAAGCCCGGGTAACTGCCAATATCCAGCACCCCGGAACTGTTCCTGTTTATGAACTCGGCCGGGATCGCGGCGGACAACTGTTTTTTACGATGAAAAGGGTGAAGGGGCAGGATCTTCGCCAAATTCTACTTGATTTGAAACACGAGGTGCCTGATGTGGTTGAAAAATTCCCGCTGCCCCGCCTGCTTGATATTCTTATTCAAATCACCCAGACCATCGCTTATGCCCATGATATTGGCGTGGTTCACCGCGATTTAAAGCCGGCAAACGTGATCGTGGGGAAGTTTGGGGAGGTTTACGTACTGGACTGGGGCCTGGCCAAGGTTCTCGGAGGAAAAAGCCTGGCCAAGGAACTGGGTGAATCGGATTCATCCCCCGACCTCAGCCTAACCCGCAGCGGCATTCATTATGGCACCCCTTTGTACATGACCCCGGAGATTGCCCGCGGGCTCAGTGACTTGGACGAGAAATCCGATGTTTTCGCCCTCGGCATCCTGCTTTTCGAAATGCTCACCCTCCAGCCGTTTTTGCAGGGAGAAGACATTACCGAGATTAAGAAAAAATTACTGGAAGAACCCTACCGTCTCCCTCGCGACGTAGCGCCGGAGCGAAAAATCCCCAAAGACCTGCAAGCCATCTGCATGAAAGCGCTCCACCGTTCTCGTGGTCACCGTTTTGCCAACGCCACCGCTTTCCTGGAAGACTTGCAAAGATACCGCCACGGAGAGGAGGTTTCAGTATACTGGTATTCCGGATGGGAACGGTTCAGCCGATGGAACAGTGAAAACGTCCTGTTCATCGTGGCCACCCTGTCCGCGCTGATAGGAGCCGGCGTTTACGCGCTTTTCGCCGGTTAGGCCCAGCCCTCCGGGACAGCCTTGCCCCAAGCCGTTATTCGGGGAACAGGCTGCCCTTGCCCACTTTAGAAGCCCGACAATCCTTGCAGACGCAACTGGTGCCATGATCGTTGGCTTTACTCTTGCCCAAGGCTTCCCCGGAAGTGGCCTTGAGAAAGTCCTCCGCTTTTTGCTCTTGCGTGGGGGTGCCTTTCAAGACCTTTTCCGCTCCCGAAACGAGCTCCGCAGTAGAATCCGAAGGGTTCGACGGTTTCGCAGGCGAGGAGGCCCGAGAGACCGGCGGCGGTTCCTCATTCAGGGGTTTTTTTTTTGCGAAGGGATTCTTGACGGACTGCCCCATTGAATTCATGTGACGCGTGAATTTGGGAGCCAGCGCCTCGATGAGATTGGAATTGTCGATGGCCAGAGTGGCCAACAGCATGTCGCTGTTTAGCTGAGCCACGATCAGGAGATTGGGGGCCTGCGGGTGAAAGCCCTTTGCTCGAATCTTTTCGCCAGGACGAACCGGAACCTGAGCCTGCCTGGCACGATCAGTCAAAGTGACCAACTCGCTCTTCACGATGACTTCCACGGGAAAGGCCACCGTTGAATATCGCTTTGCCCAGCCAAGTACGGAATCGACGAAGGCGTCGCTGACGTTGGGTTGATCCGAATCGCTTGCCGAAGGCTCCGGCTGCTGGACCCGTCGGGCGCGCACGAGGTCGTCCTTCGCCTCGCCCAGGTCACGCTCCAATGAACGAACCTCGCTCTTCAAATCATCGAGGTCACCTTCGGCTTTCGCCACCTTGTTTTCCAAATTTTGCTTTTCCAAAAGAAGCGATTTGGTTTGTTCGGCCATCTCGGCGTTCTCACCCTCCAATCGTTTCTTCAAGTCCAGATAAAAGGTTTCGTTCTTTTCGAGCTTTTCCACTTTGCCGGCCAAGGAATCCGCGCGCTCCTGAATCGAATCGTCAATGGAAAGAAAAAGTCCGACCATTCCAGCCAGACTGATCCCTGCGAGACCGAAGGCAACTGCCGTCAGCGGACTGAATCCGCTTTTCTTGACCGCAGATCCCTTGAAGGCGTTCTGCATGTTGGCAACCTTGCCCTGCATTTGCTTGAGGGCTTCCGATTTTTGCTGATCCGCCGCGGAAGCGCTTTGAAGGTGTTGCAGGGATTCCTGCAATTCCCTTCCCATATCGAGAACCTTTCGGTTTCCATCGACCAAACGGCCCGAAAGAATGCTGGCCACGTTCAGGCAAAGTTGCCCCCCGGCAAAACCATGCTCGCCGATGAATTGCAGGAGTCGCTCGTGATCCATTCTCCACAGCACGCATTCGCCCACCGCCTGCACCGAGGCCGAAGCGACTCCGCCGCTGAGAAAAGCCATCTCTCCGAAAGCGGCCCCTTGCCCCAAGCTGGCGATCATTTGCGAACGCCCCTGTTCGTCGGCCTTGTAAATTCCCACTTGTCCACTTACCACCATGTAGAGAAACCTCTGCTCGTGGCCGTCGGAAACCAAGACTTCATCGGCGGCCAAAACCCATTCTCCGCCAAACTTCAGGGCTTCCATCTCCTCTTGGCCGATATTGGAGCACAGTCCTTCGGCCGGCAGGTCATAACCGGCTTCCTGTACGTCTTCACGGTAGAGCAGTTTCATTCGTAGAGGAATTTAGATAGTTTAGGAGGGACAGGGCAAGGAAAGAAAACCTACTCCCTTCCCGGCTGGGAGGAATGACAGCATTTCCCGTATTTCTTCAGGCGCCAATAATTGTAGGGCCAAGCGGCGGCAAACCCGGCGCCAACGGTGTAGGGCAAGACTTCGAAAGAGAGCGCCGGCCCGCCCATCATCCCGAAATCGGCAAAATTCATCGCCGTTTCCATCAGGAGCATGGAAATCATGCTCATCCCTACGGCGGTGCGAAAAGCCTGGCTTGGTCCAAGTTGCCTCCAAAGAACGATCGTCTCCAGCAGAACGCTCGTGAGTATGCCTGCGCTCATCGCTGCCGTCCATACCCAGACCCAGATTTCTCGGGGAATGGGGTCCGGGGCAAAAGCATGTTGAAAGCAAGCGATCGCGCCCAAGTCCCCGATGGAACAACCCAACAGGCACCAAGCAGTGTTTTTTGCCGACCGAATCGACCTCATCGCCTTGCAAAGCTTCCGAAACCGGCCTGCTCAAGCGCCTCTTCGATCTTGAGCGCGATGGCGGCAACCACAGGCACCACCACCGAGTTGCCGAACTGCTTGTAGCAGACGTTGAGCTTGGGATGCAGCAGGAACCCCTCGGCAAAACCCATGATTCGTCTGCATTCTTCGGGGTGCAGTCGCCTGATAACGGATCCGATTCGGTACATGCCCGTCTTCGCACCCACTCCGCCCCCGAAGGCGGACAAGGTGACTGCATGCCCCATCGAACTGTAAACCCTTTCGCCCTGCCCCCCCTTGCCGACGGTGCCGATTCGCAGGGGGCGGTTTTCCCGCTTTGAGGGAAGGGTGTCCTTCATCCTCAAGTCCGACCGCCTGACCACCAGTTGCTGCAGCCTTGGGTCGTCCGCGGGCAGCAACCGTTCTTCAAGAGAGACCGGGGGGTTCGGTGGGTCGGGAAAACGGAAGTCGACGACGCCCAGGTCCTTGCGAAAACAAACGAAAAAAAGTCTTTCCCTTCGTTGCGGAACACCGAAGTGAGAAGCGTTCAAGGTTTGATGAAAGACCTCGTATCCGCAGAGCCTGAGCAAGTCGTTCGTAGCCGCCAGGGTGCGTCCGCCGTCATGAGTAAGGTAATTGCGCACGTTTTCCAAAAGAAGGGCCGCTGGCTTTCTTGCCTTGGCGATCCGGAGGATTTCCTGCAGCAGGGTTCCTCGAGCGTCTTCGAAACCCAATCGATTTCCCGAAATGCTGAAAGGCTGACAGGGAAATCCGCCGCAAAGCAGGTCATGCGGAGGAACCTCCTCCACCGACAGTCGGGTAAGGTCTCCCAGAGGAGATTCCCCATAGTTCATGAGATAAACCGACTGGGCGTGAGGGTCCCAGTCGGAGGACATCACGCATTGGTGTCCCCGCGGGGCCAGGGCCTGGCGAAACCCGCCGATTCCGCAGAAAAGATCGATGAATCGAAGTTTGGTCATGCACCGATCCGCCGAAAATGAATGCGGGCAGGACGAATGCTCATCTGTCAGTGATCGTCACGAGAAAAAGCGGTTCATGGCATGGAGCATAGTCGCACGGCTTCTCTCAATCCTTCCTTCGGGTCCCGCGTGGGAATGAATTCCTGGCCGATGAATCCTTGATAGCCTGCATCCAACAGGGCTTGCATGATGGGACGATAATTCAATTCCTGAGAGTCGTCCAGCTCCCCCCTGCCCGGATTTCCGGCCGTATGCACGTGCCCGATCATTTCTCCGCACTCTCCGATTCTGCGTATGACGTCTCCATCCATGACTTGCACGTGGTAAACGTCAAAAAGCAGCTTGATTCGCGGTGAGGCCACATCGCGCAGTATCTCAAGACAATAGTCCAAATGGTCGCCCTGATACCCGGGATGTCCTTTATGAGGATGATCGCTTACTCGACTGTTGAGCATTTCCAAGCAGACGTTCACCCCTTTTCTTTCGGCATGACCGGCGACTTTCTTCAATCCGTCGATGCAATTTCTCGCCCCCTCCTCCAAAGAGAAGTTTCCAGAATAGCCGGTGAAGGCAATGACGTTCGGACAACCGAAGGAATGGGACCGGTCGATGGCTTCTTTCGTTACCTCAACCAATGGGGAATGATAGGAGGGATCGTTGAACCCTCTGACAAACGGTCTTCCTTCGACCGCAATGGGAGAAAGCGCGCAAGTCAATCCGTATTTGCGGAGAACCCCCCAGTGTTCCGGCCCGACCAGCTCCACGCTCTCGCATCCCAGATCGCGGGCATGCCGACAGGTTTCCTCGATGCTCCAGTAATCGGAAAAGCACCAGGCGACTACCGATTGACGCAATTTGCCGGCTTTGGGCAAGGAGCTTTGCGGAAGAGCTTGCGGAGAAACTCCCATCATGGCCCCCAGCCCGGCTACTCCTCGAAGCAGGGACCTCCGAGACATTCCCGGGTATTCAGGTGGTGAATTGTTCATGGTTGGTTTCTTCTTCGATGGATCAATCGGTGGCAAGTCTCAAACAGCTTCAACCCGGCCGACCGAGCCCAACCGCCTTCATTTCCGCCAGAAAACCATGGCCAGAAGCAATCCGCAAAAAGAACCGGCTGCATCGACGGCTGCATCCCAGACGTCGGGATTGCGAGCGTTGCCCAACCAGTCCTGCCAGCATTCGTCACCGATTCCAAAACAGATGCAAAATGCGAAAAGAGCCCAGGGAAACCCCGACGCCACCCGACCGAAGCCCCCCCATGCGAGCAACCCCATTACCGCGTACTCCGCGAAGTGAAGAAACTTGTCGGAAAACAAGGATGCCTTTTCCGGCAACTCCGAAGGCGAAAGGCTGGAGCCGTAAAGAACGAGGCAGCAATATGCGACCAAAGCGAATTTCCACTTCATCTGGAGCACATCCTTGCAAAAGTCTTCCACTTGGCAAGTCGGTATCACTTCCGGCGTCTTCTGCCTGCAGGAAGATTGGTCGGAAAAATCCCAGGTCCGGTTCCTCCCCTGGGCGAAAAGCGCGACAGGCCGCTCCTTCTGATTGGCGCTCTTGACATTTGGGAGGAGGGAAAGCAACTTGAGCAAGTGGATCCATTGAATTACCTCGCCATCGGATTGGGAATCGGTTTGCTCTTGTTGGTCGGCTACGAGCTCCTTGCCATACGAAAGGCCCGAGCGAATTCGGAGCGCTTGCGGCTCCTTCTTCAACAGACTCAGGAGGAATCGGCCGGTTTGCGCAAGGAAATCGAACTGCTCGGAAAAAGCCTCGCCCAGTCCGAGAACGAGCGAGGCGTTCTGCGGGAAAACCTGCTCGAAGCAAAGACCCGCAACGCCCGCCAGGAAACGGAAATCGAAGAATGGCAAAGGCGCTTGAAACAGCAGGCCAAGGAACAGGAGGAATCGGCCCGGTTGATGCAGGAAAGATTCGAGAACCTGGCCAACCGCATCTTCGACCAGAAAACCGCCAAATTTTCGGAGTTGAATCAGGAAAAGCTAAAAGTGACCCTTCAACCACTGGACAAAGACATTCGCGAATTCCGCAAAAAGGTCGAAGAATTGCATGAGAAGGAAACCAATCAGCACGTCGCCTTACGCGAGTTCGTCAATGGATTGCAAAAGGCTCAATCGCAACTGAGCGAGGACGCGCGCAACCTGACTAGAGCCCTCAAGGGTGACGCGAAAAAACAGGGCGACTGGGGGGAATTCATCCTCGAACGCGCCTTGGAGGCATCGGGATTGGCCAAGGGGCGGGAGTTTTCGATGCAGGCCAGTTTCGACGGAAAACGACCGGACGCCGTCATTCACCTTCCTGGAAAAAGGCAGTTGATCATCGACGCCAAGGTTTCTCTCACCGCCTACGAGCGATCCGTCGGGGCCGAATCCGAGGAAGAACGCAAACTGGCCATCAAGGAACACCTCGTCTCGATCCGGCGACACGTGGACGAGCTTTCGCAAAAGGATTATTCGGGCATCGAGGAATTGACCTGTCCGGACTTCACCCTTCTTTTCATTCCGGTGGAACCCGCTTTCGGAGCGGCATTGGCGGAAGATCCCGAACTTTATCAATACGCCTTCGACAGAAAGATCGCCCTGATCACCGCATCCACTCTCATGGCCACGATCAAGACCGTAGCAAACCTGTGGAAGTTGGAAAAACAGAACAGACACGCGCAAGACGTCGCCAAAAGAGCCGGCCTTTTACTGGACAAGTTCGCCGGCTTTCTGGGCAACGTGGAAGAAATCGGAAAATCCCTGCAACGAGCCACAGATGCCCACGTTAGAGCGATCGGTCAGCTTTCCACCGGACCCGGCAACCTCATCAGTCAGGCGGAAAAGCTCAAATCACTGGGCGTGAGCGCCAAGAAAGCGTTGCCTGAATCCTTCCGCCAAAAATCAATCGAAACGGAGGAAGAGGAGGAACTGAGCTTCCCTGCGGAGGGCAATGATGAGGACGAGTTGCAATCGGCTTGAGTTTTTGCTCAATGGGGCCGTGAGCGTCCCCGTTTCATACGCTTGCATCAGTTGTTGCCGCCTCTTGATTGCCTCTTTTGCTTGCATCCTTCTTCAATTTCCAGCGTTCGGCAAACAATCCGAACTGCTTGAATCGCGCGGAGATACGAAGGCTGCCGAGGAATCGGAATCCTCCGACGCCTTCGCCGACTTGGCCGAGCGGATCATGCCCTCGATCGTCACGCTTTCCAGCGTTGGTCGAGGTGGTGGCCCTTGGGGCGTGGGCACCGGATTCTTCGTCGAGGATCACGGCGTCATCGCCACCAATTTTCACGTCATCGGCGAGCATCGGGAATTCACCGTTGAATTGGCGGACGGTTCCATTCGTCGCCCCACGAAAATACTGGCCATCGACCGAAGTCGCGACTTGGCTCTCCTGCAGGTCGAAAACACCGATGCCCCTCCCCTGTCCCTGGGCAATTCCGACGACTTGCGTCCCGGACAGGAGGTTCTTTCCATCGGCAATCCGCTCGGCTACGGCTTGAGCGTGAGCAAAGGAGTGGTTGCGGCCGTTCGCGAATTGGAATTCGGCGACGGCCGCCCGATGGTGCAACTGGCCATTCCCATAGAACCTGGAAGCAGCGGCAGTCCGGTTTTGGATGCTCAAGGAGAGGTCGTGGCGGTTCTGGCCATCAAATCGGGCGGATCGACCGGCTTCGGCGTCCCGGTCGGCGATTTACGAGCCTTGCTCAAGGACCAGCGTCCCGTTTCGATCGAAAGTTGGCTGACCATCGGCATGCTCGACGACGAGCAATGGACCACGCCCTTTGGCGGTCACTGGCGTCAACAAGCGGGCATCATCAAGGCGTCGGGCATGGGTGAAGGATTTGGCGGACGGATGACCTGCTTGCTGGAAAGAACCATTCCCTCCCCGCCCTTCGACTTGGAAGTGGAGGTTCGCCTCGAGGACGAAAGCGGAGCAGCCGGATTGATTTTCGAGTCCGATCAATCGAACAGGCATTATGGGTTTTACCCCACCAACGGAAGCTTGCGACTGACTTGCTTCAAAGGACCCAGCGTGTTCGATTGGAAAATCATTCAAAATTCCGCCTCCAGCGCATACCTGGAGGGACAGTGGAACAAGATCTCCGTCCGTCGTGAGGAGAATGGTGAAATTCGATGCTCCGTGAACGGCCACACCGTTTTCAAGGTCTTGGATCTGACCCTTCGGAACGGTCGGGTCGGATTGTGCAAGTTTCGGGAACCGGGAGCGCAATTCCGGAATTTCCGCATCGTCTCGCGCCTGCCTGCAAACGCCATCTCCCCGGATACGAGAAGGCGAGCCATCGAGCTCTCCGCTCCATTGAAAGAGGCTGAAGAACTCTCGTCTGAAATTTTGGCCGACCTCGCCTCCATGGGATCGTTTGTTCCTCAAATCCTTCTTGATCGAGCGGACCAACTGGAGCTCGAAAGCGCAAGGATCCGCAATTCGGCGGAGCGCGTGCGGCTGCTGGGGATTCACCGCGAGCTCGCCGGACTGCTCGAAGAGGATTCCTCCGATGACTCGCGTCTGCTGCGATGCGCACTTCTCGTCGCCAAGCTGGACAATCCTCATTTTGAACCGGAAGAATACGTCGATCGAGTGGATCGCATGGCGGATCAGATTCGGAAAAACATTTCCTCCCAGGCAAGCTCAAGAGAAAAGCTGGAGGTACTGATGGAGGAATTCTACGCCAAGATGGGATTTCATGGAAGCTCCTTGGATTTTCATCATCGGGGAAACAGCTACCTGACCGAAGTCATCGACGATCGGGAGGGCCTGCCCATTACCTTGGCCCTGCTGCTCATGGAAGTGGGTCGTCGCCTGGATCTGGATATCCGGGGCCTTTCCACGCCCGGCCACTTTCTCGCGCTCCATCGAGCCTCGGAACCTTTGTCAAACGATTCCGTGCTCATCGATGCATTCGGCGGTCGATTGATCACTCACGAAGAAGCGGAATCCCTCACTCGAAGCGAGTTGTCCGGGAAGGACCTTGAATCCGCCTCCGAGCTTGAAATCATCGTTCGAATTCTTCGCAACCTGCTTCGTTCAGCGGAGTGGGACGGAGACCTGCCGGCATCATTGCGATACCTGGACGCCCTGATCGCAATTCAGCCCGATGATCGATTTCACCGTACGCTCCGAGCAATGACTCTGTACGGAGATGAACAATGGGAAAAATCCCTCAAGGACGTCCGCCATCTGATTGCATCCGATCGGGACGACCCCACGAATGCTCCGCTTCTGGAAATCGAACGCAGACTGCTTGATCGACTCCCCGAGTGAACCCCTTTGCTGCAATCAGGCGATTGGCTCGTCCCACCCCAGATTGATCAGAGCGGGACGAATCGCCAGAAGGTCCTCGTCTTCCATCGCCATCGACTTGTAGGATTGGTTCCTTCTGACTGCCTCCTTGAGAAAATCGAGGGCTTCCCCGGGACTGCCCAAGACACAGGCGTAACAGGCCAGATTGTAACGAACCAACGCATCGTCGTAATGCTGAACCAACGCTTGAAGCAGAATCTCTCGTGCTTGCTTCGTCGATTCGCTTCGCCGAACCGCGTACGCTTCCGCCACCCACCACTGGACCTGATCAGGGAATTCGACCCGCAACCCATGAGCAAGCTCACGCATGGCGGGCCAGTCCTCCTTGAGTTGGCGAATTTCAACCTTCAAACCCAGGGACTTGCTCCGCCATGGTTCGACCGTCGGCAGGGCATGCAGTTCCACTTCGGCGTTGTCGAACATCTCCAACTTGCAGTAACCGATGGCCCGAGACCAGTGAACCTTGGGTGACAAACGATGGGGAGGGCGATTGGAACCCATGTCAGGACTGTGGCGGGATTTCTTCGCGGCCAGGGAGTCCGGAAGAATCGAGGCTCGGACGAGACCAGCGTGCCGCGAGGAATCCACCCATGAGGCAATGAAGGATCGCGCTTAGGGCGCAGGGCGCCGGCGCCAATGGAAGATCGGGAAAACGATGGCTTGCCAAAGCCGTTGCCAATCCCGAATTCTGCATGCCCACTTCGATCGAAAGGGTGCGCCTTCGCCCAAGATCGAGTCCCAGGAAACGAGCACCCCAATAGCCACCGGCAAATCCGCCCAGGTGCAGCAACCCGGTGGACAAGAGCAGCAGCCAGCCGTGTTCGAAAATCAAGGATCGCTTGGAACTTAGCACGTATCCCACGATGAGAAGGATGAAAACCACGGATACTACCGGAGAAAAGGAACCGACCTTGCGAGCCGACTTGGGAAAGCATTGATTCCAGAAGACACCGACTACCAAGGGAAGAACCACCATCACCGCAATGCTCTCGAGCAGAGCCATTGCATCGATCGGCAGGTATCTCCCGGCATAAAGATAAGTCAGCCAGGGGGTCAGGGCCACCGCAACGATCGTCGAGCAAAGCGTGAGGCAGACCGAGAGAGCAAGTTCGGCTCCGGCCAGAAAGACCACGACGTTGGAGGCGGTTCCCCCCGGACAGCAAGCCACCAAGATCAAGCCGACGGCCATTTCGGGCGGCAGCTGCAAAACTGAAGCAAGCGTCGCTCCCCAGGCAGGCATGAAGGCGAATTGCAGCGCGACTCCGAAAGCAACGAGAAGAGGTGTACGCAAAACGCGAATAAAATCCTCCTTTTTCAAGGTCAACCCCATGCCGAGCATGATCAACCCGAGCCCCCAGGCAATGGAATCGGAGCCATACCAGAGAAAGGCATTGGGGTAGAGCAAGGCAACCAAGGCCACCAGGCAGGACCAAAGGGGGAACCCACGAGTCACCCATTTTGCAAGATCCTGGATCATGATTCCTCGAATACGAAACAGCAACTACGTCCTTGAAGAATGAATGGGAATTAATCCGCCAACTCCCACAGTTCCACCTCTCCCCACTGATGGCCCCACCCCTGAAAGCGTGGAGAAAGACGGAAATACCTGGCCCGGACTGCCTGCAAGTCCAGCTCCACCCATGCGCCACGCTCCCGGGGAGTGACAATATCGACGTATTCGTTGAAATCGAAAAAGGATTTTCCGTCCAAGCTTACCTCGACGCGCACGCTCTTCAATTCATCATCCCTTGACATCGCCTGAAAAAAAATGCGTATCGCTCCCACTCGGCGCTCCTCCCCGCAATCCAAGGTAAGAACGGGGTCCACCTGATACCATTTCGTCCATCGGGACGGATATCCGTTTTGGGGCAATTCTCCGTCCGTGAGACGATCGATTCCGTAAAGAGAGGCATTCATGTTCGGGGCAATCGATGAGCTGATCTGCTTGATCTTGCAGAAACGCAACCCGCGGGATGGATCGGGCGCGGGCGAACTTTGACCATGCAAGGAGAATCCAAGCAGAAATAGGCATGCCGCAATGGACTTGGGGAGAGAAAGCTTGTTCATCCAACGCTTTTCTTAAGGGAGAGCGATACTGGCAAGCGTTTACGCCTCTTCTCCTTAAATTGCTTGTCGCTGGGAATAAAATGAATACGTTGCATACGAGATGCGCATCATATCGGGGTTCATGGTCATTTGCTGGTTCGTTTTTTTCGGAATCACTTTCGCTCATGGGCAGATACATCCCAAGGAATCCCTGGGTCGGAAAATCTTCGACTCTTTCAGGCAGAACAAATTCAGCGACTTTTACCTCCGATCCATCTTCTCCTTGGAAGAGGAACATTTCCGTCAACTTTTGTTTTCCATTGAAAATCGGTCTCTTCGCCAAGACCTGATGCAATATTACACCCTTGAGTTTCCCATCGGTACGCGAACCGAGGAAGAGAAGTGGCGCGTCGCCTTCGCTCACACCTGGCGTGACCAATGGCGACACATCTCCCATCAATCGCCAAGGATGGTTCAGCGAGACGCCTTTGATCCCATTCTTCGTGAAGCGAAGGATTATGGCATTCAATGGGAAACCACTCGATTGCTCGCTATCGAGGTTTTGCTTCCGGTTCATTGGGCAAAAGGACGCTTTGAAGTCAAGCGGGATCCCATGATCGATTCGAACGCAACCGATCCCAGGACGCTTTTTTTCGACCGCAAGCTCAACTACCGCATGCAACTGGACAAATCCACCCACGGAAAAGCGTTCATGATCGGATATTCGCCGGAAGATTCCGAACAGACATACGATCAGGAAATCATCGGCAATGGCTCCGGACAGGGGGATCTGTTGCTTCGCTTCTCCACTCCTTTCCCTGATCGCCTGTTTTATTTTTGTCCGGATGAGAAGGGTGCGGGCGGACCGATTAACATAAGGAACCACGAAGACGCGGAAAAACCGAATCAACGAACGGATCTTTTGCTGACCTTTTCCTACGGGCAGCCGGAAAGGGCCTATCAAATCGTCGTTCGAGAAGTTTTGAGCACGCCCTGGGGAGAGGTTTTTTGCGAGAGACCGGATTGGCTGGGAGAAGTTCCCTTGCCCCGGGGCCTGAACTTCTCCAATTGATCAGCCTCCCGCTTACTGCAGCAAAACCTCGATCAATTCCCCGTTCTTGTAGCGTTCGGCCTTGATCAAGCGTCCTTTTTCGTCCCAATTGCGCATCAGTCCATTGGCCAAGTTATCAAACCACTGACCTTCTCGAGCAAGATTTCCGTTGGCATGCCAAAACCTTTCCATGCCGTCTTTGCGTCCTTTCAAGAAGTGGGCTTCCGCTCTGGGCATTCCGTCCGAAAAGCTCTCGAAGGCTCGTCCGGTATATGGTTCGCGCTCGACGTCATAATGCCACAGGCCTGTTTTCTTGTCCCTTACGAGCGAGCGCCCATCAACGGCTCGCAGCTTAAGATTGAGCCTGGCGTTTTCCCATGCGGCCACCTCGAGGTTCTGTTCCAGTTCCGTTATGCGCTCTTTGCGGCTTAGCGCCGACTCGCCATTCGCCGGGCTACTCTTCTCAACGGGGCTTTGTTCGCATCCGAACAGCAAAAACAAAACCAAGCATAGCGAGACGAGAACCTTCATGCGCTCCATTGATAATTTTTCTTCCAATGCACGGCAAGCCGGTATCCGCCGACTGGAATCTTTTCTCAGCTTCAGCCTTTTCTCAAGCTGCTGTGTACTTGAAGTGTCTGGCAATACTCGGAGCAAAAGATGGGTTGAATACCTTTTGGTACGAGACTGGTCAGAAAGAAGACGAAGTTAATTTTATAGATGGTCAGAAAGAAGGCCTTCAAACTCAGTGGCACGAAGATGGATGGAAGCAGGCGGAGCAAAACTTCAAAGAGGGTAAAGAGCACGGATTAGCATTAATTTACGACAAAGATGGTAAAGAAATTGTAAGGCAGAATTGGCGGAATGGCGTATTAGTCTTTGTAAAGAAAGTCGAGTGAAACCCTCCGTCCATCTCTCTCGTGCATTTGGTTATCGAGAACTGGGAACGTACGATCAATCCTTCCTTGAGTTGGAGGAGATAATGGGAGATGAACGACTCTCTTATGAGGTATTGGAAGCGAAGTATCTAGCCTGCAAAGGAGCAAAGAAATGGGAGCATGCAGAGGCTCACGCTAATCTAATAAAGGTACATAATCCGTACCGAGTAGATGGTTGGATCATGTTGGCAATCGATGGAAGGTCAGTAAATATGCGACTAATCGCAAAAACAAAGAGAGCCGGGAATCGGATTCGAACCGACGACCCACGCATTACGAATGCGTTGCTCTACCAACTGAGCTATCCCGGCATACAAAAGGTTAGTATTAGCAAGCGCTGAGGGGTTTGCAAATATCAAATGGCTAGCCTTTGCAGGAATCGTTCCCGGAAAATTCCGGCATCGCAAATTCCGGATCGGATTGAAGTCCTTCAATGGACTCGCCGGAGCCATTTAAAGGAACCATTAAACAGCCGACTTCTGTTTCAACCACTAGACCTGCCGAACAATCCCAATTCTGCCACATCCCCGAGAAATGCCGGAAGATAAGTAATGCTCAATCCCAACTTTTGTCTCCGGCCATCACTGACCAGGAATAGTGGTCCATCCTGGTTCGTGGTTTCCATCGCAATACGAATTGACCATTTTAAACGCATTGTCCTTGGATATCTCCAGCCTGAATTGGTCCCAGCAAACAAAAGCTCCGCCATGGGTTTCGCGAAAAGTTTGCCTTCATGAGCGCTTGTGATTGAAATTTCATGATGAATTTTCTTACCAAAGATTTAAAGAAAGGGCTCGAGAACCATAAAATCTTTGAATCACTTCAAACGATCGATCAATTGCGTGTGTTCATGGAATTGCACGTTTATGCAGTGTGGGATTTCATGTCCTTGCTGAAAGAACTTCAGGCAATGATCCCGCCACATGGGTCTCCATGGACGCCCAATAAGAATTCTTCTACAGTCAGGCTTATCAACGAGATTGTGTTGGAGGAGGAATCAGATGCTGCATACCCCGGTTCCAAAGATCGATTTGCCAGTCATTTCGAAATATATCTGATGGCAATGCAGGAAATTGGAGCATCGACTCACCAAGTGAATGAATTTCTTTCCAGGGTCGGGTCATCGGGTATTGATAACGTGTTGGCAAGTAAATTTGCCCCTGCGCCAGTTCAAAAATTCTTAGAATCAACGTTTGAAGTCATTCGTGGCGGAAAAGCTCACGAGATTGCCGCTTCTTTCGCACATGGGCGCGAAAATATCGTGCCTCTCATGTTTTCCAGAATCTTGGAAAACTGCCAAGTTAATCGGGCGCAGGCGCCTCTTTTCCACTACTACCTGGAAAGGCATGCGCAATTAGATGCCGAAAACCATGGCCCTATGGCAGAAAAGTTAGTCTTATGCCTGATTGACGATGATCCAGTAAGAGAAAAAGAGGCGCGAATCTCCGCCGAGAAAAGTATCAATGCAAGGATTGATCTATGGGACCGCGTCTTTCTCGCCATCCCGAATTCAACTGCTGCCATTTAGGGCAAGTTCGATCTCAACAAGGTATTATTCGTCAGGTTTGCGCTGATAAAGCATAAGAAGAAGGTTCGTACTGTCCGGGGAACTGAAAAAGCATGGATGCTTCAAGTCTTCAACGAATCATAATCCTTTTTTGCGCCGTTAGCCTAAACCACGGTTTCTCAAATCAAGGAGCGAATTACAACCCCCTGCTTTTGTCTATCTTCCGGGTCACAAAGTCGATTCCCCGTCGATAACCCTCCGCATCCGCTTTGCGTATTTCGTCTTTTAACCTCGCGATCGTTTCCTTGTGCTCAAGCATGAGAGAATCAATGAACTTTTCGTGGTCTCTTTGCAGGCTGATTTTTGCATTCTCAAGATCCGACACAAACTGGTTCAAAACCTTCTCCTTCTCCAAAAAAGAGAGGGACCGTTCCTTTTTTTCCAATTCTATCTTCTTCAATGCATTCTTCAATTCGGCAACTTCTTCGACCAACCGTACCTTTTCCGCATCGGAACGCTTTTTTTCTTCGGAGTTTCTCTTCTCGATTTTCTCCAGTTCATTTTCCTGCTCCTCTACTTTTTGCGTGAGAATCCTGTTTTCGGAGGATAATTCGGCGGTGTTGTCCTTGCACCCGTATGCGAAAAAAAGAAGAAGCAGGATCAGGCGATTCATCGGTCAATCAAAAATGCCCTTCTCCAATCCGTCAACTCGACATTCCTCAAGCAAAGGTTCGTACTGTATTGCTTCAGCAGGAAGAAGCGGGGTATTTTCTGTTTGGATTCTTGCCGAGATTGTTAACCGCACAAGCCACGCCTACCATGATGCAGGCCCCAAGCCCAACCGGGCACAAGGCGTAGGTATATCCAAGCTGATGCACCGAATCGCCACCGATCACCGCGATCAAGGCAGTCGCTCCCCCAGGGGGATGAACCGTTCCCGTAAGCTGCATGACGGCAATGGCAAGCGATACGGCCAGCGGACAGGCGATGAAGCTTTGATCCCCCACTATCATGAGGGCGGAAACTCCGACAAGGGCGGACAAGCAATGTCCCACGATTACGTTTCTCGGTTGGGAAAAGGGCGCTTGGGGGGCTCCGTAGACCAGTACGGCCGTGGCGCCAAACGAGCCGATGAGAAAAAGGGTGTCAGGATGACGCAAACCGATCCAACGACCGATTTGCTCGATTGCCAAGATTCCTAAAAATCCACCGAACCCAGACCATGCAATCCATCCAAGCTTCGGTCGGTCGCCAGGTCCGCAAAAAAGATTGGAAAGCATCCCATGCATGCGCCTTGAATCTTACATGATGCAAGGCGGGGTTCGCAAACGTCTTTATCAATCAGAAACAATCAGGACTTGCGATTCACGCGACTACGGACAGATTTTCATCCAATCAATGCAGTACGATTACGCAGACGTTGCCGGAATGATCGATCATGCCCTGCTCAATCCGACCCTTTCGGAAAAGGAACTGATGAGCGGGTGCGCCTTGGCCAAGGCATACCAAACCGCTACGGTTTGCGTCAAACCATGCGACGTTGCCCAGGCCAAGGAATTGCTGAATTCTTCCGGGGTCGGGGTCTGCGCGGTAATCGGATTTCCTCACGGGGCGAACCTTGCCGAAATCAAGGTGCTGGAAACCAGGCGAGCATGCGAAATGGGGGCGAGCGAGGTCGATCTGGTCATCAATTTTGGCAGGGTAATGAGCGGGGACTGGGAATTCGTCGAAGAGGAAATCCGCGCAGTCTGCAAATGCGCTCATTCGAATCATGCCAAACTCAAGGTGATCCTGGAAAACGATTACCTAAATGAAGGGGGCGCCAGATTGGGGGGCAATGAGCTGAAGCGTCTGCTTTGCCAAATTTGCGAAGCCGCCGGAGCGGACTGGGTCAAGACTTCGACGGGGTTCGGATACGTCCGCCGAAAAGACGGCTCCTTGGCCACGCAGGGAGCGACCGAGGAAGACGTTTCGCTGATGGTCGAGGCATGCCGCCAAGGAACACAAGTGAAGGCCGCCGGAGGGGTTAAGGATTTGTCCGCTCTGTTGCGCATGCGCCAAATCGGGGCGACCCGAATCGGAACCTCCTCCACAAAAGCCATTTTGGACGAATGCAGGGAAATGCTCGGGCTGCCCATCATTTCCATAGTTGAAGAAAGCGGTCAATCAGGATACTAAACCAAGAATTTGCTCTTTAGACCATGATTGCGCCCATCAAACCGTCCGGCCCCCTCAACGTACTAGGTACCGCTCTTGCGCCATGCTGTCTGGAAAACAACACCGGATGGTACAGAAACGGATCCTGTCAAACGGATGCGCATGATCATGGACGCCACGTTGTGTGCGCCTTGATGACGGATGAGTTTCTCGCCTTCAGCAAGAACAAGGGCAATGACCTGAGCGCTCCCATGCCCCAATACGATTTCCCGGGACTCAAAGCAGGGGAATGCTGGTGCCTGTGCGCCGCTCGTTGGCAAGAAGCATTCGACGCCGGCATGGCCCCGTTTGTCAAACTGGAAGCCTGCGACCAATCCGCCCTTGAAATCCTCAAGCTCGAGGATTTGATGGCTCACGCAATCGACGAATAGGGAAGCGGGCATACTTGCCGAAATCTCTGGCCTGCCCGAATAAAACCTCATCTGCGAGTCTCGCTTATTCTCGACAAAAGTCTCGTTCTCGGGAAGGGATAATGAGCTTTCAACTGATGCCTCCAATCGAAACCATACACTGGGAAAGGCTCCGCGACCGCGAGCCAGACTCACTGGTCGATCTTTACGACGGCTTTGCCGGGGCCATGTTTTCGCTGGCCCTGGAAATACTGGGTGACCGTTGGGAGGCGGAGGAGGTAATCCAAGACGTTTTCGCATACGTTTGGAAAAAGCCGGAGTCCTATTCACCGGATAAAGGCAAGTTCAGCAGTTGGCTACTGGTAATCACGCGTAACCGCAGCATCGACCGGATGCGACAGCGCAAGCGCAAGGTGACCCGAGACGAACCGATCGAAGCCTTGAACAATCGGCAGGATCATTCGTCCGCAGACGCAGCGGAACACGCATCCCGCGAGGACGAGAGGGAGACCATCAGGGTGGCATTTGGCAAATTGCCAGAAGATCAACGAGAAGTTCTCGAGCTTTCCTATTTCAAGGGCTTGAACCATATGGAAATTTCCGACCATCTGGGATTGTCCCTGGGCACGGTAAAGTCACGCATCCGATTGGGATTGGAAAAGCTGCGCCGATCCTTGGCGGGACTGCGCCTGTGAACTCAAGTTCCCCGAAGCTATCCATGAAGACTGAAAAAATATTCACCTGCCGTTTGCGAAGCCCTCGGTTCGCAAATAGGAAATAAGACATCACGCCTTGGAACCCACTCGACAGCTAGCCATCGATTACCTCATGGGATCCCTCACCGATGAGGAGAGGACGTCCTTCGAGGCTTTGCTTGCAACCGATGCATCCACCCAGGAACTGGTTGCTCAAATAAGTGACGACTGGTCGAGCCTTGCTTTGCTTGCCAAGCCTGCCGCTCCCGATTCCGACCTTCGCTCCCGTACTTTGATGCTCCTTCAGGAACCTGTTGACCTTTCCCCTTTTCTGGAATCCGAAGGCATCGATCGGCTCAAGCAAAATTACCGCATGCCGAGCAAGCGTTATCTGGGTGGCGCTGGAGCAGTGGACACGACGGAAATCAAAGCCGCATCCCAAAAGGACGGCCTTTTTCGAACTTACGAACACCTGCTTGGGATCATCCCCCTTGTCAGCGGAGATTCCGCGGCTGCCTTCGGCGATTTTTCAAACCTGCAAAAATTCGCCTCCGACAACTTTTCCATCTCCAGCAATCTGAATCAATGGACGGATTCGTTTTCGCCGGATGAAAACCCGGCCGCCCATTCCCTGCAAAGATCTCTGCTTGCCTCCCTGCCCTCGCTATCCCACTTTCTGGATCTTGCCGGATCCGGGAAAATCGGCCTGAGCGAAGTCAGGAGAATCTTCTACCTTTGCCGGGACCAGCTGAAGATCATGCGCGCTTCCTTTCGCGATCTTGATCCGCAACGATTGGCGGACGACGAACTCATCCGCTTGCATGGATCACATTTGCTTCGCCAAAAGTGGACGGGAGCCCGGCATTCGTACTTTGACGCCTCAGGGTTGGCCAGTTGCGGAAATTTCTTCGAGGGTCCGATCAGCGAGCGATGCGTGGAATTCGCGGAGTACGATTCGAACCTCTACTGCCTGGCCAACCTGATCTCCTCCCGATCCTCCAACGGTGGCTTCCAATTGGAACTGATAAAGGATGCGGTGCCGGGATGCGTTCTTGCGGTGGCGCATGCCGAGGTAAGCGACGGTCAACACGACGAACTCAATGCGCTCGTCCCGACGGACCAATCCACGCCCTTGCCCCAAGCGTTCTCCAAGGATGCATGCCTGTGGGCCTTGCTGCAGGGATCGATGCGTCGCGGATTCCCCCACCACTCCATCGGCGAACTTTCCGACGCTTCCTTCTTTGGGAAACAACGGTTGAAGGGTAAGACTTACCTTTGGTTTGCCTGGCCGGAAATTGAAAACGCCCATTCCGGGGCAGTCGCTTCCACGGCAAACCCCGGGCAGTAGTGCCCGAGCTCGGGTCTTTCCGAGGGTTCGGCAAGCCCCTGACTCGCGAACAACTCGCCTTCATAACTGATTTCCCCTACCCTCAGCGCTTCATAAGGAAGGTGACGGACGAATGCCGAGGACGATCCTCGGGAAAGTCTTCTCCTTGCCCAAAACCGGTAGCGCTCCAATAGAAAATGATCCAAGGAACCCGGATTATTCTCAATCTTTCGCCCGCCGTTCCAATCCGCCTCGATTTTTGACCGAGCGATTTTTCCACGATTTCCGTGGTAGATCAACTTGCGCCCAAGGGGGGCGCCTTCCCTGCGGATACGGGCAAAGTTGTAACGCAGTCCGTATAGCAACCGGGCCCCAAGCGTTCCAAGCGGATCGGAGGAATCGAGCGAGTAGAACCAGACTCCACGATTTCCCCTTCCATCCACGACGTAAGTGCGGAGATTGATTTCCCAGAAATCATTCCACTTGAGAAAAGTCAACGGACGGATGCGCAAATCGGTCAAACGAAACGCGACCACGCTTAACCAGGCGCGACCCTCATAGGCGTCGACAAGCAAGTCGTCGGGCAAACCGGGCTGGATGCGCCCAGGCTCCGCCGGATAATGCGCCATGACCAGATCCTCCCACTTCTGGGTCATGAAGGAATTGAGAAAGGATGTAATCATGGTCACGGCTCGTAGAGAAGAAGCCGAAAATCAGGGGAGTCACTTAACCGGAAAGATTTCTTCCAGCTTTTCCCGGCGATATCGGAAGATCCGTTCCAAGGTGCGGCGAACAAACAGGACATGAGCAATCGACCCGAATATGCCGAAGGGCACTTCATAGATGATTTCATCGGTCATTTTCGTCCCACCGTCCACCTCTTCCAGTCGGTGGGTGTGCATCCATAGTTTGTAGGGACCGACTCGCTGCTCGTCCACGAAGGAAAATCCATCGGTGACGTATTTGATTTCGGTGAGCCAAGGCGTCCATCCAAGAACCGGCACTTTGACCTCGTACTCCAGAAGCAGGCCCGGATAGGCTTTTTCCGGAGGAGCCCCCTTGATCCGAAAAGCCAGATCGGGAGGAGTGATGAGGTTGAGGTTCTGGGGAACGGAAACGAATTCCCAGAGCGCTTCCCGCGAAACGGGCAGAGTTTGTTCCTGAAAGAGACGATGCATGACATGAAAGTTCTATTGCAAATTCACTGAAGGGCAACCTGCTTGACCAGGCGCCTCCACCCCAATAACCTTTGCGACATGAATCGTTCCCTTTTCCTCGTCCTTTTTCTCTGGTGTCAATTTCCCCTCTGGTCACAGGACTTCATTTCGGATTCCGCCGCAATCAAGATTTCCTACGGAAGCATACCCGATCGTAGGATCGAAGGAACAAACACTGAAATCGGGGCCGACCAGTTGGAGTTGATGTCTCCCTTGTATTACCACGAGGGAAGGGACTGGTCCTTCGGCGCCGGCTTGCGCTACCAAAGTACGGACATCGAGGTAACCGACGCCAATTTTTTAAAGGAGGATCGCTTGCAATCACTCGAACTCGCTCTCTTCATAAGCAAGGACTATTCGGACACCCTCAAGGGTATCGCTTTATTCGTCCCCGGAATGGCCGGAGACTTCGATGCTTCGGGCAGTGATTCAATGAATTACATGGCTCTGGCCGGGGCAAGATGGAAAAAAAGCGAAACCTTCCAGTGGATCTTCGGGGCCTATTATTCAACAGGATTTGATGACGACATGTTGCTGCCCGCGGTTGGTTTCACGTGGGAACCCTCGGACCGCTCGGACCTTGTGTTCGCAGGCCCCATAGCCAGATACAGGTATAGCCTGAACGAGTCCGTGGACTGGATCGTTGGAGGTCAGTTCTCCGGCAACCGCTGGAAAACCGAAGGCCAATACGCAGAAGGCAAGGACCCTGAGTTTGCGATGACGGCGTACCGCCTGTACACCACCCTGCAATGGAACCCTGACGAAAAGCATGGGGTATTTGCATCCGTGGGAGCTGAACTGGGCAGGGAAGTTACGTTGAAATACACCAATGGGTTGGAAGTGGACAGAGATTTGAAGAGCGCTCCGAGTTTCGAAGTCGGATACCGTTACCGGTTCTAGAAGTCTGTTTGCAGGATTGCGTCAGCGGCTTCCAGTCCTGAAATTGCCGCCCGCTCTACCCGCTCCCCGCCAAACCCGTCTCCAGCCAAGGTCAGCCCGAGTTCAGGGACATGGTGATGGCTCGCCCCGAAAGTAACCAAAGGCTTGGCAAAGCCCCATCGGTGGGACACCCAGGAAATAATTGAAGAACAGAGTACGTCTTCTGCAGGGGCAAGCAATTCACTCCCCCATTCCGCATCAGGAATATCCCAGTATTGATCTGAAAATTCCGCGGATGCATGGAGCGTAAACGCCGGGATTTCCGATATTCCTTTGATTTGGTTATCCGACAACCAATCAACATGCTCATGAGGATGGGTCACGGCGCCCGGATGCGCCAATTTCGAGGGGCGGCCCAAAATCCCAAGAATTGCCAGGCAACGGGTATGGCGAATGGCTCGCAGGCGGGAGGTCGTCTCCCTGCCCAAATCAATTTCGCTTCTTTCAAAAAGTTCCAGCATTTGCAAAGAGGGTATGGTTATGACCAAATGATCGGCCTCCAAAATGCGTTCTTCCCCTGCGCGCTCCGTTACTTTCCACGAATTTTTTTTGCGTTCGATTTTATCGACGAAGAAATTCAGTCCGAGCGAACAGTTCAGAGTGAGAGACTTGGCCGGACCAGTCATGCCCTGCGTTCCCCGGTATCTCATGTCGCTGGGAAGATCGGGCTTGCCGGGCACCCGGTCATACCATTCGGAGACCCGTTTCTCCCTCAACCAGTTCCGATTCAATTCCTGCAGCCTGGAGTCACGGGTGGTGAAGAACTGAGCCCCATGATCGATACGGGCGCCCTCCATCCGCCGGGTGGCCATTCGACCACCAACGCCCCTGCCCTTCTCCACCACCGTCACCCGGTGCCCGGCCCGCGCCAGGGCATGGGCGCACGAACAACCGGAAATACCGGCCCCGATCACGATTATCTTCATCAATCGACAAACTAGGGGAAACTATCCAAAAGGAAAACCCTCACTTTTAATTTGGATGAATGCTTGGAAACAACCGTCCGACGCTTTAGGAAGATCCAATGAACTACCGGGTCCGCAAAGCCAGCCAACGGGGAACTGCCGAGCATGGATGGTTGCATGCCAATTTCACCTTCTCCTTTGCCAATTACCATGACCCGGAGTGGACGGGTTTTCATTCCCTGATCGTCATGAACAACGACGTCATCGAGCCGGGTGGCGGATTTCCCACTCATCCGCATGCAGATGCCGAGATTTTCACCTACGTCATATCCGGAGAACTGGAACACCGGGACAGCATGGGAAACGGTTCCATCATCATGCCGGGCAATCTCCAGTACATGAGCGCAGGCTCTGGGGTTACGCATAGCGAGTTCAATCCATCCAAAGAAAATCAGACCGAACTTTACCAGATCTGGATGCTTCCCAACCAGTCGGGTGGCGATCCGGTCTATGCGGAAAAGAAACTTGCCCAAACAGATGGTTCCGGGAACATGACCCTGCTTTTTTCCGGCGACGGCAAAAATGGATCTTCCCCCATTCGCCAAAACGCTCAATTCTGGATCGGGCGGACAGGCAAGGGAAAGTCCTTCCATATCGATCCGAACGAAGATCTACCCCATGCATGGATACAATTGGTCAGCGGAGCATTAAAGGTATCCGATCGTTCGCTCTACAAGGCGGACGGACTGGCGATCGAGGACCTTGATCGACCGATCGATCTCACCACCCTGGAAGACAGTACCTTTTTTCTCTTCCGCCTTCCTCCCTCCTGATCATGCAAGATTCACTGATTTTGGAAGAACCCGGAGAGATCAATCTTCCCGATGCCGAGCTTCATTATTACCCGGAACTTTTTGAAGCCACGGAAGCGAATGATTTGTTCGAAAGCCTGAAAGATGGAATCGAATGGACTCAAAACACCATCCGTTTTTATGGCAAGGAGAGCTTGGTCCCCCGACTGGAAGCCTGGTACGGCGACCCAGGGAAATCATACGCCTATTCGGGCATTCACATGGAGCCCAAGCCATGGACCAAGGAATTGCTCCTCATCAAGCAGGCGATCGAGCCGCTTGCCGGGGTGGCCTTCAATTCCGTGCTGATCAACTATTACCGCGACGGCAAGGACCGGGTGGCCTGGCACAGCGATGACGAAAAAGAGCTCGGTCAAAACCCGGTCATCGGTTCGGTCAGCCTGGGAGCGGAACGAAAGTTCAAACTGCGGCACAAGCAGTACAAAGCCAATGGACTGAAACATGAGATCATGCTCAGGCATGGAAGCTTTCTAATGATGAAAGGACCCACCCAGCACCATTGGATGCATGAAATTCCGCGCACCGCCCGCCCGATCGGTCAGAGAATCAACTTAACCTTCCGCATCATCAAATAGAGAATTTCTCTGTTTTCTGATTGATCCGCTTCGGGATATCCTGCGATTTATTTTCTGTGCGTACGACAGTCTTTCCACCAATCCTCCTTTTCGCCTTTGTCTCTTCGCTGATGGCCTACGAATCCATGCATGAAAAAACCCCGGTCGGGGAAATCAGAATTCTGAAACTGCCTGCACGCATCGCCCTGGAAGCAGAATGTTCGGACAATTATTTCTCCGAAAACAATGGATTGTTCCGAAAATTGTTCAGTTACATATCCAAGCACGACCTTGCCATGACCACCCCGGTGGAAGCGGACGTCGATCCCGGAAGGATGCGTTTTTTCGTGGGAAAGAAGGATTCGAACAAAGCCCGCCCGGATACCGATCAGGTCAAAGTACGCTACCTCGAAGCATCGACTGTGGTCGCCATTGGAATTCGGGGCCCTTACAGCGAGGAAAATTTTCGGGAAAACGAAACGGCCTTGCTGGACTGGCTGAACCAGAACCCCTCCTACGAAAGGAACGGATCGGCTTACGGAGTGTACTGGAACGGTCCTTTCGTTCCCGGGTTCTTGAAACGCTCGGAAATACACTTGCCTATACGACCCAAGGAAAAACAATCCTTCGAGTACAAATCCTCACCATAACCCAATGAAATTCCTATCCCTCATTCTTGCATCCACCATGAGCGCCCTATCCGCCGCCACCGTCTACGATCACGAACTCCTCGATATCGATGGAGAAAAAACCAGCTTGTCCGCCCACAAGGGAAAAGTCCTGCTGCTGGTCAACGTGGCTTCCAAATGCGGTTTTACCCGCCAATACCAAGGCTTGGAGGAACTTTACCAAAAATACAAGGACAAGGGGCTGGTTGTCTGCGGATTTCCGTGCAATCAATTTGGCGGGCAGGAACCAGGGTCGGAATCCGAAATCAAGGAGTTTTGCTCGACCAAGTTCGGCGTTACCTTTCCCATGTTTTCCAAGATCGAGGTAAACGAACCCAACCGACATCCCCTTTACGAAGCCATCATCGGGGAGAACGGTCCGCTCAAGGGTAACGTAAAGTGGAACTTCACCAAGATCTTGATCGGCAAGGACGGCAAACCCATCGACCGATTCGGCAGCATGACTTCCCCGACTTCAAAAAAGTTGATCAAGGCAATAGAGGACGCCCTCGCCGGATAGTTTTCGCCCTTTCTTCACACAGGATGATGGCAGCCCGCCATACCTGGCTGTTCGCCACAACCCTCCTTCTTTGCGGATGCGTGCAAATGGAGTGGCGGGGTGGAATGATCCCCCATGTCGGACTGAAAGATGCCAAGCCTGTACCCCTGCAAAACGACCTCCAACACGACGCGGTCTGGAGGACAGGCAACTTCAACTGGCCCCAGTTCCGGGGCCCCGAGCGGGACGGTCGTGCGCCGGATCAGGGATCCAAAATCGATTGGAAAAATGCTCCATCGTTGGTTTGGGAAGAGAACTGCGGCTCCGGTCACTCCTCCATAATTACGTCAGAATCACTGCTTTACACCCTTGAGCAAATTGGGGATGAGGAAACCCTGACCGCCCGTTTTCTGGAAAATGGAACGACGGCATGGAAGTATGCTGAAGGCGCCAGATGGGATGACATGATGAGCGGGCCTGGCCCCCGCTCCACCCCAACCCTGCACAACGACCAATTAATCGTTCTGTTTTCCAACGGTACCCTCGTAAACCTCGATCCCGAAAACGGTGAAAAAAGATGGGAAACCTCCACCCTGCCTGAGGACCATCATTTTCCCGAATGGGGAATTTCCTGCTCTCCCCTGATCTGGAAGGATCAAATCATTCTATCCCTCGGCGGAGAAACCGGGGCTGCCCAATCCTATGATTTTAAAACGGGCAAACTGAACTGGCGTAGTGAACCTTCTGAACGGGGAACCTATCTGTCTCCGACCATTCTCACCTTACTTGGCAAAGAACATCTGGTTGTGGCAGTGGAGGGATCCATTCTTGGGCTTGATCCCAAGAGCGGAAAGACGAGATGGGAACATCCCTGGAAAATTTTTCTTAACAATGCCCAGATCGCTCAGCCTCTTCTATTGGCAGAGGATACCTTTCTTCTTTCCGCGGGATACGGGAAGGGAGCGGAATGTTTACAGATCCGCAAAGATGGAAATGGCTACACTCTTTCCACTCTGTGGAAATCAAAACATTTAAAGACCAAATTTTCCAATGCCGTTTTGCACGAAGGTTCGATCTATGGATACAGCGAAAATCAGCTCGTCTGTCTGGATGCGGAAACAGGAGATTTAAACTGGCGGGGTAAAAAGTATGGATATGGACGCATCCTCCTCGCTGGGGATAAACTGGTCCTTCTAGGCAACACCGGAGAGCTTGCCGTGGTCAAAGCCTCGCCGGATTCCTTTGCGGAAATCTATTCCGGACAGTTGCTCAACAATGCCCGTTGCTGGAACGGCCCCGCTCTCGTCAATGGATACCTCTTTGCCCGCAACGGCGAACAAATCGCCTGCTTCGACTGGGCGAAATAGTTACTTCCTCCAATCCCCGATCTCGGGTATTTCCGACCAGTTGGTAGTGTAGCGTGGGGTGCGCATTTCCCTTCGCATGCTCCACGACTTGTCCATTCCCTGAGCTGCCCAGAAACCGCCACCGGGACCATAACGGGCGGCCACGTCCTCCACCGCATCCACAAATCCACGGGTTCGGTCATCGCCAAATTCTTCAAACAACAAACCCTGCCGGGCATGGGACGACACCAGGTCGAGCAGAAGGACCCCGGCTTTTTTATAGAAATATCCCGGACGGAAAATCGCCCGCAACAATTCCTTCGCCCGGCGGATCACCCGGGTGGGGTCATCGGTCGGCTCATCCAAAGCCAGCGCCCGGGCATTGGAATACTGAGCCTGATCCTCCCGGAAACGGTTGGTCATCACAAACACCTGAATACCACAGGCCAGGGAACCTTCGGAGCGTACCTTGCGGATCGCCCGCACCGCATAATTCGCCACGGCTTCCTCCAACTCCACCAACTCGGTCAGGGGCTTGCCAAAAGAGCGTGAACAGCAGGTGTTCTTGCGTGCGGGGGCAATCTCTTCCATATCGAGACAGGGTGTGCCATGCAATTCCCGCCAGGTACGCTCCAAAGTGACTCCGCCGATGGACCGGACAAGGGAAGCAGGAAGATTGACAAACCCATGAGCATCGAGTGCTCCCACCCGGCGGAGACGCAGGGCCAACCGGCGGCCCACTCCCCAGACGTCCTCAATCGCCACCCGGGCAAGCACATCTTCTTCCCCGGATTCCACCTGCATACACCCGCTCCCTGATTTCTTCGCCAGACGGTTGGCCAGTTTCGCCAGCGTCTTGGTAGGGCCCAAGCCCACCGAAATAGGAATACCCGTCCACTGTCCCACGGTACGGCGCATCCGCACCGCCAATCCGAGCGGATCAGCCAGACCGGAAAAATCGAGGAAGGATTCATCGATCGAATAGACTTCCAGTTCCGGAGCAAACCGGCGGAGCACCGAGACCACCCGGCCGGACATGTCTCCATACAATTCGTAATTGGAGGAAAATACCTGTACCCCGTTTCGCTCGCACAGATGACGCACCTGATGGTAGGGAGCGCCCATGGGCACGCCCAATGCCTTGGCCTCGTTGGAGCGGGCGACGGCGCACCCATCGTTGTTGGAGAGAACGATGACCGGGCGGTTACGCAACTGCGGACGAAACACCCGTTCGCAGGAGACGTAAAAATTATTGCAGTCCGCCAGGGCGATCACAGGGAATGAATCACGTTGGTGACCACTCCCCAAAGATGGGCTTCATCCTGTTCCTGAAATCGTATGGGGG
>JAYOCQ010000027.1:0-28781 GCA_038105525.1 Opitutales bacterium | reverse complement strand
ACAGCGACTTGCTCTTCAAAGGCACCATCTACAAAAACGACAGCAGGCAAACCAACGGATTGGGTGGCTTTAAATGGATTCAATTCGATCCTGCTTCCATCAAGAAATATGCAGGCAAACGGGCTTACCTTGAATTTATTGATAATGGGGATGGATATGCGCAGGTGGCACAGGTCCGGTTCAGCAATGCCCCACTCCCCCATTCTTTCCATCCTCTTGTTCGCCGCCTGACGGAATCCGGCATGCCGAAAAGCATCGAAGAGGCAGGAACGCTTTTAAGGCAAGCTTGGCAGTCTGGGGACCCGGAAATTCTCAACTGGTTTTTTCATCGTGGGTTTGCGGATTCATCCATGCTTCAGCCGGAAGTCAATCAGCTGTTAAGTTCTGGAGAAAAGCTTTCCCAGCAACTGCCCGCTCCACGTTTTGCGCTAACCATGAGTCAAACCGCCCCGGAGAATGCCCGGGTCTACGTTCGTGGCAGCTACAAATCGCTGGGCGAGGAAGTACCCCACCGCTACCTCGAGGCGCTAGGTTCGAAACAAGTCGACAGACTGGGACTGGCAAACGTTATCGCCAACCCTGAAAATCCACTGACCTCAAGGGTTATGGTGAACCGGATTTGGCTCCATCTTTTTGGCAGGGGAATTGTTCCCACACCGGATGATTTCGGACCCATGGGGCAGTTACCCAGTCACCCGGAACTTCTCGACTGGCTGGCTGATGATTTTGCCCAAAATGGTTGGTCGGTCAAACGAACGATCCGCTCCATTGTATCGTCCCAGACCTATGGTCAGGCAGCGCAGGCAAATCCTCAGCTTTCACAGGATAAGATCTTTCAGGTGGATCCGGACAACGTTCTGCTTCATCGCATGCCTGTCAGGCGGTTGCAGGCGGAAGCGATCCGGGATTCCCTTCTGGCAGTATCCGGACGAATCAACCTGCATGCATTTGGTCCAGGTGTCCCCACACACCGGACTGCGTTTATGACCGGCCGCGGTTCACGCCCCAGCGGCCCCCTTGATGGGAACGGCAGAAGAAGTATTTACCAGACAATCTACCGGAATTTCCTCAATCCTTTTCTTTTGGCCTTCGATATGCCCAGTCCTTTTGGTCCCAAGGGAAGAAGGGGAAATTCAAATGTTCCGGCTCAGTCTCTTACTTTGATGAATGATCCATTGGTCTCCAAACTGGCAAATTCATGGGCTCAGAAAACTGCTGGCCAGAAAGACTCCCGCAAGCGGATCGAGCAAATGGTGGAACATGCACATGGGAAAATTCCCTCCAAAGAAACAACCGACCAGTTACTCGCTTTTGTGGAATTGCAGGGCAAGGAATATGGCAAGGCGGATCAGCGGGCCTGGGCTGATTTGGCTCACACCCTCTTCAACCTCAAGGATTTTTCCTACCTGCAGTAACCCACCCAATGCGGATCTGGTTCTGCACCACTGCGACAAGAAAATAATGGATAAAAAGATTCAACGGTTTGGATCGGTAATCGGTCTTAATCCGGAAAAAGAGAAATATTACCGCCATTTACACCAAGAGGTTTGGCCAGAGATATTGGAACAAATACAACAGGCCGGTTTACAAAACTTCTCTATTTTCATTACCGAATTGGAAGGGAAGAAATACCTATTCAGTTATTTTGAATACACCGGAAATAATTTTGCATCCGACATGGAAAAGATGAGCAAAAATACTCTGATGCAAAAATGGTGGGAAGAAACAAGTTCCTGCCAAATCCCCCTTCATGGGAATACTGGCAACAATGCGTGGAGTGCGATAGAAATGCTTTTTCACCAGGCTTAAGCTTGAGTGTTTTTTTCTACGGTTCATAAGCCACCAATTATATCTGCTTGATTCAGTTGGCGATATGGATTCATCTGAGTAAGAAAGATAGAAGCCCTTACATCTATTTATTGTGAACCCTTCCATTTCCTTTCCCATATTCATCTCCTGCCTCCTTTGCCTAGGTGTGCCTCTATTTGGCAAGGTGGATTTCGTTCATCAGGTCATGCCAGTGCTTAAAAAGCAATGTGCTGAATGTCACACCGAAGGGAAAAAGAAAGGCGGACTTTCCATGAATACCTTGTCCGAATTTTTGGCTGGAGGGGAAGGCGGTGAAGTTGCCGTACCCGGCGATCCCGACGACAGCTATTTTCTCGAACTGGTCGCCAGTGAGGATACGGACGAACGCATGCCCCCCAAAGGCCCGGGTCTTGGCAAAGCGGAAGTGGAAATGCTTCATCAATGGGTCGCAGAAGGGATGGAGTGGCCCGAAGAAATCCGCCTGGGTGATTCCGGATGGGAACCAAAACTCAAACCCAGAGTGGTTGCTCTTCCGGATCCCACCAAGGGAAGAACCCATGCCATTGACCGAATTCTTGATCAGGACTTAATCAAACGAGACGCCCCCCTGCCCAACCCTTCCACGGATGAAACTTTCGTTCGCCGGGCCTACCTCGACATCATCGGTTTGTTGCCCACTCCGGAAGAACTTGATTCATTTCTTAACAGCGATTCAAAAACGAAACATGAGGAACTGGTGGATCATCTATTAGGTCGTGATATCTCGTATGCCGATCACTGGATGACTTTCTGGAATGATCTTTTGCGCAACGATTACACCGGTACCGGTTTCATCACCAAAGGGCGCACCCAGATCACCTCGTGGCTCTATCAGGCGCTTCGCGAAAATAGGCCCTATGATCAGATGACCCGTGAACTGATAGATGCCAAAGAGGATGCCGTCGGCTTTATCAATGGAATCAAATGGAGAGGCACCGTCAACGCCAGCCAGACCCTCAACATGCAGTTTGCCCAGAACGTATCGCAGGTGTTTTTGGGAATTAACATGAAATGCGCCAGCTGCCATGACAGTTTCATCGATCGCTGGACCCTGCAGGAGGCCTATGACTTGGCAGCCGTATTCGCCGAGGAAACATTGGAACTGGAACGTTGTGATATCCCTACCGGTAAAATGGCCACACCACGCTGGATGTTTCCCGAACTTGGCCAGATCGATCCCAAGGCGTCGAAACAAGAAAGACTGAAGCAGTTGGCTGGATTGATGACCCACCCGGAGAACGGTCGTTTCACCCGTACCATTGTCAACCGGATCTGGGCAAAATTAATGGGGCGTGGAATTGTACATCCGGTGGATGCGATGCACACCAAACCATGGAATGAGGACCTGCTCGACCATCTTGCGGTTCGCTTTGCCGAGGATGGATACGATCTCAAAAAATTCATGCGTTTCGTCATGACCTCCCATGCTTATCGCTCCCGTAGCGATCTTCTCTCCGAGGAACCCGGCGCTGACTATGCATACAACGGCCCCCTCCCCAAACGCATGTCTGCGGAGCAATTGATGGACTCCATCTGGCAAGTCACCGCAAGCAATCCCAAGAATGCCAACGCCAAGGTCGACCGCAGTCTAGCGAAGGAGAAGAAAGTTTCGCCTAATGATGTAAAAAAATTTCCCTGGCCAGACGAAATTAACGCCAAATGGATCTGGACAAAAGAACGAGTCCCGAAAATCAGGTTGCGTAAGGAAATTGTTCTTACGGATAAACCCGGCATTACAGGGATACTGGCAACTTGCGACAATGCATTTTCGATCATGATCAATGGAGAAAAAGTGGCCAGTTCCTCTGATTGGATGAGTCCACTAAAATTGGTTCGAACGGATCTGTTCAAGACCGGTAAAAACCTCATCGAAGTGGAAGCGGAAATGTTTGGCGGATCTCAGGGTTTTGTCGCCCAGATTATCCTGAAAACTAAAAATGATTTAACCCTGATTGAAACGGGAACAGACTGGGAGGCTCAGGTGCCGGACAAGCAATGGTCTCCTGCCCACATCGAGAAAGAGTACGGGAAAGCTCCATGGTACAAGATCCTGCATAATTCGGATTTTCAGTACGTCCATACGGGCTTGGAACCACCGGTCCGTGCCTCCCTTGTTGCCAATGATTTCCTGATGCGTTCTCTTGGCCGTCCCCACCGAGATCAGGTGGTTACCTCCCGTCCATCATCCCTAACCACTCTGCAGGCAATCGATTTAGCCAATGGGGAAATTTTATCCAACACTCTCAGAGAAGGGGCGAAAAATTTATCCCGTTCGGAAAAGAGCGATGATATCCCAGTCTGGCTGTATCGTCATGCCCTAGGCAGAACCCCCACCGAAGAGGAGAAACAAACCCTGCTCGCTGTTTCCAAAAACTCGCCCAACCAGCAAGGGGTGGAAGATTTGTTATGGATGGTCTTCATGCAGCCTGACTTTCAAATCATCCGATAATCAATAGATAAAAGTACGATGAGCAATCTTTCTGAATCTTTGCAAAGACGCGATTTCCTTAAGCAACTTGGGCTTGCTTCCGCCGCTGCCCTCGCATCCCCAGGCACGCAATTGTGGGGGAACGAACCAATCGTTCATCCGATTGCCCGGGCTGACTCCTGTATTTTGCTGTGGATGGCCGGTGGCATGGCCGCGCCTGACACCCTCGATCCGAAAGCCTACCTGCCCTACGAGGACGGACTCGAAGTCAAAAACATCCTCAGTACCTTTCCAGCGATCGACACCAACGTCGACGGGGTAAAAATCAGTCAGGGCATGGAGAACATCGCTCAGGTGATGGACCGGGGAACCTTGATACGTTCCGCTTTCCAGCCAGACCTAGGCGCCATTCTTCACTCCCGCCACCAGTATCACTGGCATACGGGATACGTCCCCCCCTTGACGGTGGCCGCCCCTCATCTAGGAGCATGGATGGCGAAGGTGCTTGGACCGAAAAACGAAGTGGTTCCCCCTTTCATCAATATCGGGCAACGACTCGAGGGAGTGGGCGAAAAAGAAGAATTGAAGGCATTCACTACCGCAGGGTTTTTCGGTTCCGAATACGGGCCCATGAATTTACCCTTCCCTGACCAGGCGGTTCAATCGGTTCAACCGCCCAAAGGGATGGAACCGGGAAGGTTTAGCAATCGCTACAAACATTTTCAAAAACTGCTCGATCAAAACCCAAACCGGGACCGGTTGAGCGATTTCCAGGGAGAGTCCATGATCCGCTCGATGGAAGCGGCCCACCGTCTTCTCCAGTCGGATGAAAAGCATGCCTTTGACCTGACCCGGGAAGACAAGGACTCCGCGCTTAAATATGGAGACTCCAGATTTGGTCAGGGTTGCTTGCTTGCCCGTCGGCTAGTCGAAAAGGGCGCTAGGTTTGTAGAGGTTACGACCGAATACGTTCCCTTCCTCAACTGGGATACCCATGAGAACGGACACACCACCGCCACGCGGATGAAGAAGGAAATCGATCAACCGATCGCCCAGTTGATCCTTGATCTGGAAGCACGCGGACTGCTCGACCGAACCTTGGTAATTTTAGCCAGTGAATTCAGCCGGGATATGATGATCGAGGGAGTGCCCGGTTCCTCCGCTCCCGATCAATCGCGCGCCAAGACTGATAAATTGCAGGAAATGAAACAATACGGGCTGCATCGTCACTTCACCGGTGGTTCCAGCATCATGATGTGGGGAGGTGGAGTGAAAAAGGGTCACGTTTTCGGCGCAACCGCAGATGAACGGCCGCTCATGGCGGTAAAAGATCCTTTATCAATCGAGGATTTGCATGCCACTATTTATACCATCATGGGCATCCATCCCAAAACTGCATACGAGGTGGAAAAGCGTCCTTTTTATGCGACCAAGGATGGAATCGGGAAGTGCGCTCAAGGCATTCTCGCCTGAGAATCGATCTCACCAAGGAAGTATTCCGGCCCTCGAGAGGGCCGAACCCAGCCAAGTCGTCAGAACCAAATATACCAGGCTCCAAGCCTTGGTGGCGGGAAAATGTCTTGCAATCGATGGAACGACGGAATCATACCAGTCCTTCAAAAACCAGCTTACGGTAAGAGCGAAGGCGCAGTCAGCCGCCAGAGCGTACCAGAGAAGGGCTTCCAGATTGAATTCCATACCCCTTTCAAGCGGGAATCTTTTCCTCAGTCAAAAACCACCGTCTTGTTTCGATAAACAAGCACTCGGTGCTGCAGGTGTCTGCGCACCGCGGTAGCCAAAACCAACTTTTCCAAGTCACGACCTCGCTCGATCAACTCCTTGGTTCCGTGCCGATGACTCACCCTGGCCACGTCCTGCTCGATGATAGGGCCCTCGTCCAAGTCTTGGGTGACGTAGTGAGCGGTTGCTCCGATCAGCTTGACTCCCCGTTTGTAGGCTTGGTGATAGGGTTTGGCTCCCGCGAAAGACGGCAAAAAGGAGTGGTGAATATTGATGACCGGACACCCGACTCGATCCAAAAAGCTCGTAGAGAGAACCTGCATGTAACGAGCCAGAATAAGTAGATCGACCTTTTGCTCCGAAATCCAGCCAAGCTGTTTCGATTCTCCCGATTCCTTGGTCTCTTGGCTGATCTCGGTGTGCAGAAAAGGCAAGTCATAAGAGCGAGCCACGGGGAGCAAAGTTTCGTGATTGGAAAGAACGCCCACCAAATCAGCCTCCCATTCTCCCGCTCGATGACGCAAGGCGAGGTCATGAAAGCAGTGATCCGCTTTGGTCACCATCAAGGCAACCCTGAGACGCCGGTCGCTTCTGGCCAACTTCAACTGCATGCCCAGTTCGCCTTCGACCAACTTGCGGAAGGAGCTCATCTCCTCCACGACCTCGAAATCTTCCGATGGCTGCCACTCTACCCGCTGAAAAAAGACGTTTTCATCCAAGTCCAAATGCTGATCGGCATGAAGCACGTTTCCTCCCCGCCGATGAATCCAACCTGAGGTTTCGGCGACCAAACCACGTTGATCGGGTCCGTGCAAAAGGGCAATGATCGAGGGAATCACAAGGAGTGATAAGCTTGAAGGGATTTTACGGAGAATTTCTTTTCGCGGATGGAGCGAATGCCCTGCAAAGCGGCAAAGGCGGAACCGAGCGTGGTGATTACGGGAACTCCATGTAGAACCGCCTCGCTGCGAATACCGTTTTCATCGCGTCGAGGAATCAAACCCAGCGGAGTGTTGATCACCAACTGCACCTTTCCGTTCTTGATCAAGTCGGCGACGTTTGGACGACCCTCGCTGATGCGCAACGTCGTTTTCGCTTCGATTCCATTCTGATTCAAAAACTTCGCCGTGCCCTCGGTGGAATAAAAACCAAAACCCAACTCATGCAAGCCTTTGGCGATTTCAAGCGCTTTGGGCTTGTCGGAGTCCTTCACGCTCATGAAGACCGTTCCCTCCAAGGGAAGGGATGGCTTGGCCGCCATCTGAGTCTTGGCAAATGCAATGCCAAAGTCCTCATCCTGCCCCATCACCTCTCCGGTGCTGCGCATTTCCGGAGTCAGTACGATGGGAGAGCCGGGAAAGCGACTGAAGGGAAAGACCGCTTCCTTGATCGCCCAGTGCTTGGGAATGATCTCTTCCGTGAAACCCAAGTCCTTGAGCTTGGATCCGGCCATTACCCGAGCCCCTAATTTGGCCAGAGGCACTCCGATGGCCTTGCTCACGAAAGGAACGGTTCGAGATGCGCGAGGATTCACTTCGATGAGAAAAAGCTCACCGTCCTTGATCGCGAACTGAATGTTCATCAATCCGATGACTCCCAGGGCCTTGGCCAAGGCATGCGAAGCTTGACGCACTTCATTGATCATCGCTGTTCCCAGGTCATGCGGAGGAAGCACCATCGCGGCGTCCCCACTGTGCACCCCGGCAAATTCAATATGCTGAAGCATGCCACCGACCACGGTGGTCTCTCCGTCGGATATGCAATCGACGTCCAGTTCGATGGCTTCCTCCAAGAATTTGTCCAGCAAGACTGGTTTGCCGGGAGCCACGGCAAAGGCTTCCTTCACCACACCGTTCAATTCGCTTTCATCATAAACGATGAACATGCCCCGTCCTCCCAAGACAAAGGAGGGACGAAGCAAAATCGGGTAACCGATTCTGGCCGCTTTCTCAGCGGCCTCTTCCGGCTCCATTGCAGTTTCGTTTTGCGGTTGCTTCAGCCCGATCTCTTCCAGGATGCGTTTGAACTTTTCTCGGTCTTCAGCCAGATCGATGCTTTCTGGCGAAGTTCCGATGACCTTGACCCCTGCGGCCTGGAGACCGGTGGCCAGGTTAAGCGGGGTCTGCCCTCCGTACTGAACGATGGCGCCGTCACATCCCTCTTGGTGATAGATTTCCAGGACGTCTTCCAAGGTGAGAGGCTCGAAATACAAGCGATCGGACGTGTCGTAATCAGTCGAAACTGTTTCCGGGTTGGAATTCACCATTACGGTTTCGTAATCGGCTTCGCGCAAGGCAAAGGATGCGTGGACGCAGCAGTAATCGAATTCTATGCCCTGCCCGATGCGGTTGGGACCGCCACCGAGAATCATGATCTTTTTCCTGTCGGATTTCTTGATCTCATTTTCATCCCCGTAGGATGAGTAGTAGTAGGGGGTGAAAGCCTCGAACTCCGCGGCGCAGGTATCCACCAAACGAAAGGTCGTCTCAATGCCCAGGGACACCCGCTTGGCTCGGACCTCCGCCGGTTCACACCCCCAGAAGTCTGCCAGTTGGCGATCGGAAAAACCGGCCGCCTTGACTTGCAACAGCGATTCCGGATCGATTTTCTCCAAATTGGTTACCGAAAGGAACCGGCCCATGGCATGCAATTCCTCCAACTGAGAGATGAACCATGGATCGATTCCTGACTGCATTGATATTTCGTCAGCGCTCATCCCCATATCAAAGGCTTTGTAGAGATAAGAGGGCCGATCGGCCGAGGGGCGCTTGACTCCGGCTCGTACCGCGGACTTATCGAGCTCGAGGTCCGACAGTTTTCCGGCCTCAAATCCCTTGAGGCCGATTTCGAGAGATCGCATCGCCTTCTGAAAGGATTCCTTGAAAGTTCTTCCGATCGCCATGGCCTCGCCGACTGATTTCATCGCAGAGGTAAGGGTGGAATCCGTCTCGGGAAATTTTTCAAAGGTGAAGCGAGGAACTTTGGTGACGACGTAATCGATCGAGGGCTCGAAGGAAGCCGGGGTCTCCTTGGTCACGTCGTTACGCAGTTCGTCCAGGGAATACCCTACGGCGAGCTTGGCGGCGAATTTGGCGATGGGAAACCCGGTTGCCTTCGAAGCCAATGCCGAACTGCGCGAAACTCTCGGATTCATTTCAATCACCACCATGCGACCAGTCTTGGGGTCGGTGGAAAACTGGATGTTGCTTCCACCGGTCTCGACTCCGATTTCCCGGATGCAGGCAAAGGATGCATCCCTCATCAACTGATACTCCTTGTCGGAGAGCGTCATGGCCGGAGCGATGGTAATGGAGTCGCCCGTGTGAACGCCCATGGGATCGAAATTTTCTATGGAACAAATGACCACGCACTGATCCTTGTAGTCCCGCATCACTTCCATCTCATATTCCTTCCACCCAAGCAGGCACTCCTCCATCAGAACCTGCTTGACCGGAGATGCATCCAAGCCCTTTTTGACCATCTCATCAAACTCCTCCCGATTGTAGGCGATGCCTCCGCCGGTCCCACCCAGCGTGAACGCCGGCCTCAAAATGATGGGGAAATCGCCGAGTTCGTCGAGATGAGACTGGGCTTCCTCCACCGAATGAATGGAAAAGGAGCGGGCGACGTCCAAACCGATCTTGAGCATTGCCTGCTTGAAAAGCTCGCGGTCCTCCCCTTTTTTGATCGCTTCCGGCTTGGCGCCGATCATTTCCACCCCGTGGGCGTCGAGAACACCCGCGTGGAAAAGATCCAAGGAAAGATTCAATCCCGTCTGACCACCCAAAGTGGGAAGAAGGGCGTCCGGTTTTTCCCTTTCGATGATTTTGGTCACGCTTTCCACCGTGAGCGGCTCGACGTAGGTCGCATTGGCAAACTCCGGATCGGTCATGATGGTGGCCGGGTTGCTGTTGACCAGCGACACCCGGTATCCCTCCTCTCGAAGAGCCTTGCAAGCCTGAGCTCCACTGTAGTCGAACTCGCAGGCCTGCCCGATTATGATGGGGCCGGACCCGATGATCAGAATGTGCTCGATGTCGTTTCGTCTAGGCATGGAAAAGCAAAAAAATCAAAAAAAAAGCTCCTCGGGGAGCCGGCGTTTGCTAAAAATCTGAGGAACGAGGTGGTTCAATTCGGAAAGGATGAGAGAATTGAAATTCCTTTATGCCTTTTTTTGTTCAATCCTCAAGAAGGAAAGGGGAAATGTTACTCACAACACCGGAGGAAGAGATTCACCTCCGGATGCATCGGCGATTGCTCGAGCGATGGGTTTTCCACCCGATACGATTTCGATGGTTTTTCCCACGCAATTAAAATTTCTCATTGATTCAATGATGCAATCCGCCAAGTCCTCTCGAGGAAGGTATCCATGATAACCCAACTTTTGAGAAGCTTCGACTCTGCCTGTCCCTGGCTCTTCCAAGAGAGCGCCAGGGGCAAGAATCGTGTACTCCAAGCCTGAGGATCGCAAGAATCCGTCAGCCACTCCCTTTGCCCGGAGATAATGCTGGATGCGGGGGGATTCACTGTTGGGATCGGCTCCGATGGCGCTGATCATAAGAAACCGACGCACTCCATGCTTCTTGCAGTCCTTGATCAGGCGTACTGCCCCGTTTTGATCCACGTCGATGGTTTTTTCCGGTCCGGTACGCGCACCGGATCCTGCGGTGAAGACCACCGCATCCATGCCCGGTAAGAATTGGGCGATTCCTGCTTCCAGATCGCCGACTGCCGAAGGTACGCCTAACGCGGTGAACTTGGTCTGCTGAATAGGATCACGAATCAAAGCGACCGGAGAAAAATGATGGGCCGCCCACATTTTTCCGCTGAGAATGGTACCCACCTTTCCATTTGCTCCGACGATCAGGGTTTTCATATTGGAGCTTTTGGCTAAAGGATTGCGGGCGTCGATGCAAGGCATGACTGAATTTGATCGTCCTTCAAAAAAGGAATGATTAAATATGGATCCTGATTTTGATGGATTTGATCATGACCGCTCCCGTACGCACCCGCATCGCCCCCTCTCCCACCGGAGCCCCTCACCTGGGCACGGCCTATATGGCTTTGTTCAACCTAGCATTTGCCCGCAAGCGCGGTGGTCGTTTTGTTCTTCGGGTTGAGGACACTGACCGTCAACGCTCATCCTTGGAATCGGAACAGGCGATCTTCGAAGCCCTCCGATGGATCGGCATCGAATGGGACGAGGGACCGGACTGCGGAGGAGACTACGGTCCCTACCGCCAGAGCGAACGGCTCGACCTGTACGAGCAGGAAATCAACCGTCTGCTCGAACAAGGGGATGCCTACCGTTGCTTTTGTGGAGCCGACCGGTTGAACGACTTGCGAGCCCGACAGATGGCCGACAAGGAGACTCCTAGGTACGACGGTCTTTGCCTTGGTTTGTCTCCCGAGGAATCTGTCCGCCGGGCTCAAACCGATTCATTCGTGGTGCGCATGAGAATACCCGAATCCGGGGAATGCAGATTCATCGACGAATTGCGCGGAGAAGTGGCGATCGATTGGGCTCAGGTGGACCATCAGGTGATTCGAAAGTCGGACGGGTTCCCCACCTACCATCTCGCCAACGTGGTCGATGACCACTACATGAAAATCAGCCACGTCATCCGAGGCGAGGAATGGATAAGCAGCACTCCCAAGCACGTTCTTCTATACCGTTTCCTTGGCTGGGATGCCCCGAACTTCGCTCACCTTCCCTTACTCCGCAATCCGGACAAATCCAAACTGTCCAAGCGGAAGAACCCGACCGGCATCTTTTATTTCCGAGATGCGGGATATTTGCCCGAGGCCCTGATCAACTACCTTGGCATGATGGGTTACACCCTGCCCGATCAGCGAGAAATCTTCTCGCTCGGCGAATTGTCCGAAACTTTCGATCTCAAGAGAATAAGTTTGGGCGGACCGATCTTCGATCTCGCCAAGTTAAAGTGGCTCAATGGTCGGTACCTTCGTGAAAGGCTCGAACCCGAAGAAGTGGTCGACCGTTTGCTCAAATGGAAAGCAAATCCGGATTTTCTTGGAAAGATCATGCCTCTGGCGCTGCAGAGACTGGAGACCTTTTCTGACTTTTTTCCCCTCGCCCAGTTCCTCCTCTCCGAGCAACCCGAATTCGAGGTTGAGGCTCTTGCCGGAAAGCTCGAACCGGACCAGCCTGCGCGATTGCTTAAAATCGCCGAGTGGGAACTGGAAAAAGCGACTCCCTGGGATCGCAACGTCCTCTCTTCCATCTTTCAAAGAATCGCCGATAACGAAGGGATCAAACTGAAGCAGTTGATGCCCCTCTTCTTTATGGTGATGAGTGGAAGTACCGTGTCCCTCCCCCTTTTTGACGGCCTTGCCCTGCTTGGACCTGACCTAGCCCGCATGCGCTTGCGTCGGGCTATGGAAATTCTTGGCGAATCAGGAAAGGGACTCAGCAAGAAAGGATTGAAGTCCCTGGAGAAAGACTACTCCTTCCGCTACGGCAAACGCATCGATTAATCCTCTCTCGAACCTTTTCTTCAGCCATGAGCGAACAAGATCAGCAAGAACGTCACCTGGATTTCATCCGCGCCAAGGTTAAGGCGGATCAGGTCTCCGGAAAAAACGGCGGTCGCGTCCATACGCGATTTCCTCCGGAACCGAACGGCTACCTTCATTTGGGGCATGCCAAGAGCATTTGCCTGAATTTCGGCATCGCCGAGGAATTCGGAGGTCTATGCAACCTGCGCCTGGACGACACCAACCCGGTTGCCGAAAAGACGGAATACTCCTTGGCCATTCAAGAGGACCTCAAGTGGTTGGGGTTCGATTGGGAGGACCGCTTGTTTCATGCCTCCGATTATTTTGACCAACTGCACGACTGGGCGGTCCAATTGATCAAAGCGGGCAAGGCATTCGTGTGCGACCTCGGATTTGACGAAATGCGGGCTCACCGGGGTTCCCTCACCGAACCTGGGCAGAACAGTCCCTTTCGTGATCGTTCGGTCGAGGAAAATCTCGACCTGTTCGAAAGAATGCGTCTCGGAGAATTCGAGGACGGAACCAAGACCCTGCGGGCCAAAATCGACATGTCCTCTCCAAATCTCAACATGCGAGATCCCGTGATTTACCGAATTATCAATGCAGCGCATCCCCTGACGGGAGATAAATGGAAGATCTATCCTTCCTACGACTTCGCGCATGGTCAATCCGACTCGATTGAAGGAATCACGCATTCGATCTGCACTTTGGAGTTCGAAGATCACCGCCCCCTCTACGACTGGTTCTGTCAAAGCCTTGGAATCCATCATCCCCAACAGATCGAATTTGCCCGTCTCAATCTAAATTACACCGTGATGAGCAAGCGAAAGATGCTTCGATTGGTAGAGGAAGGGCACGTCAATGGTTGGGACGATCCCCGCATGCCCACGCTCCAAGGCATGCGCCGCCGAGGATTCACCCCTCGGTCCATTCGTGACTTTTGTGAAAAAGTGGGCGTGGCCAAGCGCGACAACGTCATCGAAGTGGAATTGCTCGAACATTGCCTGCGCCACGACCTGAACCTTCAGGCTCCCCGCAGACTGGGGGTGCTCGATCCTCTCAAGGTAACCATCTCGAATTATCCTGATGATCAGGTGGAAACCGTGGATGCAGTCAACAACCCGGAGGATCCCAGCGCCGGGGTTCGTCAGGTCAGTTTTTCGCGAAACCTCTTCATCGACCGCAGCGATTTCATGGAAGATCCGCCCAAGAAATATTTCCGTATGTCTCCCGGCAGCGAAGTGCGCTTGAAATATGCTTATTACGTCACCTGCACCGAGGTGATCAAGGACGCGCAAGGAAAGATCATCGAATTAATTTGCGAGTACGACCCGGAAAGCCGCGGGGGAGACAGCCCGGACGGACGGAAGGTCAGGGGAACCATCCAATGGGTGGATGCTTCCTCCGCCAGAAAAGCAGAGGTTCGGCTCTACGATCGACTTTTCAGCGACCCCGATCCGGAAAAGGTCTCGGAAAGCGGCTCTTTCATCGACAACCTGAACCCAGGTTCGCTGGTTGTTTTGACGCAGGCTCTGGTCGAGTCAGTCGTTGCGGACATGGATGCAGGCAGTCCCTTCCAACTCGAACGCATCGGTTATTTCGCTCTCGATCCCGACTCCAACCGGGGTGATCATCTGGTCATCAATCGTACGGTCGCTTTGCGAGACGGTTGGGGCAAAGCGGTACAGTAGAGCGATCCCTCAGTTTTTTGGTCCCTTTATTCGAGCTTGCCAAGTATCTTCCTTTTGCGATGATTGTAGGCAAGCTACCCTAGTTAATCGCCTTAACAACCAGCCCAATAGAACAAACCATGAGTAATCAAAATTCGGAACCTGATATGAAATTGTTTTGGGGATGCTTCATCGCCCTCATTGCCACTGCATTTGGATTTATTGTCCGTGCACAAATAATCGGTGAATGGGGGGCTGAGTTCAACCTCTCCAAGACTCAACAGGGAGAAATCTTTGGTGTCGGTCTATGGCCATTCGCCATCAGCATTGTTATCTTCAGTCTGATCATCGACAAGATCGGTTACAAGGTGGCGATGATCTTTGGCTTTGTCTGTCATGTTGTGTCATTTTACATGACCTACACCGCCACTGGTTATGATTCCCTCTACTGGGCGACCTTCATCGTGGCGCTCGGAAACGGTACGGTTGAGGCCTACATCAATCCGGTTGCGGCAACGATGTTCAACAAGGACAAAACCAAATGGTTGAACATCCTTCACGCCGGATGGCCTGGCGGTCTGGTCCTTGGTGGCATTCTTGCCATTGGATTGGGCTCCGCAGACTGGCAGACCAAGGTTGGATTGATCCTTATCCCAACCATCATTTATTTCGTCATGCTCATCAAGTGTGAGTTCCCCGAGAACGAGCGTGTGGCCGCTGGAGTCACTTACAAGGACATGCTCAAGGAAATCGGCGCCTTGGGCGCCCTGATTATTTCCGCCTTGATCGTTTGGGAACTTGGACGAGTCTTTGGATGGACGGACAATATGAAGTACGGAATTGTTGCCGTGGTGACTGTTGGTTCGTTCCTTTATTTGCAATCCTTGGGACGACCTCTCTTTGTCTTCCTCCTTTTGATCATGATACCTCTGGCTACTACCGAGCTGGGCACGGACAGCTGGATCACGCCTTTGATGCAATCGGTCATGGGTGACAACGGAGCATGGGTGTTGGTTTACACCTCAGCAATCATGGCTTTGTTGCGCTTCTATGCGGGTCCGATCGTTCACAAACTCTCCCCTCTCGGATTGCTTGCGCTTTCGAGCGCCATTGCCTGCGTTGGACTGGTTGCCCTTTCCGGAGCAACTGGAGCGGCAATGATCTTTGCGGCCGCTACCCTCTATGCTTTCGGCAAAACCTTCTTCTGGCCCACCATGCTTGGCGTGGTCTCGGAGCAGTTCCCCAAGGGAGGCGCTCTTTCTCTCAATGCCATGGGAGGAGTTGGTATGCTCGGGGTCGGAGTAGTCGGAGCGCAGTTCCTAGGATTGTTTCAGGACCAGACCACTGAAAAACTGCTCGCCGCTGAACAGCCTGCCATCCATGCCAAGGTTGTTGAGGACAAGCAGGGCGTTTTTGGAGCCTACAAAGCAGTAAGTCCTGAGAAAAAAGCTGCCTTGGATGAAAAAGAGACTGCTGCCCTTGGTGCAATCGAAGCTGCCGCTCCGCAAGCCACCCTTAAAACCACTGCCCTTTTTCCCGCTGTCATGCTTGCATGCTACCTCTTGATCATCTTCTACTTCAAGGGTCGCGGCGGGTACAAGCCAGTCGATATCTTAGAAGAAAGCAAATCCTGAGGACCGGAAATTTCAGCGGTTTCCTCCCAACCCCATAAAACCTACTCAGAAATATGGCTAAGAAAAAACCCCTGCGCATCGGACTGATCGGATACGGCTTCATGGGCCGCACCCATTCCAACGCCTTCCGCAAGGTGCCCAACTTCTTTCCGGAGTTGAAGTACGAACCCCAACTCGCCGCCGTTTGCGCCCGCAACAAGGACCGGGCTGAGGCGTTTGCCGAACAATGGGGCTACGAATCAGTGGAGACCGATTGGAAGAAGTTGGTCGCCCGCGACGACATCGACGTCATCGACATCGCCGCTCCCAACAACGTTCACTACGAAATCGCCATCGCAGCCGCTCGCGCCGGCAAAGGCATTCTTTGCGAAAAACCCCTTGCTCTCAACTGCAAGGAAGGCGAGGAAATGGTACGCGAAGTGGAAAAAGCCGGGGTTGCCAACATGGTTTGGTACAATTACCGCCGCATTCCTGCGGTCACCATGGCCAAGGAAATGATCGATGAGGGCCGCTTGGGTAAGATTTATCATTACCGTTCCAACTTCCTTCAGGACTGGACCATCAGCACCGACCTGCCCCAGGGTGGAGAAGGCTTATGGCGTCTTGATGCGAAGGTTGCTGGAAGTGGAGTGACGGGTGACTTGCTTGCCCACTGTATCGACACCGCCATCTGGTTGAACGGTCCGATCGTCGAGGTCAACGCCATGACCGAGACCTTCATCAAGGAGCGGGTGCACACTGCCACGGGCAAGAAGCAAAAGGTAACCATTGATGATGCCTGCGCCTTCCTCGCCAAATTTGCCAATGGTTCCCTCGCTATCTTTGAATCCACCCGCTATGCCCGTGGACACAAGGCGCTCTACACCTTCGAAATCAACGGTGCGGACGGTTCCCTCTTCTGGGACTTGCACGACCTTCACCGCCTCGATTACTTCGAGTACGACAAGGAAGATGCCAAGACCCGTGGCTGGCGCTCCATTCACGTCACCGATGGTGGCGAACACCCCTACATGGACAAATGGTGGGTACCAGGTCTTAACATCGGATACGAGCACAGCTTCATCAATCAGTTCGCTGATTTCGTCGCTGGCTACGGTTCGAAAAAGAAACGCCCCCTTCGTCCCGACTTCCGTGACGCGTTGGAAACCCAGTACATCTGCGAAGCCGTACTGGATTCCGCCAAGTCCGGCCGCTGGAAAAAAGTGGGCAAGATCAAATCCAAGGCGAAATAAGCCTAGGCCAGATCAGCTTAATTTAATCAAAAAGCCCGGTCACTCGACCGGGCTTTTTTTGTGCTTAGATACAATTTAAGTTGGTAAATTAAAAAGAATTTATTCCAACCCTAAAACCTTCTTCCCTTCTTCCGAAATCATTCGTGGATTCCAGGGAGGATCCCAGACGATGTCCACTTCGGCAGATTCCACGGAGGGCAACCGAAGGATGCGTTGCTTGGCATCATCGGCAATCACCGGCCCCATGCCACAACCCTGAGCGGTCAGGGTCATTTTTACAAAGATCTGTTTACCATCACTCCCCTCTTCGACTCGAAGGTCATAAATCAATCCAAGATCGACGATATTGACCGGAATTTCGGGGTCATAACATCCACGCATTGCATCCCATACTTTCTCCTCGCTGAAGGGACCTTGATCCTCAGCTTCTTCCTTCTCCTTGAGAACCTCCTGCTTGATTTCTTCACCAAGGGCATCGAGTTCGGATTCTCCAACCCGGTACATTCCGGCATTGTCCCGCAAAGTGACTGAGCCTCCGAGCGACTGGGCAATTGCATAAGCAGCCCCTACGGGCAAGGTTATCTCATCGCCGGCTGGAATCACTGTGGCGGCGCAGGAACGGACAAGCGTTACTTCCTTATTCATAAATTTACGTTGCAAAAGTTAAGGTCGAAAACCGAAAGACCCACGATACCAGGAAAGCCAGGAATAGGAGCATCGTGGATCGTTCAAGGCTCCAAGTCTTTCATGCAGTTCCTCCCATCCGCTCATCTGAGCAAGCTTGGAGATTCCGGAGAATTGGGAGCCCGCCCTGGACTTGGAGTCCGAATCCAGCATCTGGGCAAAATCGTCCATGGGATTGCTCACTTCAGGCATTTCCACCACTTCGTAATCATTCAAATCAGCCAATCCAGCAGCCCGGTCAATCGCGTCGTACAAGCCGCCCAATTCCTGCACCAAACCAAGCCCATGAGCGTCCTTCCCCATCCATACCCTGCCCTCGGCGCATTGACGAACCGCTTCCAGATCAAGGTTTCGACCGTTGGCTACCAATATCAGGAATTTTTCGTAGAGGGATTCGACGTGCTTCTGCAAAACCGTCATTTCCCGATCGTCTTTGGGGCGGGAAACGCCAAGCAAATCAGCAGACGGATGCGTCTTGATCGAGTCGAAATAGGCTCCAAAACGCTTGCCGAGCTCTTTCAGGTTGGGGAGCAATCCAAAGACGCCGATCGATCCGGTGATGGTTTGCTCGTGAGCGAGCAACAGGTCGCAATCCGAAGCGATCCAGTACCCGCCTGAGGCGGCAACCGCCCCCATGGAGACGACCACTGGAACATCCTCCGCTCTGGCTCGACTGATTTCCCGCAAGATTGCATCCGACCCGGACACACTACCGCCTGGACTGTTTACTCGTAGAACAATGGCCTTGCATTTTTCGTCGCTCCATGAGGAGCGAATCCGAGAAACGATTTCCGCCCCGCCGACCGTGGAACCATCGTCACCGCCTCCATCCATGATCACTCCTTCGACGTAAATCACCGCCACCTCCGGCTTGCGGAAAGGATTGTCCCTTCTTCCCAAGGAATCGCCAGGTTGTGGGCGATCGAGGTAATCGATCAAGGCAACCTCTTCAAACCAATCTCCGTCTTCGTTCAAGGCACCCTTTTCAATAATCAGATCGACGAACTGATCATGAGCGAGAACCTGATCGACCAAACCCGCTGCAAGCGCATCCGCCGCTTCAAAAAGATAACGATCGGCAAGCGAGGCATTGAGTTCTTTCGCAACAAGATTTCTCCGTCCGGCTACAAACTCCAAATAATTGTTCCAACGCAAACCGAGCAGCCTTTCGATTTGCTCCCGATTTTCCGGGCTGTATCCCGTTGAGGTCAAAGGCTCGACTGCTCCCTTGAAGCGACCCGTTCGCACGACTTGCATACCAACCCCGTATTCAGCAAAGGTTTCTCCAAGAAAGAGATCCTGGGCAGCCAAACCATTGAGCAGCAAAGTTCCCGCTGGATCCATGATCAATTCGTCGCAGGCTGCATAAACCAGATAATCCAATTGCGTGGGACTGTGACAGAAACCAATCACAGGCTTTCCGGATTCCTTGAAGTCGTCCAAGCCGTCGATCATTTCAAGAACCGTGGAATATCCGCATCCGTAATCCTTTGGTTGAAAACCACCCGTTACGAGTATGCCGATGATGCGATTGTCATCTTTGGCGCGCCGGAAGGCGTCCAAGATTTCAAGCAGGTGCGCTTGAGTGGGCTTCCTCTCCCCGGTCAGGGCTTCTTCCGCGAGATCTTCAAAAGTTTGTCCGCCGGGACGCTCCGTCAGGTTCATGGTCAAATCCAAAACCAGAAAAGATGATTTATGGATAACCGTTTGGGGAGGTTGTAGAAGAGAGGAGAAAACCCAACTGAAAAGAACGAGGAGAAAAAAGCCCAAAAGAAACATGCTTGCCAACGAGACGGCGAATTTGCGAAGGACGTCCAGTATGAATCTTTTCATTTACCGAGTAAAAGGACAAGAAACACACCCAGAGAGGAAAGGTCGAAGGAATTTTTGCAATGGTATGGAAAAAGCGAATACAATATAAAAAATGAAGCTGAATTCAAAAGGACAGTATTTTGAATATTTTTCATATAAGCTTTGGCAAATTTTGACTGCTAGCATAAGAATCCCCTTTGCGGAAAGGAATATATATTAGTGTACTTAAGTAATTCCAAAAGGATCAGCAACTTACTCATTCATCTTGCAAGCAATCCACACGACTTGTTTTTTTACTTTTCAAAATCTTTGACCAAGTCCTCTCCTCTTGATCTTGGACTTCCTTGGTGGAGTTTGGGAGCGATCCGCTATTTAGAAAAAAATCATTCAAAATACAATCGAGTTTTCGAATACGGTTCTGGAGGATCGACAATTTTTCTTGGAAACAATTTTAGAAATGTAAAGACAATCGAACACGATCCGAATTGGTTTGATCAGGTAAATTCTAGGTTAGAAAGTAATCAACTAAAATCAGTAAATCTTGGACTTGCCGATATTGATTTGGCATGCATGGATCGTTTCGAGCGATGTCAATATTATCATGCTCTCGACGAGCGGGTAGATTTGGTGGTCGTAGACGGAGAAGATCAATTTGGCCCTGATTCAACTTGGTCCGCTCGCGTCTCCTGCTTTCTCAGGGCTCAGGAGTTCGTTTCCCTTGGAGGGTTAATTATTGTGGATGACTCTTGGAGATACCCCGAAATCAAAGAACTTTCCCTTGCAAAGCAGATAAGGGTTTTTCAGGGAATCGGCCCCTGCAGAAAGGGCATCACCTCGACCGACCTTCACTTTTACTAATGAGACGCTAAAAGAAGAAATCCGCATAAATCATTCGATGATCGGATCCTTCCAGGCAACGAAAGTGGTCTGCGATGCGACCGGAATCCGGGACGTAGGCATTGAACATCGCAGGACTGGCCAGCATGTAGTCGATTCGATCATAGCTGTCCTGTTTGGCGTAATGATGGGTCCAAAAACGCCCCATGAAGTCTCGGCAAGGAAGCATGTGATGCAAAACCGTCTTGTTCACCTGAAGAAATCGCCGGAGCGGGGCGCTTTTCTTGAAGTCGTTGAAATCTCCCACGATCAAGTGCATGGAATTTGATTCAGGAGGATGGTTTTGGCGGATAAAATCCCTGATGCATCGAGCTTCCTTTTCCCGAAGCATCGATGACTGAGGATCGTCGTCTCGCTCCGTCCACTTGCTCTTCAGGTGAAGATTGAAGAGGCGCCACTCGATTCCTGAGGTTCGAAAAGTCACTTCCATCAGCCCACGACGGAGCAAAAGCTTCTGATTGAAATATTGGAGCTCAAGGTTCGAATGATCGATGCAAACTTCAAGGGGCAAACGACTCAGCAGTGCCAGGTGTCTCTCTTCGCCCTCTCGCCCCTTGGCCCAAAAGCAATGTTTGTAGTTTCCTATTCCGCTGGAATTCAAATCCTGCCAAAATTCTTCCAGCAAAGGCGCTCCTCCCATCTCCTGAATGGCCAGCACGTCCGGATTCACACTTTTAACGATCGAGCGTATGATCTTTTTCTCGCTTTCCGGCTTGGGATAGTTCTCCAACCACCTGTCGCCCGCCAGGCGATCCATCACCAAGTAGTTCCTTAGGTTGAAGGACGCCACGCGCACGCGCTCCCCCCACAGGGCGGAAGCGATGCATACAAGGATAACGGCCGAACCGGATCGCAAGTTTGCCTCAACTCCCGCGTATGACTTTCATGACCAGCCTCTCCCCGCGACCGATTTCCAAACGGTCCTTGTACTTGGCCGCGTTGGCGTAATCCTTGAGAGCCTCCGATCCATCTACGTTCCTCAGCAATAGGTATGCGCCTTGCACGGGATAAATCTCGGCATAACCGGACCACCATACCAAATTCGCCTTTCGTGTGCTCGATGGTTCGAACTTGATTCGATGGTCGCCGAATGGCTCGCCGTTGAACTCGGCATATTTGACCGGGTTGTACTCGACGTCCTTCCTGCCCCCCTTGGTGAGCTTTGCCTGAATCTCCTTCCATGATTCGTCGAAGGGAAACTTCAATCGCTTGCCTTGAACCGGGTCTACGTAAAGAGCGCCGTCGCCGGAAGCTTTCTTGACGTCCTCAATGGTTGCGTTCTTGGCATCGGCCAAAACCGATGGAGATTTGACGCGGATCACCAAAATGGTGGGAAATTCGACCGATGAGGGCTCCTTGGCTTCTCCCCAAAAGGACAGGCCGGCGTGCGTGAGTTCGAAATTGAACTCAAAGGTGGTACCGTTGTCCCATTCTCCTTTTACCGTGGTGGTCTTTCTGTCATTGGATACGGGTGGACTTTCCGCGAGCGATTTGAGCTTGCGATGTTCATGACCCCCTCGATCTCTGAACTCTCCATAGAAGGTGACGTTATACGGGTCTTTTTGTACCCTTTGCCCATCCTTGAGCAACCAGACGTGCGCCGATCTTCCGGACGCTACCACTCCGGCCTCAAAAGCAACGCTTTCCAGATAGCAGTTGTAGTTGCCCCATTTTCCTGAACCATAACGATCCAGAGCCTTTTCATTACCCGACAAAATCGTGGGGACCAAGGACTTCTTCAATTTCTGCAAGGCCTTGCCCAAGGCGACCGATTGGGCGGAAAGCTTGTCCCATGCAAGAACGTATGGCGAAGAACGCCTCGGTACGCTGAGGGTGATCTCGTTGTCGTCCGCAGAAACGAAGGTTGCTTGCAAGGGGTCTCCCGCGGCGCTGACCCAGCTGTGCACTTTGTCCAAATCCGCTTCCACGACTTTTGGGGGAACCACCTTTTCAGGTTTGGAAGCCAATGTTTTGGCAGCGGGGGGAGCCGGACGATGCTTTTCGGCCAGCGCCTGCAGTAATTTTGCCAATGTTTGGGATTCATCGGAGAATTTGCTCATCTCCAAAGTGAACTCCTGAGCCCCTCCGTTTCTTGCCAGAGAGAGTTGATCTGCCTGCAAAGAAACGAATTTTGCCTTGAGCGAACGACCGTCTGCACTTTCCCAGTCATGTTCGAGGTCCAAAGCCTCCGGCCCGAGGTCCGCTTCAGCCACCACTTCGTCGAAAGGCGAGGATGGAGCAAGTGCCGGAGCAAGCTTTGGGGCGCCGAGTTGCCTCGCCAATGCCTGCGACTCTGCGGACAGGGTATTGAGGGGGGCGGGATAAACGACGCCGTTGCTCAATTTGATGGTAACGGTTTGAGCGGCTTCATCAAAGGATAGAAAGGACGCCTGCAAGGTTCTTCCCTGCAGGTCCGTCCATGAGTGGAGGGTCTCTTCCTGTCCGAACAAATGCAACAGTGGAAAGAGAAGAAAGGTTGATATAAGGTAGGGCTTTTTCATGCTTCCTGAGGTTTTGGTTCTTCGTTGTCTAATTCCCATGACAAAGTCACGGATATCTTTTTTTGCTCCCAAGGATGGAAAACGTCAAAAATTTTTCCCGGATTTAAGATATTGTTGGGATCAAGCGCTTGCTTGACCGCGCGCATGGCAGTCCATTCCGCATGGTTGAACTGATCTCGAACAAAGGGTGTTTTGGCCAACCCCACTCCGTGCTCCCCGCTGATTGCCCCGCCCAGTTCGATCACCTTGCTCATCAATTCACGAAGCGCGCAAACCGCCCGACTCGTCTCCTCCTCGTTTTCCTCGTCGTACATCAGATTGACGTGCAGGTTCCCGTCTCCGCAGTGCCCGAAGACACCTATCCTGATGCCATGTCTCTTTCGCAGTTCCTCAACGCTTCGAACCAATTCGACTTGTCGTTTCAAGGGTACCACCACGTCCTCATTCAGTTTTGTGGAAGCCAGCTTTTTCATCGAAGACGAACCCTGCCGACGGACTTCCCACAATTTCTCCGCCTCCTCCACGGTTTTGGCCGATCGATAAGCCAGAGAAGTTTCCTTCAACCAACTTTCCAAAGCCTCACTCTGCTCTTCCACTTCCCGTTCGTTTCCGTCCAGTTCCATCAGCAGCATCGGCTGAGGACCAATCGAGGGGAACACTTCCGAACCCAGGTATTTTTGCAGGCAATCAATCGTCCACCGATCCATGTACTCGAGAATGGATGGGCGCAGACCCAGTTTACGCAAAGCTTGCGGAGAGGACAGTGCCGTTTCGTCGGATTCGAAAGCTCCAAGAAAGGTACGGGTGGTCTTAGGCAAATCAATCAGACGGACTGTAACCTCGGTGACCACACCCAACGTTCCCTCGCTGCCCACCCAGAGGTCCCGCAAGTTGTAACCGGTGGCAAACTTGCGGGTCGCCCTACCCCAACGCGCGTATTCCCCATTGGCAAGGTATCCTCCAAGGGCGAGTACGTAATCTCGGGTAACTCCATACTTCACACAACGCAAACCACCTGCATTGCAGGCGACGTTCCCTCCGATGGTACAGAATTTTTTGGAGGACGGATCGGGCGGGTAAAACAGCCCCAGTTGTGCCGCAGCAGCCTGAAGATCGGCCACCAACACGCCCGGACCACAACGGGCAAGTTGATTCTCCTCGTCTATTTCCAGATCATTCAACCTGGACACGTCGAGCACCCATCCTCCACGGATCGGGGTTGCTCCACCGGTCAGGGATGACCCCGCCCCACGGGCGGTGACGGGCACGCAAAAGCGGTTGGCGATTGCAAGGACCCGACCAACCTGGTCAGCCTCTTGCACCTGAATAACCGCTTCAGGCAAGAAACTGATCTTGAGGCCATCGTAGGAAGCGTCTTCTCTTTTTTCGCAAGCAGTCTCCACGCAGCCGCCCAATTGTTCGCGCAATTGCTCAAGGGGAAGGTGCCGGGAAGAGGATTCTTTCATAGCAGAAGCTTTACCTTACAAGGGGTCCCATGTTTCATCCATGCAAAAAACCTACTTAAGATCGTCATCCTTTCCCTCTTAAATATGCAAGGACGCCGGCTCCGGCAACCAGTTGAAACGAATGGTATAGGGCAAGGGGCAAAACGATCCAGATCCAGCCCTGAATCGTCCCTGTTCCCATCATCGCGAAAACAAGGGGAATTCCGGTGGCAAGCGACTTTTGAGAAACCACGAAATAAATGCTTTTTCGCTCGGGCATGCTTACCCCCGCAATCATCCCGCATGCCCAGCCAAAAAAGGAGAGAATGAGCCAGCAGGCAATTATCCATGCAAGTAATTCCATCCATTGATTGAAGGAGTGATCCAGCAGGCCTAGTGAAGTCCCCGAGGCAAAAGCGATATAGGAGAGGAAAAGAATGCATCCCTGAGGCACCATTCTTTCCCAATTCCCCACCGGTTCGCCCACCAAGGGTATTTTCTTCGATAGATACCCTAAAACAGTGGGTAAGACAATCAGGAGTCCCAACCTTGGGTAAACCCCCTCGGCCATACTCAAGCAAGAGACTCCATCATATCCCACACCGTAAAGCCACCCACCGCTCAACAGGGGAAAAAGAAAAGGAGCGATGAAATTGGAAAGAAAGGAGTGCCCAAGGGCAAACTCGATATTCCCTCCTGCCTCTCGCGCATAGACCACACAGCTTGATATGGTGGAGGGCAGAACCAGAACCACCAGAAACCCAAGGAGGTAGGAAGAGGAGGACAGGTTGGACAGGAAAAGTGCAGTTGCCACAATCCAGGGCAGAAAGAAAATGCCGCACTGTACCACCAGGGTGACCATCGGGCGTTTCAACTCCAACCACAACCCGTTCAGGGAAAGTCTTCTTCCCAGAAAAACAAAAACGATAAAGGTCGCTACCGATGCCCACTGTCCGGACTGACCCCATTTGCTTGCACTGAATGGATCCGGGAAAAGCGCCCCGGCCACCGCAGCCAGCAACAACCCCAAGACAAATCCTGTTCCTGCGGGAAAACCTCGATTCCTTGCCTCGATTTTCATAATAAGATTAATAAATCAATTGGCGCAAACTGGCCCGATATCCAACCGTTAATGCGAAAACCCTTTTTTCTCCCATGACCATTCGACTTCTTACCGTGGATGCCGCCGGCACCTTGGTGCGGCCCTGGCCTTCCGTAGGCGCCGTATACGGAAGAACCGCCCGTGAATACGGCATCGAAGCAACGGATGACGAGGTCGATCGAAATTTCTACCAGGCATTTGGGAAATTACAGGTTTGCAAGAAAACCAATGGAGGAGAGGAGAAGGAATTCTGGAGACAGGTGGTAACCGAGACCTTCCGGCCTTTTTCCGGAGACAAAGACATCGAACCCTTGTTCGAAGATTTGTGGAACCTCTTTGCCCGCGGTGATTGCTGGAAAGTGGCCGAAGGTGCAATGGATACCTTGACTACGCTCCGAGATCGTGGCTATGAACTGGCGGTGCTTTCCAATAACGATTCCCGGCTCCGCACCGTACTCGCCGACCTCAAAGTCGATCAAGTCTTCCACCACCTTTTCATTTCCAGCGAAATGGGCTGCGAAAAACCCGACCTTGAGATCTTCAGACAGGTTGAAGCTTCCACCGGCAAGCTACCGGAAGAAATCCTTCACTTGGGGGACAGTCATGCTCGTGATTTTGAGGGAGCGCGCAAAGCGGGATGGTCGGCCCTTCTCTTTGGCAAACCCAAGTTGGAGACCGATCAGATTTCCTGTTTTCCCGAATTGCTTCATCGCTTGCCGTGATTGAATTGTCCTCGTCCATTCCACTCGAGCGATTACAGGCTCTGCAAGCCGAACAAATTGCCATCCGCTCGGTTTCTTCCAATGAATGGATCGCCTACCTTGACTTCAAAGAGGTAACGGAACCATCTTCCTTAGACCCCAAGGGAAGCCTGGAGCATCTTCAATGCAAAGAAGAAAAGCCCTCCGGCCTTTCCTTCGAGGGCTGGGTGGGGTTTTTCGGATACGAGTTTCTCGCCTCTCATTTCGGACTCAAGCTTATCGCTTCTCGTGACCTTAGCGTACCGGATGGATGGTTTGGCAGACCAACCAGCCTTGTTCGCATAACCGACGAGACCACCCGCATCGAATCCTTCAATTCGCAAAGAGAGCGGGAAATCGCAGAAACGCTCGAGGCTTCCTCCAACCCTGTCATTCCTCGGTTCAAGGCAAAGTCACTCAAGTGCAACCTTTCTTTCGAGCAATACCAACGGCTCTTTCATCAGGCCCGTGTAGCCATCCTCGACGGAGAAACCTATCAGATCAAGATTTCCCAGCGCTTCGAGGCCAAGGCCGAGATCGATCCCCTGCTTGCGTTCGTCAAACTTTCACGGGCGAACCCGGCTCCGGAAGCCTTTTTTCTTCACACCCCTTCCTTCTCGATCGTAAGCTGCTCTCCGGAGGTGGTGATTGAAAAAACCGGCGACCGGATTCTCACCCGTCCCATCGGAGGCACCTACGCCCGAGATGCTTCGCTTTGCGAGCAATCCGTGATCGAACGGTTCCTCAGCGACCCCAAGGAAGTGTCCGAGCACAACATGCTGGTGGATCTGGAACGCAACGACCTTTCCTCTTTGTGCCTGCCCGGAAGCGTACGCCTGGAAAGATTCCGGGAAGTCGAGACCTATTCGCATCTTCATCACCTCGTATCCACCATCCGTGGAAAACTTAGGCAAGGGGCTACCCTCGGGGATATTCTCAAGGGAATGTTGCCGGGCGGAAGCATCACCGGTTGTCCCAAGTATCGCACCATGGAATGGATCGATCGTCTGGAACCCTGCTTTCGCGGACCCTACACCGGCAGTTTCGGCATTATCGAGGACGGGGGAGATTTGCGGTTCAACCTCATCATTCGCTCCATGTTGATTCTGGGCGATCGTTGCTACACCCAAGCAGGCGGAGGCATCGTTGTCGATTCCACTCCCGAATACGAATACCGTGAAAACCAAATCAAGGCTCAAGCCTTGCTTGACCTTTTGGCATGATTCTTCTCGTTGATCATCAGGATTCCTTTACCCGAAACCTTGAGCATCTTCTGGCCGGTTTCGATGAAGTCATGGTACGAGATCGCAAGGAAACCACGCCCTCGATGATCGAGCATGCCGAAATGCTGGTGCTTTCCCCCGGCCCCGGTCGCCCAGCCGACTACCCCGAGACTGTGGCTCTTTATCAAGCTTGGAAAGGCAAACTTCCCATCCTTGGAATCTGCCTTGGGTTTCAGTTGATTCTTGAGCAGGAGGGAGGGGCGATCATCCGACAGTCCCGGGTTCTCCACGGCGTGGAGACCGATGCATCGATAGACCCGCTTTCCGCAACCTATCGAGGAATGGGGAGCGTCCTGCGAGTCGCCCGCTACCACTCCCTGCAAATCGACCCCAACAGTCTGAGTGCTCTTCCTTCCACCATTTGCATTACGGGAAAAGATCCCATTGGGGACGCTCCGCTCAGTTTCGAGGACTTGGAACGCAAACTCTTTGGCTTGCAGTACCACCCTGAATCCTTTCTAACCAACAATGGATTTCAGCTGATCGCAAACGTTCGTCATGCAAGCTTGGAGGGCAGCGGGGCAACCCGACAATCATCCTGAGCCCTGGGGACTCCCTGGTGCTTTCACAACTTTTCGTGTCTTTGCAGGTGGCAAGACTCCGTTCCTTGATCAGCACCTCGACCGTTTGCTCGATTCTGCAAAGCGACTCCACTTAACTTGGCTTCCTCCACTGGATGAAATCCATAACCGCACCTCTGCCTACCTTGATGATTTGGGAAATGAGTTTTCCGGACTGGTTCGCATCTGCCTTTTCGAAGACTTGCTTGGTCTAAGTGACCGGCCAGCCAGCTCCGAAGGCAACCCAGTCCAAGGCTGGCTAATTCACCACCGCCGGCCAGAACCACTGGCGAAATCGACTGCCGATAAAGATCTCTACGGTACTCTCTCTGATCTGGAAGTGGAGAAAGAAGATTGGGTAATTATTGACCCCAAGGATAACGACATCCGAGAGACTGCCACCTCCAACCTGATCTTTTGCTCGGGTAATGAATTATTGATTCCTGAAAAATTTATTTTACAAGGCGTGGTGCTTCGCCAACTGCTTCCCCTCCTCCGGCAAAATTTCTCGGTCACCCGGGGCGCACCCAAAGACAGCGATCTTTCCAGCTTTGATGAGATTCTGCTCTGCGGCACCGGCAGGGGGGTTGCCCCTCTCAATGCTCTATCCGAATTGGGTTGGAATTCTTCGGGAAATGAAACCTTCAATCAGGTTCGCCAACTATACGATTCTCTGATTGAACAGG
>JAYOCQ010000003.1:0-108428 GCA_038105525.1 Opitutales bacterium | reverse complement strand
CTTGGCAAAAGGCAAAGGCATTCCGTGGTCGGAGAGAAAGACGATCATGGTATCTTCCCATTCCCCACTCATTCTTACAGCTTTGAGTACTTGGTCCAGGCAATCATCGGCTCGGCGAACACTGCTGTAGTATAAGGCCAATTCCTTGCGAACCTCGAAATCCTCAAACAGAAAGCCAGGAACAGGCACCTCATCAGCATGAAAAATACGACTTGGAACATAGGGATCTTTCCCACCTTTACGAACTTGCGACCAAAAGGGTCTGTGTGGGTCGGAAATATTGACCGATAAAAAGAAAGGTTTCCCAAGCTGTTTTGCCTTCGCGATTCCGCGGGCAGTCGACTCTCCATAGGATTCGGCATCCTTGACATGGGCCTTCGATCCATTTGCGGTAATGGTCAGGTCATCATCCCATGCATAGGGTTGATAGGGTGAGGAGTGGGTAACCTTTCCTCGAATCGCCGTGTAGTACCCAGCACTCCTTAATAAATCAACCATATGGGGCCAGCCCGGATTCGGTACTTTATAAAATCCTTCCACCCCGTTGTTATGGGAGATCAATCCGGAAAACATGACGTTCCTGCAAGGGTTGCAATTTCCCACCGTAACATGGGCGTAATCAAAACGCATGGATTGGGAGGCCAACCGATCCATCACCGGAGTGGTGCCCTGCATTTCGCAACCGAAGGCGCCAACCGAATCACAACTCATATCATCCACGGTAATGAGAAGCAAATTCAGGGGCTTTTCGCCGTCCGCAAACAATATGGAAGCAAGATAATGAGAAAACAAAAAGGCAATAAGGCGCATAAGAATCTTCATGGTTAAAAAATTTTTAATGAAAAACCAAACTTTGCCAATGGCTCGCATTGGAGTTTGATGACTAGTTAGGGAGCTTAAAAAAACGCACGTAATCGACATACATTTTCGAAGGCAGCTGTTCATCCCGAACCGGACCGCCCGCCCATTTGGCATTTCTCAAGGCATAATTCAAATTCACTTGAGCATGCAAGTTGTTCGGCACTTCTCGATGCCACTCGAAGTCCTCGACTTTTCCATAGGTGCGGTTGCTTACCTTGCCCCCCGAAAACTGAAAGTACGGCTCCGATTTCCACGCCGGCCCCTCTTGAGCAAGGTACCAAAAAAACTCGTCTTCAGTCACCCGTATGCCGAAAGTGAAAAACTCATGAAAATTTACCTTGTTTCCCTGTATGAAGTGACCGTGTCCATGATGAGCCTTGTATACCTGCTCATTGATGAAGAAATGATCTTCCGAACGCCTGACCAATGATTTGGTGGGTATTCCTGCATGAATTTCATGAGCCCGAAAATCATGCCACCAGAGACCGCTCCATAGCCTTGTTTTTTCTCTCGCGGCGATAAACTCAAACATATCGATTTCAAGCAGGTCTTCAGGCATCCAGCCCCCGACCTTGCGCGACATCGTCCAAAACGCCCCGTATCCGGCATCGTTTTGCGGCAACTTGCAGCGCAGTTCCAGATACATATTATTGCGCAACTCATACCCCCTGCGGGTATGCACTCCACCGGAAGAGTAATGGAAGGGTTTCTCCCTGGACCAAGTCCTCCCCATCACCGGTTCGGGTTCCCGTTTTTGGGTAAAGACCAGCAGACCGTTCTCCAGGGTAACGTTTTCGATTCGGTAGACACAGTCCACCCCCTCGTTTTGCAGGTTTTTTTCGTTGATTCCCAAGCCCCACTTTTCCTGATTGAGTTCGGATCCGGAAAATTCATCTCCGAAGGCATATTCATATCCCTGAGGCCCCTCGATTGCAGAATCGGCGCCGGCAAAAAAGACCGGCAAGAAAAAGATCAAGCCACAACCAAAAAAACGAAGGAATTGAAGAGAAATTAAAGTGCAATTCTCTACTTCCCTACGAAAGGCACCATCTAGATAGGCAGATTCATTCACTTGATAAGGCATATGCGTAATTCAATGAATTCGTTGTCTGCTCGTCAACCCATCGCAGACAATACGGAGGTGAAATTGGGTTCTACGTAAGAATTACGATTGATTGTAGATAAAAGGATTCGCAAGCCTTTCAATTCCACTCATGAAAATCAAAAATCATATCTCGCTCACAAGGAGAACCTCATTCGCCAGCAGCCTCGTTTTTGTTTGGCATTTTCCGTAGACTATTTCATGAAGAAAAAGTGCAGATAATCCTCGTGCTCTTTTTGACGTTTCTTTCTTCATTAAGCGCCAATACCGATGAACTCCTTTCATCAACTCTCTCCAAGATCGGTGCTCATGGAGAAGGGAACAGGGAAGCGACAATTGCGATTTCCAAGGCCAAGCAACTCGATCCGTCCGCCATCCTGCCTCTTCTTAATGCCATGAATTCGGCCAATCCCGTTGGTGACAACTGGATCAGAGCGGTCATTAGCGAAACCATTCTATCTTCTGATCCTGCCAATTTGCCCATCGAGGAAATTCATCAGTTTTTGAAAAACCAAAGTAATGCCGGCAGTTCTCGCCTGACCGCGTTTGAACTCCTGCAGGACAACAGCCCGAAACTTGCCAATTCCATAATCCCATCCTTCGTTCACGATCCCGAACCAAGCCTAAGAAGGTTCGCAATAAACAAGATTTTACTGGATGCATCTTTGGAGAAGGATGCCGAAATGGCTCTTGGGCTATATCAAAAGGCTCTCGATTCCGCCCGTGAGGTCGATCAAATTCAGGAAGCAACCAAACAACTTCAAAAGAGAGGAATGGAAATCGATCTGGTGGAACTGATGGCTTTCATCACGGATTGGGAAATTGTTGGTCCTTTTGACAATACTGCGCGAACCGGCTTCGCAAAGGAATATCTTCCCGAGACCGAAAGGGAATCCGGCAACTCTTACTCCGGTAAAAACGGAGAAGCCAACTGGACTCCCTTTTCCACGTCTCACTCACTGGGCATGGTAGACGTCAATGAGGCCTGCGGGTATATCAAAGAGGCAGTTGCATATGCCAAAACTACTTTTAGCTCCGACAAAGAACAAAAGGTACAAGTACGACTTGGCTCCAAGAATGCCTGGAAGGTCTGGGTGAATGGAGACTTGCTCTATTCTCGCGATGAGTACCATCGTGGAAAGACCCGAATCGATCAGTTCGTCATCGATGGGGAATTTAAAAAGGGAGCTAATAAAATATTGTTGAAAGTCTGTCAGAACGAACAAACTCAGTCATGGACCAAGCAGTGGGAATTTTGTCTGCGTATCACGGACGAAACTGGCAAGGCTGTAACGCAAGGCTCGGTTAATTGATTACACGGTTCTTTGATGAAGGTCTCCAATATAATTTTCTTCCTTCTCTCATTCTCTCTTAGCCAAATAGTTTATGCTGAATGGCTTGCTTTCCGAGGTTCTCAAGGAAATGGTTCCAGCAAATCCTCTGATCCTGGAAAGATTGAACTCCAATGCAAAAACAGTTGGGTGACTGAGTTGCCCGGCAGGGGTTTATCGAGTCCGGTCGTGGTACAGGACACGGTTTTTTTAACCGCCTCAAGTGGCCCCAACCAAGAAACCCTTCACATAATCGCATTTGATCAAACCAACGGTGAAAAGAGGTGGGAAAGAAAATTCAAGGCAACCGGGAGGACGGTTTGCCATGAAAAAACCTGCGTTGCCGCATCTACGATTGCCAGTGACGGGCATGTTCTCATCGCCCAGTTCTCCTCGAACGATATCTTCTGTCTATCCCTTTCCGGGAATTTAAAATGGCTTCGCGGGCTCGCCTATGACAACCCCAATATCGCCAATGGCCTGGGAATGTCTTCCTCCCCCCTGATTGCTTCGGGAACCGCAATCATTCAAGTGGAAAATGACGCTGACTCCTTTTCCTTCGGACTGGACATGGCGGACGGAACCACCCTCTGGAAAAAAGAAAGAACCCGGGCGGCCAATTGGACGTCTCCCATTGCAATGAGAAAAAATGGCCGTGAAATAATCGGTCTGCAATCCAAGGATGGATTTACCGCCATTGATCCGGTAAATGGGGAAAATATCTGGGCCTACGAAGAAGGGGCCTCCACGATACCATCAAGTACCTGGACAGAAGATGACATTGTCTTGGTTCCATCCAACGGTATGACTGCCTTGCAAATTGGTGAGGAATTGATGAACTTTCAAAAGATTTGGCGTGACAACAAACTCAAGCCTGGAACAGGAAGCCCCGCTGCAAGCGAGGGTAAACTGTATGTGGTCAATAATGCCAATGTACTTAGCTGCGCCTCGGTTAAAACCGGAGAGATAATCTGGAGAATGAGGCTGCAGGGCCCTGTAAGCAGTTCTCCGGTAATTGGCGCCCATTATCTTTACGTCTTTAATGAAACCGGGTTGGGTCAAGTTGTCGACTTGAGAGATGAGTCGCCCAGTGTAGTTCACTCCATAGATTTGAAGGATACCATACTGGGTACCCCGGCAGTCTCCAAAGATGCGATCTTCATTCGTTCGGATCAAAGACTTTGGAAATTAGGATCCTGACTCATTGAGATGTACGGAGGGACGAGCCTCGGTCACATGTATTTGAAAAAGAGTTTCCCTGCCAAGTCATTCCTTCGAATGGCGAAACGATTTCCACTTTTTGTGATTTTCTCGACTCATGTGTTCGGCGATTCACCAAATCTATCCGATGCTAAACTGATCACCATGATCGAGAGAAGCATTCCCTATCTCGAGCAAAAGGGAATCGAGTGGATCGGGCAAAAGAACTGTGTCTCCTGCCACAGAATAGGAAATATGATTTGGAGTTTGTCAAAAGCTCGCCAGCAAGGGTTCAAGGTTTCCGAACAGCTTGATCAATGGATCAAGTGGTCGGTTGATGTTTCCTTAAATAAAGACAAAAATGGTAAGCCAACTGGTTTGAGCAACAAGGAAGGGGTCGCTCAATTAATTCTTGGTCAGGAGGATGTAGAGCTTCAACAAAGAGCCGAACTAATAGAGCTCCTTAAAGAGGGACAAGAAGCAGATGGCTGTTGGAGTTCAGGCGGACAGCTACCTATGCAAAAAAGATCCAAACTGGAAACCAAGGAGGCATCCACCATGTGGATTGCGCTCTCACTACAAAATCATGCGCCGGATGTGTTTGAACGCGCCCTGGCGAATTTGCAGGGCAACTTTGGCAGAAGTACTGAATGGATCGCTCTAAAGCTAATGATTTCTCATGAAATAAAAGAAAGCAATTCTACGAATCATTATCTCAAGCTTTTACTTAATAGTCAAAATCACGATGGGGGCTGGGGATGGCTGATCAATGAGCAAAGCGATGCATTGGCCACAGGCATGGCTCTCTACGCTCTTGAATTTAGTGGGCTAAATATCGATCGTTCACCGATGAACAAAGCAAGATCATTTTTATTTCAAACACAAAATCCGGATGGATCGTGGAGCGTTCCATCCACCAAAAGAAAAAAGAAAGAATCCATTGAGGAAACTGCAAGTTACTGGGGTACGGCTTGGGCAGTTCTCGGTTTGCTCCAAGGATTGGAAATGCAAAATCCATAGTTTAGATGTCGGTGACTCAGGCGATGCATGAAGAGACATTCGATGAAGTCCTATTGGGTAAACAGTTTGGAAATCATGAAGATGTTCGTGATCGCCACTCCAAGAGAGTGGCAGAGATGACGATATCTCATGCAAAAAGATATCGGGCGTGCTGAGCATCTCATTAAACAAACCAAAACACCTACTCAACCAAGCAAAGTTTTCTTATCTTACCTTAATTGACTCAATATCTAAATCATTCGCTGATAAAAGATTACGAAGCCTCTTTCAAAGAACACCCTAATTCAGAACTCAACCAAAGAGGTTGGATTATGAGTAACCAAGAAACAAGGATCGTAACGAATATTTTGTACGTTTTACTCCATTTGAGGTACTTTATACATGCCCATGGTTAAGTTTGGCGTTTATTTCCTTTTTAGTTCGTATCTTTTTCTGTCAGCCTCTCAAAGCGCGAAAATACTTCGTGATTTTCGTGCCCAGTTAAAAAACTCTGGATTTGAGCAAGTTTTGAAAAAAAACAAAAACGGTTTCATTTTTCATGACACTCCAGATAACGTAGTACATCTAGTTCGGGTACTTCTGACCAGAAATGAGGACGAGAAGATTAAAAAATTAGCCGTTCAACAGCTGCATTGGTTTTACTCGAGCGCATCCCTGAGCAAATTAGAGGAACTTGCTAAGAAATCTTCAAACTATAACGAGTATACTTTCCCCATCTTTCTAAAACATAACTGTGTTCCTCAAAGCGATACACTGTGGTATAAATTAATTAATTCACGGGAAGATTCTCTCGCCCAATCGGCAGTCGAAAAATTAGATCCCAATATGTATGAGTCTGCCAAAGTGGTGCAGGCATTAATTCAGGTAATTAGAATCCCGAATTCCCGCAGATCTTCTTTAAACGAGGCATGCATTCGCAAATTTCGTGAAATCTCCACCAATCAATCAGTCCCTGTGCTTATTCGATTGTTAACCAATCGGCATTACAGAGATTTAGCTCTGGAAACACTGGAGAAAATCACGGGGCAGGACTTTGGGTTCAATATTATCGATTGGCAAAAATGGTTTGATCGAAACAAAAATTTTACTCCCATTATCGAGAAGCCAGTGGTTGCTTCGGATGGTTCAACTTCGCCTTCGGGTTCCGATTTCTCATCCGATTATTCAAGATATGAGGAACGTTATCCGAGTTCTTCTGGTAAAGAGATTTCTGTTTTTTCTTATCCCAAGCCTGGAGAAACACGAGAGAAGGTAGCAAAATCGATATACGGCATCGCCATGGAAGGAGAAAAAATCCTCTTTTTTCTCGATTGTAGTGGCTCAATGAGTGGGCAACCCTACCAGCTCTTGAAGGAAGAAATTCTCTACATGGCTGAGACCATGGGTGACAGCTATGCAATTGGTGTAGTCTTTTTCCCCTTCAATTCCCAAACCTCTGTGTTGGAACCAGCAAAAAATACTGCTGATTTCCGTTTAGAATTGAAGGAATTTCTGGATACAAAGGCGGTGGGTGGTCCATCCCCCCTGCTCGGAGCGATGGAACATGCATATGACGATCTAATCGATCACGATTATCAAACCATTGATACGATCTACGTCATTTCGGATGGTCATATTGGAAGTGTGGAAGCCCGGGCAAAAATATACGGCTTAAACGTTGAGCATAAGATCCCCATTCATACGATTTGTATTCGCGGAAGTACCGATTTCCTCTCAGCGCTTTCTTCTGACAACGAAGGCAGGACGTATCTCGTTAGATGATTTGAACAACAAGTAGGGCGGGCCCGAATTGGCTCCATAGCTATGAGACCCATCACTATTTTGAGTAATTATGTGATAAACGCCTTCGATTTCACACTTTTTGCAAATAATCGTAAAAATGATTGATGCGATTAACTGGACGGGCTAGAACCCGCTTAGAAAGTGGCACGAGAGGTGGGATTCGAACCCACGACCCTCGGTTTAGAAGACCGATGCTCTATCCAGCTGAGCTACTCTCGCACTCTTGTTTAATTGATATTATTTAGGATATGATTTCGCAACGACAAATCATAACTCGAAGACATAAATTAATCGTTTTCGTTCAGATTGGCTTGATTATCAAAATCCAGCTTATTGAATGAGAACTTAACCATAATAAAATCACCATGAAGATATTTTTTCCTTTAGCCATTATCATCTCACTAATTTCAACAAATTGGCTGTCCGCACATTGTCAGGTGCCTTGTGGAGTTTATGGAGACTCAGCCAGATTTACCCAGATGCTGGAAGATCAAACCACCATCGCAAAAGCGATTGCACAGATCAATGATCTGGCAGGTAAGAAGGATGCTCAGTCTGCCAATCAATTAGCCCGTTGGGTGAGCACAAAGGAAGATCATGCCAACAAAATACAGAAGATTATTGCCGAATATTTTCTTACCCAAAGAATTAAATCATCATCAGACAATTACGCTGATTTACTGAAAGGTGCCCATTCCGTGATGGTTGCTGCGATGAAATGTAAGCAAGGCACCGATCCTCAAAGTGCAGATGCCCTTAAGACTGCCATCGAAAACTTTCAGTCCGTGTACGAAAAATAATTAATTTTTGGATTTTCGGATTTCTCGCATTTTCCCGTATGCTTCATCCCAGGAAGCCGATTCTATAGGCTGATATTTTTTAAGTTCAAAGGATTGGGCAACGAGCACCCTGCCCTGTTCCAGTGTATCGATATCCCCATTGGCCATCATTTGAGTAATAAGGTTGCCCGCGCTTGTTGCCTCTATGGGACCAGCAATCACTTCACAACCTGTGGAGTCAGCAGTCATTTGATTGAGGAGTTCATTTTGGGTACCACCCCCAACAATGTGAATGGTTTCAAGTGATTTACCGGTTTTAAGACGAAGGTTTTCCAAAACCTGACGATATTTGAGCGCCAATCCCTCCAAGGCAGTCCGAACGGTTTCATTTTTTGACTTTGGCAAGTTTTGCTCTGTTTTCTGACAATATTCGGATATTTTCTCAGGCATTCTTCCAATTGTGCTAAAGATTGAGTCATCAACATCCAAAACCGCCCGAAAAGGCTGAGCTTCCGCGGCCATACTGGTGAGTTGAGCGTAGTCAAAATTATCGCCCATTTTCTGCCAATGCCTCCGGCATTCCTGAACGATCCATAATCCGCTGATGTTTTTGAGATAACGGATATCCTCGCTGATTCCAAATTCATTGGTAAAACCGAGCCGATCGCTCTCCGAATCGCAAAGCGGTTTTTCGATTTCCACGCCCATCAAGGACCAGGTGCCCGAACTGAGATAGGCGAAATTCGATCCTTCGTTGGCGGGGACGCCTGCAACCGCGGAGGCAGTGTCATGAGATCCGACCGCATGAACCGCAAGGCGCCCACAACCGATCTTGCTCTGCGCCCCACCCCGAATCTCACCGATCCTGCGACCCGGTTCCCATAATTCTCCCAACATTTCGGTAGGCAAACCGAGCTTGCTCAAAAGCTCAAAGTCCCAATTTCGAGTATCCTGATTGAGCATCTGACTGGTGCTGGCCATGGTGATTTCATTGCCCTTCTCTCCGGTGAGCCAGAAATTGATGAGGTCAGGGGTGAACAAGAGTCGATCGGATTGCGAAAGACAAGCCTGACCGGCCTCCTTTTCCGCCATCAACTGAAAGAGCGTGTTGATCAGTAGAGGTTGAATTCCCGTACGGGCGTAGCATTCATCACGGGATAGGACGGAAAAGAGTTTTTCCGGCATGGGATGCGTGCGTCGATCCCGGTAGTGGTAAGGCAAACCGAGGAGGTTTCCATTCCGATCAAGATGTCCGTAATCCAATCCCCAACTATCCACCCCGACCGATTGCAGGGCATGGCCGTATTCCTGTCTCGCCTTGGTCAATCCGGTAAGAATTTCCCCATACAAGGCTACGATGTTCCAGTGCATGGAACCGTTAAGGTCAACCGGTCCGTTAGGAAAGGAATGAACGACCTTGAGCCCAAGGCGCTCCCCGTCGAATTCCCCAGCAAGCACCCGCCCGCTTTCCGCTCCCAAATCCACGGCTAGGTAAGTTTTGTTGGCTTTCACGAAAGTAATGAATATCGGATTGCTTTACCCTTCCGTACGGAGCGAACAAAGCAAAGTCGAGGAAAACCATCTCGCCCATGAATCAGTATTTCTTGAAGAATCCCTTTCTTTTGATAGGATAATCGACAAGCAAATTCATAGGCGGGATACGCTTAACCAATAATACATTACTAGCATGATTTTTGATCCAATCTATCTTCTTGTCATCGGCATAGGCATGGGACTGAGCCTCTATGCCTCCAGCATCACCAAGGGTCGTTTTCGCAAATACAGCCAGTACACCACAAGGTCCCGAATGACGGGTGCAGACATTGCCCGCAACATTCTGCAGGACAACAACATTCATGACGTCAGCATCGAGCGGGTCCCTGGAGAGTTAAGCGATCACTACGATCCCCGAACCAAAACCCTGCGTCTGAGCGAAGCGGTCCACGATTCCAACAGCATGGCCGCATTCGGTGTAGCGGCTCATGAAGTCGGCCATGCCATCCAACATGCCAAGTCCTATGCCATGTTGTCCTTCCGTTCCGCGTGGGTGCCCGTCGCCAATCTCGGGGGAGGCCTCTCCATGATCGTCATTATGCTCGCCTTTTTCATGGGCGGGGTTCAAACCGCATCCGGTGAATCCTTGTCCTGGTTGGGAGTGCTCCTTTTCGGTTGCACCACTCTGTTCACTCTGGTCACCCTACCCGTCGAATTCGACGCAAGCAACCGGGCCATCGCCTGCCTGCAACGCGGAGGCTACGTAACGGAAAAGGAACTGGACGGGGCCCGCAAGGTATTGAACGCAGCGGCCATGACCTACGTCGCCGCTTTCGTCACTTCTCTTCTGACCCTTATCTACTGGGCGTTTAGGCTGGGGTTGATCGGCGGGCGGCGGGACTGAATTTTCCTGCCTTCCCCATCCGTCCCTTTCGGTTCAACCCGATTTTCCCCGAACTGGATTCACCCTAGGGCAGTTCCGATGGCTTGCTTTGCATCCTTCCTGTTGAAAGTTGTAACAAAACCTCTTCTGCGCTATCAACCGACTTCTTCAATTCTTCATCATTCCAACTGATCCCCTCATGCAATTCCTTAGACGCAAGTACGCTTCAGCACTTGTCTCCGCTTTCCTTCTTGCGGGCTTGTTCCTTCCAAATCCAAGCGAGCTGTCGGCTAAGATCGCCTTGGGGAAAGACTACAGGATTTCCATGATCGGAGCAGGCATGGGATCGCGAATGATTCACTATGGTCATTTCGAGACGGAAGTTCAGTTGCGATTCCCACGACATCGCCTCGTTATTCGCAACATGTGCGACGAGGGGAACACCCCGGGCTTTCGTCCGCACCCAGGGCGGGCGCTGGAAGATCAGTATTCCTTTCCAGGAGCAAAGAACCTGGTTCCCGCCCGCCTTCAGGCAAACAGTAATCCGGCCGGTTTTTTCGAAACTCCCGATCAATGGCTCACCCGTTTGCGAACGGACGTCATTCTTGCATTCTTCGGCTTCAATTCCTCTTTTTCTGGCCCCCAAGGGTTGGACGCGTTCAAGAAGGAGCTGTCCTTCTTTTTGGACCATACCCTTCGTCAACGATACAATGGAGATTCGCAGCCCCTTGTGGCCCTGATTTCTCCAACCGCAGTGGAAGCGACCCCAGGAGTTACCCCGGGAGTCTCGCAAAACGAAAACCTTTCCCTCTACGTGGAGGCAATGCAGAAAATCGCCTTGCAAAAGCGCATAACCTTCGTCGATGCATTCAAGCCTTCTCTCCAATGGTATCAAGACCGACAAAGACATACGGTTGACGGAGCCTTGCTCAATGATTTGGGGAACCGCAAGTTGGCTTCTTTTCTTTGCGACCAGATATTCGGCAGCGGCAACCCGAACGAAGAAAGAAGATCAGCGGTAAGGGAAGCCGTCATGGATAAGAATTTCTATTGGATCAACGACTTCAAGGTTCCCAACGGCGTTCACGTATATGGTCGGCGTTACAACCCTTACGGTCCGCAAAATTACCCTTTCGAATTGCAAAAGACTCGACAATTCACCGAGATCAGAGATCGAGCCATTTGGGCTGCAGCAATAGGTCAGGGCACCCGTCTTTTCTTCGAAGACGAAGCGCCGGGCAACGCCCGCCTTAGCGCAGGATGGAACTTCGTCGGTTCTCCGCATCCGGTGCTATCAGGAAGCAAGTCGTTGATCAGGGAGGGAAAAGGGAACACCCAGATCGTGGTGGACAGCTTTCGCCACCCGCATGAAGTAACGGATCGCGAGGAGGAGTATTTTGCCTGGGTTTATTTGGACCCCAAGAACCCACCAAAGCAAATCATGCTTCAATTTCACAACGGGAACTGGGAACACCGAGCCTTTTGGGGACAAAACCTCATCCCTTATGGAATCGATGGTACCACCGGGCGCAAAAGAATGGGCAATTTGCCCAACAAGGGCAGTTGGCAAAGGCTTTCCGTTCGAGCCCATCAAATCGGACTGGAGGTCGATTCCAAGATTTACGGCATGGCCATCACTCAATGGGACGGCAAAAGCTACTGGGATAGAACGGGCGTGCACTTCGGTCAGGTGAATCTGGAAGAAGAGGACCGCAAAACCATCAAGCTTCCCAGAGTCGAAACCAACTACCGCTCCGACAACATCAAGGCTGGCAAACTCAAATACGAGTCCGGAGACGATGTGGTCCGATTGCTCAAGACCGCTCCAGGCTACAAGGTGGAGCTTTTTGCCGACGAAAAAGGGTTTCCTGACCTTGCCAACCCCGTGCAAATGTCATTTGACAACAAAGGCAGGCTATGGGTTTCCACCATGGCCAGCTATCCTCACTACCGCATCGGCGACGCCAAGCCTCAGGACAAGCTGATCATCTTCGAAGATACGGACAAGGACGGCAAAGCCGACAAGCAGACCGTTTTTGCCGACGATCTTCACATTCCCATGGGCTTCGAAATTTCTCACGACGGAGTGTACGTATCCCAGGGAGCAAACCTCGTGCTTCTCAAAGATACGAACGGGGACGATCGTTATGACCTGAAAGAGGTGGTGCTCAGCGGCTTCGACGATCACGATACCCACCATGCGATCTCCGCATTTTGCGCAGATCCGTCCGGGGCGATTCTCATGGGAGAAGGCATCTTTCTTCACAGCAACGTCGAAACCGTATTCGGACCCATACGGGCAACCAACGGAGGCTTCTTTCGTTACTCCCCCCAAAACAAGACCCTGACCAGGCATGCTCAATTGAAAATCCCCAATCCTTGGGGAATCGCCATCGATTCCTACGGACAGGAGTTTTTTCTCTTCACCTCGGGCCCCAGTCTCGGGTGGATGCTGCCGGGAACCGTCAAAGCCCGCTACGGGGCCAACCTATCCGTCAACGATTTGTTGACCTCCAATCGCGTTCGACCGACCTCCGGTTTGGAAATCGTATCCAGCAGACATTTTCCGGATGAGGTTCAGGGTGATCTTCTCATCAACAACAACATTGGTTTTTTGGGGATCAAGCAACACCATCGGACCGAACAAGACCCCGGCTACGAATTGAGCTATCGACAGGATTTGCTTTATTCAACCGACACGAATTTTCGCCCAGTCGACTTGGAATTCGCCCCAGATGGATCACTTTACGTCGTCGATTGGCACAATGCGCTAATCGGACACATGCAGCACAACGCCCGCGACCCCAATCGCGACCACTCGCATGGGCGAATCTATCGAATCACCTACCCCGCTCGACCGCTGGTAATTCCCCCCAAGATCGCAGGAGCTTCCGTCTCGGAACTTTTGGAGAATCTTAAACTGCCCGAACTGCGAGCCCGTTATCGCACTCGCAGAGAGCTTCGGACCCGCAACCCCAACGAGGTGGCTCTGGCAGCCAGGAATTGGGCCGCATCCCTCAAAGACGACCGGTTGAAACTGGAAGCCCTTTGGGTCAGTTGGGGGATTGATCGACTTGATAAGGATTTGCTGCAGGAATTACTCGAATCCAACGATTTCCGTATCAGAACGGCCGCCGTTCAAGTCTTGGGCAAGAATTTCTTCAACTTTGAGAATGAATTCGAACTCCTTTCAAATGCAGCAAGGGATCCCCATGGAAGGGTACGCTTGGCAGCCGCTACCGCCGCAACCTACCTGCCCAGAGCGGAAGGTATGAGGGTTGTGGATGCGGCAATGGAAAAAGGGCTTCCACCGCCCTATGAGGCCAGCTTGATGGACGCCAAGGATTCTCTCCTCAACGACCTGGGAACCTTCGTTGAAGACAAGCATCATGCCAGCGTACCCGAACATCTTTCCCTGTCCGAAGGAAGGCTATTCACAAGGGGGGCCGAAATTTACGAGAAGGAGGGATACTGCGGAACCTGCCATCAGGAAAACGGAATGGGATTGCCCGACGCCGGTTTTCCTCCTCTGGCGGAGACGAAATGGGTCAACGGTGATCACCAGCGTCTGATCAAATTAACGCTAAAAGGACTCATGGGTCCCATTGAAGTGAGGGGAAAAAATTACCCGGGATTGGTTCCGATGACTCCTTTCGAGAGCATGCTCAACGATTATGATGCAGCGGCGGTGCTTACCTACATACGCAATTCCTTCGGCAATCGTTCGGAACCCATCCTTCCTTGGCAAGTGAGCAAGATCAGGAGTGAAACCAAGGATCAAACCGGCTTCTACAGTCCAGCCGAACTGCTCAAGGTCCATCCACACCCAAACTAGTCAATTCAAGCGTGGGCGGCTTTCTTGCCGGCGATTTCATCAGCCAATTCCTCCAGCGGGTAAGTCCATATCTCGGACAAGGTGGGATGATACCAATCTGCCTTGATCAAGTCATTGACTTTTGCTTTCAAAGCCACGCCGACGGACATGGAGTGGATCAATTCCCCCGCATCCTTTGACACGCATTCCGCTCCAAGAACCGCTCCACTGAAACGATCGGCATGAACTGCAACGTGTCCGTACTTCGCATCCATGAGAATCGATTTGCCATGGTCATCAAAGGGGTAGGAAGCGGAAATCACCTCGATCCCTCGCGCCCTTATTTGTTCGCGAGTCAACCCCACCCTGGACACCTGAGGGTCAGTAAAGACCACTCCCAAGAGATGATCGTAATTCATGGGCTCAACGGGTCGACCGAAGGCGTGTTTGGCCGCGGTCTCGCCCTGCCTGACGGCGACGTGAACCAACTCGTGCGGACCACTGCAATCCCCGGCCGCATATAAATTTTCCACATTCGTTCGCTGCCATGAATCGGTCTTGAGGTGGCCGCTTTGCATCAATTCGACCCCGAGCTTGCTCAGACCAAGATTTCCAGTCGCAGGATCCCGCCCGAGGGCATTGAAGAGAAAATCGGTTTCCAATCGCTCCTCCCTCCCACCTTGTTCGAAGATGATTCGGGTTCGATCTCCGCCCACATTCTCAAAAGACTTGAACTCCAAACCGGTTCGAACCACCATGCCTTCGTCACGAAAGGCTTGCTCAACCACCTGAGCCGATTGCAAGGAAAAGCCCCTCAGCAGTTGAGGGCTTCTTTGCAGAAGCGTAACCTTGCATCCCACCCTTGAAAGAAACTGAGCGAGTTCGCATGCAACCACTCCGCCCCCAAGCACCACGCATTCTTCGGGAGCAACTTCAAGGTCAAGGACGTCGTCACTCGTCTTGAAGGAACAATCGGCAAGCCCCGGTATTGAAGGTACTCGCGCCTTTGACCCAGTGGAGATCAAAATCTTGTCGGCTTGCAGAACCTCACCACCACTTAGGACGACGGTATGGGCGTCGAGAAATTCACCCCATTGTCGATAGAGGCAAAACCGGCCGTCTTCCAGCTGTTCCTTTCGAAAATCGGCGAATTCTTGGATCACTTTCCTCTTTCGTTCCTGCATGGCCCCCAAATCAGCTACGGGGGGCTCTCCTGAAAAACCATAATTTTTTCCCTGGCGAGCGAGGTGAAGCACTTCGGAAGCGTAAATCAAAGCCTTGGACGGCATGCACCCCCGGAGAATGCACAATCCCCCCAACTCACGCGAGCCGTCGACCACCGCGACCTGCTTGCCCAATTCGTGAGCTGTTCGAGCTGCCGCATAACCCGCGCTTCCCCCTCCAAGCACCAAAAAATCAAACCGCTCAGCTTTTACCTTCATCGTCAGAGTCCCATAAACCCAAAGCATTTCCTTGTCCAATCCGATCGAGAAAATCCGATTCTTTCTCCGCCTCCGGACAATATGATTTATTTCGGCGTAAAAAGTCCTCTATAATTGAATTGATTCAAGGAGCGAATTGTTCCAAAAGTATATCTTTGCCTACCAATGATCAGTCTCAAAGAATATAGCGAAGGAGAAATCGTATTGCCCGAAGGGGAATTGGGCAGAGGGTTTTGCATTTTGGAAAGCGGCGTACTTGAGGTCATCAGGGAAGATCGCGTGCTCAGCGAAATTGACATGCAAGGCGCGATATTTGGAGAATTGAGCGAAATTTTGGGAATGAAAAGGGACGCATCGATTCGGGCCAAGACTCCAGCCAAGGTAAGGCACGTCGAGGAAAGCATCGCCGACATCGTTTCCAAGAATCCCAAAGTGGCCATCAAACTGATTCGAACCTTGGGCAGGCGCCTGTATCGAATGAACAAAATAGCGGTCGGCGGAGACCCTGACGGCACCTTGTTCAAGAAAGCGGGAGAAATATCCGCTGTTTCCCCCAAGGACGAATCCATTCGCATACTGGTTGTCGATGACAAGCCCAACATCATCAAGCAACTGACGGAAATGTTCGCCAAAAGCGACTGGGAAGTCGTCGGCGCTTCCAACGAATCGTCAGCTCTCAAAGCTTGCGAAAACAGTTCCTTTTCCGCCATTCTTATCAGCATGGCGCTCCCTTCCGACAGCGCCATCGGGTTGCGAAGAAAACTCAAGACCAACCATCGCGTACTCAACACCCCTGTGATCGGGCTGATCGTAATGGGAGATGATGCCGCCCAGAAAAAAGCGTTGGATTCCGGTTTCGCGGATTGCATCACCAAACCGTTCAACCAAAACAAGACGGACGCAGTTATGTACAAGGTCATGAACTTGGATTCATCCGCCCGTTACTTCAAGTTCTTCGAAGACTATCTTTTCTTCAAGCTGCCTCCCGAACTTTCCCCCTTCGTCATCAACGACATCAAGGAAAACATGGACAAGCGCATTCGCAACACCATCAACGAAGGCATCCAAAAACTCATCATAGACGTCTCCGATTTGGAGGAGGTGGAAGAGGAGGCAATCGAGGTGGTGGGAGAATTCGCGGAAAAGATCGAGGATATGAAGCTTCCCATGAGAGGGGCGATCATCGCCACCGGAGAAGATGCCGAGATGTGGAACAATTTGGACGGTTGCGAAAATTGGGCGATTTGCGAAGACCTCGATGAAGCCAAAGAATCCTTTAACCGCGAGCCCGATGAGGACGACGATTGATCTCAGTGTCTGTCGCAAAAGTCTTTCCTGAGCTCATCCCTTCTTCTTTCGATTAAAAGTCGAGCGAATCGACTTGATGTCTCTCTCCATGGATGCTGAAACCGCGAGGTCCGCCTTTCTCGATTTGCAGACGGGCATTAGGGAAAGCCTGATCGAGGCAGATTCGGCTTGCAGGATTCAGGAGGACGAATGGGAAAGAAAGGAAGGCGGAGGCGGAAGAACCTGGGCGTTTGCCAAGGGAAACGCCTTGGAGAAAGGCGGTATTAATTTTTCGGACGTTTTCGGCGATTCTCTTCCTCCCTCCGCTTCCTTGGAACGTCCCGAGTTAACCGGTCTTCCTTTTCGCGCCATGGGGGTTTCCGTGGTCTTTCATCCTTACAATCCCTTTGTTCCCACCAGTCATGCCAACGTTCGCTTTCTACAAGTCGGTCACCCAGAGCAAGCGGTTGCCTGGTGGTTTGGCGGTGGATTCGACCTCACCCCGTTTTATCCATTCAAGGAAGACGTAATTCTTTGGCATCAATCGGCTCGCTCGGCATGCGACCCTTACGGCATTGAGTTGTATCCTCGTTTCAAAAGACAGTGCGATGAATATTTCTACTTGCCCCACCGGGGGGAAACCCGGGGGGTAGGCGGTTTGTTCTTCGACGATTTGAACCTAGGCGGATTTGAGCAAACCTTGCAGTTCGTCATCGGCGTGGGGATCGCTTTCAGGAACGCGTACTTTGAAATCTTCAACCGACGCAGCCAGCACCCCTTCGGAGAAAAGGAAAGAAACTTTCAAAAATATCGCAGAGGACGATATGTGGAATTTAATTTGGTCTACGATAGAGGAACTCACTTCGGACTCCAGTCAGGCGGAAGAACGGAATCCATTCTCATGTCCATGCCTCCTGAGGTCAGTTGGGGTTACGGATGGAACCCGGAGCCCGGCAGCAAGGAAGCTCGATTGTATGACGATTTCTTAAGACCGAGGGAATGGCTGGAGGAATCAAAGTGAAAGGAAGACCTCTTTTCAGGGCCGCCATGGCGGGAACCAACCGATCAGGCAGGCCACCCCTATGGGTAATGCGTCAAGCCGGGCGCTACCTACCGGAATACCGAAAATTGAAACAAAAGCACAGTTTCCTTCAAATGGTTAGAACGCCGGAACTCGCCGTTGAGGTAACCATGCAGCCTTTGAGAAGATTCGAGCTTGATGCGGCGATTGTGTTCAGTGACATTCTGGTGATTCCGGAAGCGATGGGTCAGCCTTACGATTTTCGTAACGGCGGAGGCATCGAAATGACCCGCAAACTTACTCACGATTCATGCATAGAAGCCCTCGATTCAAATTGCATCTCGGAGAAGCTTTCCTACGTCGGACAAGCCCTGACCATTCTTCGAGAAGAACTGGGCGACAAGCGGGCCTTGCTCGGTTTTTGCGGATCACCCTGGACTCTTGCTTGCTACATGCTCGAGGGGGGGTCGGCCGAAGGATTTCCCAAGACCTTGGATTGGGCTAGGAGAAAACCGGCATCCTTCGAAAGGCTTTTGGAGAAAATAACCCTGGCATTGACGGATTACCTCCACATGCAAGCTTCATGCGGGGTGGATGCTTTGCAAATCTTCGACAGCTGGCATTCGCTTTGCCCTTCTGACAAGGTTTGGGATTGGTCGCTCAAGTGGATCAGGCAACTCATCGTGGAAACGAATTGCGATCTTCCCGTTATCGCTTATGCAAACGCTCCCTTGGAAAACCTGCCTCGGATTGCCCGAACCGGAGCCAAAGCCCTGGGCATTCATCACAATACCGCCATCGATGAAGTTAGAAAAAGATTACCCATGCCCATGGTCCTTCAAGGAAACCTTGATCCAGCCGTAATGGAAGCGGAATCTGACAAGGTAGAAAGGGAAACCAAAAAAATCCTTGAAAAAATGCGAGGCGACCCCGCTCATGTGATGAACTTGGGCCACGGCATCCGCCCGGCGGCTCGAATCGAATGTATGCAGACCTTGGTCTCTACGGTAAGAACTTTTGCAAATTAAGAAGATTGGACAAGGTCATCACCAAGTTGGGCCTTGGTTTTCAAATCGCAGATCGAAGTGACCGCTTCCTTGAAATCCTCGAATCCCTCAACGATTTCGATTTCCATTCTCAAATAGTAAAAGGGCAGCAAAGGTTCGTAATCCAAAGGAATGCGAACCGCATCCTTTTCGGTGGTTATCATGATCTCTGCCCCGGTATTCTTCGCCTTGTGAAACATACGATCCAATTCCGAAGATTCATACCTGTGATGATCGAGAAATCGCTTTCGATAGCGCAATTCCCCCGACATTCGATGAACCAGTTGCTCGAACCCTCTGGGAGAAGCGATCCCGCAAAAAACGCCTACGTAGTGCTCGTGCAGAAAATTCAGGGGTTTGAGCATCGCCCCGTTGACTTCTCGAAAGATTTTCGGTTTGTGGGCGCAGCGAATGATTTCGGCAGTGCGATTATGTTTTCGAATGGTTTCCAACAATTCCAGCTCTGGCTCTGTTTCCGATTTTGTCACCAAGACGTAAGAGGCTCGGGAAAGATGACTGACAGGTTCGCGTAAAATCCCTCGCGGAAGAAGCTTGCGATTGCCGAAAGGATTCATCTGATCGACCAGCAATAGGTTCATGTCAGCGCGGATCGGCAAATATTGAAAGCCGTCGTCTAAAATCAAAACCTCGCTTCCGTAGGTTTGGATGGCGAAGCGTCCTGCGCGGACTCTATCCTTGTCCGTCAACACCACAACTCCAGGCAGATTGTGAGCCAACATGAACGGTTCGTCTCCCGCTTCCTCCGAATTGAGCAAGACCCGGATTCCGTCACTCACCACTTTGGTTCCAACTTTCCCTTTTCTATGGGAAAGTTCGTTGCCAAGCGCCCCAGAGCAATCCTCCCTGCTTTTGTAACCACGACTGAGAACGGCCACTTTTTTACCTTTAGCAAGAAATTCTCTGGCCAATCGTTCCACCACGGGAGTCTTTCCCGTTCCCCCTACCGTAAGATTTCCCACCACAATCACCAACCCATTCAATTCCGAAGATTTTAGAATCAGTTCATTGCGATAGAGAAAAAGCCGCAAGCGCACGGCAAAATGAAAGAGGTACGAAAAGGGATGAAGGAACAAACCAAACAGCCGGGCCGAAATCGAAAGGTCCCTATCATAGAGAACACTTTCAACGAAGCTTTCGAATTCGCTCCATTTTCTCTTTGCCCAAGCAACCGAATCATTCTCCATAGAAAACGCATCTTTTTACGACGTAGCCACGATTCTTTCAATACGAAACCCCTCTAATCACCTTTGCTCCATTGACTTTTGTCTCGTTCCGTATTTCCTATACACTTTGCGTATTCACAAGATGCAGGTAACACTTCTAAAGTCCAAGCTTCACCGCGCCAAGGTAACCGGGGTCAATCTCGATTACTCGGGCAGTTTGTCCATCGATCAAGACTTGTTGGATGCAGCCGGATTTCTTCATCATGAAAAAATTCTCGTCGGCAACATCAGCAATGGAGAGCGCTTCGAGACTTACTGCATCCCCGCTCCCAGGGGATCTGGGGAGATCGCCCTTAACGGAGCCGCCGCCCACAAAGGCAAAACCGGCGATCTTCTGGTCATTCTCACTTTCATTTCCCTCAACCCGGAAGAAGCTTCTTCATGGGAACCCAAGTTGGTTCTCGTCAGCAACCATAACCTTTCCTACGAAACCGTTTCCTCTCCAAATTCACAACTCAATGATTGATTACAAGCTTTTCATTCCCGGCCCTGTCGACGTTTCTCCAGAGGCGTATCAAGCCATGTCCAATCGCGTCATGGGACATCGGAGTCCCGACTTCGTCGAACTTTATCAATCATGCCAACCGCAGTTGCAGAAGCTTTTCGAAACGAAGGATCCCGTATTTCTTTCCACTTCCAGCGCATGGGGCGTGATGGAAGGAGCCGTTCGAAACCTCTCATCCAAAAGGGTCCTGTGCTGCATGTGCGGAGCTTTTTCCGACAAGTGGCTGGACGTGTCCAAACGGTGCGGGAAGGATGCCCATGGTCTGCAAGTGGAATGGGGCCGACACGTCGATCCTTCTCTCCTTGATGAATGCCTCTCTTCGGGAGAATACGATCTCGTAACCTTGGTGCACAACGAAACATCCTGCGGAATGATGAATCCGCTTCAGGAAATCATGCAAGTGCTGGCCAAATATCCCGAAGTAATCTCCGTTGTCGATACGGTAAGCTCATTTTCGGTTGTTCCCATTCCCAAGGATTCGTGGGGAATAGACGTTATCCTGACCGGTTCGCAAAAGGCTCTCGCCCTACCCCCTGGACTTGCTTTGTTTAGCGTTTCGGAAAGGGCCTTTGCTCGAGCTGAGACGATCAATGGCAGGGGATATTACTTCGACTTTCTCGAATTTCTGGCAAATCACCAAAAGGGCATGACTCCCAGCACACCGGCAATCCCACAGATTCACGGGCTCAAACATACCTTGGACAAGATTGAGGAAGAAGGAGTCGAGGCTCGTCACCAAAGACATGCTCGTTTGAATCGGATGGTGCATGATTGGGTGGAGTCGAAGGGCTTTCAGCTTTTGCCCGAAAAAAGATATGCTTCCCAATCGCTTACTTGTGTTCGCAACAACTTGGATATCGACTTGGCCGGCTTCGTAAAGGCCTTGAAAACGGAAAGGAAACTGGCGATTGACGGGGGTTACGGAAAGATCAAGGGTAAAACTTTCAGGATTTCCAACATGGGGAATGAAAACGAGCAATCCATTACCCATCTTTTGAACTCAATGGACGAACTTCTCCCTCGCTTCCTCCCCTCCTAACCTTATTTCGTTCCCCCTTTCCCACAGCATGAAAAAGCTCGTCATCGCCGAAAAGCCAAGCGTGGCCCGTGACCTCGCCCGCGTCCTTGGCAAAATACCCAAAAGGGAGGATTACTTCGAAAACGAAGAGTGGATCATCGACAGCGCCATCGGGCACTTGGTCGAACTCTACATGCCCGATGACTTCGACAAGAAACTCAAGGCCTGGAAAATAGCCAACCTTCCGATCATTCCCGCGAAGTTCGAGCTCAAGCCCGTAGCCACCGCAAAGAAAAAATTTCAGAGTCTGAAAAAGCAGCTCAAAAGGAAAGACGTGGAACTGGTCATCAATGCTTGCGATGCAGGCAGGGAAGGCGAGTTGATTTTTTCATACATCTTCGATCTATCCGGTTCGAAAAAACCCATCAAAAGACTGTGGCTTCTTTCGATGACCGAACGCTCGATCAAGGAAGCCTTCGAAAACCTCAGGGAGGCAAAGGACATGCAACCTCTGGAGGACGCGGCCAGGTGTCGCTCGGAATCCGATTGGCTCATCGGCATAAACGGCACTCGGGCCGTTACCATAAAGCGAAACAAAGCAAGCAGCAGAACCGTTTCGACGGTGGGCAGGGTGCAAACCCCTACCCTGTCGATGGTGGTCGATAGGGAATTGGAGATTCGCAACTTCAAACCCCAAACCTACTACTCCATTCGAGCAAACTTCGAAATTTCCAATGGCCTCTACCAAGGAATCTTTCAAAAGCCGGCTTTCAAGAAGGATCCATCCAACGACCGGGACAGAGTTGATCGAATTTGGGAGGAGAGTTTAGCCCGGGAGATTCACCAAGCAATCCAAAATTCCGAATTGTGTCGGGTTGAAGAAACGAAAAAGCGAACAAAACAAAGTTCCGGACGCCTTTACGATTTGACCACCTTGCAAAGAGAAGCCAATCGCTTGCACCACTTTCCTGCGAGCCGCACCCTGCAAATCGCCCAGTCACTTTATGAAAAGCACAAAGTCATCACCTATCCGAGAACTGACTCCAAGGCCCTGCCTGAAGATTATCCTTCTCACTGCCTGAAGCTGCTGGAAGGCATATCCGGAGAACTTGCCCCGCACGCTCGTAAGGTCATTGCATCGAATTGGATAGACCCAAACGACAAAAGGATCTTCAACAACAAACAAATAAGCGACCACTTCGCCATCATTCCCACCAACACCATTCCCAAAAACCTGGACTCCAACGAATGGAAAATCTTCAATTTAGTCGCAAAACGCTTCATTGCCGTCTTTTATCCGCCTGCGGAATGGGACGTGACGACTCGGCTTACTTTTGTCTCCGAGCATGAATTCAAGACCGAAGGACGGGTTCTTTTCTCCCCTTCATGGCTCTCTATTTACGGCAAGGATCAAATGGGAGAGGATCAGTTGCCCGCCCTGAACGATGCAGACTCGGCCCAATCTCGTTTCATTGATTGCCAACTCGTGGAAGATGAAACCAGACCTCCGCCACGCTACTCCGAAGCGACTTTGCTCTCCGCCATGGAGGGTGCGGGAAAGTTGCTTGAGGAAGAAGATCTGGCGGATGCATTGAAGGAAAAGGGGCTGGGCACTCCAGCTACTCGCGCAGCAACCATCGAGCACTTGATAAAGGAAAAATACCTGCACCGCGAGGGAACCGAGTTGATTCCCAGCCTGAAGGCCGAAGATCTTCTGGAGTTCCTGAAGGCGGCGGGAGTCGACATCCTGACCAGTCCGGCGATGACCGGGGAATGGGAGCAAAAATTACGCATGATTGAAGAAGGAAAGTTCGAAAGAAAAGCCTTCATGGATGAAATTTCGGAATTGACCAAGGATTTCGTCGCAAAAACCACCGGCTTCAGTGAATCCAGCGTCGACTTGAAGGAAACGAAGCTTCGTTCCCCTATCGACGGCGCCTCGATCTACGAAGGATTGAACAGCTACCAGAACGAGTCCGGTGACTTCAGGATCTCAAAGAACATAGCCGGGCGCAGACTGACCATCGACGAGGTAGCGGTTTTGCTTCAGGACAGGAGAGTGGGTCCATTGGACGATTTTATTTCCAAGACCGGAAAAAGATTCACCGCCATGTTGCAGATGGACAAGGAATACAAAATCTCCTTTCTTTTCGACAACTCGAAGAACGAACAAGAGGAATCAGTCGAAAAAGAGATGTTGCCGACAGCGCCCAAAGTTGCTCGATGCCCCCTTTGCGAAGGTGATATCCATCAAACCGAACTTTCCTTCGTCTGCGCTCAAAACAAAAGAGTATCGGATGGTGAATGCAATTTTCGGATCACTCGCAAGTTGCTCGATCGTCAAATTCCGCTGGACGAGTTCGTCAATCTAATCGAAAACAAAAAAACCGGTGTCATCAAGGGTTTCATTTCCAGAAGAACCAAACGTCGCTTCGACGCCAGCCTGATTCTCAAGGACAACGGTTCAATCGGATTCGAGTTCCCGGAAAGCAAGAAAAAGTCGGCTTGACCATTTATTCATGCCAATTTTTCGATATCGAGTTCTCAATGGCAGGAATCCGGCGGATGTGATCGAAGTCTGGCAGGAATTGTCCGACAAACCGCTGACCAGACATCCATTGACCAATGAGCCCGTTGAACGCTTGATCGGTTCGCCAACCCTTTCACTTAGACACGCCAGCAATAAGGAAAAAAACTGTCTTTCTCCTGACAGCCTTCTAAAGAACGGCTTTTCAATTTATGAACGCTCTTCCCGGAGCAAGGTATACCTAAGAACGCTTGGTCGTGAAGGACCTGATCAATTGACTGGTTGACAGCAAATACCTTACGCCCTCAATGCAATCAACAAGACAACGCATTCCCAAACCAGATTGGCTTCGAGCCAAACTGCCTTCAGGCCCGGAATATGGAAAAGTGCGCAATCTCGTCGAAGAGAATCAACTGCACACCGTATGTCAAAGCGCTCAGTGCCCCAATATGGGAGAATGTTGGTCCAGAGGCACCGCAACCTTGATGATTCTGGGAAACGTCTGTACGAGGGCATGCACCTTCTGCGCCGTACAGACCGGTAAACCTACCGAACTTGATTTAGCTGAACCGGCTCGAGTGGCAGATGCCGTAGCCAAGATGAATCTGAGGCACTGCGTACTCACTTCGGTTGCCCGAGACGACCTGCCCGATGGTGGGGCCAAGGTTTGGGCCGCTACCATTCGAGCCGTCAGGCATCGCAACCCTAACACCGCAATCGAAGTCCTCGTTCCCGATTTCAAGGGGGATTTTGCAAGTCTCGACTTGGTGCTTGATGCAAAACCCGACATCTTCAACCATAACCTGGAAACTGTCGAACGTCTTCAACGTCCCATCAGAAGGTCCGCTCAATACAAGCGGAGTTTGGAAGTCCTTGAGCATGCCAAATCCCGTGGTTTTCCAATCAAGTCTGGAATCATGCTTGGCCTTGGAGAACGAGAGGAGGAGGTTCGAAAAACCATCCAGGATTTAGCCGACGTCCGACTGAACGTCCTCACCCTCGGGCAATACCTTCAGCCAGCCAAGGAATACGCTCCCATCGATCGTTGGGTCACTCCGGCAGAGTTTGATGCTTGGAAGAACGAGGCTCTTTTATTGGGAATAGAAGTAGTGGAATCGGGCCCTCTAGTTCGGTCCTCCTATCATGCGGATGAACAGTCGGATCGTTATTCCGAGAACCTGCGGTCAAGTTAATGCAAAGGGTAAACCGTTTTTCCTACTATAGCCCGCTTGCATAGGGTTCCTAAAAGAGTTCTTTAGACAAAAAAAGGGCGACTCCCTTGCAGGAGTCGCCCTGGAATTATTTATAAATAACTCTGCTTACATCATGCCATGATCGTGGCCGTGTCCACCCGCAGCGGGCTTTTCCGCTTCGGGAATGTCGGTAATCATACAGTCAGTAGTCAGAAGCAATCCGGCAACGGAACCCGCATTTTGCAATGCAGTGCGAGTAACCTTTGTAGGATCGACTACACCAGCTTTGATGAGGTCCTCATGGGTATCGGTCGCAACGTTGTATCCCATGCTGCCTTTCGATTTAAGAACTTGTTGAACGACAAGAGAACCTTCGACTCCTGCATTGTCGCAAAGTTTGCGCAAGGGAGACTCGATTGCTCGGCGAACGATACCGGCGCCGATTTGCTCGTCGCCTTCCAAGCTTTCTCCTGCTTTCTCGATGGCGTTCGCAGCGCGAAGCAGGGCAACACCTCCACCAGGTAGAATGCCTTCTTCGACGGCGGCGCGAGTTGCATGGAGGGCATCTTCGACACGAGCCTTCTTTTCCTTCATCTCAGGCTCAGTGGCTGCGCCGACGTTGATAACGGCAACGCCGCCCGCTAATTTGGCGAGGCGTTCCTGCAACTTTTCGCGATCGTAATCGGAAGTGGTCTCTTCGATCTGTCTGCGAATTTGCTTTACCCGACCTTGAATGTCCGAAGCCTTTCCGGAACCTTCGACAATAACGGTATTTTCCTTGTCTACGGAGATACGCTTGGCTTTTCCAAGATCTGCAAGCTGTACGTTTTCAAGCTTTATGCCTAGATCTTCAGTAAGGCATCGGCCGCCGGTGAGGATGGCGATGTCACGAAGCATTTCCTTGCGGCGATCTCCGAAACCAGGAGCCTTCACGGCGCAAGCGTTGAGCGTACCACGCAATTTGTTGACGACTAAGGCTGCCAAGGCTTCACCTTCCACGTCTTCCGCAATGATCAACAAGGGTTTTCCCTGCTTGGAAACCAATTGCAGCAAAGGAAGAAGATCGTTCAGTGCGGTAATCTTTTTCTCGTGAATCAAGACGTAGCAGTCATCAAGCACGGCTTCCATGGTCTCGTTGTTGGTGCAGAAGTAAGGGCTGAGATAGCCTTTGTCGAACTGCATGCCCTCGACGACGTCCAGAGTGGTTTCAATGCTTTTAGCCTCTTCGACAGTGATGGTTCCATCCTTGCCGACTTTGTCCATGGCATCGGCAATGATTTCACCGATTTCACCGTCCCAGTTGGCGGATACGGTAGCTACTTGACGGACTTCCTCTCGGTCCTGGACTTTCTTGCTGTCGCGCATCAACTTGGCGACACCAGCTTCAACCGCCTTGTCAATTCCGCGCTTCAGGTACACTGGATTTGCTCCTGCTGCGACGTTTTTCAAGCCCTCGCGATAAATTGCTCCGGCAAGAACCGTTGCAGTGGTCGTACCATCACCAGCAAGATCGGAAGTCTTCGAAGCGACTTCGCGAACCATTTGGGCTCCCATGTTCTCATAGGGATCTTCCAATTCGATCTCCTTTGCAACAGTCACGCCATCCTTGGTGACCGTCGGCGAACCGAATTTTTTGTCAATGAGGACGTTTCTTCCCTTTGGTCCAAGCGTTACACTGACAGCGTCAGCTAATGTAGTCACGCCCTTGAGAACTTTTTTGCGGGCGGCTTCGTCGAATAGTATTTGTTTAGCCATTTTAAGAATTCAATTTGAAAGGAGTTAATTCAACCTACAATCGCAAGAATGTCTTCCTCGCGAAGGATTTTATACTCGACGTCATCGACTTTGACGTCGGTGCCGCCGTATTTGCTGATCAGGACCTTGTCGCCCTTCTTGACTTGAAAAGGAACCGCTTTTCCGGATTCGTCAGTCTTTCCGGTTCCGAGGGCAACGACCTTGGCTTCTTGCGGTTTTTCCTTTGCAGAGTCAGGGATGATGATTCCGCCCTTGACTTGCTCGTCTTCATCGACTTGCTGGACCAGAACTCGATCTCCCAACGGAGTAATTTTTGGTTTGCTCATATTCCTTAGTTTTAGTGGTTATGGGTTAAGTTGTTATGTTTATTGGATTGGGGAAGCCTACTGCGGCAAAACTGATTGCCCCAAAATTCACATGCTGCAGAAAAATCAGGTTTTGTCCTTGTCGTCTTCCACCACTTCAAAATCCGCATCCACGATATCGTCCTCCTTTTTGGAAGATGAAACGTCTGCCGATGATGTATCAGTGTTTGGATTTGATGACGATGTCCCCCCGCCAGCTTGTGCCTTCTGCATCAATTCCTCAAAGCCTTTCTGCAGATTTTCCTTTGCTTGCTGAATGGAGGCGACGGTGGAAGATTGGTCGTCCAGAATCTTTTTTGCCTCATCCAGCAACTCACTGACCGAAGACTTCAATTCAACTGGAATCTTGTCGCCCAATTCGGCAATTTGCTTTTCGCATTGATAGACAATCGAATCCAACTCGTTGCGACTGTTGACCGCATCCTTTCTTTCGCGATCCTGTTCGGCATATTTTTCAGCATCCTTCTTGAGTCGCTCGACCTCGGCTTCATCCATGCTGGATGATCCGGAAATGGTGATCTTTTGATCTTTGCCGGTATCCTTGTCCTTGGCGGTGACGTTCAGGATTCCGTTGGCATCGATGTCGAAAGTCACTTCAATTTGAGGAGTGCCTCTCGGAGCCGGCCGAATGCCATCCAATTTGAAGGTACCGAGTGTCTTGTTGTCTTGCGACATCGCTCTTTCGCCCTGAAGCACCACAATATCCACCGCCGGCTGATTGTCTGCAGCCGTGGAAAAGACCTGAGATTTTTTCGTAGGTATGGTGGTGTTGCGTTCAATCATGGCAGTGGAAACTCCACCGGCGGTTTCGATTCCCAAGGTCAATGGAGTGACGTCGAGCAGTAGCACGTCATTGACGTCACCCTTGAGAACAGCGCCTTGGATGGCGGCGCCAATGGCTACCACTTCGTCCGGATTGACCCCTTGGTGAGGGTCCTTGCCTCCTAGTTGCTTGGCAATTTCAACTACCTTCGGGCTTCTGGTCATTCCACCGACGAGAACGAGGTTTCCGACTTCGCCTACACTCAAGCCAGCATCCTTCAAACAAGAAGTGAAGGGACTCTTGGTCCGCTCGTACAAGTCGTCGCATATCTGCTCCAAGCGCGAACGGGTCAGAGTGACGTTCAAGTGTTTCGGACCAGTTGCGTCAGCGGTAATGAAAGGAAGGTTTATGTCCGTAGATTGGGAGGAAGAGAGCGCCATCTTCGCTTTTTCAGCTTCTTCCTTGAGGCGCTGCATCGCCATGGGGTCTCCGCCCAGATCAATGCCCTGCTCCTTCTTGAAATCTTCGACCAACCAACGAATGACCGCTTCATCCCAGTTGTCTCCGCCAAGCTGGGTATCACCGTTGGTAGCCTTGACTTCGAAAACTCCGTCGGCAATTTCGAGAACACTGATGTCGAACGTTCCACCACCAAGGTCATACACGGCGATCGTCTCTTCGCCCTTCTTGTCCAACCCGTAAGCCAGCGACGCCGCTGTGGGCTCGTTGATGATCCGCAAAACCTCAAGTCCGGCAATGGCGCCTGCATCTTTAGTGGCCCGGCGCTGATCGTCGTTAAAATAAGCGGGAACGGTGATTACCGCTTCGGTAACGGGCTCTCCAAGGTAGGCTTCCGCATCCGCCTTGAGCTTCGCCAACACCATCGAAGCGATCTGCTCAGGCATGAAGGATTCATTTTTTCCGTCAATCTCACACTCAATCACGGCAGCCCCATTTTTACCCTCGACGACTTTGAAAGGCAGGTTTTTGACTTCCCCTTTGATTTCCGAAAATTTTCTACCGATCAAACGCTTGGCGGAGAAAATCGTATTCCGCGGATTGGTTACGGCTTGCCTCTTGGCAGCCTGCCCGACGATGCGTTCTCCGGTCTTGGAAAAGGCCACGATGGAGGGTGTGGTACGATTGCCCTCGGAATTGGGGATCACCTTGGGCTCTCCAGCCTCCATTATCGCCATGCATGAATTGCTTGTACCTAAATCGATTCCTAAGATTTTGCTCACGATGAAAAATGTGCATCTTTCGCGCCTACAATTATTGATTTTGTATGTACATGAAAATCAATAATTAGTGAAATTTTATCTAGTCTTTCATGCGATGCCTGCCATAAAAGATGAGCCACCTAGTCACACCAAGTGTGACAGATGAATACGATTTGATTAGGATTGCGAAGAGTCCACCTGCTGCAAATCGTCAAGAATTTCCACGATACGATTCCCTCGCTCTATTCCAATATCACGAACGAAATGCAATTGAGGAGAATATTTCAGAACCACGTTCTTGCTGACTACTCCACGAATTTCTCGAGCATGTTTTCCGAAAAATTGCTGGGCATGCCTGGCGCTAAGCTCGTCTCCAACAACCGAGTAAGCAACCGTGGCATTTCTAAGGTCAGGCGAAACCTCAACCCCGGTTATCGTCCATTGAACCGTTTCAGGCCCGTAACGAGTGCACACATAATTGGCTATTTCCCTTTTGATCAATTCATTGACCCTTGCCAAGCGAAAGCTCATCGCAAAAGGTCAGCTACAGAGAAGGACGAATTTTTTCAACTTCGAAAGTCTCGATGACGTCACCCTCCTCGTATTTATCGAAGGAGTCCAATCGCATTCCGCATTCGAAACCAGCCTTTACTTCGGTTACGTCATCCTTGAATCTTTTCAGGGTATCGATCTTTCCATCCGCAATAACCGTCCCGCCTCGAAGAAGACGGGCGCCTTTGTTTCGCGTTATGGTACCTTCCATAATCATGCAACCAGCAACCGTTCTGCCTTTGCTTACTTTGAAAACTTGGCGGATTTCGGCTCGACCGGTTTTCTTTTCGATCAATTCCGGCTCCAACATGTCCGCCATGTTGTCTTTGGCCAAGTCGATGATTTCGTAAATAATGTTGTTTTGGTAAACTTGAACGCCAAGGTGCTTGGCCTCTCCCATAACGCCATTTTCCAACTTCACGTTGAAACCAAGTATGTCAGCGTTGGAGGTTTTGGCCATTTTGACGTCATTTTTGGTGATCTGACCGACTTCGCAATGAACGATTTCAAGGGAAACCTTTTCGCTGGTAATCGCTTCCAGGGAGTCTTTAAGAGCTTCAACCGAACCTCTTACGTCTCCCTTCAAAATCACTCGATAAACCGTTGATTTGCTTTTGGAAATCGCTGCAAACAATGCATCGACGGCGGCGGTTGCCGCATCTTCGTCTTCCTCATCGATTCTTGAGGCAGAGGAGTCAAGGGATACGGCTTCCATTTTCCTTTCAAGCAGGGCGTATTCTTCCGACTCGTCTCGGGCGGCCCTCTCGTTTTTCGCCCCCTTGCAAACCCCTCCGGACAAAGGGACGCCAGACCAACCCAGTACGTTGACGGGAGTTGACGGAGGAGCGGATTTGATTTGGTTTCCTTGGTCGTCGAGCATGGCCTTGACTTTGCAGTAAACCGATCCGCAATGAAAAGAATCACCGACCTTGAGCGTTCCTTTCTGAACGATCAAGGTAGCAGTAGGACCACGACCGACCTCCATTCTAGCTTCTACGACGATGGCTTCCAAAGTGGCAGCAGGGTTGGCCTTGAGCTCCATAAGCTCGGCTTGAAGCAGAATCATATCGAGCAATTCCGTTATGTTTTCACCCTTGAGGGCGGATATAGGGACCGTGACAACCTCCCCTCCCCAATCTTCAGCAGGGATGGATCGCTCTTGCATTTGGGTCTTCACCTTCTCTACGTCGGCTCCCTTGACGTCCATTTTGTTAATGGCAACCATAAGGGAGGTTTGAGATCTTTGGGCAAATTTCAATGCCTCGTCGGTTTGAGGCATAAAACCATCGTCAGCGGCAACGACCAAGACGGAAACGTCAGTCAATCCGGCGCCTCTTTCACGAATTTTAGAAAAAGCGGCATGTCCAGGCGTGTCGAGAAAAGTAATTTTGTGACCGTTGTGAGAAATTTGATAGGCTCCTACGTGTTGAGTGATGCCCCCAGCCTCCCCTTGCACGACGTTCGCCTTGCGAATGGTATCCAAAAGAGTCGTCTTTCCGTGATCGACGTGACCAAGAATGCAAACGATGGGAGGTCTGGGTTGAAGAAACTGCTCGTCGTTTTCATCAACCTTGACTTTTGTCGGTTTGATTTGAGGTTCGCTTTTTTCACCCCGGTGCCTGATTTCCAAATCAAAACCCTTGAGTTTGGCGATTTTGCTCGCTACCTCCTCATCGATGGTCTGGTTCATGGAGGCGAAAATTCCCATTTCCATCAATTCAGAAATCAACTGAAAGGGCTTCAATCCGATTAAACCGGCAAAATCTCGGACAACGATGGGGGGTTTGACAATGACCAAATTGCCTTCGACAATTCCAGTTGAATCGGCTCGGATATCCTTCGATCCAATCGGCATGGGTGGAACAGGAGCCGATTTTCCGGGAAGAGGGGGCAATGCAGGAGCCGAACCCGCCGTCGCAGGAACGGAAGAAACGACTTGCTCGGAACTTTCCTGAGTTGATTCGGTGATCTCTTGTTCGAGTTCATCACCAGAAGAAACGGATGATTGGCTGGATTCACGAACTTCTCGTTCGCGATCCACGTCCTCCTTGGTTTTGACGAATGGAACATCGGGTCTGGACCCTGATCCTTCCGGGATCGATTCATCGGAGCCCTGCTGTTGTTGCGATTCCTCGGTTCCACCGTCTTGGGGAACAAGCTTTAGCTCATCAATGATGGATTGAGCGGTAATGTTGTCGATGGAGGAGGAGGCGCTTTTGACGTCATAGCCACGGTTCGCCAAGACGTCCAAGATTTCCTTGCTTGTCTTTCCGGTCTCTTTGGCAATTACGTGAACCCTTACGCTCATGGAACAATCAATTTTAGTGCTGGCCGGAACAAAATCACTCTTCCGTTGAAGCGGAAGGCGCTTCGATGGAAACTTTCGAAAGTATCAGTTGGGCCGTCTCGTCCTCAAAGCCCAAACCGACGAGATCCGTATGAGTGACGCCCTCAAAGGCTTCGGGGCTGACCAAACCGAAGGCAACCAATCGATCCGCCGTTTCGAAATCAATGCCGACGGAGGTCAAACCTTCAGCTGCCTTGGCTTTTCGTTCGTCAAACCCGACTTCTTTAACGACGACCTTGCCTATGTCCAACTTCCACCCAAGCAAGCGACTTGTCAGACGCGCATTGATTCCCTTGCGACCAATAGCAACGGAGAGATCTTCTTCCTTGACCTCGAAATACATTCGGCGCTTGTCTCGGTCTAGGCTCACGTTCTGGGGAACGGCGGGCTTGAGCGATTCAATCAACTGCTCGATCGGATCTTCAAACCAGCGGACGATGTCGACTTTCTCGCCGTTCATTTCCCGCACGATACTTTTTACTCTCCCTCCGCGAGCGCCGACGCAAGCTCCCACAGGATCGACCTTCGGATCAAGGCTTTTTACGCAAACTTTTGTACGGTACCCGGGCTCCCTGGCCATTGCGGCCAAAGTTACGGTGCCGTCGGCAATTTCAGAAACCTCCATTTCAAAGAGCTTGCGTACGAAATTCAGGCTGGATCGACTGAGGACCAACTCGGGGCCCCGTCCTTGTTGATCGAGTTTGAGCAGCAAGCATCGAATACGCTCGCCCGGCACCCAGTCTTCACCGGGCGCCTGCTCCCGCCAAGGCAGAAGGGCTTCCGCCTTGCCAACTTCCACAATCAGGTCTCCTCTTTCCTTGCGACGCACGGTGCCTGTGACAAGATTGCCGACTTGGTCTCGAAATTCATCGTAAATGTGTTCTTTCTCGAATTGGCGAAGTCTCTGCTTGATTGCCTGCTCGGCGGTCTTGGCGGCAATTCGGCCGAGGTAAGCCGGGTCCATCTCGCGCTCCACGACGTCGCCAACTTGAGGATTCTCCGCGTACAATCTGGCTTTATCCAAGTGTATTTCTCTAGCCGTATCGGATACGGACTCGACCACCGTAAGCAAGGTCCACGCCTTCAATGCTCCGGACTTCGCATTTATTTCTACGCGCACTTCGCTAGGCTGTGAGTTCGCTCCGCCTCTCTCCGCCGCAGCTTTGACGGCGTTCTCGATCGTGGCGATCATATCGGAACGAGTGATGCCCTTTTCCTTTTCCATGTACTCGAGTACTGCGAGAATTTCGCTGCTCATGATTTAGATGTAGAGAATTGGTTGTAAAAAAAAAGGCGAGCAAAGTGCCCGCCTCGATGGTGGACTGAACTGTAGGAACATTAACTTAGCCTTGCCCAATGATTTGTCAATGAATACCTAGCTTGTCTACGGGAGTTTATTTTCCTCTTTGCACTCAGTCGCGCATTCCTCTATGGAATGAGCTTTTTTCTATGAGAACCATTCGATTCACGAACCTTCCCGGAGACGGCATCGGCCCGGAGGTCATGTCCGTAGCCTTGGACGTACTGGAAAAAACCGGCTCCCTTCACGCCTTCGTTTGTGAAACCGATTCTCACGACGTCGGCGGCATTGGAATCGACAACCATGGATCAGCGCTTCCTCAGGGCACCTTGAATGCTTGCAAGTCGGCAGACGCCATTCTCTTCGGATCCGTCGGTGGCCCAAAATGGGAGAACTTGCCCCCCAAGGAACAACCGGAAAGAGCAGCCTTGCTCCCCTTGCGCAAGGAATTTCAGTTGTTCGCAAACCTGCGACCCGGCAACCTCTTTCCCGAACTCTCCGAGCTCTCCCCCTTGAGGAAGGAAACCGTAGGTTCCGGAATCGACGTGCTTTGCATTCGCGAGCTGACGGGAGGGATTTACTTCGGGCAACCCAAAAGCACTCGCACCTTGGAAGACGGACAAAAGGAAGCGGTGGATACGATGATCTACAGAACCGGAGAAATCGAGCGAATCACCGAAGTCGCCGTCAAAGCCGCGACTCTTCGCAAGAAAAAGATCTGTTCCGTTGACAAAGCCAACGTTCTCGAGACCTCCGTGCTTTGGAGGCAAACCGTCATTGATTGCATCAACCGGCTTGATCCCACGATCGAACTTTCGCACATGTACGTCGACAACGCCGCGATGCAATTGGTTCGCGACCCTAATCAATTTGACGTTCTTTTGACTGAAAACATGTTCGGTGACATTCTTTCCGACGAGTTGGCCGTAGTCTGCGGTTCTTTGGGAATGCTTGCCTCCGCCAGTCTCGGCGCCATCCTCAATTCCTCCGGACACCCCTTCGGTCTTTACGAACCGGCTGGAGGAACCGCGCCGGACATCGCCGGAAAAGATCTCGCCAATCCCTGCGCCCAAGTTCTCAGCGCCGCCCTTATGCTTAGGTACAGTTTCGGGCTCGAAGATGCCGCTCTTTCCATTGAGAATGCCGTCAAGGAGACCATCCGTTCGGGCCTTCGCACGGCGGACGTCTCCTTCCCTGGATCGTCCGCGTCCGTCGGCACAAAGGAGATGGGAAATGCCATTCTACAGCGAATCTGCTAGCCATTGCCGATTGCATCGATGAAAGCCCACGAGATCAGGCAATCGTTTCTCGATTTCTTCGCCTCCAAGAAACACGAAATCGTTCCATCCGCCCCACTTTTGCCCGAATCCCCCAATCTTCTTTTCACCAATGCGGGGATGAACCAGTTCGTTCCCTATTTTCTGGGCGATCAGCTCGCTCCCTTCAAACGGGCCGCCGACACCCAGAAATGCATCCGAGCAGGAGGCAAGCACAACGACCTCGAAGACGTCGGACTGGATACTTACCACCATACCTATTTCGAGATGTTGGGAAATTGGTCCTTCGGAGATTACTTCAAGAAGGAAGCCATCGAGTGGGCTTGGGAATTGTTGGTTGAAGTTTGGAAATTTCCCTCCGAACGTCTCTATGCCACCGTGTACGCCCCCGGAGATGGAGAGCCAGCCGACTTTGACGAGGAGGCTCACGCTTTGTGGACTGAAATTTTCAGCTCCGCTGGTCTCGATCCCACCGTTCACGTCGTGACCGGCGGCAAGAAAGACAACTTTTGGATGATGGGAGAAACCGGTCCCTGCGGACCTTGCTCCGAACTCCATTTGGACCTGACTCCCGATGGAGATACCAATGGCAAGCTCGTCAATGCCGATTCCCACCTTTGCATAGAAATTTGGAACCTCGTTTTCATACAGTTCAACGCCGACAAAGACGGAAACTTCTCTCCCCTAGCCGCCAAACACGTCGATACCGGCATGGGGTTCGAGCGAGTGGCGGCGGTGATGCAGGCAACCAAGAATTTCACCGACTTTTCCAAGCCTGCATCCAACTACGACACGGACGTCTTTTTGCCGATTTTCAAGAAACTGGAGGAATTGTCCGGACAAACCTATCAGTCCACCTTGCCGAAAAACGGCAAGCCCCAACCCGGACAGGAAGAAACGGACGTCGCCTTTCGGGTGATCGCCGACCACCTCAGGGCTCTGTCCTTTTCCATTGCCGATGGGATTCTTCCCGGAAACAATGATCGAAACTACGTTCTAAGAAGAATCCTTCGACGCGGAGTTCGGTATGGCAGAAACCTTGGTTTTTCCAAGCCTTTCTTCCACAAGCTTTCGCCTGTTTTGGTCGAACAAATGGGAGCCTTCTTTCCCGAACTTTCCCATCGGGCCGACCTGATCGAAAAAACCCTCCGTTCAGAAGAAGAATCCTTCAACAAGACGCTGGATCGAGGAATTGAACTGTTTCTCCGAGAAACCGACGGTTTGTCCGAGGGTGATTCCTTGTCCGGCCAATTCGCCTTCAAACTGTACGATACCTTTGGCTTTCCCCTCGACCTGACCGAACTGATGGCCAAAGAGCGCGCAATGACCGTCGACAAGCAAGGGTTCGACAGGGAAATGGAAGCGCAAAGGCAGCGCGCCCGCGAGGCCCACAAATCAATAGACGTTTTGGTTCGCAACGGAGATGATTCGGCGGATGCCACCCTTTTTGCAGGCCACGATACCGCCAACCTGACCAATTTTTCCGCCACCTGCGTAGATTGGATCGAGGGAACGGACAGAGACTACCTCGTTTTCGATCAATCTCCCTTCTATGCCGAGATGGGCGGTCAGGTAGGAGATTCGGGAACGGCCATCTTGGACGACATCTCCCTTCGCATTGCAGGGGTCGTCAAGGATGCCAAAGGCCGCTTCCTTCACGAGATCAAGAAATGCGGACCGGGCCACGACTTTCGCGGCAAAACGATGGTGCTCGGGGTGGACCAAGATCGTCGGTTGGCGATTCAAAGGCATCATACCGCCACCCACGTTTTGCATTGGGCCTTGCGTAAAGTGTTGGGCGACCACGTCCGGCAAGCAGGCTCATTGGTACAGGAAGATCGTCTGCGTTTTGACTTTTCCCACTTCGAAGCCCTTTCTTCAGAACAATTGAAGGCGATTGAACGGCTGGCAAACGAGAAGCTTCTGTTGAATGATGAAGTACGAACTTATGAAATCCCCTTTTCCGAAAAGCCTGACGACGTAATCGCGTTTTTCGGTGACAAATACGGCGAACGGGTGCGAGTGGTCGATCTGGGTGGTTGGAGTCGCGAACTCTGCGGGGGCACCCACGTGAAGTCCGGTGGGGAGATCGGTTCCATTCGCATTACCGGCGAGTCCGCGATTTCCGCTGGGACCAGAAGACTGGAAGCGGTGGCAGGTCTTTCCGCCTACTTATGGACGAACGAAAGAGTCAATGGCTACGACGGTCTTCTGAGAAGCTTTGCCTGCAAGCCCGATGAGTTGGGCGCCCGCATCGAAGCAATGATTGGAAAGACCAAGGAGTTGGAAAAGAAGCTGCGAACGATCGAGCAAAAGGATCATGCGGGCTTGGCCAATGAGTTGATCCGTTCGGCAAGAGAGATCGATGGCATTAAATCCGTGTTGGCCAAAGTACCCGGACTCTCACCCAATGATTTGCGATCGCTTGCCGCCCAGGTTGGCAAGCGCTGCGCCCCTTCGATCGTATTGCTCGCATCGGAAGCCGGAGACAAGTGCTCCATGGTCTGCATTTGCTCCGAAAATGCGGTAAGTTCCGGTCATCATGCCGGCAACTACCTGCGGGAACTTGCCGAGAAGCTTGGGGGCAAAGGGGGAGGGAAACCGGATTTCGCCATGGGAGGAGCTCCCGTCGGAGGTGGGTTGGATAGCGCGATTTCACAGCACTCGCTCAATTCCTAGGGGAAATTTTCCGACGTGAGGTTGAGGATTTTGCTCCCTCCTGCCTTTTCGGGTTGCGCCCAAAGAAATGCCGTACCTGCAAAAGTGGAGTTGGCCGGTCCGGCTGGTCAACGAATCCCCCCTGAAAAATGTCAAGTCAATGACTTCGCAGATTTGCCGGACGCCGAACGATCGGCTCTTTTCGCTCTAAGCAAATGGTGCGACGGCAAACTCGCGTCTTTTCTGCAACTCAACCTTGACCAAACTGCAGAACTGATCCGATTATTGCAAGGTCTGGATTGTTTCTTCGTCGCCAACTCTCCGGACGAACCTATGCGATGGATCTCCACTGGACTCGAGGGAGTCAGCGAATACCTCCCTGCGCTCGAACAAAAGCCGGCATTCAAGAAGATCAGAACGATAAAAAGCGACCAGGGCATTCCCGAGCAGCAGAAGATCAAAGCAATCAAGGAACCACCCGATTACCTTGGCCCCCCCATCGAGGTCGAAGGCTCCACCGAATACCTCCGCATAATTTTGCCTGGTTCCGAACATCCCGCATATGCCAAAACTCTGAAAATGCTAAGAGATTCGAACTTCCTCAGAGATCGTTCCCATCGGCATTGGTGGTGGTTGCGCGATCCATCTAAGGTACTCGATTTTCTGGCCTTCAATCGAGAGGAGTTGGAGAATGCCCCTCAAACCGAATTCACCGGAAATTTTCTCAGGCTTACGGCTAAAGTTAAAAAAGCCGTTCTTAAAATAGAAGCCGAGGAAAACGATGATCAAATCGAGATTCGAACGATGATTGAAGCCGGCAATGCTCCCGTTGAAAAGATCGAACAAGCCCTCGCCACCGGAAGAAATCATTTCAAGCATGGAGAAAACACCTACCTCCTCACCAAAGATCTGAGGCAAAGAGCAGCTCAAGCGCAAAGTCATGCCTCGGGTCGTCTCGATGCCCCTGTGCTGGCTCGATCATCTCACTTGGTAAGTCGTTTTGAATCAACTAGCTTAGAACATATTCTCATTGAGACGGACCCGAAATTTCAGCCACCGCCCAAATGGAAAAAGAGAGCAATCGCCCTGCGTGACCTCTCTTGCCTGCCGCCTCCAAAACTCTCGGACGGGATGGAAAAGATCCTGCGACCCTATCAAGCTCTGGGCGTGGCTTGGATGCTTCACCTTTTCGATCACGAACTGGGAGGAATTTTGGCGGATGAGATGGGCCTGGGCAAAACCCTTCAAGCGCTCAGTCTCATATCGGCTTTGAGAAAACGAGGAGGGCCCGTGAAAACCTCTCTCGTACTCTGCCCGGCCACCCTTCTTGAAAACTGGAAACGGGAAGCGGAACGCTTTTTTCCGGGTTTGGCCACTTATTTGCATCATGGTCCAAAACGAGCCAATGCGCCCTCTTTCTTAAGCCGCTTTGATCTTGTCATTACCTCCTACGGCACATTGACCCGAGACTTGGAGATCTTTCGAGAGGTTCCTTTTCTTTGCGTAATCGGTGATGAAGCGCAACACCTCAGAAATCGGAAGTCTCAAAACGCCAAGGCGGCAACTGCCCTTCACTCCGAAGGCCGCATGCTTCTGACTGGCACGCCGGTTGAAAACAGCGTCTCCGATCTGACGTCCTTGCTCGATTTTCTGCTTCCCGGGGCTCACCCTCCCCTTCCAAGCGGGGCTCGAGCGGAAGAGCGAACATGGAGCGAGCAACGCATTCTTAAACAGGCAGGGCCCTACGTCTTGCGTAGAACCAAAAGAGAGGTTGCTCCCGAACTACCGCAAAAGATCGAGCAAACCATTTATTTACAACTTTCAGTTGAACAGAGAAACCGTTACGAAGAAATCAGAAGATCAGCTGAATTGGAACTCGATCGGCTGGCAGATTCCGGAGCAAGCGAGGGAGCCTTGCGAATGAAAACGCTTACCCAGTTATTGCGTCTTCGACAAGTTTGTTGCGATCCACGCTTGATCGATCCTTCGTTCGATCCTTTCGCATCATGCAAGCTGAGATGCTTTAGGGAGTTGCTCTACAATTGCCTGGAAAACGGGCATCGCATTCTCGTTTTTTCTCAGTTCGTCAAACTGCTGAAATTGCTGAGGCAAGAGCTCGAGCAAGCTTCCCTTTCACACTGTTATTTGGATGGATCATCAACCGATCGAATGGAGCAAGTCGATCGTTTCCAGGAAAATGAATCGATTCCTGTTTTTCTCCTCTCGCTCAAGGCGGGTGGGGTTGGTCTGAATCTTACCGGAGCTGACGTGGTTCTGCACTTCGATCCCTGGTGGAACCCGGCAGTAGAGAATCAAGCAAGCGACCGAGCTCACAGAATCGGACAGCTCAAGACCGTGACGGTTTACAAATTCATAACCGTTGCAACGGTGGAGGAGAAGGTACTGCAGTTGCAAAACGAAAAAAGAAAAATCCTCGAAAACGTTTTCGAGGAATCCGAGGCTGCCAACCTCTCTCTTTCCCTTAGCGATCTAAGGGAGTTGATTTAGTTGAAACAGACTGATGTTCTCAAGCGTTGATGCGCGTTTCACCTGTTGGGACAAACTCTTCCAAACCATTCATCCTTTCCCCACAACCCTGATTTGCCCTTGAATAGAAACGGTTTATCAGACATATTGGGGGTTCAATCCAGCGTTCTAGATGACACGATCGATCCGACAACCTAGCCCTGAAGCCAAAGGCGAGCACGGCCCATCCATGAAGGGAGCCGATGCGCTCGTCGCCGCGCTCGAACGAGAAGGCGTAGAGGTCGTTTTCGCCTACCCGGGCGGAGCGTCCATGGAATTGCATCAATCCCTTACCCGTTCTTCCAAGATTCGCACCATTCTTCCGAGACAGGAACAAGGGGGTGGCTTCATGGCCCATGGCTATGCCCGAGCAACCGGCAAGGCAGGGGTGTGCATGGCTACGTCCGGACCAGGCGCCACCAACTTGGTGACTTGCATCGCCGACGCCTTCATGGACAGCATACCCTTGGTTGCCATTACCGGACAGGTTTATCAGCAGTTCATCGGCAAAGCCGCGTTCCAAGAGACCGACTTCTTTGGGATGACGCTTCCGATCGTCAAGCACAGCTATCTCGTCCTGACCGCGGAAGAACTTCCGAAAATCGTCAAGGAGGCGTTTTATCTGGCAACCAGTGGCCGCCCGGGCCCCGTTGTCATCGACATACCCAAAGACGTCCAGCAAAAAGTCTTCGAACCTTTTTTTCCAGCCGAAGTGGAAAAAATGGAAGGTTACGTCTTGGACAGTCCCAGAGCCACGGATGCGGAATTGACCGAAGTGCTCGATCTTATCTCCAAAGCCAAAAAACCGGTTCTGTACACTGGCGGTGGTATCATTTCCGCAGAAGCTCATGAAGAACTTCGAGAATTCGCCGAATTAACCGGTCTTCCCGTGGCTCACACCCTGATGGGCTTGGGAGGGTTCGACCCGGAACACGATCAATCCCTTTACTGGTACGGCATGCACGGAACCGTCGCAGGCAACTGGGCGGTTTGCGAGAGTGATCTGCTGATTTGCGCCGGCGCCCGATTCGATGATCGAATCACCGGAGTGGTGGCGAAATATGCCCCAAACGCTTACGTCATTCATTTCGACGTCGACAAATCTGAGCATAACAAGAACGTCCATGCCCATTTCCCCATTCGTTCGGACGTCAAGTACGCGCTTCAACGCATGTCCTCTTTGATCAAGGAGAAAGGGTTTTCCAAACCCGACCTCTCCGATTGGATGAAAACGATCCGCAAATGGAAATCCGATCATCCCTTCAAATATGCCAAAGGAGAGCACCTCACGGCTCAAGAGGCCGTGGACGTGCTTTATCAAGAGTCACGAGGTGAAGCAATCATCACTACCGGGGTGGGTCAGCATCAGATGTGGGCGGCCCAGTACTACAAATTCAAGGACCCTCGAACCTACATCTCCTCTCTCGGACTCGGCACCATGGGTTTTGGATACCCCGCAGCCATTGGGGCCAAAGTCGCTCGCCCTGACAAGGAAGTCATCGACATCGACGGAGACGGTTCCTTCCTGATGAACGTTCAGGAGTTGGCGACCGCTAAGATCGAAAAGATCAATGCAAAATGCCTGCTCCTTAACAATCAACACTTGGGAATGGTCGTTCAATGGGAAGACAGGTTCTACGAGTCCGTTCGCGGGCATACCATTCTATGCGATCCTGACAATATCGGCGGCCCAGACAATCTGGATGCCATTTATCCTGATTACGTCAAGATGTGCGAAGGTTTTGGCATCAAGGCAAAAAGAGTGAGCAAGAGGGAGGAGTTGCGAGAGGCGATGAAGGAAATGCTCGAAGCGAAGGAACCTTACCTGCTTGAAGTAATTGTTCCCTACACGGAGCACGTACTACCCATGATTCCCCAAGGCAAGTCAGCAAAGGAAATGCTGATCGATTAGCCATACCCCGCATCGCTCAAATAGCGAAGGCGTGAGGGATGTCGAAGTTTCCTCAATGCATGAGCTTCAATTTGACGTACCCGTTCACGAGTAACCCCCATCACCCGTCCGATTTCTTCCAAGGTAAGTTGCCTTCCCGGGCAATTCTCCGAAACCCATACGCAAGCAGAACGCAACTTTTGCTCTGGAGTGCCGTCAAAGCAGGGAAGTTCCTTTTCATATATGCTGGGATCGACCTCGACCACATTGGAACCTATCACAAATCTAGAAGAATTGCAAAAAACGGGAGCCTGGTCAACGTCCCGCCCCGATCATCCTCCATTAGAAAAAGTCCGTTTCGCTGAGAGGATGCCCGATTGGCAAATCATATTTGCTGACTCGTCCCAAGACCTGCTTCCACATGCTCGGACACAATCCATCGCCTGGTCGAGCGATGCGCAGATTGGAAACCGTCAACAAGTCTCCTTTTGCGATGGAAGAGGAAACGAGAATGGAGCGCTTGAAGAAAGAAGATTCTCCAGGCAATGAATTTCCCGAAATCGATCGATGGGTGGTTCTCACCGCTTGAGCCATTTCCGAAAATTCATGAGGAAGCATGGAGAAAGCGCCGTCCACCGTTGATTCTTCACGATCCAAACAAAAGTGTTTTTCTATCACTCTGGCACAAAGCGCGGTTGCAGCTACGGCCACCAAAAAACCGAGAGAATGGTCGGACAAACCGAACGGGACCTTGTGCCTCTCACCAAGCTCGGGCATGAATTTCAGACAAAAATCTTCGGGTTTGGCAGGGTATTCGCTGACACAATGCAAAAGAACTACTTTGGGACAGCCAGCGGCAACCAAGGTCTCGATGGCTTTGGAAATTTCAACGTGGTTGGAAACCCCGACGCTGGCAAAGACCGGCTTCGAAGTCCTGCCAATTCGTTCAAGCATCGGATAATGGTTCATCTCGAAGGAAGCGACCTTGTAAAGTTCCGGCTGAATCGATTTCTCCAGAAAATCCACGGCCGTTTCGTCAAAGGGGGAGCTAAAGCAAACCATTCCTCTTTTCTTGGCCAACTCGGCGATTTCAATATGCCATTCCCAAGGCGTCATCGCATCCTTGTAAAGATCGTGAAGCAGTCGATCTTTCCATAACCCGGATTTGATCTTGAAACGCTCGTCAAGTCCGCGAACGGTAATGGTGTCGGGAGTGTAAGTCTGCAGTTTCAAGGCATCGGCGCCGCAATCGGCAGCTGCCTCGACCAAGTCCAATGCCTTCCTTAGATCTCCTCCATGGTTTCCAGAAACTTCCGCCACGATGAAGGGGGGAGATTCTGGATCAAGAATTCTATCGATTATCGACAAGGCTTTGAGTCGGTCGAAACCCTCAGGGCAAATAATCAACCAGTAATTCCTTCAATTGCTCGATGGTCAAGGAATCACAATTGTAATTACTGGAATAATGAAACCCTTCGTTGCATGATACACCACCAAGAATGCCAATACGGTTTCCCCAAAAAGCTTGAATCGGCTGGATGACGAAATGATCTTCGAATTCAAGCACGTTTCTCGCCTCGTCGGATGGAATCAAGATTTCGTGCATCTTCTCTCCAGGGCGCAAGCCGATCAAGGTTCTCTCGCATCCGGGAGCGACGACTTCAGCCAGGTCAGCTACGGAACAAGCGGGTATCTTGGGAACGAACAATTCTCCTCCGACCATTTTATCCAGGCAATCAAGGACAAAATCGACCCCCTCCTGCAAAGTGATCAGAAACCTCGTCATTTCCGGATTGGTTATGGTCAGGCGACCCGACTCCCTTTGTTTTTGAAAAAGCGGGATTACACTTCCCCGGCTACCGACGACGTTTCCATAGCGAACAACGGAAAAGACCGTTCCTCCAACTCCTGCATAACTATTGGCGGCAATGAAAACCTTGTCTGAGCAGAGTTTGGTCGCGCCGTACAAATTCACCGGATTAACCGCTTTGTCCGTGCTTAAAGCAACGACTTTCTTGACTTTGGCTGAAATGGCGGCTTCCACGACGTTGGTCGCTCCATTGACGTTTGTCTTGATGAATTCATGCGGGTTGTACTCGGCAGCAGGCACCTGCTTGAGGGCCGCCGCATGAATGACGTAATCAACTTCCCTCATCGCAAGGGCCAGACGGTCCTTGTCTCGCACGTCTCCAAGAAAGAAACGCAACGAAGAATCCTGAAAATCAGGGTCGGCTTGCATTTCCGATTGTTTCCACTCGTCACGCGAATAGATGATCAATCGCCGAGGACGATACTTGCGAATAGCGGTACGAACGAATTCTCTTCCAAAGGAACCGGTTCCTCCGGTGATTAAAATCGATTTGTTTTCCAACATGATGCCTGCATTCATTCAAACGAATCGACCAGAAAGAGTCGATGAGAAAGCGGTGTTCAAAAAAAGACCCGACTTGATGAATGATCCTGCCCTCTAGCCATCAAGCGTTTCCATGCTCATCGAAGGCTTTTGACGCCTTGGTCAAAGCGAGTTCCATCATGTCTTGTGTCATGGCGTTGCTGATGAACCAGTTGTGATAGGGATGAAAATAAAGACCATTGCGCGCAGCCCGCTTGCACAGGGATTGGACTTGGTAGAGGTCATGATCTTCTTCGATCCAGGGATACGGCATCGATGGCGGGCCGGTCATCTTCAAGGCAATTCCTGCCTTTCTTGCAAGATCTTCCAGCCGGGAGCAGAAAAACATTCCTTTTTCGGTAACGGATTGAGCAACGGCATCTCTCCGGGAAAGCTCAAGGGAAGCAATCGCCGCAGAGATGGCAAGGGAATCGTTCCAACAACTCCCGGTTAGAAAAACTTCGTTGGCAAAGTTTCTGAATGCTTCAGCCCCAACGCAGGCGGAAATAGCATAACCATTACCCAACGCTTTGGAGTAAATCGCCAAATCGGGAATGAAACCGAAGTATTCATGAGAACCGGAGTCATGCAGGCGCCCCCCGCACCTCACGTCATCGAGAATCAAGGCGATGCCGTGTTTGTCACACAAGGATCGAACCCCTTGCCAAAATCCCTCGACGGGCAATTCCGAAGGGGCGTAGGAAGCATGGTGGTACGGGGTAAGAATAAGAGCGGCGACATTATCCAGGTTGGTCCGAACCAAGCTTTCCAACTCATCTAAATCGTTCCATGAAAACTCCATTACGTGCATGCGGTCCGAAGAAATCCGGCCACCCATTCCGGGATCGCACCATGCATCCACTCCATGATAAGCCCCTCTTGCCTTAATTACGAATTCCCGACCGGTTTTTTCGCGAGCTACTCGAACTGCCCAAGTGGTCAGGTCCGATCCGTTTTTTGCAAAAACGGCCCAATCGGCAAAGGAAACGTTCGAAACAAGTCTTTCCGCCAATTCAACGATCAAATGACTGGGTTGATTGAAAACCGATCCATAGCTTCTCTGGCGGTCAACCGCCGCTTCCACGAAGGGATGTCGGTAACCGTGAAGAACCGCTCCAAAACCGCACATGAAATCGATCCACTCATTTCCGTCCACATCCGTAAATTCGCATCCAGTCGCATGAGAACAGTAATGAGGGAACTCCCTCGGCAACCCGGCTCCTGGAGCCATGTGGCCATAAATCCCTCCGGGAATCACTTTGCCGGCTCGTTCGAACCAATGGTCGGATTCTGATCTTTTCATAGTCTTGGACGAGGAACTTCCAAATTCGCCAACCTTGCAAAATAGCCGAATTTGTCGAGCAAAGGAATTTGTCCGGAAAGAGCAATCTCTCCCGTACCTACCGAAACCAAGGGATCAAGCAGCCCAAGCGCTCCCTTTCGAGCAGTTTGCAGATCAAAAAACTGCAGGCATGCTGATGCGTACGATTTCTCATTAAATGGTTGAATCGACCAGTGTTCATTAGATTCTTTCATGATCATCCATTTGCTCTCGTGGTTGCGAATTTCGATGCGAATGCTCCGGAAGCTTTTCTCTCTCCAAAACTTTTGAGCGCAAGGATGATGGTTCATGTAAGCAACCGTTGCCTCCAAACCCGCTCGAAGGATCGGATTGATCGCCGAAGGAATGGAATCACTCTGCTTGAAAATCTTGGATATTCTGCGGAGAAGGAAAATCGTTTTCAAACCCTTGGCCGGAGCAGACAAAAAACGGTGCAGGTTGGGTTTGCCAAAACCGGTTCCGATCAGTTTGGCAAAGGCTGAATCGGAGAATGCAAGCCCCGACTCGCCCAGGCAGATAAAATTCTCCTCCAGTTTAGGATCTAGAAAACGGGCATCCTTTCCAGCCGATTCACAAGCGGCTCCGAAAACCGAACGAGCGGCAGCCCAGAGGGGCAATCTTCGCCGATGGATTTTCTCCGCGTTCACGCAGCCAGTTCCTGCAAAGCGTTGAGCAAGCGTTCGGGAGGCGAATGCAGCGGGATGTGCAACCTGGGTAAACTCGGACAACTCTCAATTATCCCAGCCAGTCTTTGAGGACGAGAGCAGGTAATAAGCTGCTTTGCATGAGTTCGCCAAAAATTAAGGTTGTTGGTTTCCTGAGGCATTACCCCTCCCGACAGATCAAAAATCACCGGACAGCCCGTCACTATGGCTTCTGTGGTCAATCCCGCTCCGGGTCGACCGTAGAGAAGATCTGCCGAACGCAGCAGGCAAACCATTTCCTCAGCCTCTATTCTTTTCATGGGTAAGACCTTCAAGGATGAACGAAAGGTTTTCTTCTGCAAGCAGTCGAAGGCTTGACGGTTGTTTGCGCACAAGGCAACCACCTGACAGGAAACCGAACTTTTTTCAAGAGCTTGGACAACTGACAGATGTTGGTTCACTCCGTTGGCTCCGGTTCCGAGTAGAAATACCGGAAGATCGGGATTCAAACCCAGTCCGATCAAGTATTGCCTTCGTTCGAAGGCAGGAGAAGGTTCATGAAAAGGTCGCCTCAAAAGAGGTCCGGCAACCAGGCACTTCTCAGGCGGCATCGATCTTGATAAGGCAGCCGCGCATCCCTCTTCGTAAGCGGATGCGAACAAATCGACCGCTGGATTGACCCAATGCCGAGAAAAACCGGCTCCATCCGCAAGTTCTCCACAAAAGATTACGAAGAAAGGAGGTTTCCCCGCCCCTCTTCGTGAAAGCTGAAAGAAACCGTGATTGAGGTGGGCGTGCATCGAAACGATCCCGGCGGGAGAAAATCGATGGCAAGCCGACTCAAAGATCTTTGATCCGACGATTTTCCGAGGATCACGATGCAAGGATGCATATTCCAGAAAATTGAAATAGGCGAAATGAAGAAGGGGCAGCTTCCTTTGGATGAAGTTGTAGAAGTTGCAACCGAACCGATATCCAAAAAAAGCGTTTTCCAAGGGATGGTATACCTCTGCATCATATCCTAGAGACTTCCACCAGTCCGCCAAAGCGTATGCCCGCATATCATGACCGCCGCCGGTCGAGGCGCTGAGAATCCAAAGTCTCATGACAAGAACCTAGCGCCTTTTACCAGATTCATGATTCAAGCCGGAAAATCTCGATCTCGCGATAGGGAAACTCCGCGAGCAAAATCAACTCTGATCAATGGAATGAACGAACAGCCCGCTGCGCAACTTTGGCTCGAACCAAGTCGTCTTAGGGGGCATGATTCGCCCGGCGTCGGCAATAGCAAGCAATTGATTCATAGATACCGGATACAAGGCAAAAGCCGCGGCCATTTCTCCTGAATCCACTCTTCTTTGCAATTCCTCCAAGCCCCGAATTCCACCCACGAAATCGATGCGTTCACTTTTTCGGAGATCTCCGATTTCAAGGATTGAATCCAATACAAAATCGGTGAGGATCGTGACGTCGAGATCTTCGACGGGATCCTCCGATCGAGTTTCTTCGTGAGGTCGCAATCCATACCATTGACCTCCCAGATAAAGTCCGAATTCTCTCATGCAGGCAGGCCTTGCCTCCGAAGTCGAACACTTCTGAATTTGAAAGGACCCTGAAAGGGCTTCGATAAATTGACTCTCGCTCAAGCCATTCAGGTCTTTAACCACCCGATTGTAATCGAAAATTTTCAATTGAGCTTCAGGGAAAAGGACGGCCATGAAAAAATTGTACTCCTCCTCCCCTCCATGATTTGTATTTGCTTCCCTGCATTTGGCACCTACTCGAGCCGCAGCTGCGGTTCGGTGATGGCCGTCTGCAACGTACAGCGCTTCAATCCGCTCAAAAAGTACTGAGATCGATTGGTTTCGAGCAGATGAGTCGGAAACCCACAACTCATGCCGTACACCGTCATCAGCAGTAAAATCATAGACGGGCTCGGCTTCGGTTATTTCTTGGACCAGATAATCAATTTCCTGATTTCCGCGATAGGAAAAGAAGACAGGCTCGGCATTCGCTCTCAAGGTCTCGACATGGCGTACTCGGTCGTTTTCCTTGGCCGTTCTGGTTAGTTCGTGTTTCTTTATGCGACCATCAAAGTATTCCTCATACTTGCAGCATCCGACCAAGCCGGTTTGGGACCTTCCATTCATGGTCAATCGATAAACGTAAAAGCAGGGATGCTCATCTTGGAAAAAGGTTCCCTCTTGGACCATTTCCTCAAAGGTCTTTCTTCCTTTTTCGTAAACCTCGTCCGAATAACAATCCGTGCCATCGGGAAGATCGATTTCAGACTTGATGACCCGAAGAAATGAATATGGGTTTCCGGAAGCTTCCTCCTTTGCCTCACGAGAATCAAGAACGTCGTAGGGCCTGGAAGCAACCTTATCGGCCAAAGCGGGAACCGGACGAAAGGCTCGAAAGGCTCGAAAGGTGATCATGCTCGGAGCGGAATGCGAAACCGACTAAGAATCGGATTTTTGCGGGGCTTCCTTGCCTTCGGTTGCCTGACCGGATTTCTTCGCTCTCATCTGCTGTATCAGTTTGAGCGCGGAACCAGCGGCTAGCGTGCTCTTCAAGGCCCCAGCCTGAGGGGCTTTCCCCATTGCCGCAGCCATGTTGGAGGATTGCATCTCTTCAAGAATCTCTCTTCTGAGAATTGATATCGAGCGAGGAGCCGAGATTCCTATTTTGACGGAATCTCCCTCTATCTTGGTAACCGATATTTCTATCTCGTCACCAATTCGAATTCCCTGATCAACCTTGCGAGAAAGAATAAGCATCGGACCTCGGGCATTGAAAATCAGTTGCCGCCATCGGATAAATCCAAGAGGTAACGAGCAGAATATTTGTCATGATTGTTGATGATGCATTGCTTGGCCACCAAAGAATTACGATTGACGATAACGGGACCAACCAAATTGATGGAAATTTTCGAGGATTGTTCAGAGGGCAAGGTAACGATGTTTAGAATCATGGTATCCTCCGCTCCGGTAATACCCAAAAGCTCGACGTCGGCATCTGAAATCTCCACGGCGTAATCGGGAACGATCCCACCGGGTTCGATCACTATGAATGCCAATCCGTTGGCATCCTCTTCCCTAAGCCACATGAAGGGCAGTTCTTCCTGATCAAAGAACAATTCCATCGACTTGATTTCGGAAAATCCAAAAAGGCCTTGGGGAAAGCTAAGCTCATAGGAATTCGGCGTACTGGCGATGCCATTTTCCTCAAGCTCTTGACCTATGATGAGTTTCATCGGAAAAGTTATTAACAAATCAGAGATAGTTAAGCAATGAAGTATTCAACAACTGCGCCCCGATCTGCATGGCAGCCTGATATGCAGTGGATACTTGCGTCAATCGCATGATTGCTTCGGACAAATCGAGGTCGAGTTCCTGAGAAAGCCTGCGGTCCAGCTCCAAATGGTATTGTTCGTCATGCGCTCGAACCGTATCGATTCGCACCAGTACTGAAGAGATTTCTCCCATTTTGTCGACCACCAACTCTTCCTCTTCGATCAGTTGTCTTTCCGCGAGTTGCACGCGTTGGGACATTTGAGGCAAGTCCTCCATCGTCAATCCGTCCCTCAGATCGATCAAGGAGGAAATCGAATCCGCAAGTTTGGAGGTTCCCTCGTTTCCGGCGCTTAGGAAAGAGCTGACCTTGCTGTCTTTGCCAACAAAGAATTCCGCATTTTCATCCGACCCCGTGTAGGTCACCCCGATGATGTTTCCATCTGCATCGCGATGATCCAAGAAAGTCTTTCTTCCGGTGGCGAAGGAAAAGTCGTCACCAGTTTGCGGACCGATTGGATCTGTAACCAAGGTTTCGGAAGGAAGTTCGAACCCGGTGACGACGTAAGGACCTGGATCATTGGGATTCTGACCCCATATGACGTTGGCCAGCAAGGAGTCTCCGTTGGCCAAAATGACTTCGGCTGTTCGGTAGGTTTCGGGAATGGTGGAGGATAGAGGGTCGCCCGAGGTTGAGGGAAAGAAATAACGCCCGGGATTCTCGACGCGCAGACCAGTCACGACTCCATTGGCATCAGTCATCAGCTTTGCCGCGGCGTCAACCCCGCTAGGGCCCGCAGGTTGCATTCGAATGGTCGCTGCGTCTTGATTCTCGACCGTGAAAGTGAAAACGTGATTGAGCGGTTTCGAGAGGGGCAACCAAGCGTTGTTTTGCACCGGTTCGCCGCGGGCTTTGAGCAAGTCCATGGATTCCCTGCTTCTGGCATCCGCAAGATCAACGAAAAAGGAATCGCTGGGGCTGACCGAAGGAAAATGATAATCTCCGTCTGAACCAAGCGTCTCCTCGTCATCCTTGTTGTCGAAACCGAGAACCTCTCCTTGAGGTCCGAGTTTTCCATTGGTCTGGCATTCGTAATAGACGCCGTCGTGAAGAACAATCTGGCCCTTGAGGTATCTCTGATCCGAGGACCATTGACTGCCCTGCATCGCGGCAAAGGTCCCAACGGAAGCGAAAGATGAATTTGGGGCGCTAAAATCGACTGCGCTGGCATCAGCGACGTCCTTCGTGGCAACGTAGAAGCCACTGGTTGCGCGATCGTAAACATAGGCCCCCTTTCGCAAGGACTGATCGCGATGAGCAGACAAGGTTCGCTCCATGCCTTCGATGGGCAAGTCTTCGCCAAGAGCCAGATACAAACGACGAGTGGATTCCTGATAAATCGTCTCCCCTCGAATCAACGAACCGTTCAAATTGCCAGAGGCATCGGCATCGGCGATGATCTCCAGGTTCTCCGGACGCTCTGACTCTTCTTCGGTAAATGCATTCAAGGTAAGAAAATAAGAATTGCCGTACTTGACGACGTCTCCGGCCGCTACCTCTGGATCCGTAACGGTTTTGACCGAACCCTTTACGAAAGTTCCTTCTACGGGTGCTTGCCCCTCGTTCATTGTCGACAACCTGTAGGACTGACTTTCTGGGTCGAAATAGACGAAACCGGAGGAATCGGAAGCCTGTGCGTCAAAACGCGTTACGGGATAATCGATTTCCTTGACGAGTTTGTCCACGTCACTCCACAGGGTCTCGGCATTCGGGTAGGAACGGGTGGAATTGACCAATAGATCCACAGTGTGGTTTTCCGCATCCGAACGAGAATCGAACAAACGGCCATCAGGCCCGGAGAAGAAAGTACGAGTTTGAACGCCAGAAGCGATGATCTTCCAATCTTCCCGGTCCACGTCGTAATCACCGCCCAATTCCTTCCAGAATTCGGACCCCGTCTTGGTGGGGAGGTGATTGAAATTTTCCGGGCGGAGAGATTCCCAAAGTTTACCCTCGTGCTCGACTACTTCTCCCTCTTGGTAGGCATGAAGTCGCTTCCATGGCTTGGGAAGGGAGACCTCGAGCTTCGAATCGGATTCAGCGGAAGTTTCGATAACGGAAAGATCCCATGACAGCTTGGTATCACGAATGGCTCCCCAAACGATTTCCTTCTCTCCGTTGGATAGTTCGGCATATTCTCTGCCCGGATACAAAGAACTGGCTTTTCTTTGCAGGATTTTCTCGAATTGCTCGGGATAGTAATTTCGAGAATCGTACATCGAAAGATACTCCGCTTCTGCGGAAAATGACTTTCCCACGTTTCCGGAAACTTCTAGAACCCCTGAAGTGGTAAGCTTGGCGGACAACTTCAGTCCTAGATCCCTGGAATTGGAAGGATCGGATGAAGCTCGAACAAAAGCGCTGTAATCGCTCGTATCCAACTTGAGGGAATCTTCAATGAATTCGGCATCTCCATTGATCAATTGTTCCATCAATCGAGCGGCTTCCAGGTTCGAGAGATTGGAAGTTCTGGAGAAGGGATTGACCTCCACCCATTGGCTGCTGAACAAACCGGGAGAATGATAAACTTCGTCCGAAGCAGCTTCCCAATAAGTAACGTTTTCTCCGGCGGTCGGACGAAAAGCGGATCGCAACTGTTGGTCTTCGGCGATCGTCCAATTCTGCTCGTCAAAAAAATCGCTTCCTGCCTGAGACTCATTGGACGAATAATACTTCCCTTTCCAGAAAACCAACTCGTTTGCCTCATAGGGAGAACCCGATTTCCATAGATCCACCTCATTGTGTACCGGTTCCAGAAAAATCGACCCATCTCGCTCGACGAGGGCAAAGAATCCGCTTTCCTCAGGGGTGATGGATAAATTAGGTTGCTGTCCCAACGGAGCGGCGATTTCCGAAATCTGGTCAGCATCGATCAAGTAAACTTCACCTCCATCGACCACCGACCCGAAAGGGGAAGCGCTCCAATCCCTTCTGCCCAAACGTTCGAGAACTTCAGAAACGGAATCAAATTCCTTGGGATCCACCAAGATGGAATCGTCCAAGTAACGGGTCACTTTGACGACGTCTCCTTTGCTGTATTCTTGAGTGACCACCGTGGCATAATCGTTCTTAATATCGTCCCAGGTCGCCTTCTCGTCCGGGATTTCAGCAAACAGACCCACCGACCGACCATCACTCTTCAAGTATGCCAAACGACTTGCCAGGTAAAAGAAATCACCAGGCGAATACTCTTTTCCAATTTCTTCCAAGGTAGCTTCACGAGTAACCACAATAGGATCGCCCGAGGCGTCCAGAGACTGTTCCTGAACCATGAACTTGCCTTGTTGATAGAAGATTTTTTCGGGTTCATTGGGTTCTTCCGGAAGTTCGTTGAAGGAAGGAAAGGATTGTAAGGAAAGTTTGGCTATTTGCTCGGCAGGCGGGTCATCGAGCAAATCAGCGTCAGGTACATCGGAAATCCGATAGTAGGATCCATTATTGTAGAAAACGTCTCCCCCGGAAAATTTTTCTGAAACCTCCTCCTCGGTGGCCTCTCTGGCAACAAGAACCGGGTTGCCGTCTTCGCCTATAACTTCATTTCCCGTTCCATCAATCGAAGGCTCTTTCACCTTGAAACCGCCGTCATAGAACAAGGTGCCGCTTGAAGAAGCATCGCTCGGGAGGGTCTGCATGGCATGCAGGTAAAGAAGGCCGTCTACACTGAAAAACTCGTCTACTGGAACTTCCTGTGAGATTCTGTCAAAGGACGGAACCGATTCGCTGATGGAACCGTCCTCGTTCTCGGTAAGGATCTTAAATCCATTGTTGAAATAAAGAACGCCAAGAGAAACCGCGGTCGAAGGCAATTCGACAAATCCATCCCAATTCGCTTTGCGCGCGTTTTCGATCGAACCATCCAGTGAAAAAATCTGCTGAGAGGAAAAACCCGATGCAAATAAATCCAACGAGGTTGCGGGCCTGGAAACAAGCTTAGATTCAGCATCCGACTCGTAATTGATCTTGAAGCCTTCATCGTAATGGATCACTCCCGCATTTTCAGCCGACGGGGGAAGGTCGGGTATCCCGCTCAAATCCTTGACCAAATACAATTCGGTTTCGTCTTCCACGCCGGTGTCCAAAACGTATTGCCCGGAAGCGATCTTGGGAATGGAACGCGACGCAGAGCCAACTTCAACCAGTTCGTTCCATTGTCCGACTCCTTCGAAGAATTGCTCGCTGGAAACGTCCGACACCTTCGCTTGGACGACGTACTCCCGACCATTCATGCGAAACGTCACTTCGTCTCCCTGCTTGAGGTACTTGCTGCCACCCACGGCCTCCACTCCCACCCCGCTGTTTTCCAGGTCAAGAATCTTTTTTTCCTTTTGACCTGCAATAATCTCGGATACGGAAAAATCAGGCTTCAGCTCCTTTCCTCCGAAGAGCGCTCGTCCACGCTGCTTGGCATTGAGCCGATTCAATGCTTCCTCGATCAACTCGTCGATTTCATATGCATAGGACTGTACGGCCGGACCATAAAGATTACTGCCGGCCAAACGGGCAATCTCCTGAGCCCTTTGATTGATCTCCCGCAGTTTTTCCAGATTCATTTGCCCGGCGCTGAGGAACTCGGTGGCATAGGATGCGTTGCGTTGATATTGAGCCAACTTCCCTTTCTGCGAATCCAATTGTATGACACGAGCCATCTTCAGCCCGTCATCTTCCGGATGAGTGATCTTTTGACCAGTGGAGATCTGATCGTTCAACTGCAAGCGCTGCAGATCAAGATCCCGAATCTGCTGGGTAATGGATTGAGAAACGTTGAGGTTGGGAATTCTCATATCGGTTCGAAATCAGCGAATAAGACCCATGACCACGATTTCGAGCATCTTGTCGAGTGTGGAAAGCACACGAGAGGAAGCTTGAAAGGATCTTTGAAAGCGCATCAAATCCGCCACCTCCTCGTCAATGCTCACTGAACTTACTCCTCTCCTTTGATCAAGCAACATGGTTTCGATGGTTTCCTGATGCTCCAAGTTGTCGTTGAGGTCCTCCAATTTACTGCCCATTTCCGCATTCAACAAAGCGACCTTGTCGATAAAACCGCCGTTGCCCATTTCAGCGATCGATTGAGCGACGTCATTTGACCCGGAGATCGCATTGTCCCCTGCCTTGAGCGAGGAAGCGCTCAATCGAGAGTCCAAATGCAAGATAGAAGCAAGGTTCCATCGATTGGCGGGCAGGGCGGAAAAGGTGAAATTGTCTCCGATGATCGGCAATTTGGCTCCGTCCTCCAGACCTTCGATGCGAAAGGGAATCGATTCATATGCCATCATCATGGAACGACCGTCATCGGCCGTGCCGTAGGAAAGATCGGCGCCGGGATAACTCGGATCGTCCTCCATGGTGACGTATTGCATCTTGCGGGCGGAACCGTAAAGTGAAATCAAATCTCCGGCATCATCGGCACGAAAGATGGTCTCGGCAAGATCGCCTCCCCGGTAATATGCCGTGGAACCGGAAAATTCCTCCGGAAAGATAGGGGTGGTGTTTACGATCGAAAAGACGTCCTCCTCGGCATAAGGAAGGGTCATTTGAACTTCGTCTCTGTAAAGCGTTATGCGACTGTCCCCTTCCCTGCCTGGTAGATCGTACTCCTCTTCCATCAGCAAGTTTCTTCCTGCTACCGGACGAGTGAGAATGGCATCAAAACCGAAAAGATAAGCCCCCGGTTGGTCATCAGGATTGTAGATTTGGTTGATTTCTTCGACAAAGGAGGAAACCATCTCGTTGAGACGCACCCGAAAATCCTCCAGGTCTCTGGAACGCGACTCTTGGTATCCGTGCAAAGATCCGGATTCAAGATTGATTTGATTCCCTTCCACGAAAATTGCATCGGTCAACGGCAATCCGTTGCCGGCATTCAAAACGTTGAACCCGACGATTTCTCCTTTCTTGACCACGGCTTCAGCCAGACCGACGTTGAGTTCCACCATCAATCCGTTGTCGGACATATGCCCGGTTGGAAAGGACTTTCTCAAAATCACCGATGGATCGTTTGCATCGATGAGTTCCGGAACAAAAGTCTTGAAGTGGTTTTTCCAGCTTTCGTCCGCAGGATCAAAGTTTCCCAAGTCATCAACGTCGACCGGCGCAGTAACCACGAAATGCGTGAAACCGGTGGGAGAGGAAGCATCTTGGTAATAATATATCTCGTTTTGTTTGAATCGCGCGACCGGATTTTGCATGCCTTCAAAATCGATCGATTTCTTGAAATCGATCGATTGGACCTTGGTCGCCACCAAATTCACCGGATCGGATGAAAGTGCGATCGTGACTGATTCTGTCTTGGAAAGCGATCCCACCCTTGCATCGGCATCTCGAAAGACAAAGGAAATCTCCGGAGCCTCACCATTCACTTTCAACTCCATGCCCTCGTTGTTATCAGTCCCTACGATGGTCAATCCCTCAATGCCCAATTTCTCTATCTCTTCCTTTGCGGCATCGAGGGTGGCTTGTTCGGTTGCACGAGCAAAAACCTTTGCTGTTTCCCCGCCTATGACGATCTCAAATTCGTCGGCTACGAATTCCTGAACGGTGGTAACGTCAACAAGGGTGCCATTAACAACGTCGTCACCCTCTGCGTTTGCATTTTCCAAGAGTTGAATCGATAGAGAGAAGTCCTGCAAAGCGTCATTACCGGTGATCACCAGGCTTTCCTCTCCATCGAGGGAAATTCGTTGAATGGCATAGGCTGGTTCGATGGCCTTGATCGTGTTCTCGAGAACAAGCAAAGGGTCCTCCTCCGCCGAAACCTCAAAAGAGAAGGATTGGTCCCCCTCGCCTACCTTAGAAAGCTCAAGAGAATATTGCCTCCCGACTTCCAAGGCATTGACGGCAACAATCTTCGGCTGAAAGCTACCCGAAAAGTCGGAAAGCTTTAAGTTTCCATCGGTGATCGTTCTCTGACTTTCAACAGTTTGCTTGCCATCGGACTCGTTGTTGTGGTTGTCCAGGGATTCGATCGAGAAACTCAAATCATATACCTCAGTGGTGTCTTCCTTTGCCTGGAGGTTCAAGGCTCCACCCGAAATCGAAGCGGAAACCAGGCTGCTCAGTTGCTCGTTCAAATTGATCTCTTGGGCAATGGCCAAGAGAGTATCCTCAGGAGAACCTTGGTAATCGACGGCAACCGATACTGCAGTCGAATCGGTCGGGTCGCTTGGATTGAATCGAGTGACGGTCACCTCATAGGAGTCAGCCAAATATTCGCGCGCGACTTCGATGCCCTCAAGCCCGACAAGCTGGAAGTCTCCGGCGCTGGGATTACCTTCGATGGATACTTGATCGTTTTCCGCGTCATACTGAAGCGAAAGTTGAGGATTTAGATCGAGAAATTGTTGCCGCAAACCCTCGAAAAGATCCAAAGGACTTGGTTCGGGTGACTCGGTATCGGCATTCGAAACCTCAAGACTGGTTTCAACTCCGTCAATCGTAACCGTGAGAACTCCCTGAGCTGCGGAAAAATCATTGATGAAGTATTTCTTGGTTTGATTGCTTCCCTGTAGGTCTTCCAAGGACAATACCCGACGATTATCGGTCTTCAAGAACATCGAACCGTTGTTTTCGACGTATTCGACGGAAGGAGCTTCCACCAAGCGAAGCATACCTTCGAATTCCTGATTCAAGTTCAATGGCTGATCGGTCTGCAAGGCAACGGCCAGCTCGACTGGAATTTCTGTTTCCCGATAGGAGTCTTTGAGAAATTCAAAGTATTTGCCCTCGTATTTCACCACTTCTCCCGCCTGATAACTTTTGCTCAAGAACAAGCGAGGCAATTCCTCCTCCGAAAGAACCTGAGGCGAAAGTGACAAATCCTCAACGAAAAGAGGAGGCTCGGTTCCCAATACGAGCATGGATTGGTTGATCACTTCGCCGCCGGAAAGCTCGGTTCCCACCAAATTGGAATAATCCGATCCCTTGGGAACGTTTCTGATGATCTGCAAGTAGGAATCTCCGAATTTGACCACTTCGCCCCGAGACAAGTCTCTACTGGTAAGGAATGCATCCTGAAGGACCGGTTTCTGGCTGGTTGAAATTTTGGCGTCACCCGCGCCCAAGAGCACGAAACCATCCTTGTCGGAACCGACTTGCAGGACCGAGTCAGGCAATTCGGATGGAACCAGAGAACCACTCGTAAAATCCTTGGAAAGTTCATAATGGAGATCACCGAACTGAAGAACGGCGCCCGCAGGATAATCCCTTGCCAGAATTCCCGAATTCCCCGATTCCGCCACCAGATTCAAGGTGGAAAGCGGCCCGAAATCTTCGTTTGCCTGATACAATTTTCCTTCGTAATAAAGGACTTCCCCCTTGTCGAAGGATTCCAAGTGGGAAAACCTTCTCAAGGTTTCGGGAAAGGTTTGCCCGTTTTGCGGGAGAGCGGAAACGGTTAAAAATTTCGAGGGGTCGCTCAAACTCGCCCCCGCAATGGTATCCTGCAACGCTTGATACAGTTGGCCACCTGAGCTGAAGACGTCGCCCTTGGCATAGGAAGACAAGGTGTTGCCCTTCCCCAGGTCTTCGGCAACCACAGGCGGAGAGAAGGACACCAAAATGGGTCCTTCTTCATCACTGTATTGAGAGCCGCCCCGGAGAACCTCGACCGCCCCGAGTTTACCATCCTTGCCGATCTTGGCCATGATGGCAGCCTCAGACCCCTGCGGATTCTCAAGGGTGAGTGATTTGCCGAAATCCTGACTGATTTTGAGCGCTCCTTTGTCGGCGCTGATCAATTCCAAAGTCTGACCGTTCTTGCCCGTAGTCGAAAGGTTCCAAAAACCGGTTTCATCTCCTGTATCAGGATTGATTTCTGGAGAAAATTTGAAATTGAGATACTGGGAAAGATCCTCCAGCAATTTTTGCCGATTGTCTCGATAAGTGACCGCCTTTCCTTGCCCAAGAAGCTCGAATCTTTTGATTTGCAGATTAACCTCGTAAATCTGCTCCAGGAGTTTGTTGACCTCCTTCACCGAACGCTCGACGGTATCGGTAAGGTCCGAATCAATTTGGTCGATCGCCTCGCCGGCTCCATTGAAGCGGGTAGTCAAGGTTTGCAATTTGAGAAAGACGTCCTGTTTGGCATTGGCCTCGTCCGGAGATGAGGACAATTCCTCGAAGGCGTTGAAAAGATCGTCAATGGCGCGAGCCAACCCGCCGTCAGCCAAATTGCTTCGATTTTCCAGGTCCAGCCCGCCATCAACTCCTTGTCTCACCACGGTTTCGCCGAGAGCGGCCTGCAACAAAGTCAAAATTTCCTTTTGCGCTTCCAGACTGGCGGAATCTCCGAATTCGGCCAATACGCGCTTGTCAAGAAGGAGGTTGCGCGCGTGATCCAAACCGCCGGCCTCGAGAGCTGCGGTATCCAACCCGCCGTTTCCCTTGTGCATGAGACCTTCGCGCGAAAGAACGCGTTGGCGGGCATAGGACTCGTCATTGACGTGCGCGAGGTTTTGCCCTGCGATCTCAGCCGTCTTGGCGTGGTAGCGAAGCGCTTCGGAACTTTTTATGATTTCTCCAAGCATCACGTGAATTCTTAGGCGCGATCCATCAATTTGGCCGGATAATTGGCAAAATTTCCCACCTTGCCATGCTTGGAGTAAGTCTTTCCGTGAGAAGTCGGATTGGTTGCTGACAGGATCTGATCGGTAACTTCGGCAAGCCTGGTGAGCAGGCGTTGGTTTTGCATCACCTTCCTGCGGACGTTCGAAATCAGCCCGTTTATTTCCTCTATGATGCTTTGAAACATCGGTTGAGTGACGTGAGGCAAGCAAGGGAGCAAGTCGCTCAAGGTCGATTGGGCGGACTTCCCGTAATTCCTAGCCAGATTCGAAACGTACCCCTGACGCCTTTTCTGAAGAATCTGACTCGCTTCCATCTGCGCTTGCACCGATTGATTGATCTCGAGCAGGCTCTCGGGTTGTCGACCGAGAATGCTTTGCTGCTGAGCATTCAGCAAACCGATCAATCCGCCGTATTCCTGCAACTCGTTTCTGAGCAAATCGAGCAATTCTTCCCAATTTCCAACTGAGACCGAAGGATGTGTAAGGTTGACCATCGTAGTTGCTAGTCGTTCTCAGGGGAAGGCTCCGACGAAGTCGAAGAAGCCTGATCTCCCAATTGCTGTTGAAGGATAGAGGACATTCCGAATCCACCGCCTTGAGCGATGCTTTCCGACAAGGCATCCGTAAAGAAATGTCGATAGAAGCGATGACCTTCCGTATTTTCGTCAAAAACGCCCTTGAACATAGGTTTCAAAGCGTCGTTGAGGAATTGCTTGACCAACAAGGACTCGAATTGCTCGCTTACGACTTTGGTCTTTTCTGCTTTTGATGCTTGTCTGGAACGAATGAAATCCATCAATGAAGAAGGATTCGCTCCGGAGAAACCGTTGGTGATTCCTTGAGTTTCCATCTTGGTTTAATTGATGATAAGTTCCGCCTGCAATGCGCCTGCGTTCTTGATTGATTGAAAGATCGAAGTCATTTCTCTGGTGGTAAGTCCAAGCTTGTTCAGGGCGGTAGCCAGCTCGTTGACGGTAGTCGCTCCGGCAGGATCCAATTCGTCAATCGCTTCGAACCGCCCCACTTCCTCGATAAGTTCGGCATTTTCCCCTTGTATGACCTCCGTTGCTCCCTGGGAAAAGGGCAGAGGCTGGCTCACTCCCGTCGTTGGGTTGAGGAAGATGGTTATGTTGCTGCTGCTTACCGCAACTGGAGAAATGCGCACGTTTTGGGTGGCTACGATCGTACCCGTACGTTCATTAATGACGATTTTGGCGGGAACGTCTGGCTTGACGTCAATCTCTCCGACGGCGGCAATGAAATTGGTCACTTGACCGATAAAGCCGGAAGGTACCCGAATATTGACCACTCCCGCATCCATAGCCAATGCGGATCCGGGGTAGTAGTTGTTTACGGCGCTTGCCATCTTGACCGCAGTGAGACTGTCAGGCGTACGCAAGAGCAGGTCGATGGATTCCTGACTGAACGATTCGCTGGCGATTTCTCTTTCAACCAAAGCGCCATTGGACACCAAACCCACGGTCGGATGATTTACCTGGACGTTTCCTCCGGCGTTTCCAGCGGAGAGCCCGCCGACGGAAACCGGCCCTTGAGCAACCGCATATACCAAGCCGTCCGCACCCTTCAGCGGGGTTTGAAGGAGTATTCCTCCCTGCAGCGAGTCGGCATTTCCAATGGATGAAACCGTAACGTCCATCTTGGTTCCTTCCTTGGCAAAAGGACCGATCTCAGCGGTAACGATGACGGCGGCGATGTTTCTGGACTTGTCCGCTTTGTCCGCTCGAATGCCCAAGGTCTCAAGCGCATTGAGAATCCCAAGCTCGGTGTACTCGATTCTGGAATCGCCTTGACCGTTCAATCCCGTAACGATGCCGTATCCGAAAAGTTGATTGCTGCGCAAACCACGCAGTTCCGTGATATCCTTGATTCTCGCTCCTTGAAGGAAGAGGGGGGAACTGATGCCCAACAAAAGAAGAACAAAACGAAAATGCATGCTTAAAAAGGATTGATGATGGAAGAAAGGCGTTGGTACCAAGACTGCTTTTGGGCATCGTTCAAACTTCCCTGCGAGACGAATTCGATCTGAGCGTCGGCAACGTATTGAGAGGACACGATGTTTCGGTAGCGAAGTCCATCCTTGAACCCAAATCCGATGTCTTCCTGACGAACCATACCCTTGAGCACCGCGTAATAACTCTCCCCGGAAAAAGTAACCATTCGAGCTCCCTCCAAAACCAAAACTCCATTGGGCAAGACGTCGATCACCATTACGCTTACTCGTCCCTTGAGGTCCTGAGTATTGGCAATGGAACCTCCTCCTTGGGAAGAACTGTCCAAGGTGATTTCAGTTTGAGGCAAGGTTCCCTTGTGCTTGCCAAGGTTGCTGTTGGCATAAAGGAATTGGGTGATTGCGTTGTTGATCTCCGACTGACGATTGCGAACGGAATTCTGAGAGGTTGCCAAAGAAGAGCTTTCCGCTACGTCAATGGTAATCAAATCTCCGACGGAGAAGGCTCTTTTGCCTCCGAAGAGACCTCTTTCCGAATTGCTTCCCTTTAACCAAAGAGAGGTGGAGAATCCAGAAAATGGAAAAGCAAGCAAAAGAACAAGCGGTACAATCTTGAAGTTCATGAGTTGCTGAATCAAAGGTGTACCCGAACGCTGTTGTCGCTGACCACCTTGGCCTGAAATTCCTTGTTGGAAGAAAGGTTTCTCACCATGACGAAAGAGCCAGCTACACCATCTTCCAGAGCCTGCCCCTTCATCGTCACGTAGATCCCGTTGCCCGTGGCAAAGACGTCCACGACCTGCCCTTTCCGAATCAAGGTAACCTTGGAAAGCAAATTCCATTTCAGTACGGAATCCGCGCTCAAATTGGTAGAAAGTTCGTAACCGGACAGGTCACTCGAAGAAGCGACCGAATTGGCATGCTGCTTCAATACGTCAACTTTTCTGGAGACGAACATACCGGGCAGGGGCCTGGAACCTCTCGACAAAGTCCTCTTGGAGAAGAAAACCTCGCGCAAGTGAGCAACGCGAACGGGTAGTTCGTAATCGTTTAATTTGATACCGTCATCCCACAAGCTGAAGCGAAGATAGGAGCTGGAACTAAGTTCTTCAGGAGAACAGTCTCTGATCTTCAGCAAAACCCTGGAACTGCACGGAACGGGAACCCATTGCCTCGCCAGGCTAACCAAGATCTCCCCCTGAACCTGAAAGCGATGTTTGAGGGAAGCAGCCAAAAGGGATTCGAGCCCTTGCCCGTTCAAGAGGCTGGAAACACCGGAGTCGAGGTATCCAAGATCGCTGTTTGACTTGGTGTACAAGGGGTTGATGGTTGTCGCCTCAGACACCTTGGAGCCTTGGAGCGATATCGGACGAAGAAACCGCTCTACCCCACCGAAGAGGCATCCTGCAGAGAGAAGAAGAATGAGAGCTTGTATTTTCAATTAACGCTTGAGTTGGTTGACTCTCGAGAGCATGTCGTCGGAAGTTTGAATGGATTTTGAATTCACCTCATAGGCCCGTTGCGCGATGATCATGTTAACCATCTCTTCGACGACGTTGACGTTGGACATCTCGAGATAGCCCTGCTGAAGAATGCCAAACCCGTTTTCACCCGGGGCTCCGATTTCAGGTGGCCCGCTTGCTTCCGTCTCGATGTAGAGGTTTCCTCCCAGAGACTTCAGACCGGACGAATTGGGAAAACGAACCAACTCCAATTGACCGATGATTTGAGTGCCGTCGGCGGTTTCTATGGAAACCTCGCCGGTTGGGGAAATGAAGACGTTGGTCACCTCGGGATCAATTTGCAGGCCGGCAGCAAGGGGAAGAGCATCGGCGGTGGTTATCTGGCCGTCGGGACCTATTTTGAAAGCTCCGTCTCTGGTGTAGGCTTCGGTGCCGTCAGGACGCTCAACTTGAAAAAAACCGGTACCGTCGATGGCTACGTCCATCTTTTCATTGGTCTGCGTAAGTTGCCCCTGAGTGAATACTTTGGCTGTTGAAACGACCTTTGTTCCGTTCCCCATCTCAACTCCCGTGGGTATGACGTTGCCAGCCCCGGTCTGGCCACCTGATTGCCTGGGGTTTTGGTAAAGCAAATCCTGAAACTCGATCTTGTTCTTCTTGTAACCGGTGGTGTTGACGTTGGCAATGTTGTTGGAGATGACGTTAAGATTAAGTTGTTGGGCTTGCATGCCCGTAGCGCCCGAATAAAGAGATAAGTTCATAAGTTTATGAGGTTATGAGGTTTGGCCAAGCGTACCTATCGCCTTGCCTATGTTTTCGTCAAAAGCCTGAACCATCTTTTGGTTGGCCTCGTGAGCTCTGGAAACTTCGATCAAGCCAATCATTTCTTCGATGGCGGAAACGTTGCTGTTCTCCACAAAGCCCTGCAGCACTTTGAAGGATTGCGGTTCTGCCAATTCGGGCTCTAATCCTTCATCCTTCGTAATAAAGCCCCCACCGATCTTCTTGAGTTGGGTCACGGGATTTTCAAAATCGAAAACTCCGATCTTCGCTACAAGCTGAGTTCCTTGAAAAACCTGCCCTTCGGAGTCGATCAAAGGATCGCCCAAACCGGGGACGAGAGAAATGGCGTTTCCTCCCTCGTCGGAAAATTCATGACCCATCGTATTGACCATCACGCCTGAGGCATTGAGATAGAATTGACCGTCTCTGGTGTACACCTTTTCTCCACTGGCATTCATCAAGGCGAAGAAGCCGTCTCCATGAATCGCCATTTCCAAGGGATTCGAAGTCTCCTTCAATTCCCCGGGCTTGAAGTCAGCCTGATTCTTGATCACGGGAAAGGAACCCGGCATTTCATTACGCAATCTATCATGAGTCGAACGAGCGATCTCCCCCCCCTCCACCGCCTCGAAGGAAACGGCTACCTTCTTGAAACCGGCAACGTGACTGGCGGCAATGTTGTTTGCGATGATGTTTTGATATTGCTCCAAACCACGAAGAGCGGAGGCGTTTTCATAAAGAGATAAATTCACGCATGCATGAAAGCATGAATTGCGCCATACGAGAAAAGATTAACCCATTCGAGCTTAGCTACCGGAAGGGCTATGCTCGGAAAATCGCCAACTCAATACTGGCACTCGATTTCCAGCAAGCGACCATCCGGCAAATGAACAAGCAGGGAACGAGGAAGTCCGTCCACGGAAACGACTTCCACAATCGGACAACCTTCCTGGTTATAGATTTGCTCCGTCACTTTGTCCTTCTCGCTAAACTCATCTTGCTCGATTGGAGGAGAGTCCGAGGTTTCCTTTTGATCGAGAAATGCCTTGAAGGAGGATTGTCCTTCATCCTTCTTCATTTTGAAACCGCGACCTTCGAGATAACTTTCCATATCAACTTTTAAGTTCCGAAACCAATCATCGATATCGAGCCAGATCTTCCTTGCTGATGTCCAGAACCAGACTGATTTCGACGCGACGGTCCTTGTCCGAACGATTGGGGTAGCGAACTCGATTGGGCTTGTTGGCTCCATGCCCGGACAATCTTTCCAGCTTGCCGGACAATTCGCCGGCTGAATAGTAAACGAGCGCGTCATTGACTTCGACAGCCTGATACAATGACAATTCCCACTCCGCCTCTTCGTGATTCTTCACCCTGTCCTTCAGGTTCATGGAGTGCGAATCCAGTCGGTAGACAAGGACGTGCTGTGAAAGAAGCCAAGACATCCTTTGCATCACTTTACGACCGTGATCGGTGAGTTTGTGAGTGGCGGTTTCGAAAATCGGCTTGTCGTCACCGTGGTACAAGACGACGCGAATACCGTCTGAGGTGACCTCCAGCTGGATGACGGAATCGTCTATTTCATGAAGCTTGAGCCTTTGGTACCAATCCTGAGCGATTCGATGCAAGACGTCTATGTCGATAGAAGTGGTGTCGTCGGTATTTCTCATCGTCGTATCGGACCTCCCGACGATTTGATCAACCATGCTTCCGGGTCTGGCATCCTTTTGCTCGATGGGAGTGGATTTGGGAACGCCGGCCTTGTACGGGTCTCTGAAGAACCTTGTGGTGGCGATAATCACCTCTTCGTCTTGGGAAAGAATCCACAGGACGAGAAAAAGGGACATCATACCGGTAACGAAATCTGCATAGGCGACCTTCCATGCTCCTCCATGAGCGAAACCGAAAGACCTGCGGCGAAAGGGAAAAGTGAACATCTGCTTCAAGCTCGTGCTTGGAAACCCATCAGCCTCCTTTGGCTGCCTCCTTGCACTTTTCCTCAAGATCATCAGCGGTCGGTTGGATCTGCTTGTCCAATGACCTGCGACCGATTTCCACGGCCATGATGGGTGACAAGCCGGTGGCGAAACCGGAGACCGACCTTTCGACGATGCGATAGTAGAGCATTTCCTGACCTTGGTTGAGAGAAATCAAGCGGCCCAAGGGAACACCGACACCATAAGCGAGGAAAATGCCCAGAAAGGTACCGCTTAGAGCCGCCGCCACCTTGTAGCCGACCGATTCGGGGTCCTCGAGGTTGGACATCGTGTTTATGATGCCAAGAACGGCGGCGACGATTCCCACTCCGGGAAGAGCGTCTGAAATCATCTCCACGGCTTTCACCGAACGACTTGCTTCGGCTTCTCTACTGCTTAATTCAGAAGCCAGAATGCCACCGATTTCACCTGGCTTGCATCGTCCGTCAACGATTGGACGCAATGAATTGCATAAAAACTCCACCAATCCCGTATCGTTGAGAAAGGATGGATACTTCGTGAAAATGGAACTGTTGTTAGGGTCGCTTACGTGCTCGTCCAGGGCAGGAGTTCCCTTTCTTCTTCCCAGCATGAAAAGCTCATAAAGCAATACCAGCAAGTCAATGAACTTGCCTTGGTCGCTTACTCCGCCCTTGAAGGCCTTGAGGATATCGTTCTTAAGCGCCATCAATACGCTCTTGGGACTGGATACGACCAAAATGCCCAACCCGATTCCACAGATGATCATAATTTCACCTGCATGAATAAGAGAAACGGGATTGCCCCCGGCGACGGTGAAACCTCCGATACAGGATACGAAGACGATGATGATTCCGATGGTTAAAAGCATGTCTGAGAGGAAGTTTTATTCGTGATTTTGAAACATGGCCCGCAGGGAAATGATTGAATGTGATAGGATTTGGCTGATTCTACCTTCTGACAAGTTAAAGAGATGCGCGATTTCAGACAACCTCAATTCCTCTACGTAATAAAGAAGGAGAATTTTTTGGTTCTTTGCAGGCAATTCCTTTATGCGTTCGCGAAGATACTCGATTTTCTCCTTTTTGTCAGTCTTTTCGAAGGCAGTGGTCTCCGTCGGATCGGAAAGGGTTTCGCTCAAGGAAGCATGATCGTCGTCGAATCCGTTGCCCGAGGAAGAGGAATCCAGGGGAACGAAAACAACCGGCTGGGTCTGCTCGAGCAGTTTCCTGTACTCCGCGTTCGACAAATTCAATTCGCGGCAGATCTCTTCCTCTGAAGGAGGACGTTTGAGAACAAGCTCCAAGTCGAGAATCGTGGCCTGAAGTGATTTAGCCTTCGCCCGATTGGCCCTGGGCAAATGATCGATTCTTCGAAGTTCGTCAAGCAAGCCTCCTTTGATTCTCAAAGCTGCATAGTTTCCGAAGGACTTGCCTTTTGTAGGATCGAAGCGATTTACAGCCAAGACCAGCGACCTCACTGCAACTCCATAAATATCCTCCGTATCGTAACTATCGGGAAAATGATGCCTTAATCGGGAAACGATCGATTTGACCAAAGGCAGGTAGTCCTCAATCCATTGATCTCGGAGCTTTGGATCGCTCATCGCCCTGCGATAATTTTCCATAGCGGTGTCCAACCTCTTGCAATCGGGAAGTTGCACGGCAGCTGATGAAAGCGATTGGCTCATGGCTTAGCCTTGGAAGAAGCCTCCATGTTGGCTCGGGTTGCTCTTTGCTCTACCGAGGCGCGCTCCTGAGAATCGTTCTCTGGTTGGTTGACCTGCGAAAGGAGGTTGTCGGCGATCTCTTCGGATGCGGAAGGAATTTTGGAAACGCGCTTAAGCGCCTGTCCCAGAAAAAAACGGCCGAATAAAGAAAACGTAACACAGCCCATGGACCCGAAGATCAAGCTGATTATGAAGTCGTTTTTGAAAACCAAAGAAAAGGAATAAACGAATACGAAGCCGAAAAAACCGCTGAGAAAAAAGAAGAATTTGGCATCGTCATTCATATTCTCGGTTTCCTTGCGTTACTGGAAAGACTTGTGAGGATAGGAAGGAAAACTCTTGCTGTAGAGGTTTTCAGGAAAGGTTTTGGCGATCATTTGGTTGAGCACGTTGGTCGAAAAATCTCCGGTTATGTTCTGTCCGTTGGCGATGCAATACGGAGTCAATCCCGAATCAAACAAGAAGGGCCAGAGTTTGGACGCATTGGTAAGCTCGTCGAAATGACTGAACGCAAGGTGAGTGGAACCCAAATTTTTACCTATGCGAATGCTTTTGGAAATCACCTTGGAATCGTAGGCTCCGTTGACGACCAAAATCCTCGTATCCACGCCAAGCAATTTGAGGGCCTCGTCAATGGTCGACCATTCCTCCATGTTTGTCAAAGATATGCCGGGCAAATCGATGAACAAAGGCGCGTTCATCGAACTGGGTGGCAATTTGGAAGGTTCGCGAAAAAGCGTGACTCCGATGACCTCGCAAAAAATGCGCAACGAATCATCCGGGTTGGGTACGCCGTTTTCCATTTTCAACACCATGGGAGAAGATTTGTTGATGAAAACCTCGTGAGCCAAAAGTTTGCAAAGAGTGGTCGTTTTGCCGGAGCCGGGGGAACCGAGAATGGCAATCTTATCGGTCGTAGCTACGGGAGCAATCGCCTTGAATCGATCGCTCAAAGCCAAAGTGACTTTCCTGAGCGCGTCCGCCAGGGACAAATCCTGCAGGTTGGACAGTTCGTTCCAACTTTTCAATCGGGATATCAAAAGCGGGTCAAACCCTGCGCGAACCAGAAGAGAAAAGGGATCATCGGAAGAATCGGCGTTCTCGGAGTCCTGAAAGAGCTCCCCTACGTTTTCCTTGCCGGCGGCATCGGTCAGCGAAGCGGATTGCTCGATCGCAGAAGATTGCGTAACCACGCTTGAATCATCGCTCGATGCAGGGGCCTTGGCAACGGATTCCTCCTTTTCCTCAAGGGCTTTCGCGGAAACATCCGATGAATTGTCCACTTCCGCGATCACTTCAAGCTTGGGCGAGGAAATGAAACGCCTCAAGCCTTCGCCTCCAATCTGGCGAACGGACACTACCTTCGCATGATTTCCAAGTTTCTCACGAATCATGCGGACGGCTTCTTCCGCGGAACGAACGACCAAACGATACCTTTTGGTGTCCGATTCCGTCACGTTTTGATTTTCATTGGCAATCATGGATCAGTAGACGAGTTGGGGTTCCTCTTTGGCGTTGCCTTCTGCAACGACGGAATCACCACTGGGGGGAATCGTCGCTGCAGGGAACTGAGAAACACTGATGGCAGCATAAGGCTCGACCATCGTTTCCGTTGGAATCTCCTGATAGGAGAAGATCGAAAGTTGAGGAAAACTCGGTTCCAGAAACCTTCTAAGAGCCAACCTAAGTTCCGAAGTGGTGACCAGACAAGGAGTCAACCCTTGATCCGTCATTTCATCGATCTTGGATCTTATTTCCCCGACCAAACCACGAGTCAAGTCGGGATCCATGGCTAGCCCGACGTCAAACTGGCTTTTCTTTACGCGATGAACAAGAATTTGCTCCAAGCTCGGTTCGATCGTCATGGAAACAAGTTTGTTGGGCTCCACTTCAAACTCCTTCACGAAATACATTCCCAGTCTCTTCCTGGCTTGCTCGGACAAATCGTCCGGATTTTTGGTGACCGAAGCCATGTCGGCGATGGTTTCCAGGATCAGGGTAAGATTTTTGATGGAAATCCTTTCCCTCAGAAGATTCTGCAAAGTTCGCTGAACGATTCCGACGTTTACCAGATCAGGAAACAATTCGCCGACCAGGGTAGGATGCTTGTCCTTGATGAGGTCAAGCAGTTTTTGCGTTCCCTCTCGTTCCAAAATCAAATAAGCGAATCGCTTTAGAGCATCGGAAAGATGCGTCACCAAAACGGAAGAGGGGTCGACTACGGTGAATCCCTCCACTTCGGCTGTTCTTTTTTCCTTTTCCACGATCCATTGCGCGTTGATTCCGAAAACCGGCTCGGTTGTGGCGATGCCACTGAGCTTGCCTTCATTGGCTCCACCCATGTTCATGGCGAGAAAGCGATCGGGAAGAATGGTTGAGCGGGCGATTTCCTTCCCACGCAGGAGGAAACGATATTCGTTGGCATCAAGTTCGATGTTGTCACGCACTCCGATTGTCGGAAGAAGCATACCCATTTCTCGGGCGAAATTCGTACGCGCCCCGGTGATTCTCTCCAATAAATCGCCTCCCTTGGCTTTGTCGGCCAATACCAGTAATCCATATCCCATTTCCAATCCGAAAACTTCCTGATCGATTGCTTTCTCCATCGATGAAGCGCTCGCTGCTCCATCCGGTACACGCTCATTGGAAGAAGAGGCGACTGCAGCGCCGGAAGCAGAAGGGGAATGTGACTCTCGTCCGCCCGCTCCCGGCGATTCCATTTTTTCGATCACGGGTATCGAATCTCCCTTTTTTCGCAAGTAGTAAGCCGTGCAAAAACAAGATACGGCCAACAAGAAAAAGGGCCAGAAGGTATCGGAGAGAAAGAGCGCAAAGAGCAGCAGCAAAAAGCCGGATATGGCAATTGCCCTTGGATAAATGGTCAACTGCCTGCCGACAAACTCACCCAAGTTGGCCTCGTCCGAAGATCGAGTGACCAGAATACCGGCTGCAATGGAAATGATGATCGCGGGAATCTGGGAGACCAGCCCATCTCCAATCGAAAGAACCGTATAACTCTGCAGGGCTTCTTGCATCGCCATGTCTCTTTGAAAGTAACCGATGAGAATGCCTCCCAAAACGTTGACGACGGTGATGAATATGCCGGCAATCGCATCTCCCCTGACGAACTTGCTGGCACCGTCCATGGCGCCGTAAAAATCGGCGTCCTTTTGGATCTTCGCCCGTTTGTCGAGAGCTTGGGCTTCGGTTATGATTCCGGCATTCATTTCCGCATCGATGGACATCTGCTTACCGGGCATGGCGTCCAAGGTGAAACGCGCGGTCACCTCGGCGATACGACCGGCGCCCTTGGTTATCACCACGAAGTTGATGATGACCAGGATGAAGAAGATTACGGCGCCGACTACGTAATTTCCCCCGACCACGAAAGTGCCGAAGGATTGAATGACGGATCCGGCGTCTCCATCGAGTAGAATCAGCCTGGTGGAGGCGACGTTGAGGCCTAGACGATACAAGGTTACGGCAAGCAAGATGGTGGGAAAGACGGAAAACTCGGGAGGTTCCTTGACGTAAACGACGGTCAGCAGAATAAGCAGAGAGATAGCGATGCTGAAAACCAGAAGCACGCTCAGCAAATCTTTGTGAATGGGGATGACAAGCAGGAAAACCGCGGCAAAAAGACCCAAAATGAACCCGAGATCGGAGTTTCCTTTCAAGCGAGCGAGAAACGCCCGAACACTTTGAGGGAAGGGAATCATGCAACCACGGTGGACTTGATGCCCTTGGTCAAAATTCGACGAGCTTTCAATCGATGAAAGTAATAAGCATGGGAACGATACACGTCTGCCAGTATGCGAGCCACGATCTGGTAAAGTTGAAACGGAATGGGCTCGCCGACCGTTCCCAGCGCATAGAGCATTTGAGCTGCGGGCTTGTCTTCGACCATGGGAACTTCAAACTCCCTGGCAATGGCTTTGATTCTTCTGGCTAACATGTCGTGACCTTTGGCAACGACGACTGGAGCATGATCCGCGCCTTTTTCGTATCGAAGCGCCACGGCGAAGTGAGTCGGGTTGGTCACGACAACGTCGGAAGTGGATACGTCCTGCAGTTTTTGCCCCATTACCAACTCCAACGCTTTTCTTCTCTGGGCCGACTTGACCTCTTCCGAAACTTCCCTGCTCTTTCTTTCTTCCTTCACTTCCTGTTTGGTCATCTTCATTTCCTCGTTATGCTCCCTCTTTTTGATGATGAAGTTGATGATGGCCACAACGAGAAGCATCAGAACGAGCAAGGCCAGCATGATTACCAAGAGTTGAAAGATGAAGGCAGGAATGTGCTGAATCGGAATGGGGGCGTAAAAGATTGGATCATCCAAGAAAATCGAGATGCTCAGCCATACGACGGTTCCAATGGCTAGAAACTTGAGGAAATCAACCGCGAAGGTCTTCAGCCCCTTCATTCCCCAGATTCTCTTGATTCCGTTTATGGGATTCATTTTGTTGAAGGAAGGCTCGATGGCTTTGGGGGTGAAGCGAAACCCGGTTTGCAAGCCTTCCGCAAAGAGAGAGGCAAAGAAGCAGGCTGCCAACATCGGCAAAACGATCAGGCCCATCGCCAGATAGGAATTGTTGAAAGCGGAAGCGACGCCTTCCTGCGATGCCTCGATGGTGTTCAGGTTTTCAAAAATCGATCGGGTGAACGACAGCAGTTCCATTGCCTTGGCTGGGGCCCAAAAGTAAAGCACCGTCAAGCCGGCAAGCAAAGTGGCCGTCATTCCGATTTCGGGAGCTTTGGCGAATTGACCTCTGGATCTTGCCTCGTTGAGTCTTTTCTCCGTCGGGGGCTCGGTCTTGGAACTTTTGTCTACGTCAGCCATGAGAACAAGTTCTGCGCCCTACCCTGATTGCAATATATCGATCATTACCTCAACGGATCTTCTGCTGTGTTCCACGACGTAGGAAGAAAAAAGGAGCATCGAGGAAACCAACAAAAGCAAACCTGCCATGATGCGAATCGAGAAACTGGTTATGAAGACGTTCATCTTGGGAACCGCCTTGCCCAAAACTGCGAATGAAACGTTTACGATGAAGTTTAGGGCAATGAAAGGAGCTGCGATCAAAGTGCCCAAGACAAAAACGGCTGACACTTCGGCAACGTATTCGACCATGGGGTTGGACTGGAGAAAAAACGTTCCGATCGGCATGTATTCAAAGCTCAGGGCGAATGCCTTGATGACCTCATGATGCAATCCGGTAATGAAAAAGATCAAAAGGCTGAAATAATAGAAGAGGCTGGTCAGGGTGGCGTCCGTCGAGCCCAACAAGGGGTTGATGCTGTTGCTCGCCATCAATCCGATTTCGTAGGAAATCAAGTGACCGGCCAATTCTACGGCAAAAAAGGTCATTCTGACCATCATTGCAAGTAGCAAGCCAATGCAAATTTCATTGATTGCCAGTATGATCGCCCCGACGAAATGACCAGCCAAATGTAGGTCTGCAGGAACATGGGGACTAACGAGAAGGGAGAGAATCAAGCCAAACGACATCCGGTATCGCACGGGGATCAATTGACCTGCGAAAAGGGGGATTCCTATGAAAAAAGCGCCGGTTCTGAGCAAAACCAGAACCCAGACCACGATTTCTCCGGCTACGATAGTCACTGCGCCATAGTAGGAATCAAACTAAACATCGAGATGCAGAAATCGGTCATCGTCTTGAGAATGAAATTCGAAGCCAGTACGATGGCCAGTGAAACGCAAATGAGCTTGGGAACGAAAGTTAGGGTTTGTTCCTGCAAACTGGTGATGGACTGTACGAAACTAACCAACAAACCGATGACGGTTGCGGTTCCCAAAATGGGAATGGCCAGAATCAGCCCAGTCTGAAGCAGGTTTCTCATCAAATCGACTGCAAGCTCCATATTCATGCGATGCTATTTCCTCAAGAGACGTTGAAGCTTTCCACCAAGGATTGAACGATCAAATACCAACCATCCACCAAAACGAACAAGAGCAACTTGAAAGGCATGGAAATAACTACCGGAGGCATCATCATCATTCCCATGGACATCAAGGTCGAGGCTACGATGAAATCGACGACGATGAAGGGAATGAAAATCAAAAAACCCATCTGGAAAGCAGTTCTCAATTCGCTCAGGATAAAAGAAGGGACGACGATGCTAAGAGGCAACTGATCGCGGGTCATCGCTCCTTGCCGAGAAATTTCCAAAAAGAATTGGGCATCCTCCTGACGTGTCTGATTCATCATGAAGTCCTTCATGTATGCAGTCGCCACTTCCAATGCTTCGGAGGATTTCATGGCTTTCTCCATGTAAGGAGTCACCGCATCATCGTAAATCTTGTTCCATATGGGACCCATGATGAAGAAGGTGAGAAACAGCCCCAATCCTATTATGATTTGGCTGGAAGGGGCGGCATTGACACCAATGGCGTTTCTGACGAATCCCAAGACGATGATGATCCGGGTAAAGGAAGTCATCATCATGACAATGGAAGGACCTAAAGTCAAAATGGTCATGGCAATGACCAGTTGAATGGCGAGCCCAAGGTCCCCATCCTCGTTGGCTCCGCTGACGTCTATCCTCAATCCCGGAGAACCGGCGCCGGTGGTCTGCGCCTCCAAGGGATGAACTACGAAAAGAAACAACAAAACCACCCAGACAAGGGTCGGTTGGAGGAATGCCAGGAATTTATTAACAAAGCGAGCCATCACTGCCTAACTTTCGCCTTCCTGCATAGGAGCATTCTCACCCAGTTTTGCAAGGTGGGTGATGCCGACGGGACTTACCCCCAAGAGATGTTTTTGTTTTTCGCACTTCGCAACGACGAGGAATTGCCGATTACCCAGAGAATGGGTGGCGGTGATGAGAATCGAATCGCTTTCGGTGGAAATTTTGCCGTATTTTTTGGCCTTCAGAAATCGGCTCAAGAAATAGGCCAAGGCCCCGAGTACGCCGATGTAGCCGAGAACCCGTAACAGCTTTGCATACTCCTCTATATGATCCACTTGACAAACTGAATGGTGAGTTGCTCCAGAGAAACCAATCCTGAAACGGTTTTCAGACTTGTAAAAGCAGAAAGGGGGAACCTGTAAGAGAATCAGGAAATCGTGTCGACGATTTCCGTGATTTTTAGACCAAAGCGGTCTTCGATGACAACCACTTCTCCCAAGGCGATCAATTTTCCGTTTACCAAAAGGCTGACCGGGTCTTTGGCATTTTGCTTGAGCTGAATTTGAGATCCAGGGCTCAGTTCGACGATTTCCTTCATGGGAAGTTGCGCTGTACCAAGTTGTACGGTGACTTGCACCTTCACATCCATTACAATGTCCATTTTTTTACTATCCATGAGCTTTGGCAATTAGTTTAAGGCCTTCGTTTACGCAATGATCGACTTGGTAGGCTACCTGTCCGCCTTCCAACCCGACTTCACCTACGAAACAGGTTTTGTTTTCGATTCTGACCAAAGTATTGGAGATGATTTCCGGATTCATCTCAATGACGTCCTCCACCTGCAAATTGTAAAGGTCTCGCACGGTCAACTCGAAGGCGTCCCATTCGATGGAAAGATCGACCGGGATTTCATCGTAAACCATATGCCATTTGGGAGACTTGGGAAGAACGGATTCCTTTTTTTCGCTGGTGGCGCTGAGAAGTTTGCTCAAAATCGGTTCCAAGGTGTAGTAAGGAACTCCGATTCTCATCGGGCCGGAAACGTCCCCAAAGGAAGCTTCCATGCTCAAGATGAGCATCATGGCATCCGGAGGAGAAGTTTGAAGAAACTTGCCGGTGGTTTCCGTACCTATGATCACCGGATTGAGTTTTTTGATCGCATCCCACTGCTTGCACCATTCTTCGAGAATGATTAAGTTGAAGTCTTCCACCAAAGCCTTTTCGATGTCAGTCAAACCGCGCTCCTCGGGATTCGTGGATCCACGACCTCCGAGGATTCGATCCACCACGGTAGCGGACAAATGGGAATTCACGTCAAGCAAACCCACTCCGTTGAGTTCCTGCATTTTGAAAAGAGTGACGCAGGAAGGAGAATTGATGGACGAGACAAACGGGCTGTATAGATCGGCGCTTAGATCCTGCAACTCCAGATTGAACTCGGTTCGCAAAAACATCGAAAGATGACCGGCCAAATAGTAGACGAACTGCTCGGATTTCGATTTCAATCGAGACAAATCGGCATCGGAAAGAACGATGGGATTGGTAAAGTCGTATTTTTTGATCTTCAAAGTCGAAAGATCTTCCACACGAGTACCATCATGCAGAAACACGCATGCGCCTCCGGCGGCACCCCCATCGATTTCGTCGAGATCGAAACTTTCGTCCTCTAATTTACCTGGATTATCCATCTGCAGACCAAGATCTTACTGCACCACGAATTGAGTGAAGTAGATTTGTCGGATCAAATCGCTTTCACCATCCCGATATTTTCTGAGAACCAAGGAAAACGCTTTTTTGAGATCGATCCTTACCCTCTCTTGAAAACCATCCATTTGAGCGTCCTCGTAAGTGTAGGCGCCCATGATGGAAAGAGCTTTGTCCCGAATCCGGTGTTCGTTCATTTCCAAAATCTTTTCGAAGTCTCCGGCCAAGCCCTCGAGACGCAATTCCAAGTTGATGTACCTTGATTTGATGGGTCCACCCAAATTGGTTATCAATTGCTTGAGTTCATAGAACTTTTCTTCCCCGGAAGGTTCCATGTCCAAAGGTTGCCCACCTTCGATGATTTGATCCTTCAACGCGGGATCGGGTTTGTTTAACTTGATTACAAAAGTCATGGCTCCAACCGTGAGGAGCGGAGCCAGAACAATGGCAATCAGAGCCGGGACCAAATTGTTTCCACCGGACTTTGCGCTTTGAGCGCCAGCAGGCAGTTCGTCTAGTTGATCTGCAGACATGATGAAGGAGGTTTCTTAGGGTTAACGCTTTAAGTTTACTGCCTCTGATAGAATGGCATCGGAAGTGGTGACGATACGGGAGCCGGCTTGGAAGGATCGTTGATGAGTGATCATCATGGCAAATTCATTGGTGAGATCAACGTTCGATAATTCAAGGGCAAACTGCTTGATCTTACCATTGGTTCCTGATGCCGCAGCAAAGCCTTGACCGAGACCCGCATAATCTTCACCCGGCTTGCCGTTGGAATAATAGCCTTCTCCCACGTTGCGCAGGTACTGGGGCGAGCGAAAGTTTGCCAAGGCAATCTTGCCGGAGTTCCTGATCGAATCGATTCCGTCCTTGGTAACGACCAAATTCAAAGAACCATCCTCCTCGATCCTGCGAGCAAGCAGGTCTTCGCCCCCTTCCAACTGTATGCGCACGGAGGTGGCCAAATTGGGAGCGGCCCCATCAAAGCCAAGCAGGTGATAGCGATTCTTGTCTCGGGTTACCAAAAAACCTTCGGCGGTGCTCTCGAATGCCCCTGCGCGAGTGAAGAAAATTTCTTCGGTTTGGGGATCGCCGACCATGAAAAACCCGCCGGCATTGGGCAGAGCTTCGCCTTGAATCGCCAAATCCAAATCGATACCCGTGTTTTCGATTGCGCCTTGGTTGAAATTGGCGGTGATCGATCCCACGCTTACCCCGGTTCCGAAATTTTGGGTATTGTTGCTCGGTTCCCCTCCGACTCCGAAATTGGGATCGTTCACGTGCAGGTAAAAATTGTCGGAGAAATTGGCTCTCGATGACTTGTAACCCAGGGAATTGACGTTGGCGATGTTGTTGCCGAGAACCTGCAATCCTTCTGAAAAACTCTTCAGGGCGGAAACGCCGTTGTGCAAAGAGGGAATCATTGCGAAAGCGGGGTTGAATCGTTGGAGACGACTTCGATTCTCTTGATGTTCTCAGGCGAGTAGGAAACGCCTTGCACGACTACCTCGGTATCGCCTTCGGCAGACCGGTTGACCGCTTCAACCAAACCGACAACCTCACCTTTCTCGCTTTCGATGGTCACTCGATGACCGAGGTAACCTTGGGACAGCATCTGATTGTGGGAAGAAGCGAATTTGGAGAACCCTTCCGAAAACTGATTCATTTGTTCAAGGGAAGCTATGTTCGCCATTTGCGCAATGAATTCGGTGTCCTTCATCGGTTCCAAAGGATCCTGATTGGTTATTTGGCTGGTGAGCAGTTGCAAAAAATCCTCCATCTTCAATTGACTGTTGCGTTGGGAGGCATCCTTTGCGGAGAGGGATGGATAATTGCCCTCCAAGAGGGAAGAACTGCTGATGGAATCAATCATGGGAGGCTGGGTTGATGCATTCGTAAAACGGAATCCATTTCATGGTAGGAACTGAAGACTTGGGCATGCACGGCAAACTCGGGATGCGAGGAAAACGAGCGTGAGATCGGGAGCAATGCAGATCGGAGGAAATCCCTGCCGGAAGGACGATCGCACACAAAGGCCAAAGAAAGGTTGGTATCGATTCTTTCGATGCGCATCGATACGCTGCTGCCGTCAAACAAGTTGAAAGCCATGCGGAAAACTTGCTTCTCTGAAGAGAAACCAGTGAGACAAAGATCCAAAACTTGCTCACCAAGGGCATCGGAGAAGCTATCCGGATCCGAAAGCTTTTCGAAAAGAAAAGGTTCCTGCGTCCTATGGGTGAAAGGTTTGTCTTCATTGTCGCGCACTTGGGTATAAGCAGTTCTTGCGCCAGTCGACAGTCCGGTTCCCAAAGATCCTGAAGTTTGAGAAAAATGCTTGGATGGATGATTTCGAGGCCCGCCGGATTTGCCGGGCAAAGAAAAAGGGTCGGGACTGATTAAGGGTGATTCCCGTTTAGAACCAACCTCTAAACCGAACGACGAATCAAGCGAAGCAGGACTTCCCGCTCGAGGGGAAATGAAAGTGCCGGAAGAAACACCGGAATCAGCCAACCCGACAGACAAATGACCTTTCATGGAAGCAGGGGCAGCAGCTTTTTCCCCGACTCGATTGAGGGTTTGCATGGCTTCGCTTCGTCCACGATCGATCATGTTGCCGCCGGGAACCTTCACGGATGCGGGCAAAGGGGCTTCACTTGGCGAATTTGATCGGGATTTCTTACCGGAATCCGAGAAATGCTTTTCCAAATGAAGGTCAAAGTCGGAAGCTTGTGATTTGGGAGGAAGCCAAAAGGACCCATGGGAACCGATCGACTGGTGACTGGTGGGAGGATGACTGGAACCAAAAGGCAAATTGATCGCGCTCACGGATCGACCCTCTTACTCTACGCTTATACTGGGAAGAAGTCCCCGATCTCGCATTGCCAAAGCATCGGCAAGCTCAATTAGCTCGTCTTGATCGCTGTTTAACATGAAGGCAATGATGGGAGCCTTGTCTTCCGCCTTAAGCAACTCAAAGATGCTCAGCGCTTCTTCGAACATTCTCTTTTGCCTCCAATTTTGAATCTCCATGCTTGCAACCTCCGGGCCCATTTCAACCCAGCGCTTGGCGGTATCTTTGTACTCCTTCAATTTTTCTTCGCTCAAATCCTTTCCTTTTCGAGCCTCGAATTCGGACAACCTGGCGGAAAGGTCTTCCCGGATGCGGTTCAATTCCCTTTTTTGCTTGTCCAGAGACTCAAGATCCATCGTCAATGCGGATTCTCTGGCATCCAATTCCTTTTCCCTGTCCAGAAGCTTGTCTTTGAGCATGGACAACTCCTTCGACAATTGATTCATGGAATGCGTCTCAGCTGGAGAATAGCTGGTGTCGTCTGCATCGAACTCTACGCTTGTAAACTCAGCCTTTACGACGGGGGGCGGCTTGAAAAGATCATCGAAATTTAAAAACAAGACAAGACCGGCGCTGGCAACGGACAACAAAACTGCAAGCAAAACGATAAGCGATGCGGAGAATTTCATAATTTAGGCGTCTGGATTCATTTTTTGATAGAGAAACCGCGAACCTATCACGTCCTCGGTTTCACGCTGCTCTTTTAGGCTTTGAGAAAAGTAGTGTTCGAGTTCCTGTTTTTCCTTCAATCGAGAAATGCTCTCGAATTCAGTTTTTTTTCGAAGAAAGATATTCCGCCTCGATTTTTCGATCTCTCGACTTCTGCTGAGCTTGACCTCCAAAGCGGCAACCTTGTCGGATGCCAAAGCCAAGCTCGCCTGAAGAGCCTGGATGCTTGCCCCAGTGAAGTCTCTGGCTTTCTCGCTTCCCAAAATACCAAGAGTTTGTTCATACTCCGACCTGGCATCATTCAGACTGGTCTTGTTTTCCTCAACGCTGCGAACCGCCGAGGCAAAGGCCATAAGGGCCTGCTCCTTCTTTGACTCGCGCAAACGCATCAAAGCATTCAACTTGAAGGTGAAGGATCTCATTTCAAAACGTGATCAAGCTCGGAAAAAGCGGCTTCTCGACCGACAAGGGTATGATACTTCTGCCTTAAAAAACTCTCCAGTCCATCAATCTTTTCTATGGCATGATCGATTTTGGAATTGCTGTTCTTGACGTAGGCGCCGACGTTGATCATGTCTTCGTTCTGCTTGTAGGTCGACAGGATGTCTCTGGCAGATGAAATAAGAGTCGTTTCTCCTTCCGAACATACTGCCCTGTCAAGACGACTGACGCTGCTTAAGACGTCTATGGCCGGGAAATGATTGGCATTGGCCAATTTTCGGCAAAGAACGATATGTCCGTCAAGAAAACCGCGCACCGCATCGGCAACCGGTTCGTTCATGTCGTCGCCTTCTACCAGCACGGTGTAAATTGCAGTGATGGCTCCGCTCTCGCTCGTGCCCGTTCTTTCCAGCAGCTTGGGCAAAAGAGAAAAGACCGAAGGAACGTATCCTCTGGAAGCAGGCGGTTCGCCCGATGCCAAACCGATTTCTCTTTGAGCCATGGCGAACCTCGTCAGTGAATCCATTAGCAACAGCACCTTGTTTCCTTCGTTTCTGAAACCCTCGGCAATAGCAGTAGCGAGAACCGAGGCTCGAATTCTCATCGGCGCCGGTTGGTCGGAGGTGGAAACCACCACAACGGATTTCCTCATTCCAGCTTCACCCAGATCGTTTTCGACGAACTCCCTCAATTCTCTGCCGCGTTCGCCAACCAAGGATATGACGTTGACTTCGGCTTCGGAACCTCGGGCAATCATGCCCAACAAGATCGATTTCCCTACCCCGCTCCCAGCGAAAATGCCCATTCTCTGACCGCTGCCCATTGGAACAAAAGTGTCGATAGCCTTGATCCCCGTCGCAAAGGGCTCGTTAATCAAGGATCTGGCAAGAGGATTGGGAGGGTTTGCAAAGAGTCCGTCACGCGAGGGACAATTCAAGGGCCCCTTCCCGTCGATGGGTCGCCCCATGCCGTCAATGATTCGTCCGAGAAGCCCCGATCCGTAAGGAACGGCGTTGGAGTTTTTCCTGGATATGACCTTGCAGCCGGGATGGATGAGATGAACGCTGCTTAAGGCCATCAACAAAACGACGTTTTCTCGAAAACCGACGACTTGCGCCTCGACTTCCTCGTTGGTTCTTTCCGAAAGGATGGTACAAACCTGTCCGATGGAAGATTCAGGGCCCTCCGATTCGATGACCAACCCGGTGACTTTCCTTACCAAACCCACCTTGTCGAAGGTCCTGACTGATTGCAGTCCGCTTTCCAACAAGGAAAACCTTTCCGACAAAGACTTAACCATTTCCCTTCAGTTCCTCTTCGATCTTTCTCAGTTTGGTGGCAATCCTTCCATCCAACAAACCAAACCTGCTTTTTATCTGACAATCCCCTCGAGCAAGCGTCGGATCCTCGAAGAACATAACGTTCGGCAAGTCGGGAAGCAGTGCATCCTCACCGTCCAAGTTATCGAAAATACCTGCTATGGCGCTCGCGAAACCGTCACCTTGGTCGTCTTCACCATTGTCGATGACTTCGTCTTCGGAAGAACTTTTGCCCATCCCTCTCAAAAGCTTCATGTCTTCCGGACACAAATACACTTCGAGCTTTTCATCCTTGCTTGAAAAATCGTTGATCAAGGAACGGGCGATCTGTTCGACCTCGGATTTCCCCAATTCGATTTGGGGAAGAATTCTTTCAACCACCCCGACAACCAAATCAGGAAGGCGATGACTCAATTCGTCAATGGTTCGCTCCGCCTTATCCTGAATGGTTGCAAGAAGCGACTTTTGGCTTTCGGCATATTCCTCGCGCAATTTCTGAATCTCACCCAAGTAGAAATCAGTCGCTTCCTTCTTTCCGGACTCGTAAGACAACGAAGACTGACTTTGCGCCTCGGCCTTGGATACGGGAGGAAAAGCAACCGATTTGACGGTGAATCCAACAGGAGGTACCGGAAAGACGATTTTCTTACTGAACGACAAGATCACTGCCCCCTGTATCAAGGATGATTTCCTCATCTTCCTCGAGTTCGCGAACGATTTGGATGACGCGATCTTGCGCAGCTTCAATCTCAGAAAGTCTTTTCGGCCCGAGAAAGCCCAACTGTTCCTCCAGGGCTTCAACGGCGCGTTTGGACATAGTGGCGTAGATCGCCTTCTTCAGTTCCGCAGACGCATTTTTCATGGCTATCACCAAATCGTCCTGATCCACTTCCTTGGTGATTTTTGAAATGTCTCCCGGGCTGAGTCGTACGATATCCTCGAAACGAAACATTCGCTGCCTGATTGAACCACCCAATTTCGGATTCCTTTTTTCGATGCTCTTGAGCAATTCCTTGCTTTGTTCCTTGTCGAACCAATTCAACAAGTCGGCCGCCGCCTTGACGCCGCCTGAAACCACTCTAGGAGACTGACCCTTTTGGCCGATTCTCGCTCCGAGAGTATTGGCGACAACCTCGACCTGCGCCATGGGAGTCGTTTCCATCGCCCCGATTCTCTCCACGACTTGTTCCTGAACGTTGGGAGGCATCATAACCAGCACTTCCGCTCCCTTGTCCGGTTCCAAATTGGAAAGAATGAATGCAATGGTCTGGGGCTGTTCAAACCGCATGACGTTGTAAATCTGTCCAGAATCCATCTCCTTGATGTCTTCCATGAATTCGAGCGAGTCCCTGACGGGAGAAATGCGATTGAGTATGTTGTTTGCCTTGAAATCCCCATGAGCCAACTCCAAGGTCTTCTTGGCGAATGCCAAGCCACCCAAATTCGAGTTTACGCTCGATTCGATGATTTCGGAGAATTCATCCAAAACACAATCCTTGAGTTCCTGATTGACCAAAGGAAAGTCGGCGATCTTCTTGCAGATACTGTCGGCATCCTTCTGGTCAAAGCGCTTGAGCAGCGTCGAAGAAGCGTCCGGACCCAAGGCAATCATCAGCAAGGCCAGTTTCTCGTGCCTCGTAAACCTTGCGTACCTTTCTCCGACGCTTTCTTCTTCTACCTCTTCCATCGCTTGAAGTCAGGATTGGAATTCTTACTTGGTGGAACCGGTCTGCAAGTAACGCTTGAGAGCGGTTCCGACGTTATCCGGTTTTTCCTGGATCAAATCGTTAAGCAACTCCGGAGTCAGTCCGCTTCCCAGGCTTCTGGCTCCCGAAAGCAATCGCTGATCGTCCTCCTGCAAAACCTGAACTTCGGCTTCGCTCGGTTTGAATTTCTTCAACATTCTCAAAAAGACTACGAAGATTGCCAATGCCAGAATGACGCCAAGAAGGTTTTTAAGGTGCGGACCGTACGTATCGAGCAAATGTTCGAACTGATTCAAAGTTTCTCCCGCAGGACCGACAAACGCCGGAAGAAATTCCACTTCATGCACGGAGACGTGGGTATTCAGATCAAGGGAATCGAAACGGGCCCCAATGGCATTGACCACTGCGTCACGAATCGAATCGATTTCCTGGGAACTACGAGGAGCTTCACCCTTGGCAATCAAAACCGCCGCGCTTCTACCAACGATCGTACCTGGTTCCTGAACCTCCTCTCGAAGGGTTCGACTAATCTCAAAATCCGTTGTTTTGCTTTCACGTTTTTCGTCGCTTTGCGCCATTAGCGGTTCCTGCTCCGCAGCGTCTTGACTGACGTTCGGAACGTTTGCGCCCATTCCAGTGCCTCGATTCTGAGGCTTGGTTTCAACCGTAGTTGCCGTGTCCTTGTCAGAGGTTTGGGTGCGCGGGACCTGCCCTTCCGGATCGAATTTCTCGTCAAGCAAGGTGGAGGTTTTCGTATTGAGATTGACCGAAACGCGAGCGACGACGTTGTTTTTACCCACGATGCGAGCAAGCATGGTTTCAATCTTCTCCTCCAACCTGCGCTCCTGCGCCTGATAAGCTTTCATCATTTGCCCGGCAACACCAGCGGCGCCGCTTTCGGAATCACCGTCCTCGGAAAGCAAATTGCCTTGGTTGTCGAGGACCGCTACGTTTGACTTGTTGATGCCCTTGACCGCGCGAGAAACCAAAAATTGAATCGCATTGACGTTCCTCTTGTCCAGAGTGTTGCCTCCGGTATCGACGTAGACCGAGGCGCTTGGACGATCATTGGGATCCTCGCTCAGCAGGAGATTGTTTTCGGGCTTGACGACAAAAACCTTGGCCGAGCGAACCGCATCCATCATGGAAATCGTTCGAGCCAGTTCGCCCTGAATGGCTCGGGTATGATTGGTCCGTTGCACAAAATCACTGATTCCGAAGTTGCCCTCGTCAAAAATCTCATATCCCACGTCTCCGCTCTTGGGCAGACCTTTCATGGCCAACTCCATTCGCATCGAAGCCAACTTTTCTTCGGGAACCAGAATGGATTGGCCGTTCGAACCATACTCGAAATCCACTTGATTCGCCTTGAGCACGTCCACGACTGCGCCAAGATCGGCGGCATCCGAACCGCTGACCAAGACCCTCATGTCCTTGCTTCCTCCGGAAAAAGACAAAATGGCGGCGCTTACGATCAAGATACCGACAAATCCACCCACCAGAGAAAGTTTCTGCGAGGGTGAAAGCGCGGTCCAAATTTCGTTTAATCTGTTCAATCTTTCTTTCATCTAACAACACCTGATATTTAGACCTGCATACGCATCAATTCCTTGTAGGAATCCACCAATTTGTTTCTGACTTCGATCATCAAGTTGAAAGCCACCTTGGCTTCCTCGGATTTGACGACCGCTTCGTGAATGTTATCCGATCGCCCCAAAATCAAATCCTGGGTCTCCCTGGCGGAAATTTTCTTCTTTTGATCCACGCCCTTGACGAACTTCTGAAACATCTCCGCAAACCCGGGAGCGGTCACACGGTCCGTCGGAGTGGTCTTGTCAATCATGGGAACGCTGTTCGATCGATTGGCGATCTTCAGCGCGGACGATGCCCCATGCTCAAAGGAAGTCCTCGAGCCGAAATTGTTAGGATTTAGATTGGGATTTTGCCGAAGCAATTCGTTCAAGGAAGGAAGGGAAGTGAGAGCATCCATGAGAGAAATGAGTTTACTTGCCGATGGCAATGGCCTGTTGAGCCATGCGGCGGGAAGTCTTGACGACGGAAAGATTGGCTTCATATGCCCTGGATGCACTGATCAGATCGATCATTTCACGAGAAACGTCGACGTTAGGCATTTCGACCATGCCGTCTTGATTGGCATGAGGATGACCGGGATTGAAAATCATGCGACCAGGCGTGAGATCATCGTAGACGTCCACCACTTTCACTCCCTGATACAAATTCTCGTCGACGTAACCGGGCACTCGTCTTTCAGGAATTTTCACAAATTCCTCGAAAGCAACTTCCTTGCGTTTGTAGACCGCGCCATTTGCATCTTGGGTGGTATTGGAATTGGCGATGTTTTGGGCGATGACCTCCAATCGAATCTTTTCCGCCGACAGGGCGCTGCCTGTAGACTCCACTCCTGGTATAAGGTTCATCGTCATTTATCAAATCCTTCCTTTGATCGCCAAGTTCAGCTCTTTGAGACTACCTCCGACTGCGCCGGACAAATACTCGTAGTTGAGCGCATTGCGATTCATGGCGAGCAATTCCTCGTCCAGTTGCACGGTATTGCCGTCCATGCGAACGGGTTTGGCCTGACGATCCTCGGCGCTCCTGGGATAAAGTTGCTTCACCCGGCGAAAATCCTTGCGATCCACTGCTCTTCTCAATTCGACGGAAAAGGTTTCCGGCAAGTCCCGACGCTTGAATCCGGGGGTCTCCACGTTGGCCAAATTGTTTGACAATGCCTCATGACGAAGGTGAGTCGCATCAAGAAGCTTCTTGGAAATTAGATAATTTTCCTGACTGTAGAGATTGTCAAGTATGGCGGTCATGCAGCAAACAATGCAAAACTCGCGCCAAATAAGGACTTAATTGAAGTTTCTTCATCGAAGAGAGGAGTGTGAGAATTTATGCTTCACTTCCGTGAAATTGTGGGATGTTTTGATGCAATTCGCTTGAATCGTCGGATCAATGAAAATTCCTAATTTTGAAAACACTCAAATCGCTCTCGACCAACAGGGACGCATTCTGACTTCTTGCGATTCCTTTGCCGATTGGATTGGCCACTCCGCTCAAGACTTGATCGGCAAAGGCTTTCTGGAAGTAGTGTCTTCCTTGGATCAGTCTTGGAAAATGCATCTGAAGGAAGATTTCTTTCGAGAATCATTCGAGACTTTTCTTCCATTGTCTTCTTCTGATCCTCAATCCAGCATCGGGCTTTACCTGGTCTTCTGCAGGTATTCCCACGTTGGGGTTCTTTCGATTTCCTCGGCGCTTGCTCCGCACGAATCTTTGAAAAAGGCTTTTCTCGGAGATTTGATGAAAGATCCTCGCGCCCTTGCCAACACTTTGATCAGGTTGCAAAAGGCCGAAAGCAGACTTTCCGATTACGTAAGCAATTTTCCAGGCATTTTCTTCACGCAACGCCCCGATCTTACGTTCAGCTACCTGTCCCGTGGGATCCAGCGATTGTTCCCGTTGGATTTTCAGGAAATGTATCGTCATGGAGGACTCTTCATCGAAAAGATTCTGGAGCAGGATCGGGCCCATTTTCTAAGAGAGCTGAAGAGTCATGAGAAAATCAACGATACCTTCAGTTTCAGCTACCGCATTAAAGTTCCTCCTACCGATCGGATTCTTTACCTATTGGATATTCGCACCCCCATTATCACGGGCACAAACAAAACGCTTGGGTTCGACGGAGTGTTCATCGACATCACTCGGCAGGCAATTGCCGAACACCGACTGTCAAACTCGGTCTGGCGCGAAGGGTTGGCAACGCTCACCAACGGATTGGTTCATGACTTCAGCAACCTCATGTCGGGTATTTACTCGATCAGCGAACTATACTGCGGAATGATGAATTCGGATGATCCGATGGCCAATGGAATGGGCCAAATCAAGAAAAGCGCCTTGCAAGCTCAAAAACTCGTTCGTCGCATCATCGATCTGCATAGAGACAAACCCGCCAACCGCTCACTTCATGACCTGAAGGTACTGTTGGGCGATCAGATGGACCTGGTAGGCATTTTAATTCCCCCAAGCGCCACCATCAAGACGAGTTTCTCAAAGGAACCGCTATACGCGTTCATTGAAGAAACCGGTTTTCGTCAAGTGATTCTCAATCTGGTGATCAATGCCCGAGACGTGATTTCCAAAAAAGGAACCATCAAGATCAGCCTGAAGAAAGTTCTCAAAGGACAAAAACTCTGCAAGGGACAAAAAGGGGAATCGCGCAAAGCCCCCTCCGATGGCGCCGAAATATCCATATCAGACGATGGTTGCGGAATTCCGGAAGATATCCGTCAAAAAATATTCGAGCCTTTCTTCACCACCAAAAGCAGTCACTCCGGATCGGGGTTCGGATTGTACAACTGCAAACTGTTCGTCGAGGATCACAAAGGCTTGATCGGCTTTCATTCCGTACTCGACAAGGGTACTACTTTCTTCTTTTTTCTTCCGCTAGATCCGAGAGCGGAAGAAAGATGAATCATTTCTTGCTCGAATTCGCTCCATCTGGAACAAGTTTTCCGTCGAGATAAACCATTCTGGTTCGTTCCTTTCCCGCAGAATCGTAGAAGATCATGGGGCCATGAAGTTTGCCCCCCAAATAGTTGGCCTCGACGAATGAACCGTCAGAGGATGACTTGACGCTCTTCCCATCAAGCTTTCCTTTCAGGTACTTTTGTTTCGTGATAGCCTGTTCGGAAACTCTCTCCACATCCCCGGTGAAGGGCGCATTTGATTCTCGGTCAATCAGAAGGATCGGATCGTCGGAATCGTCACTGGCCAGCATGCGAAAATCATCCTCAAACTCCTTTTCCAACCCCTGCCAACCGCGCTCCTCGTCGCCCTTATCAAATTCGCACCCTGCAACTAGGGACAGGACAAGGAATACCAGTAAGAGAGAGTTGGTTTTCATGACGCGCGACCAAGAAAATCCTCCAGCTCATAAAGCGTTGGATCTCGTGTCCATAGACGAGGTTTGGTTCTAGAACCCCTGCCTTCTTGTTCCTCTTCGGAGGAGAAATCGTCGCCTTCCTCAATTCCCGCATATTCGCTCATTCTTTCTTCCAGTTCTTCGGGACTGGTTCCCTCCTCGAGCTTTCTTACGACTTCTTCCATTACTCCATCCATCTTTTCTCCCGTAAGATCGCACATCCTTCTCATCAAAGCCCCCATCTGCCGAGGATCAGGGTTTTCGTCGTCCATGCCACCCATGGCGCTTTCCAATTGCTGCATCACCTGAGAAGCCTGCTGCGGATTCAATTTGGAAAAAGGATCGTCCGAAGAAGATTCGAGGTCGGGAGAGTTCGGTTGATCGGTATCGGAGCTTCCGGTTATCGAAAACCCTGAAACAAGCTTGCGCATTGCAAACTTCTTGCCATCCGGGCACAGAGGAGTAGCGTTCGAAAGCAAAGAGGATCGAGCAAAGAAGGAGTAAATCTTTTGTGTCTGAGGAGAATAATATTCGTATATCGGCATGACGAACGGAATCCGATGATGATTAAAAAATAAAAGAAATTCAAGTTCAAGCCTCAGCTCGCAACCGATGAAAACTTCAATGCCAAAAATCGTTCGCAAATCCTTTTTCAGCGCTCCGCCGGAAGGCGGAATTTGGATGACTGTCCCCTTGTCCTACATGGCCTTCATTCAATTCCTGACTGGACTGCCCCAGCCTCAGGAATTGGAAGGAGACAAATTCGAGGAAATCCTGAAGCGCATTTCCCAAGAATTGTACGACTATCCTTTTTGGCTTCAGGACCTCAGTCATTTCCCTCTTTTCTTCCTACTGTTTTGGCTTTGGGCTTGGTTTCTCAATCGACAGGGGTTCTCCCCTCGAAAAATGAGCGTGGCCTTTTGGATTTCCTTGGCGTTTTCCGTTTTCAACGAACTAGTGCAATTCTTCGTTCCGTCCCGGTTCCCAAGCGCCGGGGATCTGATGATGAACTTGTCTGGAGTGATTGCGGCTAGATGGATTTATGATAGAGCGTATGACGCTTGCGTTCGGAATTTCCCAAGCAAAGCTTCTGCTTGAAAATCATGCCTCTTTTTGCAGGTTCGACTCTCTCTCGGCCAATGATGGATGACTATGATGAAAACGGGCCATCCATAAATGGGGCAAGGGATAGCTAAGGTTCTTCAAGTGCAATTTTCGCAAAGCGGAGGCAAGGGAATTTGCATTGGTTGCATTTCGAACGGCAAATGAGTCAGCCTCGAACTCGTTGCGTCGCGAAAGATAATTACTCACGGGCTTGAAAAAGTAAGTGAAGCATTCGCTGAAGAATAGAATCGTCAGCAGAGCGGGTCCCAATGCCCCTTGATGCTCGGGTGGCATGCCTAGTTGCCGCAAGCACCAATCGGATTCAATCAGGAAATTTAAAAACGCGAAGGAGGCCAAACCGAAAACAAAGGAGAGGAGCAATCGCTTCGGCACGTGACCCAGTTGGTAGTGCCCTATCTCATGAGCCAACACGGCTTCTATCTCCTCGTCTTCCATTTGTTCGATCAGGGTGTCGTAAAGTACGATCCAGCGAAAGTTCCCGAATCCCGTAAAGAAAGCGTTCGAATGCATGGATCTGCGACTACCGTCCATCACCTTTACGTCACTTGTTCTAAAACCGGTTTTCCGGGAGAGTTGCATCAATCTTTCCTTGAGAGGACCTTCGGGCAACGGAGTGAGTTCATTGAAAAGCGGCAGGATGAATTTGGGCCAAAACACCATAAGAAGAAGTTGAAAGCCAAAAAAAGCCAGAAAAGCGATGACCCACCAAGAACCGGGGAAGATCGAATGCAAGGATCGGTACCCCCAATCGAGAAATGCGAAGACCGCAAAAAGAAAAATCAAACCAAGCAAGCTTTGCTTGATCTTGTCGCTGAACCACAAGCCGAATTTTTGAAGATTGAATCCGAATCTGGCTTCCAGGACGAATTGCCTTTTCCAATCCCAATAGGAATCGGGAATCTGCAAGATCATCAAAAACAATGCGGAAGCAAGAGACGTATGCCAAATTTCCGCTTCCTGATCCTGGGGCCAATTACTCAGGAACCATGGGAACAAAAGGAAAAGGTTGATCAAGAAAATAAAAAGCGAACTAAACTGCTCTCTTGCCAGCAAATTGGACTTTGCCAAGGTATACTCGCTGCATTTTTCCCATTCCTCGAGGTTCATCAAGCCAACGATTGAATCGGGCAATTGTGAGCGACCACGTTCAACCTTCCCATCGTTGAGGCGTTGCAGAATTCTTTCGAAGCAGAAATTCAAAAGAGCGAGAAAGCACAGAGTAAATTGGAGCAAGGAAGGCATGAGAAAGTCGATACCCGAAATCCTTGTATTTGTCCATAACCTCTCCTCCCTTAGGTCTGAGGTTGCTAAAACCATTACCCTTGAACATAATGTCCGTTCAATCATGGCAAATTCAAAGGAAACCAAACCCTTCGATTTCGAAGCGTCTCTGGCGCGCCTCGAGGATATCGCCGATCAAATGGAAAAAAATCAGTTTAAAATGGATGAATTGGTGTCCAATTACAAGGAAGGCATCGAACTACTCGTCCGATGCAGGTCATTCCTGACTTCCTCCGAACTCCTGATTAAAAACGCCATGAACGAACTTGGCCCAGTGGAAACGGATGTCGATTCTCTCGCAGATTAAGTCCCCCAGTGACCTTTCCTCCCTCGATTCTGAAGAAATCAGAATCTTGTGCGAGGAAATACGCCAGAGGATCATTCTTACCACCTCTTCCAACGGAGGTCACGTGGGACCCAATCTCGGGGTAGTCGAGTTAACGGTCGCCCTGCACCTCGCATTCGAGACGCCGAGGGATTCCTTGGTTTGGGACGTGTCTCACCAAGGTTACGTTCACAAATTGCTTACGGGAAGAAACGACGAGGCATTCGACGCTTTGCGTCAGACCGATGGTTACAGCGGTTTTCTAACCCGAGACGAAAGTCCTCACGACGCTTTTGGGGCTGGACATGCAGGCACTGCTCTTTCCTCCGCTCTTGGCATGTGCCTGGCCCGAGACATGAGGAAAGAAGACAGTCACGTGGTGGCCATTGCCGGGGATGCCGCATTTACCTGTGGAATTACTCTTGAGGCTCTCAACAACGTCGCTGCATCCACCAAGCGTTTCATTTTGATTCTCAACGACAACAAGTGGTCGATCGCCAAAAACGTCGGAGCCTTCTCCCGCTACTTCAACGAATTGATAACCAATCCAATTTATTCCAGAATCCACAAGGATGCGGAAACCCTCCTCAAGCAATTTCCCGGCGGCTCCTCCTTGATCAATTTTCTGTCGAAGGCAAAGAGAGACACAAAGGAATTGTTGGCTCCCTCGAGCATTTTCGAGAAACTCGGCATTCGCTACCTCGGCCCCATCGATGGACACGACATCGACGGATTGGTTCATTTTCTCGAATTCGCCAAGCAATCGGACAAACCGATCGTCCTGCACCTTCTTACCGAAAAGGGTCGCGGCTTTCCTGAAGCGATGAAAGAGCCGGAAAAATGGCATGGAGCAGGTCCCTTCGATCCCACTAATGGAAAACCGATCCATACTGCAGGGCTTCCTGCCCTGAAATACCAAGACGTATTCGGGAAAACCTTGATTGACATAGCTTCCAAGGACGACCGGGTCGTAGGAATAACCGCTGCCATGCCCGGTGGTACCGGCCTCGATGCATTTTGCGAGGTTTTCCCAAGTCGCTTCTTCGACGTCGGCATTGCCGAAGAACACGCCGTTCTTCTGGCCGCCGGGATGGCATCCAAAGGCATGCGTCCGGTTTGCGCCATCTATTCGACTTTTCTGCAGCGGGCTTACGATCAAATCATTCACGACGTCTGCCTGCAAAGACTACCGGTTACTTTTTGCATGGATCGGGCTGGACTTTCTCCCAACGACGGGCCCACCCATCACGGTCTCTTTGACGTTTCCTTTCTTCGTTGCATTCCCAATGCAGTCGTCATGCAACCCCGAGACGAACAGGAACTTCAGCGAATGATGCTGTCGGCGGTCGAATCAAATCAGCCTTGCTTCATCAGGTACCCGAGAGGAACCGGCCCGGGGACCGATTTTTTGCCGATCAACAGGATCGAATCGATCCCCTTGGGAACCGCTCAGGTGATCAAGGAAGGCTCGGATTGGTCCTTTTGGGCGCTCGGAGACCTCGTCCAGCTTGCCGTCGAGTTGGCCGATCTCTTGGAGAACCAACACGGTGTTTCATGTTCCATAGTTGATGCGAGGTTCGTCAAGCCACTTGACCTTGATCTTTTGAAGTCGCACTGCCACGAGCATCGTAGAATCATAACCCTTGAAGACAATGTGATTCAAGGGGGCTTCGGTTCCGCTGTGATGGAAGCGATGAATGAATGGACTCATGATACCGAGCTTTTGAGATTCGGATGGCCGGACGAGTTCATCTCACACGGATCTTCCGTTTCCTCGCTAAGAAAAAAACATCGGCTTGATTTCGATTCTATCTTGCAAACCCTTTTGAAATCTGGGCTTCCTGCTCGGATTTCCGCCAAACGCGCCCAGGCAACTCCGGCAACCCTCTAGGCGCCTGCCTGTTAACGTTTGTCAATGGTCATGGACTTCGTGGCCCATCTTCCCGTAGGGTCCGAAACCAAAAGCGTATACCTGAAGACGTCACCAAAACTGACAGGCACCGTACCTGCCAGTCGTACCGTAGATTTCTGAGGCGCGCTTGATTGAGCGACGATCTTCAGCCAAGCAGGGTAGCTCGAGGAGTTGATCAGCTTGAAGTCAAGGACCTGCTTGTCGGGATCAAAGGCATCGATTTCCACTTCGAATAAAGTTCCTCCAGTGACGTTGTAATCCCCGACAAAATCCGGATCCACATAGGGTGGATCGGCAACCGGCTTGATCGAGATCGCAACGGGGAGAATTGATTGTCGGTCACCTTCGTCTACCTTCAAAGCGAAGGAATCCTGGCCCGAAAAATTTGCGGGTGGCGAATAGGAAAAGGAGGTTACGGAGGATTCATCGGAGCCAGAAACCCATTCGAAATTCGAGACAAGCGCTCCGCTAGACGGATAAGAGGAAATCGACCAGCTCAGCAAATCGTCCGTTTCCGAATCGTAATCCGAGTTGCGGGCGATCAGGCTTTGGATGGCTGAATCGACTTCCCCCCCATGCAAGTCCTCCAAAAAGGTAATGGAAATTTCTCTGATCGGGTCAGGATTCGAAGCTTCGTAAAAAACCGGCGGATAGTCGTCGATTCGAATCTCAAGTTCGAATTCCTGAGTAACGGTTTCGTTCGGACCAATTGCAGAAATGGAAAAATTGTACGAACCCTCGTGGTAATACCTTGGAAATCCACGCAGCAACGCTCGCCCGGAACCCAAATCCTCCCAGGTCGCCCAAGAAGGCAACCCGTGGTTCAGCCTCAACTGAGGATAACCCTGCCAGGGCGAATCGGCATCGAACGCTTCAACTTCATAAACGTATTCGGATTCGTCGTTCCAAGAAGGGTGATCGGCAGAATCCGAAGTCGGAATACTTCTGAAAATCAATGGGTCCTCCTCTTCGGAAACGTCGACCGTTACCTTGACGAAAGAAGTCCGTGGCAGAAAGTTCTCGAATCCGCCGTCTCTTACCCCAATGACAAAGTAATCATCATAGGAAGAATTTGCGTCAGGTAAGTAAGCAAGGTTGCTTCCATCGGAATCGATGGATGCGATTCCGTGGGTTGCCTGTTCGACGATCATCCAAACCAGCTCCTCGCTTGAAGTTTCCGGATCCTCGGCCGAAAGAAATCCAGATCTTTGGTAGGATGAGTCTTCCGATACGAAAAGATTCAATTCTTCGTCTTGAGGAACAGGTGGCCGGTTGCCGAAATTAACTCGGATGGTGAAGTTTCCTTCGCTTGACAAGTTGTCGTCCAATCCACTCGCTCGAATATGTATCAAGTGCAGTCCGGTTTCATCGGGAGTTGGACTACCCTGTAAACTCAGCGAAACGGTCGAACTGGAAACGTTTGATTCGGTCACCTCGATCCAATCAGGCAGGGATAGAAATTCATAGGCGAGGTAATCCAGACCGTCATAGTCGGTTAGGTTCAGATCGAACCGATACACTTCGCTTTCCACGCTTGTCTCATTCAAGGGGATTCCATCTATGATCGGGGGATCGGCGACACTTCCCACTTCGAAATTGAATTCTCTAAAATCCGAACTGTATCCGTCGGTGGCTTCGATCACCACGCGATCGCTGCCATATTGATGATCATCAGGCGCGTAGCTGATTTCTCCAAGTTTACCGTTGGCCAGCTCTACGAAGGAGAAGGTTCCGAGTTGAGGACCAGTCGTCACCTTCCAGGAGATTTTCAGCTCTTGAACGCTTTCTACCGTGAGATTTCCTTCGAGAAGCCAGGTTTCGTCCTCTTCCAAATCATAGGGATCACTGGCCACCTGTTCAATGATTTCGATGCTTCCGGGATCCTCTATGATCTCCAAGTTCAAATCGGTCTCGACCACGTGAGATCCGTCGGACAGAACCAGTTTGACAGGCACTGCATCGAACGAATCAGGGGTGCCGGACAATGCCCATGACCGAGAGTTGATTTTATTGAGAGATATCCACCATGTGGGCATGCCTTGCGGAAAGCTTCTTAGCAAAGACAAGTGATCGTCAGGATCCGCATCCAAGGCGTTGACGATCAATTCCCATGGCTTGCCGATAATCGCTCCCGTGAAAAGCTCCTCAGCGAACTTCGGTGGATCAGGCGAACCCAAGACCATGACTTCGATCCGGGCGGAATCCACGGCCCAAGAATATCGACTGTCGAAAAGTTGCAACCGGAATGCGTCCAGTCCCGAGAAATTGGAATCGGGCGCGTAGGTGTAGGAGACCGTTTCGCCACTGGGTTGCAAAACGATCGATCCATGCTCGGGAGCTTCACTCAATTCCCAATTCAAGTAAGAGGAATTGCCCTCATAAACCCCCTGCAGTTGACTCTCCAAAATGCCGTCTTCCGAAACGGTTTCTCGATGCGATGGTAAAATCTGAATCTGCGGAGGATTCCCCGGGGCGATGATCTTCAGAAGGGTCGATTGCGACGTCCTCCCCCCGGAGGAATCGGTAGCATAGAGAAAAAGCCTGGCTTCAGCGGATTCAAGAAAGTCGTTTTCATTCGGTTTCCCTGAGATCGTTCGCAAGCCATCGAACTGCATCCAATCAGGCAATCCTTCAAACCTTATGGAGCAGAAGGCGTCCTCCTCGTCGGAAACCTGAAAGGTATGAATCAAAAGCTCGTCGAGATTGGCTTCGATAACGGATGGGAAGGTGGAGATGACGGGCAGATCGTTAACCGGAAGAATGTTAAGGATGAATTCTACGGTGGTTTGAGCATCGGAGTTCGGATGCGTATCCTCAAATTTGATGGTGAAGGCATCTTGACCGAAGAAATTCAAATCCGGAAAAAAATTGATGTCTTCCGAGGATACGAAGTTCAGGTTTGTCCTTAACACGCCATGAGTTGGTTCGGATACGATGGTCATGATGATCTCCTGTCCCTCGTTTGAATCTGTTACCGCAAATTCCCGTAGCGCCTCCCGCCATTGCGAAAGTGAAAAATCCTCCGGCAGGGACAAGGTTATTCGATCAACCGAATCATCGGGTCCGAAATTGGCTTGGGGAGGATCGTTCGCAGGAAAAACCTTGAGGTATAAAAGGATTGATGCCTGCGAATCTCCGTCAGATACGGAAACGGAAAGCGTAAAGTTTCCATCCTCAACCGCCGAGCCGGTAACGACGGATCGCTCCGAATCGAAAGCAAGACCCTCCGGCAATCCGCTTACGATTATGCTCAAGTTCTCGTCATCGACGTCTTGAGCAAGGATTGCACGCTCGAAGAAATCCCCCGCGTTGCAAACCAACTGGGTCGCGTTTTGATCGACGAATTCAGGCAAATCATTGATTTCGAAAATACTGACGGAGAAGGAGTGGGTGATGAAAGAGGAGCCGGAACTTATCTTTAAGAGAAAGGTTCGCTCACCATTGAAATCGGAACCCGGATGAAAGGAGAACTGACCGCTGGTAGCATTCAAGTCAAAGGATTCCGGTTCGGCATCAGTGGCGTTTACTTCCCATAGCACTTGATCTCCCTGAGGATGAAGGGCGCGAAAAAGAAAATCAACGCTGCCTTCGTCTTCGCCGCCCTGAAGGAGCGAAACGTTTTGGTCCAAGAAAATCGGATTCAGTTCCAAACTATCCAATGCTATCCACGAGGGGTTGTGAAATGCTTGAACAACCCCAACAACCTGGCCGTTTTGATTCAGGGCGGAAGGCATGCCAAGCGCCAAATAATCCTGCTTCACCTCAAGGGAACACCCGTTCAATCCAATTCCATCGGTTGAATTATGATCGTCGATGGAGAAATTCGATACCAGCCTCCATTGCTCGTCCGAGATCGGTTTTCGGTAAACCGAACAACCAGGAACACCAGAAGCCGAGGCGTACAAAACAAACAAGTGACTCTCGGATGCCGCTATCCTGGACCCGAACGCAAACGTATCGGAATAACTCAAGCCATGAATTTCTCCCCTTGCCGACAAACCTTCTTCGGTCCGTTTGAAAAGATGTACCACACCACAGTCAACTTGATTTCGGTCCGCCAAAGGAGCCCCGACAAATACCCAATCTTCGCAGAGGGCCACGGAATGGCCGAATCGGTCTCCCGAAGAAGAAACGGTTGGTGTAAAAGCCAAGGGAGAGGTATCGGCGGACGTCAGGTCAAGAAGGAAGGCGCTTTCAGATTCAGGCGCTCCGACCAACAGGGAGCTCTCGTCAAAGGCCAGGTCATACCCAAACTCGCTGGCAGAGAAACTCTCAGGGACCGAACAGTTGCGTTCAAGCAAGAAGGAACTTCCGGAAAAACCAAACAGATTGACCTCCCCGCTTCGTCCGTCCCCAAGATTGAGGGCGGAACTTGCGAATGCTTGATCTCCGGCAAATACCCTCCATCCGAACAAATGGCCCGGAAATTCATCGCTTCTATCCAAGCTTTGCAGGGGAATCGCCCCGTTGAAGCCCAACAAGGGACTGATCTCGTGAATCGAGACGGCTCCTCTGAAAGTTTGGTAATCCGGAACCCCGACAAACAAACGATTGCCGAAAATCGACAAGCTGGAACCGAACTGCCCGCGCGAGGATGAAAACGGGGAGGACAAAGACGAGGTTGGAGAAAAAACAAATCGGTTTTCCTCGCGCTTGAAGAAAAAAACGCTTCCCTTCAATTCATCATAGCCCGGCGCTCCGACGTACAAATTCCCCGAAGAGTCCAAAGTCATGGAAGAACCGAACTTGGATCCGGTAAAATTGGATTCATCATAGATGGGATCGGATCGCAGACAGGTTTTGATGATGATCGAACCCGTGAAGGAAGGTTGGTTTTCATTGAAATAAATCAAATTCCTGGGAGTGGTTGCATTCGGCGTGAAGGCGCAATACTCCAACTCTCCCTGCGTGCCATTGTGAAAGATTTCCCTGAAAGCGGAATTTCCTTCGTAGATCGAATGATTCAAATCGGCTATGTACAATTTTCCGCTCCCGGCAGTCTTGTTGTAAAACAGGTAGGTATTCTCCTCCAAAAGAGTGATTTCGGGAAAAGCGGAACCCTCAAGATAGAAAGAGTTGTTGGCGTCGTCCCAATGGAACTCATGGATCGATGGAAGATACTGAGCAAAAGCGGAGTTCGATCCAGCCAAGAAGCTCCAAACCACCATCGTCCACGACAAAAAGATCAATGGCGCGATACGTGTATCATGCAATAGCGTAGACAGCCTCATCCAAAAAGAGTTTTCAAACAAGATAATGCGAGCAAACCACTTAAAACATTCATCATCCCGAACCTAATTGCAAAACAATTAAGGCGGGGATAGGCTCAAGTTGGTTGGCGAGGGCAGCCAAGCCGGAATCGGATCAAGCTGCAACGCATCCTTTCGCCCATCAACGCAAGTTGGCTCGCGCCGACGTTATTTTTTCCACGGGATAAAGGGACGTCAATCGCTCGAGCAGGAAGTCGCTTGGAAAATAATTCTCCAATATCTTCACCTCCTTGCGACCTTTGATCATACTTACGCTCACGACTTCAATCTCCGGAGTCTTGAAAGGGGCGTACAGGATGTCGTCATGACTGGCATTATGCCTCGACTTGAAGAGATCGGGAGTGAGAGAGCCACCCAGATGATCACTCCTTCCGGTGGCAATGTGACAAGTGCCGAGAATTTTTTCGTCCTGAATGTCCTTGCCCGACACAGGCAACAATTGCGTGCCAAAACCGAGCTCTCCTATGATACCCGTGGCAGGATCCTCGTTGAGTTGCTTGTTTCGCAAAAAAACGTTTTTCTCGCTGCCCGATAGCAGGGAGCATTCCCGAATCGCTCCGCCTTCGACGCGCATGACGCATAGAGTGCCATCGGAGAACCGAAAGGGAAAACTGCCTTCAACTCCCGTTGGAACAAAATAAACTTCGCCGGCGGGCAGGTTAGCTACGTCCGGAGTTCCGAGAGGACAAAGGCCATGACTCTTTTGGGCGGCGCTTCCGGAACAGGTAATGCGAAGGTGATAAGTCTTTTGCAGGCAACGGAAGGTAAAGTCGAAGTAATCGGCTTCATCCAAGGTGGAACGAAAAAGCTCGGCCTGAGCGCTTACCTCCCTGTAGTCGACGCTTAAACCCGAATGAAGAATGACTTCGTTCATTCCGTGCATGGTCGCTCCTCGAAAACCATGCCGCTTGGCGAGAGCAGTAAGTGGTGCGGTAAGAGAAAAATCCGAAATTGCAAGGATAAGGTCGTAGTTGCCGCAGACGTCCCTCATCAAACTGCAAGTCTTTCCATTTGGATCCAGCAATGCGTCTTCAGGATCAAGGTTGCTTCCACCAGTGGCTTTGCACGCAAAAAGATCGCATGGTTCGAAATTCAGCGAATTGCCGATCCCTTGATTCAATGGAAGCAGGAAATGCTTCAATGCATTTTTCTGAACCTCAAAATTGGGTTGCTTGGAAAATTGAAAGTCCTTTACCAGAGGGAGGTCAGGGAGATCGATCAAGATACAAGGCTTGAGGGGTTCTGAAGATTCACCGAAACAGGTGCTTAGCAGACGCTTCAGGCAAAATGGGTCAAATTCATCAAGATTCGGTAGGTACATGCATGCAATCCAAAGAAGCATGGGATTTCATCCCAAGGCAATTACCTCTTTTCGGCTCTTTTATGAACTCGAGTTTTAAGGCTGATTACAGCAGGTAATCGAATGCGAGCAAACTTCCGAAGAGTAAGACGGAAAATGCGGTCAAGCCCAGAACCTTGCCGAACGAATCCTTCGATTTGGCTCGTCGCATCATAAAAAAAGCGAAAGCGAAAGGCGGAAAAGCCAGAGAAACCAACCAAAAACGATCATTGATGAAAGGCAGGGCCAGTGTTGAATAGATAATACCCAGCAGAAATTGAAGTTCCCCGAATTTCTTTCCCAATAAAACGACCAGAGTAATTTTTCGAGCCTTTCGGTCGCTTTCGAAATCTCGATAATTGTTGAGAACAAGAAGGTTGTTGATCACCAAACCCAAGGCCAATCCAATCGACCAACTGATCTGCCATTCATAACCGCCTGCAACCCCCATGACGTATCCGGTTCCTTCGAATGCCCCAAATCCAAAAAAAAGAATCACGCAAGGATCTCCGAGACAATTGTAAGCCAGAGGAAAGGGACCTCCCGTATATGCATAGGCAAAGAAAATCGCAACCACTCCGAACAACAGGACCCAGGAACTGGATTCGGATAGGATAAAAATCACCAACCCGATCGCAAATGCGGAAGAAAGAACAAGTCGGTAGGCAAGGCGCATGCTCGATGCAGATATTTTCCCGAGGTTCACCATGCGGTCCGGCCCCAAGTCCCTGCAGCGATCGGATCCGCTTTTGCAGTCGAAATAATCGTTGGCCAAATTGCACCCTATTTGAACCAGCGCAGCAAACAACAGGCAAAGGACGAACAACAGAAACGGAAACTCATGAGTATCATGGTAAAACTTGGCTCCGGCAACACTTACCGGGATCAAAGAAGCAACGAGGGTCTTTGGTCTAGTCGACTGCAACCAATTGGATAATGATTCAACCATCAATTCATCTCACCATTGCAACCGGAAAAACGAACTTCGAACGAAAGCGCTCGGCAATCGGCTCCGACCTTCCGGGCAAACGGTAAGGCCATTGCACTTCAACCTGCAAAGCCAAATATCCATTGGATGGATGATGAAAATGGGGAGAGACCAATGAGCGATCTTCCGTGGAACGAATGGGGAATTGCGAGCAAAGGATCGCAAAGTATCGTTCATCGGGAGGAATCCAACGGTTCATGGACAAATCCTTTTCCGATCCCTGACTCTCCTCGATGCCTGCAAGCGAAATCGGTCTGGCATCGTTTAGGTTGAAATCGATCTTTCCACCTAGATCGGTATCGGTTGAATCGACTTCAGTCGCATCTCCGTGAACAAGCTTGCCGTTTTGCCTCGCTTGAGGCATCTCGACGACTTTCTCGAGGGAGACCATGCGTCCGTTTTTAGGAGCGACGAGCAGAAGCTTTTTGATGGATCCGTTTTCGACGTCCTCCGGCTCTCCAACCGATCGATACAAGCCTTCAAGCCTCTTGGTCCCGGACTCGACCAAGGAAAAACCCAATCTCTCCAATTCGATTTGCACCGCATCGACCAGACCATGAGCGGTGCTCCTGTCCTTGACCTCTCCAGCCTTGTCCACACCCCAGGGCAAAAGCCCCAAAATCCCGCCCACAACCAATCCGAAGACTGCCAAGGAAATGATTACCTCGACCAAGGTAAAGCCCATGTAGGAAGGGGTCGGGGCTTTTTCAGTTTGCATGGGTGAAATCCTGCGCCTCCAGAGCGATGATCCCTCCGAATGGTTGAATCTGCACTCCGGCAATATCGAGAGGATTTGAAAAGAATGGCCTGAATCCATCGGAATCCCTAATGAGATTGGCCTTTCCGATCACCAAACGCGGCATGGCAGGGTATGCATCTGATACGATCGCCCCGGTAGGATCAAAGGCAAGATGATGAAACCTTGCCCCCCCCCCTTGCTCGGAGCGTTCCCCATTCTTCGCTTCACCTAGAAGAAAGGGTTCATCCAAGCTCGAACTACTCCAAATGCATGTGCCATCCTTCGGCCATTCGTCACCAACCTCTTCTTCCGCAACAAACCAAACGCCCTCCGGCAAGCGCAGCCCAACTCCTTCTACGGACCAGATTTCGGAGTCATTCGAGTCTTGCTCGAGGATCACTTCGGCATAACGAAGAAAATTCCCTTCCTCATTTCCACCGTTGTCGGCGGAAACAATCAAACGAGCTTCTCTTCCTGAAGCCATGGCTAAGGTTCTTGCCTGATGAATCATTGCCATGAGATCTCTTTGCCCTGCTCCGATTTGAGAGGATCCACCGCTTAGAAAAGAGAAACCGATCAACCCCATCATCACTCCCATGACGGCGATAACCACCAAGAGCTCCAACAAGGAAAAGCCCTTGTCGGAGGTGCATAAGAGAAGGTAAGACTTTTCGGCGACCGGATTGCTTTTCCTCAACTTACTCAAAGTACTTCTCCAAATTCCAAGAAAAGACGTTCTTCAAATCCGATTCTTCATCCTCCAGGATAAAAATCGCCACTTCATCGTTGATCAGCTTCATCTGGTTGCGTCGGGCAGCCGCTTTTTCGATTTCCTCCTCATCGTATTCCTTTTTGGCGGAATCCATGATCTTGTCCACGACCTGATCTGCGACTCGAATGGCTCCGTCACCGTCATGATCAACGAGAATCATAATGAATTTGGAAGATCTTAGATTTCCATCCTCCGAAAATTCGTCCTCGCTGAAAGGATGAAATTCACGAGCGCTCCGGTTTTGAGCCCGCAATTCTTCATCCTCGCTGGCAGACCATCCGGAATCCGTTTTCTGCATGCCCTTCAAGGCGTAGATGAATTGTTCCTGATGATCCTCCAGAACAATTGCCTGTCCTTCCTCTTCGGCTTCATAGAGAAAAGGGGGATAATAACCGTAGAAGGATTTGTATTGTTGAAGCTGAGTAACCCAGGATCGCAGCACTGCCTGCATCTGGGTTTTTTCCGAGCCTGAGAAAATCCCGATCACTTGTGGAATGACGATACCCATCAAGATTCCGAGAATGGTGATGACAACCAGTAGTTCGATTAAGGTGAAGCCGGAAAGTTTTGCTTTATTTCTAATTTTCATAAATTACCATTTGCCCGGTTCGTTGGCCGGTACGTTGTCATGATCTTCCGGGCGTTTCTCCTGCGTCGAAGCGGATGATTCGGAAAAGGGAGCAGATCTTCCATCGGGTCCTTTGGAATAAAGCAGGAATCCTTCATGACCGTCCATGCGAGGAAACTGATAGACGTAGGGCTCGCCCCACGGATCGACTAGATAGTGATCGGCTTGCATGAGGTCAAAAGAGGAGGAATCATCCGCATCCGATTCCAGTGCCGCGTAGCGAAATTTGTCCAAGGGCAAGAGGCTCTTGTACGTCTGATCCTCGGACAATCGTTCCCACTCTTGCGTCCGATCGTCGTACTCGTGGGTGCCATGAAGGGAGTGGAGCAGAATTCGAGCGCCATTTGCTTCCTCCCAAGCGTCTCCTCCAGTCGCGGGAAATTCGCCGAACCGTCTCTTGAAGTCTTCCAGAGCCAGACTAAGAACCTCGATCTGAGCGCGGGCTTCTTTTTCGGAATGGTCTCCCAGTAGGTAACGAGCTCCGGTGAAAATGATTCCACCCAAAATTCCTATAATTGCGATGACGATCAAAAGCTCGATAATCGTAAATCCTCTTTTCATGGAAACTGCCCTAGGACAAAAGATTGAGACTTTGGAACGATCCATCTTCGAAAAAGAGAGGTTGAGCATCTACTTCTAGATACTTGGATTCTCGGAAAACGGCAACGGTTTTCGATCGGACCATGGAAACCTCGCTAACGCTAAGGCGACCAAATAAGTAATTGCTCCGATGGAAGACAAAAAGAGCAGTCGAACGAATGAACCGACTTTACCATCAATTCCAAAATCCAGCAGGTTCCCGCAGTAAAGAAAAAGAAACATCATGGCGCAGCCGAACAAGGAAAGCGGAAACGCGATTTTTTTTAAGTGAAGGATGGAACCAAGCGTCAACAGTTCAAACTTCCATGCCAAAAAAATCGTCTGCCCTGCCGAGGCCACAAAATTTGCCCATGCCAAACCGACCACGCCAAAATTTTCCATGAGAAGCAAACTCGCGCAAAGGTTGGTTACGAGACTTACCAAAGCCGCCTGAAAAGGAACCTTCATCCGCTTTTGAGAATGATGGGCTTTAACGAGAAAGGTGGAAACCGCGTAAAAAGGAAGCGTCCATGCGGAAATTTCAAGAACTTTTGATGCCATTCCTACACTTTCCGCCGCAAAATTCTTCCATTCGAAGAATACCCCGATCAGCAAGTCGGAAAGAAAAAAAAGACCCAATGCGGCCGGCAAGCTTATCGCCAGAATCAGCCGGCATCCAAAATAAAAGGAACCCGCATATGCCCTTTGGTCGGACTCGCCTACCTCCCGAGCCAATTTGGGAAACAGAACCGTTGACAAAGCGATCACGAAAACACCCAGAGGCAGCTCAACCAACCTGGCGGCAATGTACAGGTAGGAAACCCCTCCTCCTTCATCCAAGGAGTAAGCGAGTATACGAGAAACAAGCAGGTTAACCTGAGCGACCGCAGCTCCCAATGCGCCGACCCAAAAGAGTGAACTGACTTGCGACAAAGCACGTGAATTCGAAGAGTCTGGACGCCAACGCCATTTGAAATGACGGGATAGGCTCGACCATGGAAGAGCCGCCTGCAGAAAACCTGCCAGCAGAATGCAAAATGCAAGAGCAAAAGCCAAGTTCAGCAAATCCAAGCCTTCAATGACAAAGATCGAAGACAGCGTTAGGATCATACTCAAATTCAAGACGATGGGAGAAATCGCCCCTTCGGAGAAACTTCCCATTACGTTGAGAGCTCCGACCAAAACTGCAGCCACGCAAATAAAACAGACGTAGGGGAAGGTGACGGTATTAAGCATGGTTACAAAGTGCCATTTTTCCTCGGCAAAAATCCTCGTTTGGCAACAAATCCAAGAGAGTGAGCAGATTCCAACGGTTAGGATTCCCAAAAAAACAATTTGTCTCGAAAGTACCTGATTAAGCAAACTCCACGCGGCGTTGCGCCCACTTCCCTTGTCAAGATCTGAAAATACCGGGATAAAGGCGGAAGTTAGGGTTCCTTCGCCCAACATCCTGCGAAATAAATTGGGGATCGTAAAAGCCAATAGAAAAGCCTCCCCGAAGACAGAGGTTCCGAAAGCAGCGAAAAAGGCAATGTCCCGGATGAGTCCCAGCACTCTGGAAATGATCGTGCAACCGCTTACCAATGACAATTGACCGAAGATCGTCTTCACCTTTATCGAACCCATTAGGCGATAGGAGAATAAATCCAAAAAATCCTCAACCGGAATCCTTTTCAATCGAAAGCAACAGCTCCGACGCTTCCTGATAAGGATCTTCATGCCCCTGCTTCTTTGCCAAATCCATGGTCAAGGAGAGGTTGGTTTGGGCGGATTGGATTTTTCCCTGCATCAAATAAGCCTTACCCAGGTAGAGCGATGCGATCATCCAATCTGGACGACCCTTCAGGCATTCCTCAAACAGACGGATCGATTCGTTCCATTCTTTTTCTTCGAACAAAACCTGACCGAGACTGAATTTGAGGAGAATGCTATCAGGCGATTGCAAAATTTTTTGCCGGAGATGCGTTATCTTTTCCGACATGACTCGCGGTTTCCTAGTTACTCGACTTGCACGCAAACCACGGTGGTGTTGTCGATACCTCCGTTTTGGTTGGCGAGGTCGATTAGTTCGTCCACCAGGTACTTGGGATCGGATTTCGCGCACATCGAAGAGATCTCATCGTAGCCAACCATATTGGTTAAGCCATCGGAACAAAGGATTATCTTGTCTCCGGTTTCCACAGCGTGATGTCCGACTTCCACTTCGAAGTCGATGTCCTGGCCAAGACAACGGGTTAAGGTATGATGATAATGTTCAGGCATATCAGCGGCGGCTTCCTCTCCGTGCTTGGCGATCAATTCCGCGGCCAGAGTATGAGTGGATGAAACCTGAGAAAGATCTCCCTCCCTGCGATTAAAAATTAGAATCGAGGAATCGCCCACGTGCGCGAATAAAAAACCATCTTTCAAGAACCTGACTCCGCTAAAGGTCGTTCCGATTCCATGCTGCCCACCGACGATTCTTCCGCACTCAATGATATTGGAGTGAATGAGATGAACCAAGGTTCTGAAATCTTCAGTTCCCTTGCATTGGGTCTCTTCGCGGACAAGGGCGTCGAAATTCTGAACGGCAAGCAAACTGGCCAATGCCCCGTGCGGCAGACCGCCTACCCCATCGGCAACCGCAAAAACCCCCTTGTTCGGGCGAACCAAGAAGGAGTCTTCATTCGTTTCCCTTAAAAAACCGACGTCGGAGTGTCCATGGGCCAAAAACTTCATATCCAAGCAAGGAACGACTTAGTTTGCGCCAAGTGAGGGAAGTCAATCAGAAAAAGAGCATCAGAAGCCTTCCTGATCGAACTCAAATCCCGATTTCTCAAAGCGATCGCTCAGACTCGACACCTCAAAATCCCTTTTGGGCAGTTCATTGATAAAGTCCTTGCCGTAGCTTTTTCTCAAAATTCTCGAATCGAGAATCACCAATTCTCCGCAATCTTGCGAGGACCTGATCAGGCGTCCTATTCCCTGACGAAAACGAATCAGGGCAGAGGGCAGGCTGATTTCCATGAAGGAACTCTTGCTTTGACTTTCAAGAGCCTCGCTTCTGGCTTGAAAAAGGGGGTGCCCTGGACTTTCGAAGGGAAGTCGTGTGACAATCACCTGTGACAGGCAGCTGCCCTTCGCGTCGAATCCTTTCCAAAAACTTTCAGCTCCGAGCAACAGGACGTCTCCCTCTTCGATCATTCTTCTGCGTAGTTGCGATCGAGAAAAACCTTCGCCCTGAGCGTAGAGGGAACGAAAGGATTTTTTCCATTTCGACCGAAGCCGCTGGTAGCAGAACCTCAGGTCGGAAAAGTTGGTGAAAAGAGCCAAGGTGCCGCCTTCATGAGAGCGCGCCTGTCGAAAGATCGCTTCTACCAGGTAATCCAAATAAGCGGAACGATCCTCTCCCTTAGGATCGGGACAATCGGAAAAAACCACAATCGACAGGTTCCTCTCGTAATCGAAAGGGGAACGAACCATGCATTCATCCGCACCCTCTATTCCAACTCTCTTTGCGTAATCGGCAAACAAGCCGTTCTTCGATAAGGTGGCGCTCGTCAAAAGCATGGACTTGTTCGCCTTAAAGAGTCTGTCCTGCAAAACTTCGGCGACCTTCAAGTGAGCGCTTCTCAAGTAAATGATCGAGTTGTTTCTTCCCCCTCTCTCGATCCAATAAACGGAGCTTTGATCCCTTCTCTCCACGAAGTCCACAAGTTCCTTGAGGTATCTCTGCCCTCTTTTGCATTGATCTCTAAGCTCCAGTTTCAAGCCTTCCTCAGATGCTTTTTCCGATAGTTCAATCAGCAACCTGATCAACCTCGACAGAGCAGGAAACGTCTCCGCCGGCAAATTGCCCGCCCCGGTCAGACGTACCCTGTCCTTGTCTCCCAAAATCTTCAGGTGAACGAATTGAAAGAAATCATTCATGCAAAGAAGGGCATTCTCGACTATGCGAAAGTCACCTGAGCTTCCTAACTTGGCAATCAATCCCTTCCCCTTCGCAGGATTGAAAACCTGCCGAATGAAAGTTTCCATGGCCGAGGAACTTACCGAAACACCAAAATGGTCGTCGGCAACTTCGGCGATTTCGTGAGCTTCGTCGAAAACCAGAAAATCATTATGGAAAAGAATGCCCTCTGAATCATCATTGGCAGAACTCCCAAGGTTGAGAAGCGAAAAGAGCAAACTGTGATTCACCACGATCAAATCGGCCCGATCGACCTGCATTCTCGCCCGTTGATAGTGACATTCTCCGGGAGAACACCTATGGGAGGAACACAAAGAGGAATCTGCATTGAGCAAGTCCCAGACGTTTGAAGTCGGCAATGGGTTCAATTCTTGCCGAATGCCCTCCAGAGGACTGGAATCGGCCCACTCCAGGATCCTGTTCAATTCCGCGCGCTGACGTGGCTCGAACAAATCGGACTGCGTTTTCAAGGCGCGCATCAAGCGGTTCGAACACAAATAATTGGCTCGCCCCAAAAGCATGGCGCAATCGAATTCCGAGAATTCTCTCAATCGAGAATCTGAGAGAAGCAATTTTCTGACCGCAGGAACATCCTTCTCCAAAAGCTGTTCCTGCAAGCTGATGGTGTTGGTGGCAACCACGCATGGACGCTCCGTCAAACGAGCAAACAGTACCGCAGGCACAAGGTAGGCCAAACTCTTGCCCACGCCGGTTCCTGCCTCGCAAACCAATTTCCTCCCGTCCAAAAGACAACGAGCGAAACTTTTGGCCATCTCCTCCTGCTCGGATCGGTATTCGAAACCCAAGCTTTTTTCAAGCAAGCCACCATGCTTGAAAACTTCGTTGGTGAATTCCAGCAACAGGTCCGGTCGGCAAGCGGGTTGACTAAGATTGGAATCAAGAATGCGTATCATCTTCAAGACCCATGGGTTCCCCTTGTTGATGAGAATTCAAGGGCGAACAAATGGATTGGCGCCCTTTTCACGCCAGACCGTAGTGTTCGGGCCGTGTCCAACGGCCAATTCAGTCTCGTCAGGCAATCGGTAGATCTTCTCCCTGATCGAATTTTCCAAATCCTGAAAATTTCCTCCGGGCAAATCGGTTCGGCCGATACTCCCCGAAAAAATCACGTCACCCGAGAAACAGATTTTGTCTTCTGAAAAAAAGAACGCGACGCTTCCCGGGCAATGTCCGGGACAGTGCAGTACCGAAACCTTCCGTTTCCAAAGATCAATCTCATCTCCATCATCGATCCATCGAGTCACGTGTATCGGATCGAGTCGAACCTCCCCAAAGACAAAGCCCGACATCAGCTCCGGTTTCTCGAACAATTCGGCGTCTTTCCTGTGGCCAAGCACTTCGACCCCTTCCTTCCTGATGCCAGCTGCCCCGCCCATATGATCCCAATGACCGTGCGTAAGCCAGATAGCCAGCAGCCTAAGGTCTTTTTCAAACAAAACCTCAGAAATGATTTCCTCGCAATCGGGAGGGGCGTCAATCAAGACTGCTTCTCGGGCGTTTTTTTCCCAAATCAAAAAGCAATTTGTGCCAATCGGCCCCAATTCGAATTTTTCAACCATCAAGGTATTCATCACTCTCACATTGCGCCAAGTTCGCATTTCTCCAAGCCTCTAATGCCGAAGAGCATGACTTGGAACGCATTTTTTTGTTCTTCCTTGCTCCTTGACTTGAACCTTCAAGTTGGTATTCGTTAATCCTTTGCATGTGGGGTAGTAGCTCAGTTGGTTAGAGCGCCGGCCTGTCACGCCGGAGGTCGCGGGTTCGAGTCCCGTCTATCCCGCCATTCGCATATCTCGTCAGGTTGCGTCAAT